>JAJYJK010000094.1 GCA_021789555.1 Nitrospirota bacterium
AAGTGTCAAGGCAATGACGAGAAGGAATCTTCCCGCCGTTCCGATAACCAGTGATCCCTGCATAATTAATGTCCTGAATCCCCTCACCCCAACCCTCTCCCAGGGAGAGGAAGGGGTGAGGGGACAATGAAATGCGAAATCCCCCCGGCTCTGCCGGGACTGAAGAAATTCATTCTTTCTGACGGAGTGTTATCGTGACCTCGGTGCCCTCCGCCGGACGGCTCTTTATCCTGAGTCCGCCCCTGTGCTCTTCGATGATTTTTTTTGCAATCGCCATTCCCAGCCCGGTCCCCGCGCTCTTTCTCGTATAGAAAGGGATGAAGACGTTTTCAAGGGTCTCCTTGTCCATCCCCATGCCGTCATCCCTTACCCTGACCGTTATGGCGTCTTTTTCTGAAAGACCCGCGCTGATCGTAACGACCTGGCCCCTTTTTGAGGCATCGACCCCGTTATCGATGAAGTTCACAATCGCCCTTTCGAGGCTCAGTGCGTCTACGGGGGCGTCCAGGGGGCCGTCCGGCAGGTTTAGAGACAGGGCCACTCCGGCTTTTTCAGCCTTTGCCCTGCAGGTATCGCAGGCCTTGCGCACAACGCCTCTTATGTCCTGCCGCCTTGGTGAAAGCTTGGCCGGCTTTGCGAAATCAAGCACGTCGGCCACGATTTCCTGCATGGCCTCCGCCGATTCCTCGATAGTACGCACTCCCGCCGCCACGTCGCCTTTGCCTTCCCGGATGCGCCTTGCAAAGCCGGTAATGGTAATGAGAGGATTTTTTAATTCATGCACTATGGCAGCGGCGGCCTGCCCGAGCCCGGCAAGATAACGGGCCTTCTCGGACTCTCCGCGCAATCTCCTGTCCCGGTCTACAAGAAATCCAAAGAGCAGGGCAAAAAAACCAATCAGAAAAATATGGGTCAGCTTGTTCGCCAGCGATAATATGGTTTCCGTCTTGAATATCAAGACGTAAGGCAGGTAGAGGAGGACTATGAGTATGTACGTCGGGATTGCGCCTCTGAGGCCGAAGGCGAAGGCCGCTATGAGCACGGGTATGTAATAAAGCTCCAGGTATATGGTGTGCAGCACCTGGGTCTCGGAGGTCTCCCAGTAATGCAGGAAAGAAACGGACAGGGTGGTGAGCACTATGGCGGCAACATAAAATTTTTTCCTCATCTTATTTCCGCAGATGCGGGTTCAACTCCCGAGTCTGTCTGCACACTGCGACATGGAAAAGGATGCCCTGCCCCCGTGTATACATATTCAAATTATATTTCGCATTTTTGTCTCCGCAACTCTTTTTTTAAGGTTTTAGTATTTAAATGGATAGCGAGGGGTGCGCGGGCAGGGCGCTAAACTTTTCCGGCGGCCGGGACGATAAGGGATTGTGGAGTGCAAACAGTCATTTCTCGTCCTCAATTCTCCCTGTCGGGCCGGTGAAATTTCAGGCCCAGCCGGCATTTTATAGCCTTTTTTATCGAGGGAATTATTGTCGCGTGCATTTGCTGTAAATCATGGCATCCTGAAAGGAGAGATGATGAAGAGCAAAAAAATATTTGCCGTAGTGGTCCTCATGGCTGTTTTTTTCGCGCATTCCGCCTTTGCCGGCGGTGCGAATGATTCTCAGGAGGCGAGGCTGAAGGCGGCAAAGCGCTATCTGGAAGCCGTCCCGATGAGTAAAATAATGGATGACACCCTCAATGCCGTGGCCCAGCGGATATCTGCCGACAAAAGGGCCGAGTTCATAAGCGATATGAAAGGAGCAATCAATATCGACGCCATGGAGAAACTCGCGCTCGACAGCATGGTAAAAGTCTTCACGGCCGAGGAATTAAATGCGCTTGCCGACTTCTACGGTTCAAAGGTAGGGGAGTCAATCATGGGCAAAATGGGTGTTTACATGGCTAATGTAATGCAGGAAATGCAAAAAGAGGTGTTCGCGGCGTTACGGCAATTACAGAGGGAAGGCAAATTGCAGCGATATATGAAGCCGTCCTGACCGCGACCCGGGGCGCGCAAAAAACGGAGGCCGGGGGCGCATCGCCTATCCGGCCTTCGTCCTTTTTCGCGCCGGCCGGGTTTTCCCCCGCGCGCCCCTCGTCCCCGCTTTTGAGACGCCGGTCTTCGCCCCGGCCGGTTTTTCCTTGTACCCGACCTCCAGCATCATCTGCCTCATCTTTCTTATCTTGTCGCGCAGGGCGGCGGCCTTTTCGAATTCCAGCTTCGCGGCCGCTTCCTTCATCTGCTTTTCGAGGACGGCGAGGGACTCCTCGCTTATGGACCCGTACTCCACCTCCGGCTCTTCCTGTATGGTGAAGTAGTCGCGCTCGTAGATGCTGCCCAGTATGTCCTTTATTTTGGATTTTACGGTCTGCGGCTCGATTCCGTTTGCCCTGTTATATTCCTCCTGGATACGCCGCCTCCTTGTCGTCTCGTCGATGGCCTTTTGCATCGAGGCCGTTATGGAGTCCGCATATAAAATGACCTCGCCGTTTACGTTCCTGGCGGTCCTGCCCGCGGTCTGTATCAGCGAGCGCTCGGAGCGCAAAAACCCTTCCTTGTCGGCGTCCATTATCGCCACCAAAGAGACCTCCGGCAGGTCGAGACCCTCCCGGAGGAGGTTTACGCCTATAAGGACATCAAAGACGCCCAGGCGGAGGTCCCGGAGTATCTCCACGCGTTCAAGCGTGTCGATGTCCGAGTGCAGATAGCGGGCCTTCACGCCGAGCCGCACGTAATGGTCGGTCAGGTCCTCGGCCATTTTTTTGGTGAGTGTCGTGACGAGGACTCGTTGCCCGTTTTTTATCCGGCTTCGTATCCCGCCAAGCAGGTCGTCCACCTGGCCCGATGCGGGCTTTACAATAAGCTTCGGGTCCAAAAGGCCCGTCGGCCTAACTATCTGCTCCACTATCGCCCCTTTTGCCTTGCCAAGCTCGAAGGCCGCGGGGGTGGCCGAGACGTATATGGTCTGTCTCTGCCGGCGCTCGAACTCGCCGAACTTTAGCGGGCGGTTGTCCAGCGCGGAGGGCAGCCGGAAGCCATAGTCGATGAGGGTCTGCTTCCTCGACCGGTCGCCCTCGTACATGCCGCCTATCTGGGGCACCGTGGCGTGCGACTCGTCTATGACCATGAGGAAGTCATCCGGGAAATAATCTATGAGGGTGAAGGGCGGCTCGCCGGGCAGCCTCCCGCTCAGATGGCGGGAATAGTTTTCAATCCCGTGGCAATAGCCGAACTCCTTCAGCATCTCCAGGTCGAATATCGTCCTCTGCTCTATCCGCCGGGCCTCCGCCTTCTTGCCCAGCTTCTCGAAGAATTTTATGCGCTCCCGCAGTTCCTCCTCTATCCCGGCGAGCGCGGGCCCAAGCCTCTCCCTGGGGGTGATCCAGTGGCTGTTGGGGAAAAGAGCGAATTTTTCGAAGCGCCGGAGCTTGCCTGACGTGAGCGGGTCGAACTCCCAGAGGGCGTCCACATCGTCGCCGAAGAATTCTATCCGCAGCGCCTTGTCGGACGAGAACGACGGGAAGACCTCGACGATGTCGCCCCTTACCCTGAAATTGCCCCTCGCAAACTCCACGTCCGATCTCACATACTGCATCTCGACAAGCCGTTTCAGGATGGCGTTGCGCTCGGTGCGCATCCCCTCTTCCAGCACCAGGTGCATGGCCATGTAGTCCTCCGGCGAGCCGATGCCGTAAATACAGGAGACCGAGGCCACCACTATCACGTCCCTGCGCATCAGCACCGCGCGCGTGGCAGAGTGCCTGAGCCTGTCTATGTCGTCGTTTATCGCGGAGTCTTTTTCGATGTAGGTGTCCGATACGGGCAGATAGGCCTCCGGCTGATAGTAGTCATAGTAGCTCACGAAGTATTCGACGCTGTTGTCCGGGAAGAGCTCCTTGAATTCCCCGTAGAGCTGCGCCGCGAGGGTCTTGTTATGGGCTATCACGAGGGTGGGACGCCCCGTGCCGGCCGCCACGTTGGCGACTGTAAAAGTTTTGCCGGAGCCCGTAACGCCAAGCAGCACCTGGTGTTTTTCCCCCCCGGCAAGCCCCTTTGCAAGCTGCTCTATGGCCCTGGGCTGGTCGCCCCTTGGAGTGAAACCCGTGACAAGCCTGAATTCGCCCATGATTTATATTTTATCTTAATCAGTGGGAAATGCGGCGTTCACCCTCTCCCAACCCTCTCCCTTAGGGAGAGGGTTTTACATAAGGCAATAGACTTGCCTTTTGTGAAATCCCATCCTTAAAAAGGGAGGGGATAAGGGGAGGGTGTTTAGACCTTCAAAACCCTTGAGGGCGCGCGGCGGCCCGCTATGTGCAGGGGGAGGGAGGGGTTGACCGCGCGGTGGGTTTTTAGGGCCAGCTCCGGTCGGTTATTGTTTTCGGAGAGGTGCGCCAGGCACGCCCATTCAAGCCCGCGGCAGCAGCTCAGGAGTTCCGCCGCCTCGATGTTCGAGAGGTGTCCGCGGGGGCCCTGAATGCGTCGCTTCAGCGGGGCCGGGTAAGACCCCCTACGGAGCATTTCGGGGTCAAAATTGCTCTCCAGTATGACCGCGTCGAGCGTGGCGGCCAGCTCCGGCAGCCCCTCGAAGGTATGCCCCAGGTCCGTGAGTATGCCGAGCCTTTTGCCCTTTTGCCCCGAGGATATCACAAAGGCCGCGCCATCAGCGGCGTCATGGCTGGTGGGGACGGTGCGCACCGCCGCGCCTTCGAATCTCAGCACGCCGCCGACCAGAAAGATGTTCACGTCCGAGAGGCGACCGAGCGGGAACCTCTTTAACGCCGCTTCCAGAGTCGCGGAAGAGATATAGACCGGCAGGCCGTATTTCCTTTGGTATACGCCCGCATAGAGAACGTGGTCGGAATGCTCGTGGGAGATTATGAGGGCGTCGACATCCCTGATGTCCCGCCCGATGGCTTTCAGCCTCTCTTGCGCCCGGATGCCTGGGATGCCGGCGTCGAAAAGGAGTTTCGCGCCGCCCGCCTCCACGTAAATGCAGTTCCCGTTGCTTCCGGACTGAAGAGAAACGGCCAGGATGCCCATTTAAAAAGTCTTACGGCAACCTTCCTTCCCGCAGTTTGTAAAACAGGTCAATAATAACCCGCGGGACGGACAATTGGCAATTTATCTTCCCCGCGGCAAGTTACTGGCCGATACAGGGGTCCCCGGAAAACTTGTTTTTCGGGGCGGGGGGAATGCGCCCGCTGTCCATTTAAGGCCGGCCCGAATCAGTGGACAAAGGCAATGCCGGCAAGAGTCGCGTAGGCGATTATGAGAATCGACATCGATATAATCCCGAAGGCCCTCTCCATTTACTAAACCCTCCTTGAACAGATTCCAGATAATATATAATTTAAGAATTAATAAGTCAATATATTTCTAAACATATGTTTAGAAATAATTTATCCCTGATCCCTCGCCCTCCGCCCCGCCTTCATCGGGGCTCCTCCATCTCCCATGAGGAGGGTTGGGGTGAGGGGCTGGATGGACGGTGAGGGGCAGCGGCGGTGCTTTGCGATTTGGCAGGGCGGCGGTCTATAGCGGGGCTATCCGGGCCTTACTCGCCTTACTCGAAGAGCGCCTCTATGAATTCGCGCGGGTCGAAATCCCGGAGGTCGTCTGTCCCTTCCCCTATGCCGATGAGCTTTATCGGGATGCCCAGCTCGCGCCTGATGGTAAAAACGATCCCGCCCTTTGCCGTGCCGTCGAGTTTGGTGAGGGCAAGGCCCGAGACCGCTATCGCCTGATTGAAGAGCTCCGCCTGCCTGAGGGCGTTCTGGCCCGTTGTGGCGTCCACCACGAGGAGGGTCTCCTGGGGGGCGTCGGGCATCGCCTTCTGTATGACCCTCCTTATTTTTTTCAGCTCTTCCATAAGGGGGGCCTTCGTATGCAGTCTGCCCGCCGTGTCCACTATCACAACGTCGGTCCCCCTCTTTTTGGCCGCCTCGACGGCGTCAAAGGCGACGGCGGCGGGGTCGCCGCCCGCATGCTGTTTTATTATCTGGGCCCCGGCCCTCTGGGCCCATATCTCCAGTTGCTCTATCGCGGCCGCCCGGAAGGTATCGGCCGCGGCAAGTATCACCGAACGGCCCTCCCCGGTGAACCTGGAGGCGAGCTTCCCTATGGTCGTGGTCTTACCCGTGCCGTTTACGCCCACCGTCAGGATCACGAATGGTTTCTCACCGAACACCACCAGGGGCTCCGGTTTTCCCAGGAGCGCCGACATCTGCGCCTTCAGGAAAACCCTCGGCGAGCCAGCCTT
>JAJYJK010000004.1 GCA_021789555.1 Nitrospirota bacterium
CTCGTGAAGACCGCCCTCTATGGAAACGACGCCAACTGGGGCAGGATAATGATGGCCCTCGGCAAATCGGGCATAGCCATCGAAGAGGAAAAAGTTGATATTTACCTCAAAAGGCTTAAGATTGTGGGAAAGGGAATGTCCATGGGAAAGGACGACGAGGCAGGCAGTCTCCTGCGGGAATCGAAGGAGCTAAAACTCACCGTCGACCTCAACCTGGGCCCGCACAGCGAAGAGATCCTCACATGCGACCTCACGGAGCAATACGTAAGGATAAACGCCGAATACAGGACTTGAGGGCCGCCGGATTCTAATATAAGATATGCCCTATATATCCGATCGATACCGGGTGCTGAGTTGCCCCTTCTGCGGGCGGAGCCCCGAGGGGCCCCGCAAGATACAGATGCGCTTCGGGGAGACGACGGGCGGCCACTGCGAATGCGGCGCCGTTTACGTCTACGACGAGACGGGCCGAATGCTTGGCGAGGCCTTCAACGACGCCCTCGCCCTGCTCTACCGCGAGGACTACGACGCGGCCTACTCCGCGGCCGAGGGCGAATACGAGGAAGAGATAATCACCTACGAAAAGAGACTCCGCAGATACGTGCAGGGTGCGGGGCCATACGACCGTTCGGCCAAATACCTGTTCCTGAAAAAGACAAGCCCCGTTTCTGACAAAGATCTGACAAAGACAAGTAACGCCCAAAAATAATATAATAGTTAGATGGTTTTAAAGATAAGAACTTACCCGGACCCCGTCCTGAGGGGGAAGGCAAAGGAAGTAACGAATATCGACGGCGCGCTTCAGCGCCTCATAGACAACATGATCGAAACCATGTACGCCGCCCCGGGCGTGGGCCTCGCGGCCAACCAGGTCGGAATCCTCCAGCAAATACTGGTAATAGACATAAACCCGCGGCAGCAGACGGAATATCCGCTTATAGCGCTCCTGAACCCCAGGGTAGTGACCGCCGAGGGGAGCGCGGAGGGCGAGGAAGGCTGTCTCAGCCTCCCCGGCTTCAACGCCGTCGTCGAAAGGGCCGAGCGGGTCTTCGTGAAAGGGGTCGACCGCGAGGGAAAAGAGACGGAGATCGAGGCCACGGGCCTCCTGGCCGTTGCGCTCCAGCACGAGATCGACCATCTGCGGGGCAGGACCATACTGGACAAGGCAAGCCCGCTTAAAAGAAGCCTCTATAAAAAACGCGCCTTAAAAAAGAGCGCCGCAGAGTAGAAAATGGCGATTGTTTTCTTCGGCACTCCGTCGTTCGCCGTCCCTTCATTAAAGGCGCTCCATGAGGCGGGCGAAGACATCGCGGCCGTCGTCACGCGCAGGGACGCCCCCGCTGGAAGGACAAAAAAAATCCTGCCGACGCCGGTGAAGGAGCTTGCCCTGGCATACGGGATTCACGTGCTCCAGCCGGGACGGCTTGATGAGGCCTTCACGGAGGAGCTTGAAAAAACCCTTTCCTTTGCCGCCCCGGAGTTCCTGGTGGTTACGGCATACGGCAGGATACTGCCCCGCCGGATACTCTCCATGCCCCGCATCGCGCCCGTAAACGTCCACGCCTCGCTGCTGCCCAGATGGAGGGGCGCCTCCCCGATCGCCCGGTCCATAATAAACGGGGACAGCGTTACCGGGGTCACCACGATGCTCATGAACGAGGGAATGGATACGGGGGAAATCCTGCTTCAGGAAAAGACCGAAATCCGTCCGGAAGACGACGCCGGGTCTCTTTCGGGGAGGTTGGCGGCAGTAGGGGCCGGATTGCTTTTGAAGACACTGAAGGGGATGAGGGAAGGCGCAATAAAACCGCGCCCCCAGGAAGGCCCGGCCAGCTATGCCCCTCCGCTTAAAAAGGAAGACGGGCTCATTGACTGGGGCCGCCCGGCGAAGGCCCTTTTCGATTTTGTGCGCGGGATGTCCCCCTGGCCCGGCGCATACTTTTTCCTGACGGGGGAGCGGATCAAGGTAATAAAGGCGCGGGCCGTGGACGGACTTGGCTCTCCGGGGGTCGTGGGGAAGGCCCGGGGCGAGCTGCTCGTGGGCGCCGGCGAGGGGCTTTTGTCGCTCCTCATCGTCCAGCCCGAAGGGAAAAAGCCGATGCCCGCCGCGGCCTTTCTACAGGGAAGAAAAATAAGGGAGGGGGGCGTCTTAAGCGGTGCGGCATAGCTCTTCGCCTCCATCTGCGCGGTTTCGCAGGATGATGTCCATGCCTTTTATTTTTTGCGCGGCGGTCCTGATCTTCCAGTGGACATTCTTTCAACAGGCCGGGGCCGCGCAGGCGATTGTGGCAATCGATCCGGGCCACGGCGGATATGACGAGGGCATCGTCTATAACGCAGACGGCAAGGAGATCAGCGAAAAAAAACTGGACCTCGCCATCGCCAGGGCGATAAGCGCCGCCCTCCAGGCAAAAGGGGCAAACGCCTTTCTGGTGAGATCGGTGGACCGCTACCTCGGCATAGCACAGCGGGCGCAGATCGCGTCCGCCAGGCGGCCGGCGCTTTTTTTGAGCGTCCATCTCGCATCGGCCGGCGCCTTCCAGGTATATGTGAGCCTGATGCCTAGTCCGCAGCTCGCCCCGGTCCCATCCGCGGCAGCCGGTCAGGCCATGCAGGCGGGAACAGGCGGGGCAGCGGGGGGAGCGGCCGGGACGCCGGCTGGCGGGCCGGCTGTTCAGACAGGGCCGGCTGTTTTGGCAGCGCCGGTTAATGGGGGCCAGCCGGGGCCGGATCAGCAGGCCCTCAGGCAATACTATCTCTACTCGATGAGGCAGCGGCCCTACCTCGGCAAAAGCAGGGATTTCGCCTCCGCGCTTGAACAGTCTTTAAAGCAGGCCTTTCCGGGGGGAAACATCTCCTACATGGAGATACCCCTGCCGCTGCTGGATGCAATCGCGGCCCCCGCGGTATTGATTGAATGCCCCGGCCCGCAATACATGGATTATACCCAGCCGGTCATCTCCGGCATAGCCCAGGCGGTCGCAAACGCGGTCATGGCATATGGCGCGCACTAAACGCGGGCGCAAGCGCCTGGCCGTTTTTTCGCTGGTCCTGTTTTTCATCTTCGCGGGAGGGCTTGCCGCGGGCTATCTTTATCTGTCAAGAGGCTTTGTGAGCAGACCCGAGCCGGATGAAAGCCGGCAGGGGCAGGCCGATCAGGGCAGCTCGTATTTAAAGATATACTATCCCGTGGGCGGCTATCTTCAGATGGAAGAGAGGCTCGTAAGCCCGGGGGTCCAGGACAGGCAGGAGGCGGCGCGCGCCACCGTCGAGCAATACCTGAGGGGCCCCGCGGGGATGGCGGACCCGGCCATCCCGCCGGAGGCGAAATTGCGCGGGGTTTATTTCGGAACGGACGGCATCCTCTATGTGGACCTGTCGGAGACCTTCAAGAGGAATTTCCAGGGGGACGCATTGACGGAGTACCTGCTTCTGAGGGGGCTTTATGAAAGCCTGCTGTCAAACGTGCCGGGCATCAAGGACGTGATGCTCCTCATAGACGGCAGGCAGACCGAGAGCATCGGCGGCCATATACTGGCAAACAGGCCGCTTGGCGGGCTTGCAATCACGAATGCGGCGGGAAATGAAAAAGGCAAATAACGCGCCCATAGGCGTCTTTGATTCGGGGCTCGGGGGGCTTACCGTCCTTCGGGAGATTATCCTCGGGCTCCCCGGGGAAGCCACCATATACCTGGGCGACACGGCAAGGGTGCCCTACGGGATAAGGTCTCCGGAAGTAGTCACGAGGTACAGCTTCGAAAACATGAAATTCCTGCTCTCGCGGGGCATTAAACTCCTCGTCATAGCCTGCAATACCGCAAGCGCCATAAGCCTTGAGGCCCTCAGGCGGGATTCCCCCGTGCCGGTAATAGGCGTCATAGAGCCGGGCGCGAGGGCCGCCGTACAGGCGTCAAGGACCGGCAGCGTGGGCGTGATAGGGACCGAGACGACCATAAAAAGCGACGCATACCGCCGGGTGCTTGAAAGATATGCCCCGGGGATAAAAGTCTTCTCCAGGGCATGTCCGCTCTTCGTCCCCCTGGTGGAGGAAGGCTGGGTGGATGACGAAGTTGCCTTCCTGACCGCCGGTAAATATCTCTCCGGCTTCAGGCAGGGCGGCATAGACACCCTGCTGCTGGGCTGCACTCACTACCCTCTGCTGAAAAAGACGATAAGGCGTGTCCTGGGCGACGGCGTGACACTGATAGATTCCGCGCGTGAGACGGCGCGCGAGATAAAAAAGGTCCTTGAGGAAAACGGGCTGCTGCGGCAGGCGGACCTGCCGCCCGAAAGGGAGTTCTACGTCACCGACGCGCCGGAGCGCTTCAAAACCCTGGGCGGCAGATTTCTGCACGTCGCCGGCGCAGCGGAGCGGTTCAAAACCCCGGGCGGGGGTCTTTCGTTGATAAAAGAGGTCAAATTAATGGAGGTTTGGAATGAGGCCGGATGGCAGAAGAAATGACGAACTGAGATCGATCAAGCTCACGCGGAATTTTATCAAGACGGCCGAGGGTTCCGTTTTCATCGAGGTAGGCAACACCAGGGTCATCTGTACGGCCAGCATTGAAAACAAGGTGCCGCCGTTTCTGAAGGACCAGAAAAAGGGCTGGGTGACGGCCGAGTACTCGCTGCTGCCCCGGGCCACGCATGTAAGGACGGCCAGGGAGGCCTCGATCGGGAGGGTAAGCGGCAGGACGCATGAGATACAGCGCCTGATAGGAAGGAGCCTGCGCTCCGTCGTGGAGCTGGAGGCCCTGGGCGAGCGGACCGTCTGGATAGACTGCGACGTCATCGAGGCGGACGGCGGGACCAGGACCGCGGCCATAACCGGGGCCTTCATAAGCCTCCGGGACGCGCTCTCCAATGCCTTTAAAAGCGGCATCATCCAAAAGATGCCGGTGACCGACTACCTGGCGGCGATAAGCGTGGGGATCGTCAAGGGCGAGCCCAGGCTGGACCTCTCGTATGCCGAAGACGTCTGCGCCCAGGTGGACATGAACGTGGTCATGACGGGCAGCGGGAAATTCGTCGAGGTGCAGGGCACGGCTGAAAGCGCCCCCTTCGACCGCGCCGGGCTGGACAACCTGCTCATGCTGGCCGAAAACGGCATAAAAGAACTCGTAAACATACAAAAAAAAGCGCTTGAGTCCGACTGAGCCGGTAGAGTAGATTCAATATTGTATGTTAAAATATTTTTCGGAGGTAATGTCATCAAATTGAACCTGGCAAGAGGCGTCTTCATCTGGCTCCTTATCGGGGTGCTGATGATACTGCTGTTTAATCTGCTGAGCAGCCCGAAAAAGGCGGCCCAGGAGATCGTCTTTTCGGATTTCATCCAGCAGGTGCAGACCGGCAATGTGACCGATGTCGTAATAAAGGACAACAGCATCACGGGCAGGCTCAAGGACGGCAAGAGTTTCAAGACCTACGCCCCCCCGCACTACGACAAGCTCGTTGACACCCTCGAACAGAAAAACGTCAAGATCGAGGCGAAACCGCCGGATGAAAACCCCTGGTACGTGAATTTCTTCTTCTCTTTCGGCCCGATCCTCCTGCTGGTGGTCATCTGGATATTCTTCATGCGCCAGATGCAGACCGGCGGCAACAAGGCGCTCTCGTTCGGAAAGGCGCGCGTAAAACTCGTCTCCGACAAGGCCGTGAAGCTCACCTTCGCCGACGTGGCCGGGATAGAGGAGGCGAAGGACGAGGTGTCTGAGATAATAGATTTCCTCAGGGACCCGCACAAATTCTCCAAGCTGGGCGGCAGGATCCCCAAGGGCGTTTTGCTTATCGGCTCGCCCGGAACGGGCAAGACCCTCCTGGCCAAGGCCATAGCCGGCGAGGCGGGCGTGCCTTTTTTCAGCATCTCGGGCTCTGATTTCGTCGAGATGTTCGTGGGGGTCGGCGCATCCAGGGTAAGAGACCTCTTCGACCAGGCCAAGAAAAACGCCCCGTGCATCATCTTCATAGACGAGATAGACGCCGTGGGAAGACTGAGGGGCGCAGGCCTCGGCGGCGGCCACGACGAGCGGGAGCAGACCCTGAACCAGCTCCTGGTGGAGATGGACGGGTTCGAGGGCAAGGAGGGCATCATCGTAATCGCGGCCACCAACCGCCCGGACGTGCTGGATCCAGCCCTGCTCCGGCCCGGGAGGTTCGACAGGCAGGTCGTCGTTCCTCTGCCGGACGTGAAGGGCAGGGAGGAGATACTGAAAGTCCACACGAAGGGCATCCCCCTCGATGAAAACGTAAGGCTCGAAAAGCTGGCCCGCGGCACACCCGGTTTCTCCGGCGCGGACCTGGCCAACCTCGTCAACGAGGCCGCCCTGTTTGCCGCCAGGATGAACAAGACCAAGGTGGAGACGTCGGATTTCGAGATGGCCAAGGACAAGCTCATGATGGGCGTCGAGAGAAAAAGCATGATAATAAGCGACGAGGAGAAGAAAAACACCGCCTATCACGAGGTGGGGCATGCCCTTGTCGCAAAGCTCACGCCGGGCACGGACCCGATACACAAGGTAAGCATCATCCCCCGCGGCAGGGCTCTGGGCGTCACCCAGCAGCTACCCATCGACGACAGGTATACCTATTCGAAGGAATTTCTCTTCAAGACGCTGAGGATGCTCATGGGCGGAAGGGCCGCCGAGGAGATAGCCCTTAACCACATGACCACAGGCGCCGGAAACGACATCGAAAAGGCCACCGAGCTCGCCCACAAGATGGTAACCGAGTGGGGCATGAGCGACAAGCTCGGGCCGCTTGCCTTCGGCAAGAAAGAAGAGCAGATATTCCTCGGAAGGGAGATAGCCAAACACAAGGACTACAGCGAGAGGACCGCGGAAGAGATAGACGCGGAGGTGAAGCGGTTCGTCACGGAGGCCTATCAGGAGGCAAAAAGACTGCTCCTGGAAAACAAGGGCCTTCTGGAGAGATTCACCGCAAAGCTCCTCGAAGTCGAGACGATGGACAACGATGATATAGAAAGCCTTATGAAGGAACACGAGGCCCCGCGCGCCCAGAGCGCCTGAGTGCCCCCCGGTGGCCCGTCCGAATCCGTGAAGACCTGACATGGAAAAATGGATTCTCGCCTGCGCGGGAATGGCGCCCTCGCCCTCCGCCCCGCCTTTAGCAGGATTCCTCCCTCTCCCACTGGGAGAGGGTCGGGGTGAGGGAAGACGCCATACCCGAGGTATTTTGAATTAAAATCGGGCACCCGTTTTATAAGCAATTTTGAGATGCCCCTGAAACAGCCCCCGCAATGATACTCCGGGCGGGCCCGCACATCTTTGACTTCTCCAAACGCGCCTACATAATGGGCATCCTGAACGTGACCCCCGATTCCTTTTCGGACGGAGGGCTTTATCTGGAGCCGGAGAAAGCGGTCGAGCGCGCCCTGCGGATGGCCGGCGAGGGCGCGGACATAATAGACATCGGAGGGGAGTCCACAAGGCCCGGCGCGGCCGCTTTAAGCGCCGAAGTGGAGATCGGGCGCACCCTGCCGGTGATAGAGGCGATCAAAAAAGGGGCCCAAATCCCCGTATCCATAGACACTTGCAAGGCCGCCGTGGCCAGCGCGGCCCTCGACGCCGGCGCGGACATCATCAACGATATCAGCGCAATGAGATTCGACGCCGCGATGCCCGGACTTGCCGCCCGCTCCGGAGCCCCGGTCATATTGATGCACATGAAAGGCACCCCGGCCGACATGCAGAAAAACCCGCGCTATGACGCCCTCATACCCGAGATATTAGACTATCTCAGGGTCTCCATCCGGCTTGCCGTCGATGCCGGCGTGGAAGAGGAAAAAATCATAATCGACCCGGGCATAGGTTTTGGAAAAACCATGGAACATAATCTCGAAATACTTAAGAATTTGGAATCATTCACCGGTCTTGGAAAACCCGTTTTGGTGGGGCCATCCAGAAAAGCGTTTATCGGACATATTCTTGGCGGCGCCCCGCCGGCGGACAGGCTCGAGGGGACGATAGCCGCCGCCACAATCGCCATAATGAACGGGGCAAACATCCTGAGGGTCCACGACGTAAAAGAGGTCTCAAAGGCCGCCAGGGTGGCCGACGCCATAAAAAGAAGCTAGGGGAGAAGGCCCCGCAGGCGGCCTTCGTTTTCCGCGAGTAGTCTTTCCGCCTCCTGTTTGGATACCTTCCTCGACAGCATGACGATGGCGAGTTTCACGTCCATCCCGGAGGCCTCAAGATACCGGCCTGCCTCTTCCTCCCCCGCGCCCGTACAGGCGGTGATGGTCCTCTTCGCCCTGTCCACAAGTTTTTTATTCGCGGGGGACACTCCCACCATATACCCGTCGTATGTCCCCCCGAGCTGGACCATCACGGCTGTGGAGATCAGGTTGAGACAGAGTTTCTGGGCGGTTGCGGCGTTTAACCTCGTGGAGCCCGCGATAAGCTCCGGCCCGGTCGGCAGGACGATGACCCCGTCCACGAAATCGTATTTCACGCGGTTTGAGGAGATGAGCCAGGCCGGGGCCCCGTTTTTTTTCGCCTCTTCCAGAAAAGCGATCACAAACGGGGTCTCGCCGCTTGCGCTAATACCGATGACAATATCCCGGCTGTTTATCCGGCCTGCCTGCGAGCGCCCATCCTCCCGGTTGTCTTCCGCCCCTTCAATGGCGTTCAGCATCGCCTCCGGGCCGCCCGCGATTATCCCCTCAAAGGCATCCGAGCCAAACGTGGGCCCCACCTCCGCCGCATCTATTGCCCCCAGCCTGCCGCTTGTGCCGGCCCCGACGCAGTAAATCCTGCCGCCCGCGCGGATTGCGGCCACCCCCGCCCTCACAACCTCTTCTATCTCATTGAGGGCCGCGCCCACGGCCTCGAAGGCCACCCGGCTTTCCGCGTGCATTAACTTTAAAAATTCGCCGATGGACAGGGCGTCAATTCCCTTTGAAAGCGGGTTTAATTTTTCGGTCTCTCTCATGCCTGCGCCTTTCAACCAAATTTAAAAATCTATAATAACACGTTGTTTTTGATGAATATGACAGTTGCCGGTAAAATCCGTCTTTTATGGCCGCATTCCCAGGCGAGATGTACGTGTACCTGACAGTAGGCTGGCGTTAAAAAACAGCGCGGGTTATGGCCAAGAGGGGTTCGAAGGGGAAACAAACGGTTATCACAAGCTGGAACTGGTTTCGGTTTCAGAGAAGAAGTAATTCAAACGTTTCCGAAGACTATCCTGCAATGCAACAACCGCGGAAAATTCGGCGATTTTTGTTTTAGGGGGGCTTGGGGCGGAGCCCCAACCCTTTACTTGCCCTTCTCATTTCTGTTAATTTAACTGATAAAACTTTCGAGCCCAAATATGTTTAAAAGATATCTTCTCCTTGTCCTTCTGTTGCTTCTCGCGGCCTGTTTTTCCTGCGCCACGGCGGGGCGGAACCAGGCGGAGCTTCATTACAAGCTGGGCCTTTCCAGGCTGGAGAGCGGCCAGTACCAGGAGGCGTTCGTGGAGTTCCAAAAATCCCTGGAGAACCGCGGCGACGACAAGCGCGTCTACAATGCCCTGGGCTATATCTACATGAAATGGAATGACAACGCAGACGCAATAAAATCCTTCTCGAAGGCCATAAGCCTGGACCCGGCCTTCTCCCAGGCCTATAACAACCGCTGCCTGCTGGAGTACAGGCAGAAGCAGTACGAGCTGGCCGTCTCCGACTGCGGCAAGGCGCTGTCAAACCCCCTTTACGAAACGCCGGAGAAGGCCTTTTTCAACCTGGGGCTTGCATACTCGAAACTCGGAAAATACGATGAGGCCATAAAGGCATTCAGGCAGTGCACGGTAAGGATGGAAGATTTTTATCCCGCTTACTATCAGCTCTCTCTCGCCTATAACGCAAAAGGCGACTACGGCGATGCGGCCTCCGCCCTTCAGCTGGCCGTAAGGCTCGACCCCCGCTTCAAGGGAGACATGACGAAGGCGGAAAACACCTTCCGGAGGGGTGAAGGCCTGCCGGGCGGCAGCGAGGACGCACCGGAGCTGATGGACATCTTTCACTACTGAAGGCGGCCGCGATGGCTCGGAAAAATCCCCCTCTCCCCAAAATCGAAACCGAAATCGAAAGGCTCATAAACGCCTCAAGGAAGGCCCTCGCCTTTTCCCGCCCCCTCTATTCCGGCTTCCGCGTCGGGGCCGCGGTTGAGGCGGCGGACGGAAGGATTTTTACCGGCTCGAATATCGAAAACGCATCGCTCGGCCTGAGCGTATGCGCCGAGAGGGTCTCGCTCCTGAAGGCGCTCTCCGAGGGGGCCGCCGATTTGAAGGCAATTGCCGTAGTCTGCGAAAACGGCGAAACCTGCTATCCCTGCGGCAGTTGCAGGCAGATGCTCCTGGAGTTCGCCCCGGGCATAAGGATCATCCTGCCCTCCGAAAAATCGGTGAAGGTCCTGACTATCGGAGAATTGCTGCCCCTGCCCTTCATAAAAGAGCCGCCCAAAAGGTGAAACCCTCTCCCTTTATTCTTTATTCTTCGCCTTATGGCATTTGAAACACGAGAATTTGGGCGGGTGCGAGGGTTTTAGCGGCCACGCCTTTCCTGGGGCGTGGCACTGCTTGCAGGCGTCGACCGTGGAGGCCGCGCGGTGCGCGGCGTCATCGGGCAGGGACGGCCATTTCCTGCCCGGAAAGATAAGCAGCGCGCCTATGATCAAGACCACCAGGACCGCAAATCCAAGCGCGCTTTTCATTGGCACATTCCAACACCAAAAACAGATATTTCCGTTTTTCGCTTTTCCGTAAAACGGTTACTTTATGTCGACGACCTCGACGTCAAAATTCAGTGTCTTGCCGGCAAGCGGGCTGTTGAAATCCATCACCACGGTGTCCTTCTTTATCTTCACGACCTTTACGGGGAAACTCTTCCCGTCGGCCCGTGTCCCGTAGAGGGTCATTCCAGGGGTGAGCTTGATGTTCTTGGGCAGCTTGCTCTTTTCAACCTCCAGGATGGCCTTCGGATTTACCCGCCCGTAGCCTTCCTCGGGAGACACTGTAAAGGACTTCTTCTCGCCTATCTTCATACCCATGATGCCCTTTTCAAATCCGGGTATCACCTGATGGGCGCCTA
This sequence comes from Nitrospirota bacterium, assembly GCA_021789555.1. Classification (GTDB taxonomy): domain Bacteria; phylum Nitrospirota; class Thermodesulfovibrionia; order Thermodesulfovibrionales; family JdFR-88; genus JAJYGJ01. The sequence goes on from JAJYJK010000004.1 coordinate 11,093, forward strand.
CCTTTATCTCCAGGGGCTGCCGGCCCTTGGAGCTGTCGATGACCTTGCCCTCGACCGTAAGGGTGTAGTTGACCTGGACGGTCTCGCCCTTGGCGACCATGACCGGGGTCGTCTGTCCCATCGCCCCCGCGGCAAAACCCAGCACAACCGCAAATATGGTGGAGAAAAGCAAGACCACCTTTTTATTGTTATTTTTCATCTCTCTAACATATCCTCCGTATTTGAAATTATAAGGTTCCGGGCCGTAAATGCAAGGGATATTTTTTACGCCCGCTGTCCATTTATCCATCGCTGCCGCCGGCGAATTTCTCCCTTGTATAAGGCAGCAGCCCGCCGGCCAGTAGCAGGTCCGCCTCGCGCCTGCTCAAGCCGGATGCCGCCTCAAAGGTGAAACCCTTCGTGCGGTCTTCCACGGTAAACGTCCGGCCGGCCTGGGAGGCCGCGTCTTCCAGGGCGGCCCTTGCGTTTATTATAACCAGCTCGTCCTCCCGGCTTATCCTGTCATGGTCCGCCGGGTCCTTGAAGACAAGCGGCAGGATGCCGAAATTGATGAGGTTCGCCCTGTGTATCCGGGCAAACGATTTCGCTATTATGACCTTGACGCCAAGGTACATGGGGGCCAGCGCCGCGTGCTCCCTCGAGGAGCCCTGCCCGTAATTTTCCCCGCCGATTATTGCGCCCCCGCCTTTTGCCTTCGCCATGACGGCCCTCTTGCCGAAATCCGGGTCAACTCCCCTGTAAACATACTCCGAAATGGCGGGGATGTTCGACCTCAAAGGCAGTATCTGCGAGCCCGCCGGCATGATATCATCCGTGGTTATGTTGTCTCCCACCACCAGGAGCGCCCAGGCATGCATCTCGTCCTCGACCGGCCCTTTCAGCGGGACTCCCTTTATGTTTGGCCCCTTTTTTATCTCGACCTCCACGCCTGCCTCACGCGGGGGTATGAGCAGATTGTCGTCCACCGGGTAGCTTGCGGGCTCCTTGACGCGCTTTATGTCCAGCGGCTGGCTGCCGGGCTCGATTATCTGGCCGTTTAATGCGAAGAAGGCGCACAGTAAGGGGTTCGCCAGGTAGACCATCGCGTCCTTGGTGCCGCTTCTGCCCTTGAAATTCCTGTTATATGTGCGGACCGAGACCTGGGCGCTTCCGGGCGAGCCGCCCATCCCTATGCACGGCCCGCAGGAGCATTCGAGCACCCTGGCGCCGGCGGCAAGAAAATCCCCCATAGAGCCATCCCGCGCAAGCATCAGGGCCACCTGGCGGGAACCCGGGTTTACAAGCAGGTTCACCCCCGGCCGCACGGTATGCCCCTTCAGCGCGGAGGCGACCGTTTTCAGCACCATGTATGAGGAGTTCGTGCAACTGCCGATGCAGACCTGGTCCACCTTTGTTTTTTGCCCGGCCATCTCTCTTACGGGGACGACGTTGTCCGGGCTGTGCGGCGCGGCCATCAGGGGTTCAAGCTCGGAGAGATTTATAGTGATCGTGTCCGAGTAGACCGCATCGGGGTCCGCCTTCAGCTCCACCCAGTCCTTCTCGCGGCCCTGGGCCTTCAGGAAAAAGAGCGTCCTTTCATCGCTTGGGAAGACCGATGTCGTCGCGCCCAGCTCCGCCCCCATGTTCGTTATGGTGGCCCGCTCCGGCACGCTTAGCTGCCTTAAGCCGGGACCGCCGTATTCCATTATCTTGCCGACCCCGCCCTTTACGGTCAGCCCTCTCAGGAGTTCGAGTATCACGTCCATCGCCGCCACCCACGGCCTCTTCAGCCTGCCCGTGAGCCTCACCTCAACCACCTCCGGCACCTTCAGCTCCAGGGGCGCGCCGGCCATAACGGTGGCCGCGTCAAGCCCGCCAACGCCGATTGCCAGCATGCCGATGCCGCCCCCGGTGGGCGTATGGCTGTCCGTGCCCAGGGCGATCCTGCCCGGCGCGGAAAACCTTTCGAGGTGCACCTGGTGCGATATGCCGTTTCCGGGCCTCGAATACCAGGCCCCGAACCTGGCGGCCGCGGTGCGCAGGAATTCGTGGTCGTCGGCGTTCATGAAATTCGACTGCAGCATGTTGTGGTCCACATACGAGACGGCAAGCGGGACTTTCACCCTCCCCGCGCCTATCGCCTCGAACTGGAGCCACGCCATCGTCCCGGTGGCATCCTGGGTATAGACCTGGTCCACCTTGAGCCCCACGCGGGAGCCCGTCGTAATATCACCGTAGACGAGGTGCTCCTGCAGTATCTTCTCCACGACGTTTCTGCCCATTGCCAGCCGCTTGCCTCCATCTTTATTTGAAAGTGCGAGGGACAAACCCGCGAAAAAAACCGCACCTATAATCTAACATAAAATCACACCCTCTCCCAACCCTCTCCCTGTCAGGGACAGGGTTTCACCTCGAAAATCAAAAGAGGCTAAAATCAAAACAGGTTGATTTGACGGGTAAAAATGTGCTAATTTATAAGCTAATCTCGATGCCCCTTAAGAGGAGGTAGAAAGCAAAAATGCCCGCACCGAAGAAAAACCCGTCCGCCGAGAAAAGGGCAAGGCAGGCGGAAAAAAGACACGCCAGGAACGTGGCGGTAAAAAGCGCCTTGAAGACCGCATCAAAAAAGCTGATACGGACCGCGTCGGAGAAGAACGCCGATGCGACGGCCAATGTGCTCAAAGAGGCGACAAAGGCCTACTCCAAGGCGGCCTCGAAAGGGATAATACACAAGAAAACCGCCTCCCGGAAGGTCTCAAGACTTGCCAGGCTCGCCAACAAGACCAAGGCCTGAACCAATATTCAGATCCTGAGCAGTCTCACAAGGAGGTCCTCTATCGGGTAAGCCCCCGAGAGGGCCTTTACCTTCATATCGGCCTCCCTCAAGAGAGGGATTGCCTTTTCAAAGACCCCGGGCGGAAGGCCCGGCCTGGAAAATTCCCGGTTGAGGGCCCCCAGCAGCATTACAAGCTCATGCTGCGCCCGAAACTCCCTGGCCAGACTGAAGACCCTGCCCGCGTCTTTCGCGCCCAGGGCCCGCACAAGGTCAAACGCGTTATGGGCGGACATGTCCCGCATAAGGCTCCTCACATCCTCCATCTCCACGACCGGTTTGCCGATGAGGGCGAGTTTCTTAAGCTCCGAGGCTATCATGCCCGGCTCGGCCGGATAATTGCCCTCCAGGTAGGAGACCACCTCGGCAGAAAGTGAAAACCCCTCGTCCGAGGCCTTTTTTCTTATCCACACCGGCAGGTCCCGCGGGCTTATGGAGAGGGGCAGGAGTTTCAATTTCATGCCAGGGTCCGTAAAATTCTGCGGGAGTTTTTTCGCATTCATCAGCATGAAAAGAAGGCTTTGGGCCTCCGGGTTCCCGGCATAAGAGAGGATTTTCCTGGTCCCCTCCGCCCGGAGTTCATCCAGGTTTTCGATTATCACCACCTTCCGGCCGCCCAGAAACGGGACTGACCGCAGGGCCTCGACCGCGGCCTCCACGGAAAACCTGTCGTCAGCGGCGTCAAAACTCTCCAGGGCGAATTCCGCGGCGGGGGCCGGCACGGTCTTCTTCACCATGAGCTTTGCCTCGTAAAGCAGGTAGGGGTCGGCGCAGTAGGCCAGATAAAGGGGCCCCGGAAACCCCTTTTTCAGCTCATCGAGAAAGGCCCTCATAAGCCCGCTATTTTAAAGGCACCAGCAGGCCGGAGACTATCTGCGATGCAAGGTTCTGCATGCCGGCCTCGACTGCAAGCTGCCTCTGGGCAAAAACCTGATTTAACGCGCCCTGGGACGAGAAGGTCAGTATGAAAGGCGTGCTGCCGGGAAGTAAAACTTCCTTTCCGTTTGCGCCCCTGAAGACGAACCGCCCCGAAATCGTCACCTGGTATGCCGTAAAAGAATCGTTTGCCTCCGATACGCCGGACAGGTCGAACAGCGTCAGGTTGCCAGAAATCCGGTTGGGGGAGTTCTGGTCCACATTTATGCCCTGTTTCATGAGCTCGTCCGAGAGCGCCGAGTAGAGCATCTCTGAAAGCCCGGGTTCCATCGATTCGTTCTTTATCGGGCCGATCCCGACGCTGGCGACCATAAGGCCCTTGCGCCCGGCGAACGTATAGCCGCAGCCGGAGAGCGCCAGCATCCCGCAGAGCGAAAAGACGGCAATCGCAAAGGTGAAAGATTTCATCGCGCCACTATGTTTACGAGTTTCCCCTTCACGGCGAAGACGTTTTTGATGTCCTTGCCCGTGAGGGTCTCCTTTATCCGGGGCTCCGACAGGGCCCTGGCCTTTATGTCCTCGTCCGTAAGTCCCTGGGGGACCATGATCTTGGCCCTTACCTTCCCGTTTACCTGCACCACCAGTTCGATCTGCTCTTCCCGTGCCGCGTCTTCAGCGTATCCGGGCCAGCTCTCAAGCTGGATATCGGAGGCCATCCCGATGGCCTCCCAGAGCTCCTGCGCCAAATGCGGGCAAAACGGGGCCAGCAGCAGGAGCATCTTCTCCACCGCAAACCGCAACTGCCAGGCGTCCCCCTCCCGCCCCTCCGGCGCAAGGGCCGTAATCGCGTTCACCAGTTCCATCATCGCGGCTATGGCGGTATTGAAATGGTATTCGCGCTCGATGTCCCGGGTGACGCGCATTATGGTCTGGTGCGTCTTTCTGATAAGGGGCGGCGTCTTTTCGCCAGGCGGCCCCTGCGGGGCCGCCGCGATCACCGGCGCCGCGGGGACCGCCGCGCCCGGCCCGGTCAGCATTTCCAGGTTATCGTAGACAAAGGTAAAAATCCTCTGAAGGAACCTGTAGACGCCCTCCACGCCCTTTTCGGACCATTCCAGGTCCCTCTCCGGGGGGGCCGCGAAGAGCGAAAAAAGCCTAGCCGTATCCGCCCCGTAGGTCTTTATCAACTGGTCCGGATCGACGGTGTTCCTCTTGGACTTGGACATCTTCTCCGTCCTGCCCCGCTCGACGGTACGGCCGCATCTGGTGCACCGTTCGTTCTCCACCTCCGAAGGGTAAAGCCAGCCGTGCTCCGGGCAACGGATGGTCTCCATGCAAACCATTCCCTGCGTAAGGAGTCTTTGGAAGGGCTCGGATATGGAGGTGAACCCGAGGTCCCTTATGACCCGCATGAAAAACCTGGAGTAAAGCAGATGCAAGACGGCGTGTTCCACGCCCCCCACATACTGGTCCGCCGGCATGTAGTACGAGATGTTCGCCTTGTCCAGGGCCGGCTCATCGCCGCCGGAGCAGTAGCGCACATAGTACCAGGAGGAGTCGACAAACGTGTCCATCGTGTCCGTCTCCCGCCTGGCCCTCCCGCCGCATCCGGGGCAGTCAACATTTATGAAATCCTCCGCCAAGACAAGCGGAGAGCCCCCCTTGCCCGTAAATTTCACGTCTTCCGGAAGGACGACGGGGAGGTCCTTTTCGGGGACGGGCACGATGCCGCAGCGCTCGCAGTAGATGATGGGGATGGGCGTGCCCCAATAGCGCTGGCGGGAGACGCCCCAGTCCCTGAGACGGTAATTTATAACGCGTCTGCCGCTGCCCTTTGCCTCGATGTATTCGGCGATTCTCCGGCGGGCCTCCTCGCTGGCAAGACCCGAAAAAGGACCGCTGTCCACGAGCACGCCGTCATCCTCGAAGGCCCGGAGAAGACTATCGGTGGGCAGCCCGCTTGCGGCCTCAGGTCTTATTACAACTTTTAGGGGAAGGCCATAAAGTTGGGCGAACTCGAAATCCCGCTGGTCATGGGCCGGCACCGACATTATCGCCCCCGTCCCGTATTCCATGAGGACGAAATTGGCCACGTATACGGGCAGCCTTTCGCCGTTTACGGGGTTGATGACGTAATGCCCCGTGAAGAGCCCTTGTTTTTCCTCCATCTTCCCGTAATGCTCGCTTATCTTTTCGAGTGCGCCTCTGTCAGCCGCGAAAAATTTCTCCGCCACCGGGTGTTTTGGGGCGAGGCAGATGAACTTCGCCCCGAAGAGCGTGTCCGCCCTGGTGGTGAAGACCGGTATCTCATCATGGCTGCCCTCCACCGGAAACGCGATCTCGAGGCCTTCGCTCCGGCCTATCCAGTTTTTCTGCATGAGGAGGACCTTTTCGGGCCATCCGGAAAGTTTTTGTCCGTCCATTTGTCCGTCTAGGGCGGCCAAAAGCTCCTCTTCATACGCGGTGATACGCAGGAACCACTGCTCCAGCTCCTTTTGGACCACGACGCTCTCGCAGCGCCAGCAGCTGCCGTCGATTACCTGCTCGTTGGCGAGCACTGTGGCGCATGAGGGGCACCAGTTGACGAAGGAGGCCTTCCTGTAGGCCAGGCCCTTCTCGAACATTTTCAGGAAGAACCACTGGTTCCACCTGTAGTACGCAGGGTCGCAGGTGGCGACCTCCCTGCCCCAGTCATAGGACAACCCAAGCCTTATGAGCTGCTTTTTCATGTAGGCGATGTTGTCATGGGTCCAGCGCGCGGGATGCACCCCTTCCTTGATAGCGGCGTTCTCGGCCGGCAGCCCGAATGCGTCCCATCCCATCGGGTGCAGCACGTTAAAGCCGCGCATCCTCTTGTAGCGGGCTATCACATCGCCTATCGCGTAGTTTCTCACATGCCCCATGTGTATCTTTCCCGAGGGGTAGGGGAACATCTCCAGGCAGTAAAATTTGGGCCGCGCATCCGGGGCGCTCCGGTAAATGTCCTTCCCGGACCAGAGGGCCTGCCACTTCAGCTCCACTTCCCCGGGCTGGTATCTTCTTTTCACTGGGACGAAAGACCTCCGGGGGAAAATTTCAAAAACAAAAAAATTGAAAAGGCCATCCGGTATTATAAAATGTCAGTGGGTTTTTTTGCTCTCCGCCAGGGCCTTTTTGATGAGCCTCACCCTGTCTTCGAACTCTTTCGTGATGTTTTCGGCCTCTTCGCGGCCCTGTATCACATGGGGGGTGACCATGACAATCAGCTCCGTCCTGTCGACTGACGTTGTAGTGGTCGAAAACAGGTAGCCCAGGACCGGTATCCTGCTCAGAAACGGAATCCCGGCGCGCTTGAAATTCCTGGTCTCGTTTATGAGCCCGCCGATGAGCAGCGTCTGCCCGTTTTGGACGGAGGCCTCGGTGGAGGCCCTTCGCACGTCAAACCCCTGAAAATTCTGTCCCGCCACGGGCACTACCTGGCCTATCTGGCTCACCTCCTGCTCAATATCCAGGGTGACCTTGTCCTTGTCGGTTATATGGGGCCTCACCTTGAGGAGGGTGCCGATCATCTTGTAGCGTATCTGCCCGGCGGCGACAAGGGTATTGCTGATCGTTGCGCTCGGCTGCTGAATGAGGCCGGTGGCTATCGGGATTTCGCTGCCCACAAGTATGCGGGCAATCTTGTCGTCCATGGCCAGTATCCGCGGACTTGCAAGGACGTTGACCTTGTTTTGCGTGGCGAGGCTGCTTAACGCGGCGGCCACGGCCAGCGGATTAGTGGTCGTAAGGGCGGCCGAAAACCCGTTGGCGAGGTTTGCAAAGGGCTCGCCGTTTGGCCCTATGCCCACGTTGCCCTGGCTAAACCCCCCGGCGGCCGAGTACTTGGAGCCGGTGTTCTTCAGCACCCATTCGAGGCCGAACTGTGTCGAGTCCGAAAGCTCCACCTGCATGACGAGGACTTCTATCAAGACCTGCCTGGAGGGCACGTCAATGTCCCTGAGCAGTTTCAGCGCCCCGAGATACGTCGCGGGCTCGCACCTCATCACAATCGCGTTTATGTCGTTATACGGGCATACGGAGAGCATCCGGCCGCGTATTGCCGATCCCGGGCGATATACCTTCCTGATGACGTCCGCCAGCTTGCCCGCCTCGCCGTTTTGCACATGGTAGACATAAGTGGCCGGCATGACGGCCATCTGGCCGCTTACATCGACCGCCTCCATTATCTCCTTGAATCTGCGCAGGGCGTTCGGCGGCGCCGACACTATCAGCAGGCCGGCCGGTGCGTAGATTATCGTCTGCGCTTCCGCCGGGATGAGATCGCGTATCCGGTCCGCCACCTGGCTCCATTTGACATGCCGCAGGGGTATGAGCCCTGTAATGCGGCCGCCGCTAAAAACCATGCCCCCGGACGAGGGGCCTCCGGAACGGTCCGGGACAATCCTGTATTCAAGACCGTCAAGCTCGGCCTTTAGCCCGTTTATTTCGAGTATCTCCTGGAAAACGCCGAAGAGGCGCCCCTCGGGCACCGCTCCATAAGACTCTATCGTCATGGTCCCCGTTATGCCGGGCGCAAGAACGAAATCCTTGCCCAGGACCGCGCCAAAAACCCGGGCCACCCTGGAGACCGCCGCGTTCTCAAAATCTATGACCGCGCAGCGCAGCCCCCCCTCTGCCTGCTCTATCACGATAGGCTCATGGCTTGCTTTGGGAGGGGCTTCCGCCATCGCCTCTACCCGGACAACCTCTTTACGAGAGGCGGGCCCTTTATGAGAGGCGTGGAGAGACGATTTCGATTCAGACGACAATAACCTCCCCGTGGTCGCGCAGGAAGGCAGCAGGAACAGCACGAAAACCAAAACTAAAGCAGCTCTTTTCAAAAAAGCCATCTATAGGTTCTTCTTCGGCTTAGGGATAGAAAAAAGTAATTTAACACATGGGAGAATTTTTTTGGGGAGGAAATTCAAACATTTTAATATTCATAAGTTTAAGTTTAAAAAAGATCCAAGACCACCGGACAGCTCAGAGCTTGGCGGGGGAGATGGCAAAGAGATATTTCAGGTCCTCGTCCTCGAACCGGAGGCCGGCGCCCACGTATGGGCCGCTCCAATGGGCATTGAGCGGATTGTCCCAGCCCACGCCGAGATAGATATGCTTGAAGAGGAAGTATTGGCCGCCCACCCTCAGATGGGCGTGTCTGGCAAAGGCCTCCCTGGCCGAGAAGTCCCAGGCGTCCATGGAGAGTTTCAGCCTGTCGTTGAGGAAGAACTGGTCCGCGCCGACGCCGAAGGTATTGTCCGTGACCCCGATGCGAAACGCCGTATTGTAGAACCTGCGCGCGAACTGGCCCAGGAATTCTATGTCCGAATGGACGTTTTCCTGGGTCGTCTCTATCTGGTTTGTCTGGGAATTGAACTGCTGTATCTTGTCTATCCTCGCGATGGGATTGGAGACCACGCCGACTATATAGTACTTGTCGGGCCTGGGCTGCAGGGTGACCAGGAACTGTCCTTCACCGCCGCTGCCCCTGGAAAGATAGTTCCCCTGGAAGTCGAGGTAGACCCTGAAGCGGTTTATCGCGCCAAAGGTGTCCTTGAGACCTTTCACGCTGCTGTTTAGGTTGTTGTAGAGGGCCTGGTCGGTCAGCAGCTTGCCCAGGGTCCCCTTGCCCTGCCGCAGCCCCGCGGTTATCTGGCTTGTGCTATTGATGATGGATTCTATGCCGGGCTTGCTCTCCTTGACCAGGTTTTTGACCTGGGCGCTCGTGTCCCTGATATTGCTAATGAGGCTCGGCGCCTCCTGTCTGAGGGTCTGCGAAAAATCCTTCAGGTTGGCTATAAGCTCCGTTATGTTCTTGTCGTTTTTCTGCGCCGTGTCCCTGACGGTGGTTATGAGGGAATTTACGTTGTCGAGGGCGGTCTTTATCTTGTCGTTGTCCTCGATGACGGAAGTATTGACGTTTTGGGTGATCTTCCGGACATTGTCGATGGCGGTCCTCAGGGATTTGATCTGCTCGGGGGAGAGCACCTCGTTTACCTTGCCCACGACCTTGGTCAAGCTGGCCGAGAGGTCCGAAATCTTTCTCATGAGATCGTCCATGCTGACGCTTGAGACGACGTTTGTGATGGTCTGCCCGTTTGTGAGCGTGGGGGGTTTCGCGCCGGTCTTGATGGCCAGGTATTTCTCGCCCAGAAGCCCCATGGAGCTTATGCTCGCCTGGGCGTCCGAGTAGAGAGCGACATTGCGGTTTATCCTCAGCTTGAGCTTTGCCATGCCGTCCATGAGGGTGATGTCCTCGATATATCCCGCGTCCACGCCGGCCACCAGTATCTTGCTCTTTTTATCGAGCCCGCTTATGTCGTTGAAGTAGACGTACAGGATGTAGCCGGGCTTTTTCAGCCACGCCAGCCCGCCGACCCAGAACGTCATCAGCGACAGCAGGCCTATCACTATGAGGGCGAAGACGCCGACCTTTAGCTCGGTCGTCATCTTCATCAGGCGCTTATCCCCTCTATCTTTATCGGCCCCTGCGCGCTGCCGGTTATGAACTGCCTGGTAAAGGGGTTTTGGGTGTTCTTTATCTCCTCCGGGGCCCCCGTCTCCACGATCCTGCCTTCGTAGAGAAAGGCGATACGGTCGGCTATCTTGTAGGCGCTGTGCATGTCGTGGGTTATCGCGACGGATGTGACCAGGAGCTCCTCGCGCATCTTTATTATCAGGTCGTTGATGGCGTCGGCCATGATGGGGTCTATGCCGGTGGTGGGCTCGTCATAAAGCAGTATCTGGGGCTGGTGCGCGATCGCCCGCGCAAGGCCCACGCGCTTGCGCATGCCTCCAGACAGCTCGGAGGGCATGAGGTCCTCGACCCCCGTAAGCCCGACGAGCCGGAGTTTTTCGACTGCCACCTGCCTGGCCTCCGCGGCCTTCATGCCGCTTCTAAGAAGCGCGAAGCTCACGTTCTCCCCTACCGTCATGGAGTCAAATAAGGCGGCGCCCTGAAAGAGCATGCCGAATTTTTTCCTTACTTCGTATAGATGTTTGGCGTCGAGCCCCGTGATATCGATGCCATCCACAAGGACCGAACCCCTGTCCGGCCTGAGAAGCCCTATTATATGCTTCATAAGCACGCTTTTTCCAGAGCCGCTGCCGCCTATGACGACCATGCTCTGCCCGTCTTCCACGCGGAGATCCACCCCCCTTAGCACCTGATGGTCGCCGAAAGACTTGTAAAGGCCCCTTATCTCTATCATGTCAGCAGCCAGGCCGTCAGGAAGTAGTCCGATATCAGTATGGTCATGAAGGATATGACGACCGCCCCCGTCGTCGCCTTGCCGACGCCTTCGGCCCCGCCCTCGGTATAAAAGCCCCGGTGGCAGCAGACGATGGCTATGGCGGCGCCGAAAAAGGCCGCCTTCGCAAGCCCGCCGAAGATGTCATTGAGCTCAAGATAGTTCCATGCCCTGTGCCAGTAAAGCGCGGAGCTCATCCCGTAGAGCCAGACGGCGATGGCATATCCGCCCAGGATGCCGATCATATCGGCGATCACCGTCAGGGAGGGGAGTATGATTATCGAGGAAACGAACCTGGGGACTATGAGATATTTGACCGGGTTTGTGGCCAATGTCTCCAATGCGTCTATCTGCTCCGTGACCCGCATGGTGCCAAGCTCCGCCGCCATCGCCGCCCCCGCCCTGCCCGCCACCACCAGCCCCGTGAGCACCGGCCCCATCTCCCTCGTCATCGAAAGCGACACGACCGTGCCCACCAGGGCCTCCGCGCCGAACCGCTTGAACCCGGTGAAGGTCTGCAGCGCAAGGACCATCCCGGTAAAGACGGCCGTTATTATCACGACGGGCACGCTCTTTACGCCTATCTCCAGGACCTGCTTGAAGGTGTTTTTTACCTCGTACGGCGGCAACAGCATCTCTTTCAGGCTCTCCGCAAACAGCAGAAGGACGCTCCCCATGCCCGTCGTGAACCTGATTATGGTGGACCCCAAAAGCTCCAGGAAACGCTTCATTCGAAGCGCCTCCTCGCTCCCCCGCCAAGAGAGGTCATCACCTCGTAGGCGTTGGTGCCGGCCCAGCCCGCCAGCTCCGGGCCCGAAAGCCCGGCCCCAAGGAGTATGGCCTCGTCCCCCTCCGAAACACCCTTTATGCCGGTTATGTCAAGCATTGTAACGTCCATGCAGACCCTGCCCGCCACCGGTACTCTCTCACCCTTCACAAGGGCGCAGGCCTTGTTGGAAAAGGCCCTGAAATACCCGTCCGCGTACCCCACGGGTATGACCGCGATAGTGGAGCGCCTCGCGGTCACAAAGGTCCTGTCATAGCTCACCGGCTGGCCCTTGCCGAACCTCTTGATGAGTATTATCCTCGTGCTGACCTCCATGACCGGCTTCAAATCAAAGGCCGCCGGCCCGGAAGCCGGGCCGCCGGGCGGCGCGGAAAAGGGCGCAACGCCGTATAGCAAAAGCCCGACCCGGAGCGCGTCCAGGCCTGCCTCGGGCAGTAGAAACGACGAGGCGCTGCTTGAGATGTGGGCAAGGGGCGTGATGCCCCTGCCGGCCAGTTGCCGCCGGATGGAGTTGAACCTCTCGAGTTGAAGGCGGGCGAAATCCAGATTGCCGGGCCGCGCCTCCGCAAAATGGCTCATGAGCCCCCGCACGCGGAGCCCCGGCAAAGACGCCATCTCGACGATATCCTTCAGGGCGCGGTCATCCCCGGAGACGGGAAAACCCATCCTCCCCATCCCGGTGTCGACCTTGACGTGCACATCTATCCGCCTGCCCCGCCTGACGGCCTCGCGCGAGAAGCGCCTCGCGGATTTCAGCGAATGGACGGCCGGGACCAGGTCCAGGTCAAAAAAGGGCCCCGGCTCCTCGTCGAAGAGCACCAGTATCGGGGATTTTATACCAGACCCCCTCAACTGCCTTGCCTCCGAGGCATAGGCCACCGCCAGGGCTAAAACACCCTCCCTCTCAAAGGCACTGGACACCTCTACAGCGCCGTGTCCATAGGCGTCGGCCTTGACGACGGCTATGACGGCGCCGCCTCCGAGCGATTTTACAGTTTTCAGATTATGGCGAAGCGCCTTGAGGTCTATCTTCGCCTCCTGTCCTCTTTCCATGCCCTTTTAGTTAATCTCTCTTATCGCCCTTATCGAATGCGCCGCCCGTCTTATTGTTTGCGCGCGGCGTTATATCTATTTCCTCCGGTTCCGCCATCGACTTTTTGAAATTCCGGACCGCATCCCGAAGACCGGCGGCGGTCTCGCGCACTCTGGAGAAGCCGGTAATCGCAATCACTATGATAAGGATGACTATAAGGTCTCCTATCGCGCCGGCCCTCCTTTTCCGTTTTGCAAGGCCAAGTGGGAGGCCGCCTCCAGGTCTTCGGCGGTATTTATGTTAATAAACGAAAACCCCTGCGGGTCAACCACGCGCACGTCCCGCTCATCCAGATAGAGCGTGCGTGCGCCATCAGCCAGGAAATCCCGAAGGGAGGGCTTCCCGGCAAGCAGGCGCCTCTCCATGGACGGCAGGCCCCGCGATGAATAAAACGCGAAAAGGGGTTCGGGGCGCCCCTTCCACATGGGCGCGGCGGCCTCCCATCCACCATCTCCCTCCCATCCGCCCTGCCTCATCGCGGCCAGCCTGGAGGCAAGCCCCATATTTATGAAAGGCATGTCGCATGCGGTGAAAAAGGCGTCGCCGAATCTCCCGGAATAAAACGACAGGGCCGAGAAGATGCCGGTCATTGGTCCGCGGACGGGATAGACATCCCCTATGAGCGGCACGCCCAGATAATAATACTTCTCAGGCTCATTCGTGCTTATGGCCAGATCGCCGAAAAGGCCGCTCAATGCGGCAAGGAGGGTCTCTATGAGCCTTTTGCCCCCGATCTCTATAAGACCCTTGGTTATGGGGAGACGCCTGTTTTCACCTCCCGCGAGCACTACGGCAAGCATAGATTAGTTTATGAAAAACTCATTAAAAACACAAGAAAAGATGAGGGAAAATATCCGGATGTGATAAGGGCGGCGGGTTCAAGCCCCTTCGGCTTCGAGGGTTTTCAGTATCTCCTCGAGGAAGCCGAGGGCGTCATTGGCGGCGCTGTCGTCCACCTTCTGGATGGCAAAACCGGCATGGACAAGCACATACTCGCCTACGGCGGCCTCCTCCGGCAGCAGCAACAAGCTGACCTTTCTTCTGGCCCCATAGACGTCAACGGTGGCCTCTAAACCGTTTTTCTCGATTATCCTTGAGGGTATGGCTAGGCACATTTCATTTTTCCCCTGGCCTGCACACCCCAGTCTTCGAGTTTTTTTATAACGGCATTAATTAGAGCAGGCATAGCCTGTTCGACCTGGTCGGAGAGATTCAGCCCCACCTCCACATCCCGGGGCTGAACGCCGGCCAGGCATATCTCCTCCGGCGCCGCTCCGGTGATATCCAGGGCGAAAAGGAGGTCCTGGAGGCCTATCTGATGGACGGAGAATTTCTGGGAGAGGGCGGCAGGCACCTGCCGCCCTTCATAGAGTTTCACAGTGGCGGGGGGAGAGTCCGAGTTCACCGCGTCGATTATAAGCAGGCGGCGCGTCCCCTCGATATAGTAGAGGAGGTCGAGGCCCATAGTGCCCCCGTCCAGGAGGCGCACGCCTTCGGGGAAATGATACCCCGCCTCAAGGGCCTTTATGGCGTGGACCCCGACCCCCTCATCAGACATCAGCAGGTTTCCTATTCCCAGTACGCTTATGCTTATTCCCATTCTTTGCCGGTTATGAACTTATACCCTCCGAAGATGGAGCCCATGAGCCCGTTGTGCTCGGCCGAGTCCAGCCAGACGGCCAGATAGACGTGGACGAGCGCAATGGCCCAGATGAAATACATGACCATGTGGTGCCAGAACCTTATCGCGGACACATTCCAGAAACCAAGCATCCAGCCGCCCAGCACCATGTGGAAAAAGGGCACGCTCCTGGCATAAGACCAAAGCGCGAAACCGGAGAATATCTGGAACAGGAACATCAGAAACAAAACGAAATACGCGGCGCCCGCGCACATTGTATGCCCGGCCGCATAGGGCGGCTTCTTGCTCATGAACAGGTAATATCTGGTCGCTCCCCCGAGGTCCTGCCGCTGCCGCTTTTTTAGCGGAAGAAAGACCCGCCAGTTGGCGTACCTGTTTCCGGCGAAGGCCCAGTAAAGCCTGATGATGATCATCATCAAAAACAGATAGGCCGCGGTCAGGTGGATAAAGCGCATCGTCCCCATCGTGAAACTGCTCTCCGACAGCGGATGGAGATAGGGGTTTCCGATATAGATGCCGGTGACCGAGAGGGCGATGATCGAGAAGAAGTTCACCCAGTGGGTGAGCCTGACAGGGACTTCCCAGATGTACACTCGCTTGCGCTCCGTCATGGTTTTTTGCCCTCCTTCCCTTCAGACTATTTTTACCTTCAAAAGTTCTTTCCTGTTGACGTCCGTCACATGGACGGCGCAGGCCATGCAGGGGTCGAAGGAGTGGACCGTGCGGAGTATCTCAAGCGGCTGCTCCGGGTTGAAGACGGGCGTGCCTATGAGGGCCGCCTCATACGGGCCCTTCTGCCCCTTTGCGTCCCTGGGGGAGCCGTTCCAGGTGCTCGGCACTACGCACTGGTAATTGATGATCTTTCCGTCCTTGATCCTTATCCAGTGGCCAAGAGCGCCCCTCGGGGCCTCATGGAAGCCGTATCCCTTGGCCTCCGACGGCCAGCTTCCCGGGTCCCATTTCTCGTTGTTATGTATCCTGAGGTCTCCCTTCTGCATGTTCGCCTTGAGCTCGTCTATCCAGTCGGGCAGTTTTTCAGCCACCACAAGCGTCTCGACCCCCCTTGCCGCCGTCCTTCCAAGGGTGGAAAACAGGGCGGCGGGGCCGACCCCGAGCTTGCTCAATACCAGATTCACGACCTCCTTGACCCTCGGGTGGCCGGAGGCATAGGCCACAAGCATCCTGGAAAGAGGCCCCACCTCCATCGGCATGTCCTCATACCGCGGGGCCTTCAGCCAGGTGTACTTCGCATCCGTGTTCAAAAACTCATAAGGCGGCTTGGGCCCGGTGTATTTGTAGTCTGTCACGCCCTCCCAGGGGTGCAGGGATTTATTGTTGCCCTCGGGATACTCGTACCAAGAGTGGGCCACGTACTCGGCTATCTTCTCCTGGTCCACCGGATAGACCGTGCTTAAATCCTTGTTCTTGATTATGCCTCGGGGCAGGAAGAGGTTTGCCGTATTCGAGACGGCGTCCTTGGGGAACTCGCCGTAGGCAAGGTAGTTCCCGACGCCCGCGCCATAGCCCGCCCACTCCTTGTAGAAAGAGGCGATCGCAAGGAGGTCCGGTATGTAGACCTTCTCCACGAAGACCTTTGCCTTTTGCGCAAGGTTCCTGATGAAGTCCAGCGATACGATGTTGACGGCGTTCTGGCTGGTGGGGTCGATGGCGGTGGCCATGCCGCCCACCAGGTAGGTCTGGGCATGGGGATTCTTGCTCCCGAGAGTGGCATGTATCCTTATGACGTCCTTCTGCCATTCGAGGGCCTCAAGATAATGGGCGACCGCCATCAGGTTCGCCTCCGGCGGCAGCTTGTATGCCGGGTGCCCCCAGTAGCCGTTGGCGAATATGCCAAGCTGGCCCGAGGCGACAAAGGCATTCAATTTATCCTGGACGCTTTTGAAATATGCGGCGCTTGAGTTATGCCAGTCGGAGATGGACTGGGCGAGCTGGGAGGTCTTGGCCGGGTCGGCTTTTAGCGCGCTTACAATGTCGACCCAGTCCAGCGCGTGCAGGTGGTAGAAATGTATGGTGTGGTCCTGAACGTACTGTATCCCGGTGATAAGGTTACGGATAAGCCTCGCGTTATCCGGAATGGTAATCTGAAGCGCGTCTTCTACAGCTCTCACGGAGCTGGTGGCGTGAACCGTCGTTCAAACGCCTCATATACGCTGGGCGAATGCCCAGGCGTCTCTTGGGTCCCTCCCTTTTAGGACTAACTCCATCCCCCTGAACATGGTGCTCGATGACCACGCGTTCGTGACCTTCCCGCCGTCCACCTGCGCCTCGATCCTCAGATGTCCCTCAATCCTGGTGATAGGATCAATCGCAATCTTAGGCATGTTTTATTTCTCCTCCTCGGGTTTTTCGCCTTTCGTCTTCGTGGCCCTTATGATGCGGTGCGCCGCCAGGCCGGCCGCCGTAGCAATTGCAAGACCCGCCCCGACCTTGTCGGCCGTGCTGTCCACGCCGAAGCCGGGCACGTTCTCCAGTCTCCTGTAAAAAGGCGTCATCGTGTCCCAGAAACGCGGCGCCGCACAGCCTATGCAGCCGTGTCCGGAGCCGACCGGCCAGTTCGTCGACTGGTTCCACCTGACGGTCGGACAGTTCTTGAACGTCTCGGGGCCCTTGCATCCCATCTGGTAGAGGCACCAGCCAAGCCTGTGCCCCTCGTCGCCCCACTGCCTCACGTACTGCCCCGCGTCAAAATGCGCGCGCCTTTCGCAGTGGTCATGGATCTTCTCTCCGTAGAAGACAAGGGGCCTGCCCATGCTGTCCGTCAGGGGAAGACTGCCGAAGGTAAGGAAATGAACGACCGTGCCGGTGATGTTCACCACGTTTGCCGGGCAACCGGGAAGGTTTATGAGTTTTATGCCGCTGACCACGTCCTTTACACCCTTGGCCCCGGTCGGGTTGGGAGATGCGGCCGGCCACCCGCCGTCCCAGGCGCACGCGCCCACCGCTATCGTTGCGAGGCCATTGCCGCATACCTCCTTCACGATATCCTGGGCCGTCCTGCCGCCGACGGTGCAATAAACCCCTCCGTCCTTGGTCGGAATGGCGCCTTCAACGATGGTGATGTACTTGCCCTTGTAATTTTTGACCACGTCTGAAAGCGATTTCTCGGCCTGTTTTCCGGCAGGGGCCATTATGGTTTCATGATAGTCGAGAGAGATAATGTCCAGGATGAGTTCGGCCACGTTGGGTTTGCTGGACCTCAGTAAGCTCTCGGTGTTTCCGGCGCAGTCCTGGAATTCCAGCCAGACCACGTGGGGCCTTTCGGCCTTTTCAAGGGCCTCGGCTATCTTGCCGGCAAAGCTTACGGGCAGGGCCAGGGTCGCTGCCATAAGAGAGCAAAACTTCATGAATTCACGCCTTGACACCCCGTTTTTCCTCAGGGAATCATAGATGCTTCCTTCCTTGGCGTCCCCCATTAAAAAACACCCCTTTCTTTATTGTTTAAACCTGTGCGTTCTAAACCGCCTCCACCTCCTCCTTTTTCGGAAGATTCTAAGGTAAAATGCTTTGTTTATCAAGACATTTTTTTGCTTATACTTTATAGCAGCTCTTCTTGTCCCTGGCCTCGACGACTTCCTTTTTCTTGTCCTCGAACCCCTTTTTACCCATAAGGCCGAAGGTGAGCCGTTTGCCCTCCTCGACAGACGGCTGGTCGAAGGGGTTTATCTCCAGGAAAAAACCGGTAAGGGCGGTGACTATCTCGAAAAAATAAAAAAGCTGCCCCAGGTGATAGGCGTCCAGGCTGGGTATGGTTATGGTCATATTGGGTCTTTGGTTTTTTGCAAGGGCAAGCTCCGTGGCCTCCTCTTCGGCGTTTATAAGCCCGGAGAGGCCGTGCCCCCTCAAAAAAGACATGCTCTCGTATCCGCCGAAGACGTCGGGGATCGTGAAGTCGGCCCCGTGGTCCTCGACCCTTATGAATATCACCACCTTGTCCCGGGGCCCCTCCATCCATAGCTGCACCTGTGAATGCTGGTCCGTCGTGCCGACCGAGGGATAAGGGGTAAGACCGCGGCCCTGCTTTCCCAGGCTCTCGGACCAGAGCTGGCAATACCACTCGGAAAATGATTTCAGCCTGTCTGAATAGGGGATCAGGACGTCTATCTTTCTGCCCTCGTCCCTCTGCATGATAAAGATGAGCACCGCGGCCAATATCGCGGGGTTTTCCCAAAACTCCTCCCGCGTGCACCGCTCGTGCGCGTCCCTTGCCCCCCTCAAAAGCCCTTCCGTGTCCGCGCCGATCACTTCGGCCAGCAGGAGCCCCACGGCAGACAAAACGGAGTATCTGCCGCCCACGCCGGGCGGGATGGAAAGGGAGGCCATCCCTTTTGCGGCAAGCCTCCTCAGGTCGCCTTTTTCGGGGTCCGTTGTGAGGATGAACCTGCCGGCGGCCTCCTTGCCGAGGGATTTTTCCACCAGGTCATAGAGGACCATGAAGGCGGCTATGGTCTCCGAGGTGCCCCCCGATTTGCTTATCACGTTTATGCCCGTCTTATTTATGTCCAGCGAGGAGAGGATGGATTCGAGGGTGCAGGGGTCCGCGTTCTCGTAGATAAAGACCTTCGGTCTTTGCCTTTTGTCCGGCCTCTGGTTGTGCAGCGGACTCAGGGCCTCCAGGATGCACTTTGGCCCGAGCGCCGAACCCCCGATGCCAAGGAGCAAAAAATTCTCAAGCCCGCTTAGTCTCCGCGCCGCCTCTTTCACCGGGGTGATGTCCTGCCAGGGCAGCCTGGTAAATTCCAGCCCGGGCATTTCCGCCATTGCGCCCTTTATCCTGGAGAGGGCCTCCAGCGCCTTTCCCCTGAAACTCTCAAGCTTGCGTTCGGTAGTGCCCGTCTCGCCTATCGTCTCGGCCATCATGAATGAAAAATTAAGACCCAGCACTTTTTGTCCCGCACCTCCTTGCCGTTATTGATCTTCCCCGCGGCTCCAGCCCGGTTGCGTCAGAGAATATAAGACAGCCTTGATACTGTGAGGCATTATGGTCTTTCTTACAGGCGTCTTCAGTGCCCGACGGGATCATTCTGGGGAAATTATATCACCGTCCCCGCCGCCCGTCTCGGAGTTTTTCTGCCTGCCGGCCTCCCTCAGCCCCTCGATTACCAGGACCGTGAAGACGACGGTGAGGCCGATGAAGACCCCGATGGGGTTTATAAGACCCATCTTCAGAAGCGCCAGGAGTATGATTACGATGAGCATGAACCTGAAGGCGCTGAAGAAGACCAGCTTCGTGGTGGCCTTTTGCGTCCCGAGGAGGCCCGTTACGCCCCATACGAGGCCCCTGAGATTGGCAAGCGCCAGCATCCCGCCGGCAAACACCCCGCCCGCCATTTTCCAATCCACCCACATCTTCCAACCCACCCCTTTGTCCCCTCCCAAGAGGGGGTAAAGCGCGGACAGCCCCGCAAACACTGCAAGCGCAATGAGCGCCCTCCTGTATATCCTTCCCATCATTTGTCCTGATTGTCCCCCTCGCCGTTTCCCTCGCCTTTGCGCCTCATGAACCTGAAGAGCTCTATGAACCCGGCCGCTATCCCGAGAAAAAAGAAGATCACCGTGAACCAGGGGGAGGTGTGCAGGTGCTTGTCGATGAACCAGCCGATGGCAAGCCCGATGAAGGTGGACAGGACAAGCTGGATGCCCACCTGGCTTGCGTCGAGGAGCTGCTTCCAATTGGATTTGGGCATGAAATGATTATAACTTATTGACGGGAAAACAACCCCAGGCTCTCCTTATGCGAGACATATCATTTTCAATCGTAAAGGTTTCCGACATTTGTCGGGAAACTTTTACATAATTTCTTGACGTATCTGGTCCATATTCATTAATAACCAAGCTGTTTTAACCATGGCATGGTTTTCGCTATATTACCCCTGGAAAGGGAGGATTAATTATGAAAGGCATACTAAAAGTAGTTTTTTTTGTGGCGGCATGCCTCATGTTGGCAGCGCCGGCAGCTATAGCGGACACGATAGGTATCGGTGATTATGTCAAGGTTGCCAATTACAACCCTAAAGATAACGCCGGTGTAATGACCTTTGCGGTATCGGAAGATAAAGGCGCCACGACAGCATTTTACATTGATACTTTTTGTATCCAGGATAACGTGTACATCTATCTTGGCAGATGGTATCCAATAGCAGGTTTATCGACCCACGTCGGGCTCTTTGATTCTCCTGCGGGCGCCGGCCCGCTTAATGGCGCTGTCGACTACCTCTTTTATCGGTACAAGAGCGGATACTATGACGCTTACATGAAATCGCCTAATACTACGGCCGATCTTAACAACGAGGCCGATTTGCAAAAGGTGCTCTGGGGCCTGCAAGGCTCAGGAAGCCCCTATAGCTCAACCGGGCATCTATGGGACACCGATTTAATCACTTATGACAACACCCCTTCGATGCACCATTCGTGGGGCACCGGGGTGATCAACATCGCCTCCGCCATGGATGGCGGGAATTTCTATGGGCCGGATATACAGAATCAACTGTACAGCGAGGTCCCTGAACCTGCCACCTTCCTCCTTTTTGGCGCGGGCCTTGCGTGCGAGCTGTTAAGGAGGAAATTGAGAGGCAAGAGCATTTAACTTTAAATTTCAACCGCCTGTTGACGCGCCGGGCACTGAATAAAGCCACGCTGAGGTTTCCCTGTGGAAAAGGGGAAACCTCAGCTTTTTTGGGAGACGTTTTTTTGGGAGACTATGTATTCGTGGATGGTATGAGCGGCCTTCCGGCCCGCGCCCATCGCGGAGATGACCGTGGCGGAGCCGGTCACGATGTCCCCGCCGGCAAAGACCCCCTTCAGGCTCGTAGTGCCGGTCTCATCGGCCTCGATATAACCCCTATGCAGCCGGAGCCCCTGTGCGGAGCGGGTCAATAGCGGGTTTGCGCTTGTCCCTATGGCGACGATGACGGTGTCCGCGCCGATTGTGAACCCGGAGCCCTCTATGGGTTTCGGGATTTTCCTGCCGGGCTTGCCAGCACTGGGCTTGCCAGCCGCACTTGACCGGCCATCCGTAGCAGTCAGGTCGGGCTCGCAGAGTTCCATCCTGATACATTTCAGGCCGCTTGCCCAGCCGTCCTCCCCGGTGATCTCTACCGGCAGGGTGCATAGCTCAAACAAGAGGCCCTCTTCCTTCGCGTGGCGCACCTCCTCGGCCCGCGCGGGAAGTTCCTCCTCTCCCCTTCTGTAAACGAGCGTGACCGATTCGGCCCCAAGGCGAATCGCGGTCCTCGCCGAATCCATCGCCACGTTGCCCCCGCCGATGACCACCACGCGCCTGCCTGTCTTTATCGGGGTGTCGTACTCGGGAAACCTGTAGGCGCGCATGAGGTTGGTGCGCGTCAAAAACTCATTGGCCGAGAAGACGCCGTTAAAATCCTCGCCGGGGATGCCCATGAATCTCGGAAGCCCCGCCCCCGTTGCGACAAAGGCGGCATCGAATTTTTCCGTCAACTCCCCAAGGCCGAACAGTTTTCCGACAACTGCGTTTCTCTTTATCTCCACTCCCATCTCTATCAGGGTCTCTATCTCCGCGGCGACGATTTTTTTTGGAAGCCGGAACTCCGGTATGCCGTAGAAAAGGACGCCGCCCGGCTCGTGCAGAGCCTCGAAGACCGTGACCTTGTGCCCCAGGCGCGCTAGCTCATAGGCGCAGGTTATGCCGGAGGGCCCGCTGCCCACCACCGCAACCTTGCCCCTGCGCCCTGCGCCTTTTCCATTGCCGCCGGTCCCGGAAGCGACGGGTCCAGGCGGCAGGCAGAGGGGTTTTAGCGGCTGCCGCATCCGCCAGTCCGCGCAAAACCGTTCAAGACGGCCGATCGCCAGGGCCTCGTGCTTTTTCCCGAGCGTGCAGGCGCCCTCGCACTGGCTCTCCTGCGGACAGACCCTGCCGCAGACCGCGGGCAGCATGTTCGCGCTCCGAATTGCCCCGTATGCGCCCTCAAAATCCCCCTTTGCGATAGCGGCCACGAAATCCGGTATGGGCACGCCCACCGGGCAGCCCGACACGCAGGGCCGGTTGCGGCAGCCAAGACACCTGCCGGCCTCTCGCATCGCCTCCTCCGGCTCGTACCCGAGGCTCACTTCCTCGAAATTCAGACGGCGCTTCCCGGGGTCCTGCTCCCGCGCCGGCACCTTTTTGGGGATTAACTTTTTCTTGGGGGGCATATAAGTTTCCGGTTTCTAGTCTCCGACCTCCAGCCCATGGCGCTTTTTCCAGGCTTCAAAGGATTCTTTTTCCTCGCTCCTGTACATGGCCTGCCTTCTTTTAAGCGCATCCCAGTCGACGAGGCTCCCGTCGAAATCAGGGCCGTCCATGCAGACGAATCTTATCTTTCCCCCCACCCCCACGCGGCAGCCCCCGCACATGCCCGTGCCGTCTATCATCACCGCGTTCAGGCTGACAATCGTCTTTACGCCGAAGGAAGCTGTCTTCCGGCAGACGGCCTCCATCATGGGCGCGGGGCCGACGGCCATCACCAGGTCCGCGCCGTCTTCCTCCAGCCAGGCCCCGAGCGCGTCCGTTATCACGCCCTTGAGCCCGGCGCTGCCGTCGTCGGTGGAGACGATCACCCTGTGGCTTATGCTCTGCATCTCGCTTTCGTAGATGAGGAGATTTTTATTCCTTGCGCCCATTACCGTGGCCACCCGGTTACCCGCGGCGCGAAAGGCCCTGCCTATGGGATATAGGGGGGCAACGCCAAAGCCGCCCCCCGCGAGGACGACCTTTCCGAAATTCTCAATATGCGTGGGATTTCCAAGCGGGCCGCAGACGTCTTTTATATGATCGCCCGCATTCAGCGTGGCAAGCTCGCTCGTAGTCTTGCCGACGCACATTACAATCAGGCTTATCGTCCCGCGGGCGGGGTCGATGTCGGCAAGCGAAAGGGGGATCCTCTCCCCCTTCTCGTGTATCCTTATTATGACGAACTGTCCCGGTTTGGCCTTTGCCGCTATGAGGGGCGCGTACAGCCTGTAGTAGAAGACATCAGGATGGCGAATCAATTTTTTTTCGACTATTTCCGCCACTGCTTTTTTGAGTGAAACCCTCTCCCTCCCCTAATCCCCTCCCCTCCGGGAGGGGATTTCACAAAAGAACTTTTATACGCTGAGACTTTTTTCCGTCTCCCTGAGCCACAGGAGCCTGGAGCCGTTTATGACACTCGCATTGACCGATTCGGTAAAGTCCGCCTCGGAGAAAATGAAACCCTTTTTCTCAAAGGGCCTCATTCCGGGTTTCGGGCCGGGTTTCGGGGCGCCGCCCTTAACCAGCTTTTCGATATCCGCCTCGGAGGGCCATTTTATATCTTCGCCAAACTGCTTGGCTATCGACGCGATTATCTCAAAATTGCTCCTCGCCTCTGCCTGGGGGGTGATCGCCTTCGGGAGCCATTTCAGCCTGCCCATGTAATCGACGATGCTTCCCTCCGCCTCCAGGAAAGCGGCCGCCGGGAAAACAACGTCCGCCTGGGAGGCAATTTCATTGAGATGTGTATGCGCCACAATGAGGAAATCCGTCTGCGGCCTCTGCCTTAACGGCACATCGCCAAGCACGAAGAGGGCTTTCAGGCCGGCCCCCTCCGGGGCCGCCATCTCAAGATAACCCTTGCCCCCTTTTTCAGCTCCCAGCCCCGCAAGCGCCACACCGCGCGCGTTGCTTTCAAGCGGCACGGCAATCACCGGCGCGGCCTTTACCGCAGCCATATTGGATGCGGCGTCGAAAAGGGCGGCGCTCGAAAAGACGACGGGTTTTTTGGCGGCGGCGAATATCCCGGCCGCAGTTTTGGCCGCCTCCGAGACCTCCGCATCCGAGACAGCCTGGGCGATCTCCTTATCGACCGCAAGGCCGCCCTCGCCTAGCGCCTTAATGAAGGCCTTTATGCTTGAAATCTCATCGCCCGCGAGCGCGACATCGGCGGCCTCCGCGAGCCTGGTGGCCCTCTGGTCTATGACGATGAGCTTCGAGCCGCGCTGGGCGCTCTTCCTGACCGCCACATCCAGCGCGGGCAGGACCCTTTTCCACTGGTCGGCCGCGAGGCCCGCTACCACGATCACATCGGCCCCGTCAAGACTAATAGTGGCGGAATCCCTCAGCGCCTGCCCATCCGCGTAAAGCTCCATCGTGGAGGCGATATTCCTGGTGCCCACGGCCTTTGCAAGCCCGCGCAGGGCGACGGCGTCCTCGATAGTTATGGAGGCAGAGGTCATGAAGCCGGCATCCTCCCCCGCCTTCCTGAGCGCCCCGGCCGCAATCGAGAGTGCGTCCTGCCAGGTGGTCTCCTCAAGCTTGCCGCCCACTTTTTTCATCGGCCTCGTGAGCCTCGTGTCGGCCTCTATCCAATCGTAACCAAACCTCCCTAGAACGCATATATAATTATGGACGGAGCCCGCGTCGCCCCCCGCGTTCACCTTTACCACCCTGCCTTCCCTGGTGCTCACTTTTATGTCGCAGGCGTTGCCGCAGAGCAGGCAAACGCTGCCCGTCTCCTCCAGCTCCCAATCCCTGCCCTTCCTCCACCTGTCGGCCTCGAGCAAGGCGTTTACGGGGCAGGCATCCACGCAGGCCCCGCAGAAGGTGCACCCCGATTCCTGGAGCGGCCTGTCGTTTGCCGTAATCACGCGGGAGCCCACCCCCCTGCCCATGAAATCAAGGACGTTGGTGCCGTTTTCCCTGCAGACCCGCACGCACCGGCCGCAGAGCACGCAGTAATCCGGGTCTCTTTTTATGAACGGGTTTGCCTCGTCCGTGGGGTAGCCGAACTTCTTTCTCGTGAAGCTCGATTCCTTTATCTCGAACTGATAGGCATAGTTCTGGAGGTTGCAGACGCCGGCCTTGGTGCAGGTCATGCAGTCAAGCGGGTGCATCGAGACGATGAGATCGATGACGAACTTCCTTGCCTCGAGGATGGCCTCCGTCTTCGTGTTGACCTTCATCCCCTCTTTCACCTTGGTGTTGCAGGCGATGACCGGGGCCTTCACCCCCTCCACCTCGACAAGGCAGAGCCTGCAGGCGCCGATCCCCTTCATCCCCTTCATGTAACAGAGGTTCGGGATATGGACTCCGGCAAGCTGGGCGGCATCGATCAGGTTGATACCCTCCGGCACCTCCGTCTCCCTGCCGTCTATCTTCAGCTTTATCAGTCCTGCCCCTTTTATTTTTTCTCCCATTGCTACCTCCTGGATTCGGGCTTGATTTCCATCCGGATTTTGCTTCAGTCCCCGACCTTCGCGGGTTCGGCGGCGACGACGACCTCGATTGCGCCCTCGGGACAGACCGGCAGGCAATCGCCGCATTTCACGCACCTCTTCTGTCTTATCTCGAAAGGCAGATAACCGCTCAGAAACGGTTTCCTTTGCTCACCCAATATCGCGCCGTGCCTGCAGGCGGCCAGGCAAAGGCCGCACATCGTGCACTCGGCCGGGACGACCCTGTATTCTAGCAGCGCCGCGCACTCGCCCTCGGGGCACCTGCCCTCGATATGGGAGCGGAACGCCTCCGTTTCCAGCCACTCCAGAAGGAAGCGCGCCGTGTCCTTGCCCTTCTTGCACATCGAGGCCTCAAGCATGTTGCCGGCTATCCGCTTCAGGGCGATGAGGTCCGCTTCAGCGCCGCGTCCCCCGGCGATATTCTCCAGTCTCCTTTTGGCCTCGAAGCTCCCAAGCGAGCAGGGAAAACACCTGCCGCACATGGGGCCCTCAAGAAAGCCCGCTACATAATAGAGCGCCTGCTGGACGCGGCACCCCCTGGCCTTCGCGGCGGCCCTTATGTCCTCGACCTTCGGTTCCTTCTTCTCGTCCATCGGAGTCGCCTCTAGTAAATGTCCTCGGCCATGAAAATGACTTCGGGCAGCAGGTATGAGATGAGGTCCCTGTAGGAGACCATGCCTATTATCTTCTCGCCCTCCATGACCGGCAGGTGTCTTATCTTCCTCTCGGACATGAGGGTCACCGCGACGCTTATGTCCGTGGCGGAATCGAGCGTTACCGGATTGGGGGTCATCACTTCCTTCATCGCCTTTTGCTTGAACTGGACGTTCTTGGCGAAGCAGTGCATGATGTCCCTCTCCGTGAATATGCCGACCAGTTTCTCCTCACCGTTAAAGACGAGCATCGAACCTACGTTCTGGCCGTCCATCATCTTGATGACGTCGGCAACGATGCGGTCCTCCGCGCAGGAGACCATCTTCATGGGCTTGGCCTTTATAAGGTCCTTCAGGGTCATGCTGGCCCTCCTTTCAAGAATCTCGATTTTATCCGGGGGAATCCTGAACTGCTCCTCAAGCTTCGCTATGCTGTGCTTCCTTATCTTCACCGCGCCCACGGGGCAGGCGTCATAGCAGGCCTTGCACTGCTGACAGTAGGCCCGGTCTATGAAATACTTGTCCCTGCCCTCCTTGACGGCGTCATAGGCGCAGGCCTTCTTGCACAGGCCGCACCGGATGCACTCGGCGGGGCTGATGACGAAGACCCCCATGCCCTTGCAGACCTTCGCCTTGCAGTATTTGTTGTATATGTGCTCCTCGTATTCCTGCCTGAAATACTTTATCGTGCTCAGGACGGGATTGGGCGCGCTCTGGCCCAGGCCGCACAGGGAACCCTTCTTCACCATCCTGCCTATGTCTATCAGCCGCTCTATATCTCCCGGCTCTCCCCTGCCGGTGGTTATCCTGTTTAGGACCTCGAGCATCTGATAGGTGCCTATCCTGCAAGGCGGGCATTTGCCGCAGGACTCCGACTGCGTGAAGGAGAGGAAATACCTGGCCATATCGACCATGCAGGTGTCCTCGTCCACGACGACCATGCCTCCGGAGCCCATCATCGAGCCCACCTTGGCCAGCGAATCGAAGTCCACCGGCATATCCAGGTGCTCCTCCGGGATGCAGCCCCCCGAGGGCCCTCCCGTCTGGACGGCCTTGAATTTCCTGTCGCCGATTATGCCGCCCCCGATATCGAATATTATCTCCCGCAGCGTCATGCCCATCGGGATCTCCACGAGGCCGGTGTTTTTTACCTTCCCGGTCAGGGCGAAGACTTTCGTGCCGGGGGAGTTTTCCGTGCCGATGGAGTGGAACCACTCGGCGCCTTTCTCGATAATCGGCGGCACACAGGCATAGGTCTCTATGTTGTTTAAGTTGCTCGGATGGCCCCACGCGCCGCCGCCCGGCTCCGACAGCCTTGGCGGCCTCGGCCTCGGAAATCCCCGCTCCCCCTCGACCGAGGCGACAAGGGCGGTCGACTCTCCGCAGACAAACGCCCCCGCCCCTTCCCTTATGTCCACCGTGAAACCGAGGCCCGTGCCCAGGATATTTTTGCCAAGAAGCCCGAGCCCCTCTGCCTGCTTTATCGCAATGCCCAGGTTCTTCACCGCAAGCGGGTATTCGTGCCTTACGTATATGACTCCGTAGCTCGCCCCTATGGCGTAAGCGCAGAGGGCCATCCCCTCGAGGAGGCTGTGCGGGTCTCCCTCCATGATGGAGCGGTCCATGAACGCGCCGGGGTCGCCCTCGTCGCCGTTAGCCATGACGAGTTTCAGCTTGCCGGGGGCCTTTTTCGTATGCTGCCATTTCCTGCCCGCCGGGAACCCCGCGCCGCCCCGGCCGCGGAGGTTCGCCTTGTCCACTTCGTGCAGCACCTGGTCCGGCGTCATCGTGGAGAGAGCCTTTAAAAATGCGCCGTAGCCGCCCACGGCGATGTAATGGTCTATGTTGCCGGGGTCTATCCGGCCGTTATTGCGGAGCGCGATCCTTATCTGGGTCTTGTAGAAAGGGATGTTCGTCATCTCCGGCACCGGCTCGGAGAGGAAGTCCTGCCGGTAGAGGTTCGTCCTGTAGGGCGCGCCGCTTACGAACGTATAGCTCAGAAGCCAGTGGGCCTGCTCCGGCTTCACCCTCTGATAGAATGTGGCCTCCGGCAGCCCCGAGGGGACCAGTCCCGGCGTCTCCACGCTCATGACCGGGCCCTTCTGGCAGAGCCCCTGGCAGCCCGTCTTTACGACTTCAAGGGCGATGCCCTTTTTCCCGGCCTCGGCCTCGAGATTGGCGAGCACTTTGTAGGCGCCGCCGGCCGTGCAGGCCGTCCCGCAGCAGGCGCGCACGCGGGCGGCACCCTCCGGGAAAGTCCCGGCGGCCACCCGCTTTGCGTACTCGGCGAATTCCGCTATGCTGCCAAGCTTACGGTCTTGATTTTCCATTGCCCGCTCCAAGGTTCCCGATAACGCCCGTGAGCTTGCCAGGGTTCATCTCGCCCACGACCTCATCGTTTAAAGTGACAACGGGGGCAAGCCCGCAGCAGCCCACGCATCCCACCGTCTCCAGCGTAAGCGACATGTCCTTAGTCGTCTCACCCTCGGCTATCTCGAATTTCTCCTTGACGGCATCGAGTATCTTTGCCGCTCCCCTTACGTGGCAGGCCGTCCCGGTGCAGACGCACAAGACATTCCTGCCGCGCGGTTTGAAGTAAAAATGCTTGTAGAAGGAGGCCGTGCTGTAGACCTCCGCAAGGGAGATGCCGAGTTTCCTTGAAAGCGCCTTCAGCGCCTCCTCGGGGAGGTAGTTGTGCTCCTTTTGTATCTGCTGGAGGGCATGGATGAGCAGGCCGCGTTTTTTCTGCCGCTCATTCAATACCTCGCCGACTCTTCCGATTTCGCGGTCTATGTCCAGATCGTCAATATTCATGTGAAACCCCCTGCCTAACCAAGGCCGAGATGCGGTTTCGCGGCCTTCTCAAGTTCCCTTCTTGCGGCCATGTCCATGAGCACGCGTTCCGTGCCGAACCTTCCGGGCTCGTACTTCTTCAGTTTCAGATACGTCCTGGCCTTGTCTATGTAGTCAAGGGCCAGGTTGAGGATGTTCTCCGGGTCCGGCTCGAAATGGAGGCCCCCCATGAACCTCTCGTACCAGCCCCTGGTCATGAGGTCCGTGACCTCCTTGCTCGCCCCAACCGGCGAGGAGCCGCCGCCGAAGATGACGGGGACCCCCGAGGCGGCGAAGTAGCAGCCTATGGCTATCGCCTTCTCGCTCATCCACTCGGGGGCGATGCCGACGGCCGGCATCCCGCCTATCTCGTCCGAAAGGCCGCCCTCGGCGGCCATCGCGGAGGCTATGGTGAGTATCCTCGAATTGTCCACGCACGCGCCAAGGTGCAGGATTGGCGGTATGCCGATTGCCTCGCAGACCTCCCTCAGGCCGGGCCCCGCCTCATCGAGCGCGGTCTCCGGTGTGAGGAAACCGGCCGTGCCGAACGCGTTGGCGCCGCATCCGGTCGTCAGTATGAGGACGTCCTGCTTTATGAATTCCATCGCCAGGTACCGGAAAAGGCCGGTCGAAGGCACCCTGGGGTTGTCGCAGCCCACGAGGGCCACCACGCCCCGGACCCTCCCGGCCATGATGGCGTCGTTTAAGGGCCGGAAAGAGGCGCGCCACCTGCCGCCCTGCATGTACTCTATGTACTCATGCGAGAACCCGGCTATCAGGGGCGCCTTGTCGGTCTCCACGTATTTGCCCTTCCCAGTCCGCATGGGGTAGTTGTCGATGGCGACGCGGACGATCTTCCTTGCCGCCTCCTTCGCGTGGTGCTCGTCGAAGGCGACGTGCATGGCCCCCTGCGTCATGGCCTTCTCAGAGGTGCTTATCACCTTCGTGTGGAATTTTTTCGAAAGCTCCACTATGGCCGGCATGATGCACTGGACATCGACGGATATCGCGTCAATGAGCCCGGTCATCACGCCAAGCTCCTGGTTCGTAAACCCCCCTGATGTAGGGATGCCGTGGCGCATCAGGACCTCATTGGCCGTGCAGCACATCCCGCCCAGGTTTATACCCTTTGCCCCCTTAGACTTGGCATATTCTATCAGCTCGGGCTCGGAGACCACATCCAGGATGGCCTCGGCCAGCGTGGGCTCGTGCCCGTGCACGACCAGATTGACCTCGTCCTCCTTGAAGATGCCGAAACTGGCCGCCGCCTGCACCGGCCTGGGCGTGCCGAAGAGCGCGTCGGTGATGTCGGTGGACATCATCGAGCCCGCCCACCCGTCGGCGAGGGATGTCTTCAGCGCATGCAACAGGAGGTGGTCCGGGTCGTGGTCGACGCCCATATTGGTCCTGTGCATCGCCTCCACCACCTCGCGGTCTATGGAGCGCGGCAGCAGGCCCCACTTCTTCCATCTCTCCTGCGTCTTTTTAGGGGCGCGCTTCGCGTAGTTCACGACCCCCTCGCGCCTGCTGAAATCCTCCAGGAGTTTCAGGGCCACTTCCCTGGCCAGGGCCTTTACTTCCTTGCCCTCGGGGGCGGGTATCTCCAGGATCTCCGCCATCCGCATGAGTTTCGCCGGGTCTTTTATCTCGAAGTCGCTTGTCTTGCCCTCGCCCACGGCCAGCAGCGTGATGGCCATGCTCCTTGCGTGGTCGGAATGGGCCGCGGTGCCGGCCGCCACCATCCTAAGGAGGTTCCTGGCGGCGACAGTGGATACCGTGGCGCCGCAGACGCCCGTTACCTCTTCCTCGGCATTGGGCCCCACGAGCCTGCACGGGCCCATGTGGCAGACCTTGCAGCAGGCCCCGGTCTCGCCTATCGGGCAGGGTTTCATTCGCTCCGCCCTCTCAAAACAGGTGGTCAAACCTTCGGACTCACCCCAGTCGATTATCTTCTGAGCGGCCTCCGTTGCGCTTTTTATCTTATGCTGCTTCATCCGATCTCCTCCGGTCTTTCACTTTTCACTTTTTCACTTTGCGCTTTCCACTTGAATCGACGCAGTCTTCATATCGGTTATATTATGGGGTCCATCTGGAGCGCGGGGTGCTCCACGCTTGCGAGGAATTCCAGGAGTTTCTCGGAATCCTCGGCCACGGTCTCGTCCGCGATCTTATCCACCAGCCCGGAGGCGCCTTCCTCGGCCGCCCTCGCCTCGAAGGCGTCTTTCAGGCTCTCCTTGAGGTTTTTGGTCATCCAGACGATCCTCTTTATGCCGCCGTCGCCGGCGAGGAATTTCTTGCTGGTGATGAAATTCCTGCCTATGCCCATGAAGCCGGGGGTCTGCATGCCGCCGCCCACCGAGCCCGCGAGCGTCGAGAACTTCATCCCCGCAGGCGTCATCCCCTGATGGCCCCTCTGCACTATCATCACCCCGTTTGCCTCGGGCACGATGGCCACGATGCACTCGAAGCAGCCGCAGGAGGTCATGGGGTTTTCCATTATCGTATAGAGGTTCAGGGTCTCGACCGCGCCGCCGGTGGATTTCTTCAGGTACTCGTCGACGCCGGTGTACCTGCCGTAGCGCTCGTCCGTCACCTGGCCCTTCGCGACGGGCTGGTTGCCGCCCGTGGGGTCTATCTCGAAGGCCGCCTTGCCGTCCAGCCAGTTATAGGCCCCGCAGAGCCCAAGCCTCTCGGGCGTTATGATGCAGACGTGGCTGGGCGCAAAGCTCTGGCAGAGCAGACAGGAGTAAAACGTGTCCACGGACTCGTCCGTGAGAGACCCGAGCCTCTTGTCCCTGTCCGCGTAGGCGTGCCTCGCCTGCTCCAGGAGCGCCAGCACCTCTTTTTCGTCCGTATAGATAGTGACCTGCACCTTGTCTATGATGGAGCGGAAGCGGTGCGGCATCATCGTCGTCATGATCTGCCCCAGGTGTTCGAGGGTGACGCCCGCGGCCTTCGCGGCGCTGCTTATCCTTATCCAGTTAAGGTCTCTCTGGCCCATGTGCCAGAGCCCCTGTCCTTCGTTTATGTTATGGTGCACTTTCCTTTCGATGACGGACTCGAAATCCTTCTGCATCTTCCTGCCCGCCACGTCTATGACGAGCCCCAGGGGCATCTTGCCGCCTTTTTCATAGCGTCCCTGCCAGTCCTCGCCTATGATGGTGACCTTGCCGTCCTCGACCTCCTCCATCTCGCGCATCCGGACCCACTCGAAGGCCGGGGTCCTCTGCCCCCCGAACTCTATGAACATGTCCTCCTTGCGTATCCTCTCGCCCTCGAAGGCCGGGCCGTAGGCCACGGGGATAGGCGGTTTTTCAACTATTATCTTGAGGCCGCGGACCTCTATGGCCTTCTGCACTATCTTCTGGTGGTCGAATTCCTTGTCCACCTCCTCATAGGTGCACACGCCGGTGGGATGAATGACCGGCACATCGGTGTCCGCTATCGCCGGGAAGCCCATGTTTATGGCCCCCGCGCCGGTGGACCACTTCATGTCATCGAGCTGTCCCAGCACCATGGCGAATGCGAAGACCCTGTCCTTCTGGTATCTCAGATGGCCCTTGTAGTCGCCGGGTTTCTTGTTGCCGAAGATGAGGGAGGCCCTTATGGCCCAGTCCAGCGCGTAAAGCGTGTGCTCGGTCTCGGGCCCCAGTGGCACTATCCTGGTGTCCCAGCCAAGCTCCACCCCTTTCCTCTGGAGCTGCTTCGTGACGCTCTCGCCGTTTACGTGCCCGGAGAGGAATATAAGTATGTTTTTCTCCTGAAGCTCCCTTACAATCTTCACGGCCGTGTCGTCATCGGGGGCCGCCCCTATTATCGCGGCGAACCCCGGCATGGTGCCGTCCACCAGTTGTATGCCCAGGTTCCTCTGTATGGTGTCGGTTATGAAGCCGTTATACACAAGTCCGGTCTCGGGGTCCTTCATGGGCTCCAGCCCAAGCGCGGTCCTCAGGGCAAGCCATATCTCTTCGGCAAAAAGGGTCGCCATGCCGGAGTCCAGTGCCTCGCCCAGGTACGGCTTCCAGATGTGCTCCGCGGGCTCTGCGTGCAGCAGGTCCCTCGCAAACCCCAGGGCCGTCCTCATGTCACCGAGCGTCTTTACCGGGAAACCCGTCATCGCATACACCATGGGAAGGTAATAAGCCGTGTCGTTGAACTCGAAACGGTGCCCTTCGCCCTTCTCCGCTATCGCTTTTTCGAGAAGCTCCTCCGCTTCCCTGTATATCCGATTGGCGCCTCTGATGGCGGCCGAGGCGATTGCCTTCGACATTACATCCTCCTTATGTGTTTCATCTTGGGCCTCAGGGTGAGCAATCCCATTGTCGCCTATTTTATAAAAAATTTAATTTATTTATCAAGCCGATAAAATAAATTAAACAAGCAGAATCAGGCCGTTCTGGCTTTCAGGAAGGCCGGGATGCCGTTTGCCTCCCGCGGGCCGACCGTAATCTTCCATCCGGCGAGCTTGTCCTCTATTGAGCCGCTCAGAATGGCCACATAACCCGGTATGATAAGCTCCCGCTGGTCAAGCTCGCCCTCCACGCCGCTTTCGGTTATGAACTGGGCGATCTTCGATGCGGTGAACTTGCCCGCCGCCCAGGCGGTAAGGACGGAAAGCCCCTCGGAGTCCATGACGGCAAGGCGGCACGGGACCTTGCTGTTTTCAATCTCGCCGGAGACTATGAAATATGTGAGCGAGAAGTTGGTAGTGATGAGGAAAGGCGCCTTTGGCCCCGGTTCTCCTATTTTGTATATATTCTGTTGGACCTGCATGGGCACCTGGGGGTCCGTGTAGATGTTCTGCCTCAGGGAGAAGAGGGCAAGGTTCTTCCATTTCTCGGCGGAGCCCACCACGACAATCGAGGCGTACTTTTCCACCGCAAGGCCGGCCACCAGGGCCTCGAGCATCGTGTCCTGCCTGTTTGCGAAGGTGATTACGGGGTAGCCCAGGGGCTTGAAATTCTTTTTAAGCGCGGCCCTCCTTATATAGGTGTTGTCACGGAGGATCTCGCCCGCGCTCCTTGCGCCCGGATCGAGCACCATGTCCTCTATGCCTAAGGTTTTCGCCTTCTCGGTAAGCTCGCAAAGCTCGTCAATATTTTTGGCCGCTATGCCGAGGGCCGCCTTGGCCGCCTTCGCCTTTTCGGCCATGGCCTGGAGATTGCCGGCGTTGGCCCCGTAAAGGACGGCCTTTTTGCCCGCGAACTGGCTGAGGGCCGCTTCCGCGGCTTCGGGATTTTGCGTCGAGATAATCACCGGCATTTCGGGCGCCTTCCAGGCGGCAAGCTTCGCCAGCTCCAGGAATTTCGCCGGCTCCCCGGAATCATTCGAAAGAAAGAGGGCGTCCACCCGGAGTCTTTGCCCAACCCTGTCTATTTCGGAGGCGGCGGCCTCTTCTATCCTGCCTGCCGCGTCGGCCGCGGCAAGCGTGTCTTTTATCTCAAGGGCGATGGCGCAGGGGTTTACGAACTTCTTTTCGTGCCTGAAGAGCACCATCTCCTCGCCCATCTTGACGGCCTTTGCGCCAGCGCCAAGCGACGTCGGCCTTATGGGGGGCGCGGAGGCCTCGCCAAGTTTTTGCCTTGCGTCCTCCGATACGTCCGGGCACTGGTCCAGGGAGGCCTGCCGCTGGGCAAGCTTCATGGCGAAGGCCAGGCAGGTGGGCTGACCGCACTTCTTGCAGTTGGTCTTTGGAAGCAGTTTGAATATCTCGACTCCGGTTAGCGCCATCTTATCGGACCTCCATTGAGAACTCGCTTATGTACTTCCTGACCGCGGCCACGGCATCGGGGTGCCGCATAATAAGCAGATCGGCCCCCGAGATGAGAAAAGAGGAGGCGGTCACGGCCTCCCAGGCGATCCCCCTTGCGGCCAGCTCCCCCCATTCCGGCAGGTCGGCCTCCGCGGCCTGGGTCTCCTTGACCTTCCACACGTAGACGCCCACGTCCGCCAGCATCGGGGGCTGCAGCACGGCATCGTTCTGGGCCAGGGCCGCCTGCTTTATCCGCTCCATGACCGAATATGTGTACTCGAGGCCGTAGCTCAGGGCCGAGCACATGGGGTCGGTTATCAGCTTCTCCTTGTCGAAGCCCATCTGCGTGATAAGGATATTGAGCTGCTTCGAGAGGTTTATGTCCAGTTCGCTCATGGCGATGAGTTTCAGATCGTTCGCCATGGCCGCCGCCGCGATGGTCTTGTAATTGGCCTCCTGGGCCTTGCCGATGACCGAGCCCGTCCCCTTGGCGGCCTCGGCTGCCTTGACGAGCACGGCAGTGTCCTTTTCGGCATGGTTCGAGCCCAGTATTATAAGGGGCACCTTCACGGCCTCCAGGACTTTTTTCACCGTTTCGGCCGCCTGCTCCGCCGGGATATCGCCCCTGTCCGGATGCGTGCCGACCAGCCTCAGGGCGATGGCCTCCGCGCCCAGGCTGTCCTGGCAGTACGCGGCCCACGCGGCCGGGTCGCCGGAGACGTCCTTGAAGGCTTCCTTTACGGTATCCGGCCAGTCCTCGGGCGGCACGTCCTGCACCTCGAAGGCAACGACCGGCTTGCTGGGCGACATCCCCTCGAACCTGTGGAAGGGCATTACGTTCTCCCCGCCTATGGTCACGGCCTTGTCGCCGCGGCCCATGCTCAACTCAAATATCTTCCCGCTGAAACTCTCTTTTGGCGGCGTAAATGGCATCTGCCTTCCCTCCTACATCTCGAGATATGAATGGGCGTAGAGCGTCTCGCCCATGATTATGTCTATCGTCTTTGCGACCTCCCCCATTTCGGCCGCATCCGCTATGGCCGAGGTAAGCCCGTTATACATCAGCAGCGCGAAGTAGTGCTTGTTTATGATCGGCCTCACGTGCTTGGGGCAGCCGTTTGAGATATTGCTCAGGCCCACCACCGTCTTCATCGGCGGGTCGTTAAGCTCCTGGAACATCTTTATGGCCTTGATGACGTGCAGGGCATGGTCCTGGGAGGTGGCTATCTGGAGCACCAGCGGGTCCAGATAGAGGTCTTCAAGCGGCACGCCGTACTCCATCGCCCTCGCCATTATCTCGGCCGCTATGGCGCAGCGCTCCTCGGCGTCCGCGGGCAGCCCGCCCTTGCCCACGGTCAGCCCTATCACCTGGCAGTTGTACTTCGCCGCGAGTTCGAGGATTGGAAACCTCTCCGGGTCGTTCGATGTGGAATTGATCAGCGGCCTTCCCCACTGGTTGTCATGCGCCTTCAGGCCGGCCTCTATGGCCTTTGAGTTCGTGGTGTCGAGGCAGACAGGCGACGGCACGGCCTCCTGGACGGCCCTCACCATCCACTGCATAAGCTCCTCGCCCTCGTCTTCGGCAGGCCCTATGTTGGCGTCTATCATCCTGGCGCCCGCATTCCACTGGGCCTTGGCGATCTCCTGGATCGGGCCCTTGTCCCTCTTGAGCATCGCTTCACGGACCCGTTTGGCTATAATGCTTAGCTTTTCGCCTATGATGAGCATCCTCGACTCCTTGTTTTTAGTTTTTTTCGGACAATCCGAAAACTCCAGAGATAATGAAAATAACATAGTTTTAAAAATGGGTCAAAAATAATTTTTTTATAGGTCTATAAAGAGAATCCCCCGCCCGCCCTTCAAGGTATGGGGCTCCGCCCCATGCCCCGAAACGGCAAAGGAGGCCAATTATCGCCTGCCACCCCATCGCCCATTTACCTGCCTGCCCTATTCATTCGGTCAGGCCGTTCCGGGCGTAAGCTGAAAGGCCCAGTTAAAAAACCGTCTGAAGAAGCGATTACATCCATTTCTTCTGAACACACCGTCTCTCGTCCGCCGGCCCTCTTCCGTCATTCATAAGGACAGGCTGGTATGGGCTGCCCCCATGCCCCTTTAACAAACGGCCAGGTAAATATCCGCCTTGCCCTTGAGAAAGGAAGCTATGCGGACGGACACACAACGTCGCATCCTGATGACCCTTGCCCTTCGCCCTGAAGACGATTCGACAAATCTTTTGGAAACGCCCGGAAGGGAAAGCGCGCGAACGAAAGGACAGGCAGATATGAAGCCCATATTTTTGAAGCCCACGGGGATTCCCGGAAAACCTGTTTTCCCGAGTGAGGGGAATACGCTCGCTATAATACTTAAGATATACTTTAACCCATGAAACGAGTCGGGTTCTTCTATGACGACGTTTTTTTGAGGCACGAGACCCCGCCCGGGCACCCCGAGTGCGCCGAGAGGCTGCTGGCGATTATAAAGAGCCTCCTCGGATCGGATATCGCCGGCAAGCTCGTCCATAAAAGTCCGCGGAGGGCGGAGCCCCGGGAGATAGAGGCCGTCCACGACCCGGATTACGTCCGCAAGGTGGCGGGTTTTACCGGCTATTTCGACCCCGACACCTACATATCCCCCGGCTCTTATGAGGCCGCCCTTTATGCCGCAGGCTCGGTCCCGGGGGCGCTTGAGCTTATAAAAAAGGGCGAGCTCGACCGCGCGTTCTGCGCGGTGAGGCCCCCCGGGCACCATGCCGAGAGGGACCGCGGTATGGGTTTTTGCATCTTCAATAACGTGGCGGTCGGGGCAAAGGCGGCGCAGAGACTCGGTTTTGAGCGCGTCTTCATCGTCGACTTCGACGTCCACCACGGAAACGGCACCCAGCACATCTTCTATGAAGACCCCTCCGTCTTCTACTTCAGCACCCATCAATATCCGTTTTATCCGGGCACCGGAGCGGATTCGGAGCGGGGGAAGGGCGCCGGGGCCGGCGCGACCTACAATGTGCCGATGGCCTCCGGCTCGGGAATAAAACAGTATCTGAGGGTCTACCAGGACCTGCTGCCGCCCCTCATGGCACGCTTCAAGCCGGACGTCGTCCTGGTGTCAGCGGGCTACGACATCTACAGCAACGACCCGCTGGCCTCGATAAACGTATCGGAAGAGGGGATAAGAGAAATCGTGGAGGGCATCCTTCGGGCGGCCCCCGCGGTCCCCTCCGTCTTCGTGCTTGAAGGGGGATATGACCTCGGGGCCCTGGGAAACCTCGTCGTCATAACCCTTGAGCGCATGCTCTATTCGATATAATGCGTCTGCTCTACGCGGAATGATGCGGCGCTCTACCGGGAGCAATGAAAGGCTTTGAACCCCTCTTTTTTCAGCCTTTCGTAATCGGACTTCGTATCGCCGGGCCGGCTGAATTTCCCGACCTGCACCTTGTATACGGGCTTGCCGCCTTTCTCCGATTGCTCGATGAAGGCGTCAAACCGCTTTGCCTTAAGACTTCCGGTCAGCTTGACGGCATTTGCCTTTTCTGAAAAAGCCCCGACCTGAAGCGAATAGACATGCCCGGCGGCGGCTTTTTTATTCTCAACCTTCCGTTTGTCCTGCCGGGGGCCGTTTGCCGCCGCCTCTTCCTTTTCTTCCTTGGAAAGCAGGGTCCAAAAACCCTGGCTCCTCCGGTTTTGGCCCTTCCCGATTGCCGCCGGTTTTTTGCCTTTTTGCCCCTTTGCGGAGACGAGCTTCTTCACTCCGGCGGCGGACAGCCCCCCGACGCCGCCGGCTGACTGGTTCTTTATGCCCGCCGGCTTGTTCTTTATGACGCCCGATGGCGGGTTCTTTACGGTTGACTGGCTGGCAATGGTTTCACCTTGAACCTGCTGCGCCTTCCGGCTATTTGCCGGGGCGACACTATTTGCGGCAGCGCTCGGAGCGGCGGCATTTATCTGCTTCTGGGGGGCCGGGGTATTTTGTTCTATAACCACGGGCTGGTTCTCGCCTGCCCCGGCCTGTATCTCTTCTTTCGCCCTGCCCTGCCTTGGCGCCAGATACATGAAAAAGACAAAAGAGGCGGCTGCCCCGGCGAGCACTATCGCCAAAATATAGACAAGGCTTTTTCTTGAGCCGCCTTTGCCACTTTTATGCTGCTCTGCCGACTTCATTTCTTTCATAACGGCTTCGGACTCCTTCTCTTGCGATGTCTCGGTCCCCTCATCTGCCGGGGGATCCTGCCTGCTTCCAAAAAGACCCTCCTTGCGTCTCATCGCCTGCTCGATATGTGATTCAAATCCGGCTTCCTTTGGGACTCCCGGTCCGGCTTCGCCAGGCATCATGGACACCGGTGTCGTGGATGCTGGCATCCCGGACGCTGGTGCCTCAGGCACTGACGTAATGGGCACTGGCGCCCCGGACACTGGTGTCCCCGCCGGTTCACTCCATGCGTCCGTTTCGGGCCAGGCGTCCGTTTTGGGGGCTGCCTCTTCAATCGCGTCCCGGCCGGCATCCTCCAGCCCCGACATTTCAGGGGGCATCTCAGGTATTGGGGTCTCATCGGATAGCCGGGTTTCATCCGGCAGCAGGGCCATGGGGAGGTTCGATCCGTCCGTATATTCATGAGTTTCCGGCTGCCCGTCGAAGGTATCCGGCTGCCCGCCGAGGGCTTCCGGCTGCACACTAAAGGTATCAGGCTGCTCCTCATCTTCGCTGCCGGGCTCCGCCGGAGGGAAATCCCCGGCCTCATTTATTTCATCTTCGGAGAGTCTTACAATGCCATCTTCTTCAGAGAAAGAGCCAGCTTCTTCAGAGACTTCAGAGATAGCATTTTCCACGACCTTCCCGGCGGGCGTCTCGGCCGGTATGCCCTCGAGTGTCGCCTTGCTCTTGGCGATGACCTCCGCGTCATTCAGCGGGACCTTCACGAAATTGACTATCCCGTATAAATCCCTGTACCTGGGCTCGTATTCCTTGTCCTTTACGGTAAGAAGGAGAATCGGCACTTTGCGAAGAAACTCCATTGCCCGGAGCCTGCTTATGAATTCAGTCCCGCCCGCGTCTTTCAGGGAAAGGTCCAGGAAGATGAGAGAGGGCTTTACCCTCCTTGCCATCACGATGCCGGCCTCCGCACCCGAAGCGGTGAAAACAAAATAGCCTTCGGCCTCAAGAGCCCTTGCTATCTGCCTCGCGGTATCGAATTCCTTCTCTATTACAAGTACATTCTTCGGCATCGCAGACGCAACATTATTTCACAATAAAACAGCTAATTGCAAGTAATTTCTTAAAGCTAAGCTTTATTTCTCCATAGACTCGACCAGAGCGGCGGCCAGGAGGGGAAACATTATCTCATGGTGGCCGGTCAGCGCGTAAGAGGCCCCGCCCCGGAGGGTGGGCCGTCTGAGGACGTTTTCACTTGGCCTGTAGTGCTGTATGAAATCCATATTCACAGTCGTTATGTTTTCCGTCCGGTGGCCCAGGTTTCGGGCGATGGTCAGGGCCTTCAGGAAAACCTCCGGCAGGACGACCGCCGAACCGAGATTTATGTAGACCCCCTCTTCCAGTCCGGCCAGCACTGAAGCGAAGAGCCTGAAATCCCTGAAAGTGGCCTCTCCGGTGAGCGCCCCGTCGGCGGAGGGGTGCATGTGGATTATGTCTGCGCCCATCGTGACGTGCACCGTCATCGGGATTTTCTGCGCGTATCCCTGGGCGAAGATGCTCTTGTCCTTGTTGGGGAAGCGTTTTTGCCCCCTGCTTATTGCCCTGCCGACGGACTCCCCCAGTCCGAGCCCGTCTTTCACCCCGTCCCTGATGGCGCGGTTGAGGTAAACCCCGGTCTCCCGGGCCATGCCGAAGGTCCCCTTGCAGAGCTCCTCAGCGACGTCCTCCGAAGTGCGCCCTATGAAGGCAAGCTCGAAATCATGCACGATGGCGGCCCCGTTGGTGGCCACGGCCGTTATTATACCGCGCCTCATGAGGTCTATTATGAGGGGGGAAAGGCCGACCTTTATGGGGTGCGCCCCCATGCCCAGAACGACGGGCCTGCCCTTCCTGCGCGCAGTCGTTATCTTCTCCACGACCGCCTTGAAATCCCTCGCGGCAAGCAGGCCCGGCAGGTTTTGCAAGAAATCCGAAAAGCGGCTTCCGGCCTGCACCGGTTTGGCGGTCAGGTCGATTTCGACCCTGGATTTTCTGCCCGCAAGCGGAACGGTCTTTATCTTTTTCAGATCGAGTTTTTTCACCTTCGGTCCTGACATGGTATGGGATTTTAACATAAAAGAGGATTCCCCACCCTCCGCCCTTTTATTTGGATGGGGCTTCGCTCCAAACCCCGAAAAGCCCGAGCAGAAGGCGGTTCACTTGCAATCGGCTTGTTTAAAGAAAATGCCGCCGGGCAATGACGGCAAAGCTGCGGGGGGGGGCATGCCCGGTTTTCATTGCCGGTATGTTAAACTAGGGAGAAACATGGAAGAAATTGGCGTTGTCATAAAGACGCTCGGACGGTTCGCCAAGGTCTCCATCGCAAAGCCAAAGGGAATCTGCGAGCACTGCACGCTGGGGACATGCCATGTCTCCGAGGAGGGTTCCGAGATAGAGGCCCTGAACATGGCGGGCGCACGCGAAGGCCAGAAGGTAAGGGTGGTCATGAAGCCCTTCTCCTACATGAAAGGCTCGCTCATCGTCTACGGACTGCCCGTCCTGGCCCTTGTCCTGGGGGCCATCCTCGGCAAGGAACTCGCCTTGAGCCAGCTAAAGGGCAGCGACCCCGATTCCATCTCCGCGATATTCGCTTTCGGCGCATTCGGCATCTCTTTCCTGTTCGTGAAAATCTGGTCATCGAAGGCGGAAAAAAAACTTGAATACAAGCCCGTAATCGAAGAAATACTGACTGACACTTAATACCCGGAGGTTTCTATCCTATGGCAAACTTTGCGGTGCAGGCGATCAGGAATGTAGTTTTGATTGGGCACGGCGGCTCCGGCAAGACCTCTCTTGCGGAGGCCATGCTCTTTACCGCGGGCGCGGTCGACAGGATGGGCAGCGCGCAGGACGGCACCACCATAATGGATTTCGAGCCCGAAGAGATCAGCAGGAAGGCCACCATCGGCACATCGGTCGCCTTCTGCAACTGGAAGGGCAACCGGCTCAATCTGATAGACACCCCCGGGTTCATAAACTTCATCGAGGAGACACACGCGGGCATGAGGGCGGCCGACGGGGCCATAATGGTCGCAAGCGCCGTCCACGGGATAAAGGCGGAGGCCGAAAAGCTCTGCGAATACGCCTCGGAGTTCGAACTGCCCATGATGGTCTTTGTAAGCGAGATGGACAAGGACCTTGCCGATTTCCCAAAAACCCTGGAAGAGATCGAGAGGTCTTTCCGGAAGGAGGCCATCCCGCTTGATATCCCGATCGGCTTCGGCGCCTCCTTGAAGGGCCTCGTGGACCTTATCGAGATGAAGGCCTATATCTACGAAAACGGCAAGGCAAGCGAGGCGCCCATGCCCTTCGGCATGGACGCGGAGATACAAAAATACAGGAAAAAGCTGGTCGAAAAGATAGCCGAGTCCGACGACAACCTCCTTTCCATATACCTTGACGGAGGGGAGATAACAAAAGAAGAGATCATAAACGGCGTAAAGACCGGCTCCATTACCGGGCAGTTCATACCGGTCGCGGCCGGCTCGTCCGTGAAAAACATCGGCGCGGACAGGCTGATGGACGCAATCGTCCTGTGCCTGCCCTCCCCGGAGGAGCGCGCGAAGGTCTCGCCCCCGGAGGGGAAAAACGCGAAGACCGGCGAGCCGGAAAAAAGGCTGCCCGAGGTCTCCGCGCCACTTTCGGCCTACGTCTTCAAGACCGTCGCGGACCCCTTTACCGGCAGGCTCTCGATATTCCGCGTCTACTCCGGCAGCATCAGTTCGGACTCAAGCGCCTTCAATGCCGCAACCGGCGCAAGGGAGCGCGTGGGGCAGCTCTTCTATCCGTTCGGCAAAAAACAGGTCCCGGTGCAGGGCCTGGGACCGGGCGAGATAGGCGTCGTGGCCAAGCTCAAGGAGACGAACACGGGCGATACCCTCTCCGATGAGGCGCACCCAATCCTGTTTGAGAAGGTGAAACTGGCCGAGCCCCTGATCTCCTACGCCATCGCCTCCAAATCAAAAGGGGACGAGGAAAAAGTCAGCTCCGGCCTCCATAAAATCCTGGAAGAGGACCCGGCCCTCCAGTTCCACAGGGACGAGGAGACGAAGGAGATGATACTCTCCGGGATGGGGCAGCTCCACCTCGAAGTGGCCCTCGAAAAACTCAAACGGAAATTCGGGGTTGATGTCGAGATGAAG
The DNA here is from genome assembly GCA_021789555.1 of Nitrospirota bacterium. Classification (GTDB taxonomy): domain Bacteria; phylum Nitrospirota; class Thermodesulfovibrionia; order Thermodesulfovibrionales; family JdFR-88; genus JAJYGJ01. The sequence continues at coordinate 54,361 of JAJYJK010000004.1, forward strand.
ACCCCGAAGATACCTTACCGCGAGACGGTAACCGGCGCTTCGAGGGTGCAGGGCAGGTATAAAAAGCAGTCGGGTGGCAGGGGTCAGTACGGCGACTGCTGGATAGAGGTGAAACCCCGGCCGCGCGGCGCGGGATTTGAATTCATCGACGCCGTCGTGGGCGGGGCGATACCGAGAAACTACATACCGGCGGTCGAAAAGGGGATCCTCGAGACGCTGAAAGAAGGCATCATCGCCGGCTATCCGATGATAGACCTGAGTATTACGCTCTTTGACGGCTCGTTCCACCCGGTCGACTCCTCCGAGATGGCCTTCAAGATTGCGGGCTCGATGGCGATAAAAAAAGGCGCGACAGAGGCGAAACCGGTCCTGCTTGAGCCCATCATGAAGGTAAATATAATAGTGCCGGAGGAGACCCTGGGCGCGGTCATCGGGGACCTGAACGCCAAGAGGGGAAAGGTGCAGGGGATGGAGCAGTCCGGCAACAACCAGAAGATAGCGGCCCTCGTCCCCATGTCCGAGATGCTCACATACGCCAACCAGCTCCAGAGCCTCACGGCCGGCAGGGGCCTCTACACCATGCAGTTCTCCCATTACGAACAGGTGCCGGGGCACCTCGCGCAGAAGATAATAGCGGAATCCGAGGCCAAGAGGAAGAAGGAAGAATAAAGTGGAATACCCGCCCGAATACCCGCCCGGATTTCACGCGCGGACTAAAGCCCGCGTGGCCTATTTAAATAAACCACCCCGCCGCAAGCGGACGGGGTATTAAGGCGATCTTTAGATTCCTATTCGTGGCAAGCCACGGGGAATTAACCCTAAGAAAGATTAAATGGGGGGCTCGCGCCCCCCAAACCCCCTAAACAGCAAGCTTCTCCCGGAAATAAAAAACGAGTGCCCTGATTGAGGGCCGGTGCGAAATGCCCCTTCTTAATAACACTTTTGTGCCAAGGCGGCGGATGCGAAAATACTCTTTAAACTCTACATCCCTGAATTTTGTTATAATGCCGCAGTTATAAACGGAAATCTTGATTATGTGGTCAGGGCATAAAAGGGCATTGTCTTTGTCCCCTCGCCCTTTGGGAGAGGGCTAGGGTGAGGGAGATTGCGTTTTCATCCAAAATTCCGATCCCTAAAGAACTACTCCAAGCCTGTCGCGACCTTCGCCGGAATTCAACTGATGCAGAAAATTTGCTTTGGAGATTACTACGTGGCCGCCAATTGAACGGCGCAAAATTCCGCCGCCAACATCCCATCGGCCATTTCATTCTTGATTTTTATTGTGATGAACTTAAGTTAGCCATTGAACTCGATGGCGGCGGGCATGCAGAAGAGAAGCAAAAATTATATGATGAGCAAAGGACAAGGGCGTTAGAAGGAGAAGGCATAAAAGTTCTGAGATTTTGGAATAATGATGTGCTCACTAGAACGGAGGCGATTTTAGAGACGATTTGGGACTCCCTCACCCCGGCCCTCTCCCAAAGGGCGAGGGGGAACGAACACAAAGAGAAAAAGAATGCGGCAAAAGAACAAATCGGCTAAATTATCAGAAATTTATCATGCTCCGGCAAGTGAGCTTTTTCATGCCATAATTGAATTATTTCCTCACCCTGCCAATTTTGAAACTGAAGAGAAATCAATACGATTTTATGAAGGGCCATTATCACTGCCAATTCAAATACCACGGAATTTTGACCCCAGAAATATTGTCATTAAACTCCTCTCTGAGAGCGAGAATGAGACGGAGATTCGCTCTGGTCCGAAATGTACCCGAAAATTTTTTGACCAGGTAAAATCGGTTATAGAAGAGGAAGTATTGAAAACTAATCCAAGCACAGGGCGTAAGCTAATACTTTCTGGTGTGCCAATAACCGGATATTTCAAATACCGCACCGAATTCCAGATATTGCCTCCCCCCGCTGATGCGCCTAAACCGAAGGGAATCTTGGACGGGCCTCACCCGGTTCTCCTCGAGTTCCGATTTGATAAATCCTCCGTTGGATCTATTAATAATCGCAGAATCATGAAAAAATCCTTTGAATCATCAAGTTTACTCACTCTCTTCTTAGATATACACATCTGGACGCGCGATTTCAAGATCAGAAGAGAATGGGTTTACTGTATTGACGATAATCCGCGTGTGTTCAAATTGTGCGATGCTGTTTACGATTATAGATTCTCTCCTGAGAATGAATATGCGGATTTCAAGGATATCAAGGATTACAAGCCGCTTGACGTTCCTTTAAATTTGACTGAGCTTTTTGATAAAGCCTTCAGTCTCGAAAGAGCCATGCGCGAGAAATTGATGAAAGTCGCCCATTTGTTTTTGCTTGCCTTGAAATTATGGGATATATCCGAGACGGCGGCATACCTTGCCACTGTCAATACAATTGAAAGCATTGTACCCCCTTCAAATGAGAGGTGCCCGACTTGTAAGAGCCATTTAGGTATTACGAAAACTTTTAAGAAATTTATGGAAGATCATACATCTGCATCCAATGATCCTTTAATTGAAAAAATAAAAAATAATATCTACAAAACTCGTTCTGGCATTGCTCATCAAGGTATTTTATTTGGTAGCGATCGGAACCCGTATTGGCATAACTTCTTCGAAGAAGAGCATCGCAATGAAGGCCATATTTTAAGATATCTCGTGCGCGAGGCTATTATTAACTGGTTCAATGATATAGCTGTTGACAATCGGATTAGCGACGATTGTGATGCTTACGACCAATAATTGATATAATTGTTGGGCTTACACTTCCGCGTGTTATGGGACGAAACATACTAAAAGCGTTAGCGCCAGCTTACATCACAAGTTCTGGACGGACTGTTGAAAATACCGGCTCTCGTGGAAATGCTATGTTTCAAAGGGAATCTTCTCTTTTTTACTGGTGCTACGCCGCATGCGGCGTAGCTTGAGATCATGACGCATGTCACATGAACTATTTATATGGACAATGTCATGGTCCGGCGGATTATGATGGGAACCGGCAGGGCATATCAAAAGCCGAAGCCGGAAAGGGGTTTTTTAGAGGTGTTCATTGAACGCCTTTGAACAGCCGGGCTAAAAAAATATTTTAAAAGCAAGGGGTTAAAATTTTCAGCTTGAACGGTAAATCACAAAAAAGGCCGGGCGCAAGATACTTGGGGGCATGGGGGCGCAGCCCCAAAATAATAAAAAGGCCATTCGGGCCTTAAGCCCGCGCGTGAAACTGGGGCGGGAAATCAGCTGCCTTATGTTAAAATGATTGGATGTCAAAGGAAACCGACTATAAAGACACCCTAAACCTGCCCGCGACCGATTTCCCCATGAAGGCAAACCTGCCCCAACGGGAGCCTATGATGCTCAAGACGTGGCAGGAAGCGAAACTCTACGCGAAGATACTCGAAAAAAACCGGGACGGGGAGAAATTCATCCTGCACGACGGCCCCCCGTACGCAAACGGCCATATACACATGGGCCACGCCCTCAATAAGGTGCTGAAGGACATAATCATCAAATACAAGACGATGAAGGGGTTTAACTCTCCCTATGTGCCGGGCTGGGACTGCCACGGGCTGCCGATAGAGCTGCAGGTGGACAAAAACCTCGGGCAGGCCAAAAACCAGACCACGGTGCTCGAGAAACGCAGGCTCTGCCGGCAGTACGCGGCCGGCTTCGTCGATATCCAGCGCGAGGAGTTCGTGAGGCTTGGGGTTTTCGGTTTATGGGAAGCTCCATATCTGACGATGACGAACGACTACGAGGCGGACATCGTGGCGGAGTTCAACCTTTTTGCAAAATCAGGCTATCTCTACAAGGGGAAAAAGCCCGTCCACTGGTGCCCCTCATGCGTCACCGCGCTTGCCGACGCGGAGGTCGAGTATGCGGAGAAAAAATCCACTTCGGTATATGTGCGCTTCAGGCTCCTCGATGAGGACGCGGCAAAACTTGGGCTCACGGGGGCCGTCTACCTCGTCATCTGGACCACCACCCCCTGGACATTGCCCGCGAACCTGGCCCTGGCCGTAAACCCGGAGGTGGACTACGCCGCCTTCACCGCCAACGGGGAAACGCACATCCTCGCGGAAAACCTTTACGAGCCACTGAAAGAAATCCTCCATATAGCCGGCGAAAAAGTTCTGGAAATAAAGGGCATCGCCCTCAGGGGATTAAGGGCAAAACACCCGTTTATCGACAGGCTTTCCCGGGTGATAACCGGAAAATTCGTGACGACCGAGGAAGGCGCCGGCATTGTCCATATAGCCCCGGGCCACGGGGAGGACGACTACGCGGCCGGCATCGAAAACGGGCTTGAGATTTACGCCCCGGTCGACGATTACGGGAAATTCAGAGGCACGGGAGTTGAGCGGATTGAGGGCGAATTCGTCTTCAAGGCAAACCCGAAAATAATAGAGATGCTCCGGGAGAAGGGCGCGCTGCTGGCGGAAAAGGAGATAACCCACTCCTACCCGCACTGCTGGAGGTGCAAAAAGCCCGTCATCTTCAGGGCGACGGAACAATGGTTTATCTCTATGGAATATTCCGGCCTGAGGGATAAATGCCTCGCGGAGATAGAAAAGGTGAAATGGGTGCCGGAATGGGGCAAAGGCAGGATATACGGCATGGTTGAGCGCAGGCCCGACTGGTGCATCTCCAGGCAGAGGGCCTGGGGGGTGCCGGTTGCGCTGCTTTCTTGCGCCGGCTGCGGCCGGACCGTTACCGAGCCGGCCGTCCTGGACAAGACCGAGGAGTTTTTCCGCCGCCTGGGCTCGGACGTATGGTTCGAGAAACCGGCCTCCGAATTCATCCCCGAGGGGTTCACCTGCCCCGGTTGTGGCGGAAGGGAATTCACGAAGGAGAAGGACATCCTCGACGTATGGTTCGACTCCGGCGTAAGCCATCATGCCGTTTTAGAGCGCAGGGCCGGGCTCGCCTTTCCCGCGGAGATGTACCTGGAAGGCTCCGACCAGCACAGGGGGTGGTTCCAGAGCTCGCTGATAACGGCAACGGCGCTCGCGGGGTCCGCCCCGTATAAGACAGTCCTCACCCACGGTTTCGTCGTGGACGGCAAGGGACACAAGATGTCAAAATCCCTGGGCAACGTCGTCGCCCCGGAAGACATCATAAAGAAACACGGCGCGGAGATACTCAGGCTGTGGGTATCGGCCGAGGACTATCGTGACGATATAAGGCTCTCCCCGGAAATCCTGGAGCGCCTGACCGAGGCGTACAGGAAGATAAGAAACACGGCCCGGTTTCTGCTTGGCAATACACATGATTTCAGCGGCGGGCACGATTTCGAGGGCGGCGACACGCACCGGGGCTCGCTTCTGGAGATAGACCGCTGGGCGCTCTCCAGGCTCCAGGGGCTTATAGCCGGCGTGGAGCGGGCGTATGAGGATTTCGAGTTCCACGAGGTCTATCACAGGCTCTACAATTTCTGCGTGGTGGACATGAGCTCGTTTTATCTGGACATCCTCAAAGACAGGCTCTATACATTCAGGCGGGATTCGGAGCAGCGCAGGGCGGCGCAGTGGGTCCTGGGCCAAATCCTGCTTGCGATGGCGAAGCTCATGGCCCCTGTGCTGAGCTTCACCGCCGAGGAGATATGGGGTTACATAAACCCGGCCGCCGGACGGGGAAAAGACGCGGAGAGCGTCTTTCTCTCCTCCTTTCCCGCCGTGGACGACAAACTCCTGGATGCCGCACTCGAAGAGAAATGGAGCAAGATCATCGCCGTAAGAAACGAGGTGAATAGGGCCCTCGAGATAAAAAGACAGCAGCGCATGATAGGCAATTCCCTTGAGGCGAGGGTTTTACTATACGCCCCGGATGATATATACGCGCTTCTGAAAGATCATGAAAATTTCCTGCCCGCCCTCTTCATAGTCTCGCAGGCGGAGATCAGGAAAATCTCCGGGGAAGAGCTTATGAGTGATATTCTCACTGAAGCGTTCCGGTCCGAAGAGATAAAGGGGCTGGTTGTTGATGTCCTCCGGGCCGAGGGCGAGAAATGCCCGAGGTGCTGGATGCGTGATACGAGCGTGGGCAAAAACCCGGAAGGCGTCTGCGACCGCTGCAGGGGCAACATATCGTGATTGTCTCGGCGCTCGTCATCATACTAGTCGTCATCGACCAGGCGACGAAGACCATCGCCCACGGGCTTGTAGGCCCTGATTGCGTGGACCGCATCCTGCCCTTTCTGAACATCGTGGACCTCAGGAACCGGGGGTCCGCGTTCGGGATGCTCCAAAACGCGGGCAACGCCTTTTTCATCGCCATCACCGCGGCGGCCATCGTCGTAATCAGCTTCCTGCTGGCCAGGGGGCGGAGGAAACAGGCGGGGCTCATCCTCGTGCTTGCTGGTGCGGCCGGCAACCTCATGGACAGGCTCCTCTACGGATCGGTGCGGGATTTCATCGACGTCCACGCGGGCAGGTTCCACTGGCCCGCCTTCAATTTCGCGGACTCCTACATAAGCATAGGGATAGTGCTTTTATTCATAAGCTCCCTCAGACAGGCCAGATAGACCAGGCCGGATAACCCGCGCGGTCACACGCGGTCCACTCCGCGTGCTTCATCAGGTTGGAGTCCACCGTCAAGGGCAAGACCAGTTTACTTCCCTCCGCCGGCAGGTAGAATTCCGGCAGGAGCGTCTTTCTGCCGCCAAACCAAAAAATAAAAATCTCCCGGAAGACAAGGAAATGTAGACCGAAAGGTTCAAGGAAAGAGTTCGAGAAGACCCTCTTCCGTTACGTCCCCGCCCAAAAGCCTGCGAATCTTTATATTAAAGCTTCCGCTTGCGCGGCAATGACGGATGGAGGCAAACAGCGAACGCTACACGGACTATTTTTTAAACCCTTCCCGGAGGATGGCCACCTTGCCCGTGCGCACGAGGTCCTTTATCCCCATCGGCTTCATCAGGCCGATGAAGGCCTCTATCTTCTTCTCGTCCCCGGTTATCTCTATCGTATAGGTGCTCTCGGAGGAATCGACGACCCTGCCCCTGAATATCTCGGCCAGGTTCAGGACCTCGGCCTTCCGCTCGGGCCTCGGCGTGACCTTTATGAGGACCATCTCCCTTTCGACGTGCTCGAATTCGGTGACGTCCGTGACCTTGATGACGTCGACAAGCTTGTTTAACTGCTTGTTTATCTGCTCTATTATCAGGTCGTCTCCGCTTGTGACTATCGTCATCTGCGAGTACCGCGGGTCTATCTCCTCCCCGACGGACAGGCTTTCGATATTGTACCCCCGGCCGCTAAATAGCCCGGATATCCTTGAGAGGACGCCGAACCTGTTTTCCACCAGAAGCGTTATCGTGTGTCTCATTTGACGACCTTGAGCCTTCTTTTCTTCTCCTGCCGGGCCTCCTGCTCCTCGAAGAGCATGTGGTCAATAGGGGCGCCGGCGGGCACCATCGGGTAGACCTTCTCCTTCCAGTCAACTACAAAATCCATGAACACCGTCTTTTTGATCTTGAAGAGCCCTTCCCTGAGGACGTCCTCCACCTCGGAGGGTTTTGTGGCCTTCAGGCCCGCGGCCCCGTAAGCCTCGGCTACCTTCACGAAGTCCGGCACGACGTCCAGGCTGGTGTGGGAGTAGCGCTCTCCGTAGAAAAGCTCCTGCCACTGTCTCACCATCCCCAGATATCCGTTATTGAGTATGACCACCTTTACCGGCAGCCGGTTCAGGACGGCGGTTGCAAGCTCCTGTATGTTCATCTGGATGCTGCCGTCCCCTGCGATATCAATAACGAGCTTTTCGGGAAAGGCCAGTTGGACGCCTATGGCCGCGGGGAAGCCGAAACCCATCGTCCCCAGGCCGCCCGAGGATATGAACGTGCGGGGCTTGTCGTACTTGTAGAATTGGGCGGCCCACATCTGGTTCTGTCCGACTTCGGTGGTGATTATGGCCTCGCCCTTCGTAAGCTCGTATATCTTCTCCACGACCGCCTGGGGTTTGATGACCTCATCGCTCGGGGTATAAGTGAGGGGCCTCTCCCTTTTCCAGGCGTCAATCTGCTTAAGCCACGCCTTCCTTATCTGCGCCCACTGCGTCTTGGCCTCGGTCTTTATCGTCTTGTTGAGGGCGGTCAGGACCTTCCTGACGTCGCCCACAATGGGTATGTCCACCCTCACGTTTTTCCGTATCGAGGTGGGGTCTATGTCTATGTGGATGATGCTTGCGTTCGGGGCGAAGGAATCGGTCTTTCCGGTCACCCGGTCATCGAACCTCATGCCGAGGGCGATGAGGAGGTCCGAGTCCTGGATGGACTTGTTCGCGTAATAGGTGCCGTGCATCCCCGGCATCCCCAGCGACAGCCTGTTTGTCTCCGGGAAGCAGCCGATGCCCATGAGGGTCGTCGTAACCGGTATCTGGGTAAGCTCGGCCAGCTCCCGCAGCTCCTTGTGGGCCCCCGATATTATCACGCCGCCGCCGGCGACGATCACGGGCTTTTTTGATTTCTCTATCAGGTGCGCGGCCTGGGTGATCATCCATTTGTTGCCCTCGTACCTCGGCTTGTAGCCCTCGAGGTGGACTTTTTCCGGCCAGACGAAATCCGTCTTGCCGGCGGTCACGTCTTTGGGCAGATCGATCAGCACCGGACCCGGCCTGCCGCTCATGGCGATATGGAAGGCCTCCTTGATGACGACGGCAAGGTCTTTTACGTCCTTGACGAGGTAATTGTGCTTGGTGCAGGGCCTGGTGATGCCCACGATATCGGCCTCCTGGAAGGCGTCATTGCCGATGAGCATCGTCGGCACCTGGCCCGTTATCACCACAAGGGGCACGGAATCCATGCTGGCCGTGGCGATGCCGGTGACGGTGTTGGTGGCCCCGGGGCCTGAAGTCACAAGGACAACGCCGGGTTTGCCGGTGGCGCGCGCGTATCCGTCCGCCGCGTGCACCGCCCCCTGCTCATGCCTCGTGAGTATGAGTTTTATGTCCTTGTCGTCATAGAGGAAGTCGAAGATGTTCAGCACGACCCCGCCCGGATAGCCGAAGATGTGCTTCACACCCTCCTTTTTCAGGCTCTCTATCAATATCTCTGAACCGGTAAGCTTCATATCCCAATCCTTTTAAAATAGAAAGAAATGTGTCTGTTATTTTAACACAAGCAGACGGGCATTAACAAAATAAGGGGGCCTTGGATTCCCATCCCGCCCGCCCTTTTTTATTTGGGGCTTCGCCCCAAACCCCGAATAGAAAAAACTATCCGGGCAGAAGGCGGAGGGGACACTGGCGAAGCGCAGCGTCCGGGGGACCAGTCCCGAAGGGGACCGGTCCCGAAAGGCGAGTTTCGCAGATGCAGCGGAGCGAGACAGAGGTTTTCCCGCCATCGATCCCGGCGGTATATTCTATCCCTCCTCCATGATAGCGCCCTTGGCGGCGGAGCTGACAGAGGCGCTGTAGCGGGCCAGCCAGCCCTTGCTCACTTTGGGTTTCGGCCTCTTCCATCCCGCGAGCCTGGCTTCAATCTCCTTATCGGTCAGTCCGATGTTAATCTTCCTGCCGGGTATGTCTATGGATATGATGTCGCCGTCTTTAACGGCCGCGATCGCCCCTCCCTCCATCGCCTCTGGAGAGACATGGCCGATGCAGGGCCCCCTGGTGCCGCCAGAAAACCTGCCGTCGGTAATCAGGGCGACCGAATCGGAAAGCCCCATCCCGGCTATCGCCGAGGTGGGCGAGAGCATCTCGCGCATCCCCGGGCCGCCCTTGGGGCCTTCATAGCGGATGACGACGACGACGCCGGGCTTGATCTCCCCGCCCATTATCGCCTTCATCGCCTTCTCCTCGGAATCAAACACACGGGCTTTGCCCTTAAACCGCCTCATCTTCGGGCTGACGGCGGACTGTTTCACGACGGCCCCCCAGGGCGCGATATTGCCCGTGAGGACGGCTATCCCGCCTTCCTTGTGGTAGGGGCGCTCAGCCGGCCTTATCACTTCCTCATCCATGATTTCAGCGGCCTCCGCGATATCGAAGACCTTGCGGCCGCTTACGGTGATGTGGTCGGCCAGGAGTTTTTTGAGGTCCTTCATCACGGCGGGTATGCCGCCCGCCCAGTGAAGGTCCTCCAGATAGTGCGCGCCGCCTGGCAGCATGTCGGCTATGTGCGGGGTCTTCCTGGAGAGCCGGTCGAAAGATTCAAGCGTCAGCTCCAGGCCCGCCTCGTGCGCGATTGCGGGCAGATGGAGGCAGGTATTGGTGGAGCCACCGAGGGCCAGGTCCACCACTATTGCGTTTTCAAGAGATTTTCCCGTGACAATTTTGGAGGGCGTCACGCCCTTTTTCACCAGTTCCACAACGCGCCTGCCGCTTTCGAAGGCTATCCTCTTTTTCTCCGCACTGACGGCAAGGGCCGTGGCGCAATAGGGAAGGCTCATGCCCATGGCCTCGGTAAGGCAGGCCATCGTGTTCGCCGTGTACATCCCCTGGCAGGAACCCGCGCCGGGGCAGGCGCAGAGTTCAAGCTCCTCCACCTCGCGGTCGCTTATGAGCCCCTTTTTGTATTTGCCAACCGCCTCGAACGTGTCGTTTACAAGCGACAGGCGCTTCCCCCTTAAACGGCCGGAGAGCATCGGGCCCGCAGTGACAACGACCGTGGGCACGTTCACCCGCAGCGCGCCCATGAGCATCCCGGGGGTGATCTTGTCGCAGTTCGTCAGCAGCACCAGGCCGTCTAATTTGTGGGCCTGCATTACGGTTTCCACCATGTCGGCGATCAGCTCGCGGGAGGGCAGCGAGTACTGCATGCCGCTGTGGCCCATCGCTATGCCGTCGCAGATGCCCGGAAGCCCGAAGAAAAACGGATACCCGCCGCCGGAGTGGACGCCTTTCTCGATGAACCGCTCCAGGTCCCTCATGCCGATATGGCCGGGTATGATATCGGTAAAACTGGTTGCGACCCCTATGAAGGGCTTGTCCATCTCGGATTTCGGTATCCCGGTGGCATAAAGAAGGGCCCTGTGAGGGACCCGCTCTATGCCTTTCTTGATCATTCCTGAACGTGCCATTTTTTAGAAAAAAACATCCTTCCTCTCTGAAATTGAATAACTAAACTGCGGTACGGAAACGGCTTAGTTGGTCGAGTGGTCTTTCTTATACCTTATAATGAGTTCCTCCATGCGGTCCTTCTTAAGGAGTTTCAATTTCTGGATGCGCTTCTTCTCGATCTCTTCTTCCGTGCTCAGGTAATGCTTGCCGGCCAGATCGGCCGCCTGGCTGTCCAGAAGTCTGTGCTCTGCCGCAAGCTTCTTGAACTCATCGCTTTCCTTCGTAAGGATCTCCACAATTTGCTCGTCTTTCATCCGCGCTCCTCCTTTACAAAAAAATTAACATATGAATCCCCGAAAAGACAAGGGTCAGAGCTTCATGTTTATATTTTGGGCCAGGGCAAAGGAATTGTCGATACAGTCATTGAGCGAAATCCCCCGGAAGGCGTTTCCGGTCATGAAAAGGCCCCGGTGGGCCGCCAGCGCCCCGTCCATCTTTTCGAGCCTTTGGGCGTGGCCCAGGGGATACTGCGGAATGGCCCTTTCATGACGAAAAATCCTTACAAAATCGGGTGTTGCCCTGAGGCCGAGCATCCCCTGCAGCTCACCCGACACCAGGGAGAGGAGTCTCTCGTCATCGAGCATCGCAAGCCCCGAAGCCCTGGCCCCCCCGACCATCACCCTTAAAAGGACATGCCCCTCGGGGGCGCGCTCCGGGAAGATGCTGGAGTCGTAGAGCACCCCCAGTATCTTCCTGCCCTCCTTGAACGGCACCAGAAACCCGAAGGCGTCCACGGGAAAAGAGTGTTTAAGTTTTTCCCTCCTGAACCCGAGGCTCACGACCGAGACGGCGGGATACTCTATGTCCCCGACGACTCTTGAGAGGTCCTTATCGAAATCTTTCAGTATCCTGGCGGCCTCATAGGCCGGGCAGGCAAGGACGACGGCTTCGGCAAGGACGGCCTCTTTGCCTTCGATATGGAGCCGGTAGCCGCTTGCGCCTTCGAGCCTTTCAATCCCCGCTACCCTGCAGCCCGTCTTCAGCCTCTCGCCCAGAATGGCCTTCAGCGCAAGAATGAGCTCTTCCATCCCACCCGAAAAGGAAGATAAAACGCCTCCCGGGCCGGCCCCGACCGGCCCCTTGCCGGCCTTTTTGGCCTCCCGGCCAAGGCTTATCATCGCCCTGACGAGACTGCCGTACTTTCGCTCCATGGCCTTTATCTTCGGGAAACAGCTCTCGACGCTCATCTTCTCCGGGTCCCCGGCGAATACGCCCGAGGCCATGGGGTCTATCAGGTTTTCGTAGGCCCGCCTGCCCAGGCGTCTTGTTGCGAAACCGGCAAGCGTCTCGTCGTTTTTATTGGCGGGGATGAAGGGCTCAAGCGCGATGCGAAGTTTGCCGAGGGGGGAGAGCACATCTGATATCAGGAAGGCCGCCGGGCTCTCCGGCAGGAGCCTCGGCCTTGCTTTCAGGTAAATGAACCTCTTCCTGGCCGCGTCGGCGCTCCGCTGCACTTTTAGCCCCAGGTTGTCCGCCACCTGAAGCGTGCGGGGCCTGTTGTCGAGAAACCCGTTTACGCCCCATTCGCAGATATATCCTTCGGCCTTTTCCGTCCTGATCTTTCCGCCGGGACGGTCTTCGGCCTCAAGGACAATCGGGTCGGCGGCGCCCGCCCCCCCTTCCCCGAGCAGGAAATGGGCAAGGCAGAGCCCGGAGATGCCGCCGCCCACAATGGCTATCTTCACCTTCACTCTGTCCGCTCCGAATCTCTCGCCTTTACCAGGAGAGCTCCTTTACCTTGTCCAAAACCATCTCCCTAAACGCCTGAATCAGCAATGGGTGGGTATTCAGGGCGGGGGCGCGCTTGAGCTCGATGCCCAGAGCCCCCGCAAGCCTTTTATATAATATATCAATCTCGTAGAGCGTCTCAATGTGGTCGGAAACAAAACTGATCGGCACCGCGAGGACCTTTTTTATCCCGCGTCCGGCAAGCGTTCGGAGCATCTCGTCCGTATAGGGGGCCAGCCATTTTACCGGCCCGGTGCGGGACTGGTAACTAAGGGCGTGCTCAACCGGGGGCATCCGTTTAAGGACGGCATTTATCGTGCAGCGGATGTGCCCAACGTAGGGGTCGCCGGTTTCGACTATCTTCATGGGAAGGCCGTGCGCGCTGAAAAGGACGAAGACGTTATGGTCATCCCCTCCGCCGAAAAGTGAAATCCCTTTTTTGATCGTCTCCGCCAGGGCCTCTATATAGAGCGGCTGTTCGCACCACTGCTCAATGGCCCCGACGCGAATGCCGAGCCTCGCGGCCTCCTCGTTCAAGCGATGGAGCGACGAGCCGGTGGTGGCGATGGAGTAATGGGGATAGAGCGAGAGGGCCATTAACTTTTTGATGCCGTCCTGGTGCATCCTCTCCACCGCTTCCCCTATATATGGACGCCAGTAGCGCATGCCGAAGGAGACCTTGAATTCGCCGTAAGGTTTCAACGCCTGCCCGAGGGCGGCGCATTGCGCGCCCGTCCATTCATTTAACGGGGACCTGCCGCCTATGAGCGCGTATGCCTTCTTCGCCTTTGCCGCCCGCCATGCGGAGATGGCCCAGGCAATCGGCTTCTGGAGCGGGGCGGGCCCCAGTCTGATAATCATCCTGTCCGCGAAGAGATTGAAGAGGAAGGGCCTCACCGCGCGCAGGCTGTCCGGCCCCCCGAGGTTCAGAAGAATTACGCCTATAGGGCCTTTCTCACTCAGGGCGGCCGGCCGCTTTCCCGCTTAGCTCGTGCACGATATCAACCAGCGCCTTCGCGTTTTCGACCGGGATTTCGGGCAGGATGCCGTGGCCCAGATTGAAGATATGCCCCCTTGCGGGCCCCGCTTTCTCCAGTATCTCCCGCACCTTCGGCCTGAGGCCTTCAGGGGGCAGCAGGAGGGCGCACGGGTCCAGGTTTCCCTGCACCACGAACTTTTTGCCGAGTTTTTTTACCGCGTCACCCATATCAATACGCCAATCAATGCCTATGGCCCCTGCGCCGGAGGCCTTTATCTCTTTCAAGAGCCCCGCGCAGCCGTTTACAAAATAGATAATCGGCGCACCATCATCTTTAAGCTCCTTTATTATCTGTTTCACATACGGCAGGGCGTATGCGCGGTAGTCGTCCGGGGAGAGCACGCCCGCCCATGTATCGAAGAGCTGGACGGCATCGGCCCCCGCCTTTATCTGCGCCCTCAGATAGGCCGTCACCGTGTCGGTTATCTTGGTCATGAGCCCGCCGAAGAGGCCGTGGTTCTGGTACATAATCCTCTTTGTGCTGAGGAAATTCTTCGAGCCCCCGCCCTCTATCATGTATGTGGCGAGGGTGAAGGGCGCGCCGGAGAAACCTATCAGCGGCACTTTAAGCCCCGATTTGAGGATTTTTACGGTCTCCAGCACAAACGGCAGGTCGTCTTCCGGGACCGGCACGGAAAGCCGCTCCAGAAGCGCCCTGGTCCTGATGGGCTCGGCCAGCGAGGGCCCGTGCTTCTCGGAAAAGGCGAGCTTCATCCCCATCGCCTCGACCGGTATGAGGATATCGGAAAACAATATGGCCGCGTCCACGCCCAAGATGTCCACGGGCTGGAACGTGACCTTGGCCGCCAGCTCCGGGGTCTTGCACAGGGTAAGGAAATCAACACTCTCCCTCACCTGCCTGTACTCGCGCAGGTACCTGCCCGCCTGACGCATAATCCAGACAGGCGTGTAAGGGGCCTCTTCGCCCCTGAGGACCTTAAGAAAGATATCGTTCATCAAAAATCCTCCGCCTGAGGTTTTACCTTTACCTTTTATTTTTATGCTTTACTTTTACTTTTTACTTTTGTGCTAAGAAAAAAAACGGGCCGGGACAATTATCCTTTATTGCCCTGTCCGATCACGCGCTTTTTCATTTTAAGGGGCACATGGCCGCAGAAGGGCTCCTCCTCCAGGTAATCGCCCGTGAGCGAATAGGCCCTGGCCCTGCACCCTCCGCAGACGTTTATGTATTCGCAGGAGCCGCATTTGCCCTTGTAGCCCTTGAAATCCCGCAGCTCGCGGAAAAGCTCCGAGTCCTCCCAGATGTCCTTGAACGGGCGCTCCATGACGTTGCCGGCCGGCTTCGGGAAATAGCTGCACGGAAGGACGTTGCCGTCAACGTCTATTAGGCATATGAGCTGCCCCGCTATGCATCCCTTCGCCCCCCCGGTGGAGAATTTCAGCGTCCTTCGCTCGAATTTCGACTTCTCATCGCGCGACCTCTGGAGCACGACCCTGTAGTAATGGGGGGCGCAGGTGGGGCGCACGAGCATATCTTTTTCGTCCTTCTCCATCCGGTAGTGCCAGTCGAGTATCTCCTCGTAGTCCTCCTTGGAGATAAGCTCGTTCATTATCTCCTCGCCCCTTCCCGTGGGGACTATCATGAACATGTACCAGGCCGTGGCCCCGAGGTCCTTTGCGAGCCGGTAGACCCTGGGTATCTCCTCCTGGTTCCGCTTGGTGAAGGAGGAGTTTATTATGAACTCCATCCCGTGCTTGCGGAAGAGCCCGGCGGCAGTCGTGATGCCGCGGAAGGCCCCCTTTACCGACCTGAAATTATCGTGCACTTCCTCCGTGGAGCCATCAAGGCTCAGCGAGACGATCCTGATCCCGGAGGCCTTTATCTTTTCGCATATCCCGTCGGTCACAAGCATGCCGTTTGTGGCAAGGCACATCCTGAGCCCGAGCCCCGTGCCGTGTCCGGCTATTTCAAATACGTCGTCCCTCAAGAGGGGCTCGCCGCCCGACAGCACTATCACGGGTTTCGCATAGGAGGCGATATCGTCCAGTATCCTGAATGCCTCGCCGGTCGGGAAGTCCGGATGGCCCTTGACTTCCAGCTCCGAGGAGGAGCGGCAGTGGACGCACCTCAGATTGCATCTCCTGGTTATCTCCCAGGCTATCCATTTAGGGGCAAATTCCATTTCGCCTTATTATACCTGTACCTTCGCTGCTTTTTCATGCCATATGGCATCTTCGAGCGCGGCAAGCAGGGGGCCGAAGGTGGAGGGCGCGAGCGCGGAGACCGCGACCGCGCCGTAGCGCGCCGAAAGCGCCCCGGCCTCATCCGCGGAGAGCCTGTCGGCCTTGTTGAAGACCACCAGCCTCGGCTTTGAGGAGAGTCCAAGCTCCTCCAATATCCTGGCAACGCTGTCCATCTGCTGGGGGAACCTCGGGTTCGATGCGTCCACCACGTGCAGCAGGAGGTCTGTGTCCTCCAGCTCCTCGAAGGTCGCCTTGAAGGCCGCGATGAGGTCCTTGGGCAGGTCCCGTATGAAACCCACGGTATCCGTGATGATTACCTGCCGCTGGCCCGGCGCGGTCCCGGGGAAAACCGTCCCCACGGGGATTTTCACTTTCAGTTTCAGCCGCCTGCTGGCCGTCTCCAGGGTGGCGAACATCCTGTCCTCGACGGCGGTCCCGGAGCCCGTAAGGGCATTTAGCAGGGTGGACTTCCCCGCGTTCGTGTATCCGACGATGGAGACGATGGGCAGCCCCCGCTCCACCCTCCTTTTTTTCCTCTGACCCCGGCCCAGCGAGAGGGCTTTCAATTGGCGCTCCAGTAAATGGATGCGGTCCCTGACGCGCCTGCGGTCCACTTCAAGCTTCGTCTCGCCCGGCCCCCTGCCGCCGATGCCGCCCATGAGACGTGACATCGAAGAGCCCTTGCCGGTAAGCCTCGGCAGCAGATATTTCAACTGCGCCAGCTCCACCTGGACCTTGCCCTCCCGGCTGCCGGCCCGCCGTGCAAATATGTCCAGGATAAGTTGGGAGCGGTCAATGACTTTCAGCTCCGTGAGATCGGTTATGGACCTTATCTGGGAGGGGCCCAGGTCCTGGTCGAAGACCAGCAGGGTCGCGCCCTTGTCCAGGGCGTCTATGATCAGCTCCTTCATCTTGCCCTCGCCCATCAGGTATTTAGGATTAATCTCTTTGGGCCGCTGGATGACCGAATCCAGCACGAGGACCCCGGCGGAGCGGGCAAGCTCTTTCAATTCATCCATCGATTCCTCAATTGAATAGGGACCAGTCCCGTACCCGTATGCGGGCGGAAACGTCTTTCCCCTCGCCCTTACCGAAACGCCCACCAGGATCGCGCGCTCACTTTTATCGT
Organism: Nitrospirota bacterium; assembly: GCA_021789555.1. GTDB lineage: Bacteria > Nitrospirota > Thermodesulfovibrionia > Thermodesulfovibrionales > JdFR-88 > JAJYGJ01. The sequence continues at coordinate 71,512 of JAJYJK010000004.1, forward strand.
CTTCGAAGTGCCTCCTCCTGGCCATCTCGCTCTCCAGCGCGGACACGAACCCCCCGAAATCGAAGCGGAGACGAAAGCGGCCAAGGTCCCCGAAGTCTTGCACCTCGAACCTCTTGCCGGCATCCCGCCCTGCTCCATCCCCCGGGGAATGGCCGGCTACGGGACTGGTCCCTGCGGGCAGCAGGTGGGCCAATTCAACGGCGCCGGGTTCGCCGTCTTCGCGCACCCCTATGGCGCAGACCAGATCGAGGCGCAGGAGGGCCAGGTCGGTGAGGTCGTCACGGGTGAGTTTCTCGTCATCTTTAAGGTGGGTATGGATGAGTCTGAGGCCCCTGAGGGCCTTTCTGCCGAGCGGATAGGCCTCCAGGGACGGTATGAATATGCCCTTGGCGTCCCCGACGATGACCTGCAAGACCGCCCCCCGCCTGTCGATAAGGACCCCGAGCTGCCGCCCCAGACGCGCAGAGAGCGCGGCCAGATACCGGGCAAGCTCATTAGTGACGGCTTCTTCCGGAGGGACCCTTCTCCTGAAAACCCTTTCGAGCAGGCGCAGTTCGCTCCCCTTGAGGCTGGAGCTATTGCCCGTTATGGAAGGTATGTTAGAGACCTCTCCTTTTTGTCATCTCTAATATTATTTTAGCAGATTATTTAGTTTGATTAACCCTCACGCTCTCCCGCCTTGGGGAATATCTGCCTGCACTTTCGTTCGGTCGCGCGGTTCCGGACGTGAGCGACAACTTTGTTGAATCGTCTTCAGGGCGAAAGGGGAGGGGATTAAGGGGCGGGGTGTTCTTACCAGCGCCGGGTCAGGCTCGCAAAGAAGGCGTGCGCATGGCCGGACTGGTACTCCGGGTTCAGGCTGTTGACCGCGCTGTCAAAGTCGCTGTAGAAATAACTGAGCCCGAGCTCCGTCTTCTTGCGCACGGCCCATCTGGCCTTGAAGGAATAGACGGTCTCCTTTATGTCCAGCGTCGAAAAGACGGACAGGGGAAGCAGTGAGGGGCCGTTTGAAAAATCATACTGGCTTGACGGGGAGAAATCGCCGCTTGCCGAGAAACGGTTCACCGCCCCGGTCAGCTCAAGCTTATCGACCGGCGTGTAATTGGCCGAGACCGTGTAGTTATGCGAGATGTCGGTGTAGGGCACATTCGGGTCCAGGAACTGCGCGCCCGCGGGGCCCGTGTAAACCAGGTCCTGCCTCACCTTTGAGCGCCAGTATGCGTAGCCCGCATCCAATGTAATATTCCGCCTGATTGGAAATACGATATCGCCCGAGAATTTGTCCCTCCGCACGTCCCTGTTTGCGGCATTCGTGATGCCGGAGGTGGTCTCGTCTATTATCAGCACGTTGTCCCTTGTCTCGTGGGAAAGCTCGTAGCTTGCGAAGGCCGTGATCCCCCCCGGGAAGCTCCATGTGGCGGACAGGGTGCCGGCATCGCCGTTATTTGGCTGGTAATTGTACGCCGGGGAGCCGTACCATTCGTGGGTGTACTGCCCCCTAAGTTTCAGCATGCGGACAGGGCGGTAGTCCACATTGAACGAAGTCCTGGTGCTCCTGGTGGACGCGGGTAAAAGCCCGTCTTCCCAGAAGGTGGAATTTTCGCGCCTTTCGTTGTTCCAGGAGATCTGGCTGCCTACCGACAGATTGTATGTGATCCTGTAGCGGGCCACACCGGTTACGGTGTCCGTCACCGAGGAGATCGGCGGCCGGATGGAGTTGATCAGCGCGGGTGGCGGGAGATTGAACTGGCTGTAAAGCTGGTTCAGGGTCGAGCTGATATTCTCCTCGGAAAGCTCCTCGTGTTTGTACCTTGCCACCAGCATAAGCGGCGTCACCGGTATGACCCTTATCTCGCCGTCGCCGAAGAAATAATCGGCGCGGGCGCCTGAGGTATCGTTCGTCCTTGATATCTTCGACAGCGTTCCCATGGCGTATATCATGCCCGTGTATGAGCTGTGTATCCTGAATGTGTCCGTGTTGCCCTCCAGTTCGGGTATCAGGTTGTGGAACCAGGAGACGCCACTGTCATTGGTGTAGCTCATGACCTCATTGCCGGCGGAAAACCTCTTGAACCCGTGCGAATAATCCATCTCCACGGGGCCCAGATGACCGTTCAGGCCCACCCTTATATCGGTCGTGCGCATGTCCACGGGCCTGTCCTGGGAGACCCTCACGATATCGCTGAATGAACCCGAGCCGCCAAGGAATATCTGCTGCATGTCTCCCGACTGAACCACGTTCATGCCCTGCAGATATATATGGAAGGGATAGTCGTGGGTTTTGAAACGCAGAGAGACGCGGTTGATTCCCATCCTTACGCCGTATTGGACCCCGGTATCGGACTGATCCAAATCCGAGCCATTTCTGGACGGGTTGCCTGCAAGCGTAATGTTGGGCAGGTTATGGAAGAGGCTGCTGCCCAAAAACCTGAAAAGGACGGTATCGCTGTAAGCGTAGCGGAAATCGGCAAAGTAGTCTTTTTTATTGAGGACGTCAAGCTCCAGGTGGACCCGGTTCGGGAACGGGAAGGCGATGATCTCGCCGCCCAGGCCGAGGGAATCGCTCGCGTAGCCGTATGGCAGCGCATTGCTGCCGCCGTTTAAGTGGGCGTCAGTAAAACCTCCCCACAGGCTGTACTCGGGGGCTATCTCCGGGTACTTGTAAACCTGGTTGTCCGCCTCGTCCTGCGCGAAGGCCGCGGAGGCGAGCATGAACAGGAGCACCGGAAGAAAAAGGACGGCGCATATACCTCTTTCCGTTTCAGCCCGCGTCCGCCACCTCACCGGGTGAACCATCCTTTACCGGAAGTGGGCGGCAGGTCGGAGCCGTGGATTTGCGAATGGCAGTCGGTGCACCTCGTATAAGTGGCCCGGGTGTTGAGGGCGTTTATCAGATGCCCTTCATGGCACTGGAGACAGAGGAAGGGCTGTCTCAGTTTCAAGAGGTCATCGTTTGGCGAGCCGTGCTGGTTGTGGCAGACAAGGCAGTTTTCCGTATTTTCCGCGTGCTCGTAAATGAAAGGGCCCTCCTTGTCGGCGTGGCACTGGGTGCAGGTGGCCTTGATGGTGGGCTTCCGCAAAAGCTTCGGGTTCCCCCCGTGAGGGTCGTGGCAGTCGGTGCAGAATATCTTGCCCTCGGGAACCGGATGATGGCTTATCTGGTTGAATTCGCTCTTTATGTCCTGATGGCACCTGAAACACATCGACGCCGTGTCCCTGGGGTTTACGATGAGGTCCGGCCCGTGGTGGATATTGTGGCAGTCCTCGCAGTCCACGCCGTTTAAGGCGTGGGGGCTCGTGTTCCAGGCGTGAAGGTTGAAAGTGGCGTTTCCGGTATGGCATTTAAGGCATATGAGGGATTTCGCGGTCGGCGGCAGGCCCTTTATGTCGATGAACGTCTTATAGTCGCAGGAGAGGGTCTTTCCCTCCTTCCGCGCCTCTTTCACCTTCCGCCGCGTAAGCCCCATTATGGCCAGGCTGCCAGGCCCGTGGCAGGACTCGCAGTCCACAATCGGAAGACCGGATTTGGGCGAAAGCTGGGCGCCCATCGTGCTTGCCTCAAAATCCCTCTTTATCTGGTCATGGTAATGGCAGGACCTCAGACAATTGGCATTGCCCACGTAATCGGCATCGAACCTGCCCGCAAGCATCTTTTCATATTCTTTTATGGGTATTAAGGGTTTTGAGGTCTTCAGGGTCTCGCAGCCCGCAGGCAGGAACAAGGCCGTCAAAATCAAAAAGGCAAGGAGCGGCAGATACCTCGAAAAGGCCGGCGAGAAGGCATTGTCCGTTTTTTTGAAGACAACACGCCCGCTCTCCGTCGAGAGATTCCATCCGGATGGATTTTCACTTTCAACAGAGGGAGTTTTTTTATTTTTTATTATTATTCGCCCGGTTGCCCCTTTTGAGGCAATACGCCTGCTCTGCATTCAGCCCCCAACATCATAAAAAAACCGTGTGAAACTATATATTTTAGGTCCTCAAAAAGTCAAGCTCTGACGGGCGTATTGTCAAGGCAAAATAGAAATTTCCTGCTTTGGGCGGGCTCAGGCACCCGGCGGTTGCGCGGCAGAACGCTGTCGAACTAGGGGGCGGTTTTTTTTATGGCGTCCTCAATAAACCGGGCGGGGGAGCCGCCTGAAAAATGGATCCGGACAATTTCAGAGCCGATCTCCTTTGTCTGCCTGTACGTCTCGTCAACGGCCCTTTCCACCACGGCCCAGCCCTCGCGTGGGCCGTCCGTCCCTTTTTCAAGGAAAAGGCCGGCGGCCTTCTCTATCTTCACGGAGAGGAGTTTTCTGTAGCCGGCCAGAAAGGCGGCATAGAATGCTAGTGAGCCCGTTTTCTTTCCGTCCATGATGTAGCGGAGCATCCCTTCCGGGCAGGTGTCGGCGAGCACGTCTTTCAAGGCCCTGAGGTACATGGCGTGTTTGGCCTCCCGCGTCTCCATGAGCATCTCCGACCATGCCGGGCCGAGTCTTTTCCGCTCGGCCGCCTCTCCAAGCTCGTGCCTTATGTACGTCCTTAGTTCCTCCCTCGAAACGGCAGAAAGCATATCTGTCATTTCCGGCCCCGCCTCCGGGGCGGCCCCTGCCCGTTGCGCAATACCGGGGGCGACGCCGTAATACGAGAATGCCGCCCGCAGAAGGCCCGAGGGTTTTGCCCTGTATTCCTCGAATTTCTGCCATATCAGATTTTCATTGGCCTCCAGGCGGGCAAAGACGCAGTCCCCCGCGAGCATGGCGACCGCGGCCGAAAGGTCCCTTGCGTATTCCCTGCCGCAGGTGTAAATTTCGAGGCCGTCCTCTGTCTCGCTCCCGATGACGTCGGCAAGAAAGAAGGTGGCCCGAAGATGGGGCCCGTAGCCCGCCGCGTAAACGAGCCCGCGGTCAATCAGCACCCGGTTTATGCCGGCCGAATCAAACGCGTCAAAGCGCGCGGCCTCCTCCGGGTTGTCCGCCTTCACCCCCCCCGTCTCTACCTTCAACCCCTTTATCTCGACCGGCCCGAACGGCCGACCGTCAATCTCGCCCCAAAGGGCCTCCCTTTCGCCGATCCACCCGGCAATCCGCGCATTTTCCACCTTCTGCCACGGCCGCAGGCCGTGCTCTGAGTAGTAAAGCTCCCGGAGCCTCATCAAGAGCCCGCAGACGGAATAAAGCCCCCAGCTCCTGGCGTCCGCTATATCACAATTGCTCTTGACGCTGCTTACAAGCAGGTCATCCGGCTCCATCTGTAGATGATAACACGGCCGGTTTTTAAAAATGACGCCCGGTGATAGCAGTTATCCCGGCCTCCTTCCTGCTTATGCCGCCTGATTTGATGTAAACAAAACATTGGCGTTAAAATAAGGGTGAAAAACGAAACCGCACGTGAGGAAGATAAGACTCCTGCTCGAATATGATGGCGCGCGCTACAGCGGCTGGCAGAGCCAGCGTAAGGGCGATAGTGTCCCCACCATCCAGGAAGCAATTGAAAAACAACTAAAAAAGTTCCTGAAATCCGAAGGCGTGTCCGTCGTCTCCGCGGGCAGGACGGACGCGGGCGTACACGCCCTGGGGCAGGTGGCGACCTTCATCGCGGGCCCGGACTTCGGGCTTGCGCCGCAGACCGTGAAGAAGGCCCTCAATGCCATGTTGCCGCCCGACATCAGCGTCATCGAGGCAAGCGACTGCCCCGCGGAGTTTCACCCCAGGCGGGACGCGATAAAAAAGACCTACTTCTACCTGATCGCGGCCACAACGCGCCCGCCCGTCTTTGTCAGGCCGTACACGTGGCGGCTCCCCTTTCAACTGGACCTGGAGAGGATGAAAATGGCGGCCCGGCCACTTGTCGGCAGGAGGGATTTCACCTCTTTCAGGGCGTCCGGCTGCGGGGCGAATACGCCTGTGAAAGAGGTCCTGTCGGCCGAAATAACGCCGCTTCGGGAGGTGGAGTTCCTGACCGTGCGTCTAAGCGGAGATTTCCTAAGGATCAGCATTACGGCGGACGGGTTTTTGAGGCACATGGCCAGAAACATCGTGGGCACGCTCGTGGAGGCCGGAAGGGGAAGGATAAGGCCGGAACAGATGGAGGAGATCATAGCCGCCCGTGACAGGAGGCTTGCGGGACCGACCGCGCCCGCCCACGGACTGTTCCTTGAGCGGGTGTATTACTAGAAACTGGAGACTGAAAACCGGGGCTGGCGACTAAAAACCAGAGATTCGGCAGGACGCCGCGACGTCAGATGCCGGTTTCCCGCTCCATCGCCTCCATTATCTCTCTTTTCTCCTGGTCGTCCTTGCAGTATATGGCGAAAGGCATCACCTTCAGGCGTTCGAGGTCTATCTCCTCGCCGCACTCCTCGCAGATGCCGTAGGTGCCCTCGTCGAGCTTTCTCAGGGCCTCATCGATCTTGGCCAGGTTCTCCCGGTGGGTGCTGAGCTGTTTCAGGCTTATGTCCTCGGAAAGGTCGACCACAGACCAGTCGCCGTCATCCAGGGCGGTCTCCACGATCTGCCTGTTTTCTCCGCTGATGATCCTGCCTATCTCCTTTTTCGCTTCGCCCAGGATCATGCCGCGCTGCCGGATGAGCTCCCTTCTGAGCGCAAGCTCCCTTTCGTCGGGCGCCTCCGTCCTTGTTTTCTTCGGAGGGATTTCCGCCGCCGGGGCCGTCTTCGGCTTGGTCCTGCCGGCCGCCGCTTTCGCCTTTGCCGGGCGCGAGGTCCTTACCGGATGAGAGGTTTTTTCCGCATGGGGGGTCTTTTCCGCCTTCTTTTGCCCCGTCTGTCCCCGGGCGGACGCCTGCCTGCCCGCGGGGCCTTTCACAATTTTTTTCGGGGGCATTTTTATTTTTTCTCCTGCTCTGCGGGATCGGTTTCCTTATATATCTCCTGGATGCTCCTGATCTTGATGCCTGCCTGTTGCAGGGCCTTCTGTATATCGACGGTCTTTGCGTCTTCTACTTTCAGCATGAAATTGGATTTCATCGTCTAGACCTCCATTATCTCTTTTTCCTTGGTTTCAAGAAGGCCGTCAACCTTCCCGATGTAGGAATCGGTTATTTTCTGGACCTCGGCGATGGTCTTTTTCACCTCGTCCTCGCTCATGTGCTGGTCCTTCTCGAGCTTCTTGACGCCTTCGTTCATGTCGCGCCGGACGTTCCTGAGGGCCACCCTCGTCTCCTCGGCCTTTTTCCTTACCACCTTAACCAGCTCGCGCCTGCGCTCCTCCGTGAGCATGGGGATTGGCAGCCTGATGAGCTTCCCGTCATTGGCGGGCGTCAGGCCGAGGTCGGACTTCATCAGGGCCCGCTCTATCTCGCCTATCATCTTCTGCTCCCAGGGCTGAATGACTATGAGGCGGCTCTCGGGCACCGAGAGGGCGGCCACCTGCTGAAGCGGGGTGGGGGTGTTGTAGTAATCGACCATTATGCCCTCCAGGAGCGCCAGCGAGGCCCTGCCGGTCCGCACCGCATTGAATTCCTTCCGGAGGATGTCCAGGGCGGCGTCCATCCGGTGCAGGAGCTTGTCTTTCAGCGCCTTTTCCATATCACTCTATTATAGTGCCTACTTTCTTGCCCGCGAGGAGGCCCTTTATGTTGCCTCTCCCCTTGAGATTAAATACCACAATCGGCATGTGGTTGTCCATACATAAAGTTATGGCGGTGGAATCCATCACCTTGAGGCCCTTCCTTATCACGTCCAGGTAGGATATCCTGTCGAACTTCTTCGCCCTGGGGTCCTTGATCGGGTCGGCCGAATAGACGCCGTCGACCTTGGTCGCCTTGAAGATCACGTCCGCGCCGATTTCCATGGCCCTCAGGGCCGCGGCGGTGTCCGTGGTGAAGTAAGGGTTTCCGGTGCCGGCGGCGAAGATGACGACCCTGCCCTTTTCGAGGTGCCTTACCGCCTTTCTCCTTATATACGGCTCGGCAAGCTCGCGCATCTCTATGGCGGACTGCACCCTGGTGGGGATGCCCAGCTTCTCAAGGGCGTTCTGGACGGCAAGGGCGTTTATGACTGTCGCAAGCATGCCCATGTAATCCGCCGCGGAGCGCTCCATGCCCTGGGCCGACGCCTCGACGCCCCTGAATATGTTCCCGCCGCCTATGACGAGGGCCACCTGGACGCCGGTCTTCAGCGTCTCCCGGACCTCGCGGGCTATGTAATCGACGGTCCCGGGGTCTATCCCGTAAGAGCGTTCCCCCATCAGGGCCTCGCCGCTTAGCTTTATCAGAAGGCGCGTGAAGACGGGTTTCTTCACCTTTTTGGGGGCGGGGCCGCCCCTGCTATTTCGCACTTTTGCTTTCGCCAAGCTGGTACCTTGCAAAACGCCTGACTACGATGTTTTCCCCGATCTTGGCCACCTTTTCGGTGATGATGTCCTTCACCTTCTTCTTGCCCTCCGGGTCCTTCACGAATATCTGGTCCAGGAGGCAGCTCTCCTCGTAAAACTTCTCGATTTTCCCCTGGATTATCTTTTCGACGACATGGTCCGGCTTGCCCTGGACCTGCGCCTTGTAGATTTCCTTCTCGTGGTCGAGGACGTCCTGGGGGACGTCCTCCCGCTGCAGATAGGCCGGGCTTGCCGCCGCCACGTGCATGGCGATGTCCTTTGCGAGCCCCCGGAAATCATCCGTGCGGGCGACGAAGTCCGTCTCGCAGTTCAGTTCCAGCAGCACGCCTATCTTGTCCATGTGGATATAGGAGCTTACGAGTCCCTGGGAGGCCGCGCGCGCGGACTTTTTCTGCGCGGTCGCCATCCCCTTCTGCCTGAGGATGTCGACTGCCTTGTCCAGGTCCCCGCCGGAGGCCTCAAGGGCCTTTTTGCACTCCATCATCCCTGCGCCGGTTTTCTCCCGCAGGTCCCTGACCAGTTCCGCCGTAATCATTGCGCCGCCCCCTCCGGGAGTTCGCCTGCCGAAACGGCGCTCTCCGGGGGCTTTACTCCGGTCAAACCGGCGGGGGCCGCCTCGGCCGGAGCGGCTTCCTCCGAGGCCTTCTTTTCCTCTATCTTCGCATCCTCGGCCACCTGCGCCGTCTTCTTGTTGTATATCTCCCTGCCTGTTATCACGGCTTCGGCCATCTTGGAGGATATGAGCGTTATGGCCCTGATGGCGTCATCGTTGCCGGGGATGACATAATCTATCTCATCCGGGTCGCAGTTCGTGTCGACTATCGCCACCGAGGGAATGGAGAGCTTCCTTACCTCCGAGACCACTATCCTCTCCTTCTTGGGGTCGACGATAAAGACCGCCCCCGGAAGCGAGGTCATGCCCTTTATGCCGCTCAGGTTTTTATCCAGCTTGGCCCTTTCCTTCTCGATACGGGACACTTCCTTTTTGGTGAGGCGGTTATACGTGCCGTCCTCGCGCATCACGTCTATCTTTTTAAGCCTGTCGATGCTCTTCCTGACCGTCTGGAAATTGGTCAGCATCCCGCCCAGCCAGCGCTGGTTCACCCAGAAAACGCCGGCCCTCTTCGCCTCTTCCGAGATGGAGTCCTGGGCCTGCTTTTTCGTGCCCACAAATAAAACGGTCTGATTTTCCGCCGCCACATCCCGGATGAAATTGTAGGCCTCTTCGAGCCCCTTCAGGGTCTTTTGCAGGTCGATGATGTAGATACCGTTTCTTTCCCCGAAGATGTACCGCTTCATCTTGGGGTTCCATCTCTTGACCTGGTGCCCGAAATGGACGCCGGCCTCGAGAAGCTCCTTCATTGTCGCTATCATTGTTTGCCCTTCCTCCTTCAGGTTTTTATCCTCCGTCCTCGCCCCTTCACCCGGAGCATCCGAGACCAGCCGGGGTCGATTTGCCGGACGTGTGTAAGTTAGCTTATTAGCTTAGCATGTAAACCTCTTTTTTACAAGATTAATTAAGGATTTGCACGCCCACCCGCCTTCTGCCTTATATCCAATTGCTTGCGCCGGCACTGTTTGAAAAACGCCGGGCGATGGCGGCGCTATCTTCCGTAGTTTCAGTCTTGGGAGGACCGTGTTAAAATCACATACCATGACAGGGCTGATTTCATCCGTCCCATTCGAGGCCGACCTGATACTTGATTCGTTTAAGAGGAAGAAAATTTCCGCCCCGCTTGTCGAGGGGACGATTGGGGAGAGAGGGAAAAAAGCGGCCTACATATGCTCCGGCATCGGAATTGCCAACGCTGCGCGCGCAGTGGCCATCCTGGCTGAAAGGAAAAAACCGGAGGCGATCTTTCTCTTTGGCATAGGGGGGGCGTATCCCTCCTCGGGCCTCAAAAAGGGAGACCTTGCGGCCGCCGAGGTGGAAATCTACGCCGAAGGCGGCCTGATCCGGGAAAAAGGCTGGGCAAAGACCGGGGGCGCATCAAAAGTGCAAAATTATGACGGGTTCAGGGTTTTGGGATTTCCGCTTTTAAAGAAGGACGGGAAGGTCTTTTTCAGCAGTTTCCCCCTGGACAGGCGCCTGCTTAAAGAGGCAAAAAAACGCATCCCGGACTTGAGGACGGGCCGTTTTCTTACGGTATGCGCAGCCGGCAGGTCGACAAGAAAAGCCGGCCCCCTCGGGGCCGGATACGGCGCGATTGTGGAGAATATGGAGGGCGCGGCGGCGGCCCATACGGCCCTATTCTACGGTATCCCCCTCATTGAGATTAGGGGGATAAGCAACATGGCCGGAGAGCCGCCTTCAAAGTGGCGCAAGCAGGAGGCCGCGCGCAACTGCCAGACGGCGGTGTTGAGGTTGCTGGAATTTTTATAAAATTTTGCCCTTGGCCGACTGCATTTTTAAACGCTTCCCCTTTTGAAAATATTCCGCCCGGACTTGTATAATTAGCCGATGCCCCCGGAACTACAATGCCTCCCGGAAATACAATGCCATGAAATTCCTCCCGCTTCACAATGAAAGATGTAATTAAAGTTTCCGGCAAGCAGGAAACCAGCAGGCTTGAAGAGCTGGTCGTCGTCCTCAAGAAATTCCATATCACGGAACACACCGCCCTTATAATCCTCTCTTTCCTTGTCGGAGCGCTTGCGGGGCTTGCAAACATCCTTTTCCGCACAACGATGAACTTCATCCATCAGCTTGTCTTCGTCCAGGGCTCGGAACTCCTCTCCATAGACCATGGCGGCATGTTCAGGGCCCTCCTGCCGCTGCTGCCGATGGCGGGGGCCCTTCTTCTTGTCCCCCTCTCGCTGGCCTTTCCGGGCGAGGTAAACGGCTATGGTTTTCCAAGATTCATCGAGCTTGTAAACATCAGGGGCGGCGTAATCAAGATAAGAAACATCCTGCTTAAAACACTTTCGGCCGGCCTCACGATCGGCTCCGGCGGCTCGGCGGGCATTGAGGGGCCTATTGCCATCATAGGGGGAACCGTGGGTTCGGGAATAGGGCAGCTCTTCCGGGCATCGGGGAGCCGGATGAAGCTTTTGATAGCCGCGGGCTCCGCCGGAGCAATGGCCGCCACCTTCAATGCCCCGATAGCGGGCGTGATGTTCGCAACAGAGATAGTGCTCCTCGGCAATTACGAGCTTTCATCCTTTGCGGCCATAGTCATCTCCTCCGGAATCGCCACCGTCATATCCAGGGGGTTTTACGGCTCGACGCCGGCATTCTCCGTACCGCAATACCGGTTGAGAAGTCCGGTCGAGATACCTCTTTACATATTTTTCGGGGTGCTGGTCGGCATACTTGCCGTCTTCTACATACGGGTGTTCCACTGGATAAAAGACGGGTTTGACGCCCTGAAGGTGCATCCCCAGGTTAAACCCGTAACCGGGGCTTTTATCGTGGGCGCAATTGGCATATTCCTCCCCCAGGTCATGGGAAACGGATATGAGTTCATAGAGGTCTCTCTTGTGGGCAAGATGATTTTCCCGGTGGTATTGGCGCTCGTCTTCTTAAAACTCGTTGCCACCAGTGTCACCATCGGCTCGGGGGGCGCGGGCGGGGTCTTCGCGCCGTCTCTTTTTATCGGGGCGATGGTCGGAGAAAGTTACGGCTACATTGTCCATTGGCTTTTCCCCGCCTACACGGCATCTCCGGGGGCTTACGCCACCGTAGGCGTCGGCTCGTTCCTTGCCGCAGCGACGCACGCCCCGCTTACGGGCATCTTCCTTCTCTTCGAGATGACCGGCAACTACCAGATAATAATCCCCCTCATGTTCTCCTCCATAATCGGCACCCTTGTCGCCAAAAGGCTTTTTTCGGACTCGATCGACACCGTGGAGATTACGAGAAAAGGGATAAAGATACACATGGGACGGGAAGTGGCCATCATGAGCAGCATCAAGGTAAAAAACGTCATGAGGAAAGATTTTATAACTGCGCCCGAGGACGCCACACTGGACAAGATAATAAACGACATGATTGGCAAAGAGAAATTCTATATTCCCGTAGTCGACGCCAAAGGACTGATGACGGGCATAGTCTCGTTCCAGGACATAAGGCCCGTGCTCCTTGAGGAGCAGGTAAAAGAAATAGTCAGGGCAAAGCAGATCGCAACCGAAGAGGTCATCGTGATGTACCCGGATGAAGACCTCAACGCCGCCGTCGAAAGGTTTTCCCTAAAGGATATAGCCGAGGTCCCGGTAGTAAGCAGGGACAACCCCCAAAAGGTAATCGGGATGTTAAGCAGAGGAGATGTAATTTCGGCTTACAATAAAGAGGTCCTGAAAAAATCCGCCCCTCCCATCGAAACCTCCTGGATTATCTAAAAACCGGTCCGGGGCCCGTTGAAGAATTTTCCCCGCCGGTGGGTCCATCCCGCTGAAGGGCTAGCTTCGGGCCGCTTTCAGCGCCTCCATAAACCCTTTGATGTTTTCCCTGATATCGCCGCAGGCGATCGCGCCCGAGACGGCCGTGGCATCGGCCCCGGCCCTTATCACCTGCCCGATGTTGCCCGGGGTTATCCCGCCGATTGCGACGATGGGGATTTTCACCGCCCGTCTCACTTCAACAAGAGATGAAATCCCCCTGGCCGGGCCCGCGTCTTTTGTTGCGGTCTCGAAAATGGGGCCAAAGCCGATATAATCGGCCCCGCCCATTGCCGCCTCTTTCGCCTCGGAGATGCTATGGGTCGATATGCCTATCAGTTTTTGGCCCATAAGCCCCCTGGCCTCTTTGAGAGGGAAATCGTCCTGTCCCAGGTGGACCCCGTCGGCGTCCACCGCGAGGGCGATATCGGGGTAGTCGTTTATGAAGAGGAGGGCGCCGTTTTCGCGCGTGAGGGCGCGAAGAATTAGCGCGGTCTCCCAGACCTCCCGCCTTGCGGCGTTTTTCATCCTGAGCTGCACCCATTTCAGGCCGGCCGAAAGCGCGGCCTCGGCCTGTCTTGCGGCCGGGAAGGGGCAGGCGGATTCCTCCGCCGTGAGAAAGCAGAGCCCGCCAAGGTAAAGGCCGGGGGTTGGATTATCCGAAAAAGATTTCATCGGAAAAAGGCTGCTCCCTCTCCCAACCCTCTCCCATGATGGGAGAGGGTTTCACCATTAAAACTGCGGGAAACAAAAAAACGTCAGCCCGCGGGGTTCTCGCCCGGGTTATTCAGCTTTTCCAGGAAGGAGGTGTTTATCCTGCCCTCTCTGAAATCCTTGTTTTCGAGGACCCGCTTATGAAACGGGATCGTCGTTTTTATCCCCTCGATGACGAACTCGTCAAGGGCGCGCTTCATCCTTGCGATGGCCTCCTGCCTGTTCGCGCCGAACGTAATCAGCTTGGCTATGAGGGAATCGTAATGGGGAGGGACGGTCCAGCCGCAGTAGGCGGCGGTGTCCACCCGCACGCCGGGGCCGCCCGGCTGGTGCAGGAACTCTATTTTGCCGGGCGAGGGGATGAAGCGGTCGGGGTCTTCCGCGTTTATCCTGCACTCTATGGCCGCGCCCCTCGGCTTGAATATCTTTTTCGCCGTGATGGGCTGGCCCGCCGAAAGAAGTATCTGATCCTTCACGAGGTCAACGCCCATGACCATCTCGGTCACCGGGTGCTCGACCTGCACCCTGGTGTTGAACTCCATGAAATAGACCTCCTCCTCCGGGGTGACCATGAACTCCACGGTGCCGATGTTCTTGTACTTCACGGCCCTGGCGGCCCTGATGGCAAGCTCCCCCAGGCGGCGGCGAAGTTTTTCCGAGACAAACGGGGAAGGGGACTCCTCTATGAGTTTTTGGTGCCTGCGCTGAATGGAGCATTCACGCTCGCCAAGGTGGATGATCCTGCCCTTTGTGTCGGCAAGCACCTGGACCTCTATGTGCCTTACGTCCTGGAGGTACTTTTCAAGATAGAGCTCGCTTGAGCCGAAGGCCGTAAGCGCCTCCCTCTGGGCCATGAAGAAGGCGTCCTCGACCTGCTCCTCGGCGTTTACTATCTTCATGCCCCTGCCGCCCCCGCCCATCGAGGCCTTGATGATGCAGGGGAAACCTATCTTCTTTGCGGCCTTTGCGGCCGCGGCCGCGCTGTCCAGTGGGCCGTCGCTGCCGGGGACCACCGGCACACCCCTTCTCTTCATTACCTGCCTGGCCTTGGCCTTGTCCCCGCCAAGCCGGATATTGTCCGGGGACGGGCCGATAAAGGCGATGCCGGAGGCGGCGCAGGCCTCGGCGAATTGGGGGTTCTCCGATAAAAAACCGTAGCCGGGATGAATGGCCTCCGAGTCCGTTATCTCGGCTGCGGTCAGAATCGCCGGCACATTCAGGTAGCTCTGCTCGGTTTGAGCGGGCCCTATGCAGATGGCCTCGTCGGCGAGCCTGACGTGCATGTTCTGCCGGTCGGCCTCCGAGTATACGCCCACCGTGCGGATATCGAGCTCCTTGCACGCCCTGATAATTCTCACGGCGATCTCCCCCCGGTTGGCTATCAGTATCTTTTTGTACATTGCCTTATTGTGCGGCGGGCTCTATCAGGAAGAGGGGCTCTCCGTACTCGACGGGCTGGCCGTTTTCGACCAGTATCTTTACAACCTGGCCCTCGATCTCGGACTCGATCTCGTTCATGAGCTTCATGGCCTCCACTATGCAGAGCACCTGGCCCTTTTTCACGATGGAGCCGACCTCGACAAAGGATGAGGCCTCCGGAGTCGGGGCCCTGTAGAAAGTCCCGACGAGCGGGGCGGTTATCGTAGCGAGCCGTTCCTTTTCGCCTTCGCCCTCTTCATGCTTTATCTGCCGTGGCGCGCCCGGCAGCTCCGGCGACGGGAACTCGACCGACGTGTAGAAACGGCCACGCCGGATCTTTACCTTCGAGCCTTCCTTCTCCACCTGTATCTCGGTGACGTCGGTGTCTTTAAGGAGCGCGAGGAGAGCCTTTATGTCCTCTAGCTCCATCTATCTGACCCTCTCCACATATTCCCCGCTCCTGGTGTCGACCCGGATGACGTCCCCGACGTTTATATGGAACGGCACCTTCACGGTCGCCCCGGTCTCGAGCTTGGCGGGCTTGTAGCTCCCCGCGGCCGTGTCCCCCTTGAAGCCGGGCTCCGCCTGGGCCACCTGAAGCTCCACGAAGGTGGGCAGTTCTATGCCGATTGGGGCGCCCTTGTAATAGAGCACCGTGGCCACGGTGTTTTCCTTGAGGAAAAGCCTGGAGTCCCCCAGTTGCTTTTCGTTAAAAGGCACCTGCTCATAGCTCTCCGTATCCATGAAATAGTAGAGCCCGTCCTGGTAATAGAGGTACTGCATCGTCTTTTCTTCCAGCTCGGGGCGGTCGAATTTCTCACCCGACCGGAACGTGTCCTCAAGGACATTGCCCGTCTTCAGGCTCTTCATTTTGGTGCGCACAACGGCGCCCCCGCGGCCCATCTTCACGTGCTGGAAGTCGACTATCTCGCAGGGCTCGCCCTTGTATACTATCTTCATGCCTTTTCTGAAATCGCTTGTCGAAATAATCACGCCTTTTTTTAAAAACCTCCCCTGTGGTCCTTTTCTAAATTCCGCTTTTGCCTTTGGGCAGACGGGTGAGCACTTCCGGGCGGCCTTGCGCCAGGTAAACCATGTCCTCGATCCTTACGCCCCCCAGACCGGGGACATAAATGCCCGGCTCTATTGTAAAGACCGTTCCGCGGGCCAGAGGCTTGTTCTCCCCGGGACGAGGCGAAAGCCCCGGCTGCTCGTGCACCTCCAAACCGATGCCGTGCCCCAGGCTGTGCCCGAAATTCTCCCCATAGCCTGCTTGTTTTATAACATATCTGGCTGAATTGTCAATATCTTTCGGCCTTTTCCCCCTATACCCCCCGACACCGGCCCCCTTCGAATACGCCTCCCCGAGGAAGGCGATGGCCCTGGACTGGGCCTCGAGCACTACCCGGTAAATCTTCCTCTTCTCGGCCAGGCGCAGGTCCTTCCGATGGCCCTTTTGCCCTCCGCCTACCAGGAAAGTCCGGGTCATGTCGGAGCAGTAGCCGCCGTACTCGGCCCCCCAGTCTATCACCACAAGGTCGCCCGGCGCGATTTTGCGCCCGGTGGGCCGCGCGTGCGGGACGGCGGAATTTTCCCCGGAGGCCACTATCGCCGGGAAGGCCGGTTTCAGGGAGCCCTTCTTTAAAATAGCCTCCTCGAGGCGCAGGGCCAGGGCCTTTTCCGTCACGCCCGGTCTGATAAAACCCTTTACCTCGTTAAAGGCGTCCTCGGCCCGTCTGACCGCCCCCCTGATGCAGCCGACCTCATAATCGTCCTTGACGGCCCGCACCCTCTCGACAACCCCGCCAAGCGGAATTACTTCTGCCCCGAAGACACGTCTGAGCTTTTCATAAAAGGCATAGGAGACGGTCTTCTCGAAGGCCGGTTTCCTGACTGCCAGCCGGCGGCAAAGCCGGGCAACTGTTTTCTCCAGCGGGCCCTTCATGATGACGGTCTCGTATAGCCGCCCCGCCTCGCCAAGCGCGTCCTTGCCGTATCTGGAATCGGTGATGAAGAGGGCATCCTTCCCGGTGACGATGATATGGCCCGCGGAACCGTTAAAACCCGTCAGGTACCGGACGTTCGCCAGGTTGCTTATCAGAAGGGCGTCAGCCCCCCGCAGGGCCGTCCGCAGAGCGGCCAGCCTGTTTTGGAGAGACTCGTCGATCGTCAAGCCTTGTGCGGGGTCCCTTCCAGGAGTATCTTCGCCGCGGCCCGCAACGCCAGCATGTAGCTGCCCGGCCCGAAACCGCTTATCTGCCCAAGGGCAACCTCCGCAATGTAAGAGCGCCTGCGGAATTCCTCGCGCCTGTGGATGTTCGAGAGGTGCACCTCTATGACCGGCTTCCCCACCGCCGATATCGCGTCCCTGATCGCAATGGACGTGTGAGTGTAGGCCGCCGGATTTATGATGAGCAGGTCATAGTCGGCAGCCTGGATTTCATCAATTATCCCGGACTCGCTGTTCGTCTGCACGACGGAGAGCTCAAGACCGAGCCGGCCGGCCATCGCCTTCATCGCCTCGTTTATATGATCGAGCGTGGCCATTCCATAGACCGAAACCTCGCGCTTGCCGAGCAGGTTTAAGTTTGGCCCGTGGATGACCTTCACCTTCGGCATCACTCGGGCTCCTGCGCCACTTTATAGCCGGCGTCTTTTATCGCCTGCTCTATCTCGGAGAGCCTCGTCCTGCCTTCGTCGTAGCGGACCACGGCCTTGCCTATCTCCACCTGCGAGCTTGCCACCCCGCTTACGGCTTCCACGGCCTTCTTCACAGCCATGACACAGTGCTGGCAGCTCATGCCCTCAATCCTGATGGTGGCCTCTGTCATCGAGATTCCTCCTGAAAAAATAAAAGCCGGTTTTTACCGAAAACCAGTCTACGGAACCTGAGATATTTCTTTAATCTTTATCTTTTAAAAAAATCAGAAATCATTCTCTATCCGGGAGACGGCCTGCCTCAGGTAGAACCTGCCCTTTCCGAGGCTTCCCGCGCCAGATCTCATTACCAGGGCAATGAAGTATTCCGGATTGATCCTGCGGATTATTATAGCGCAGCTTCGCGCAAGGATGGTAATCTCGGCAGTGTCCCCGATTTGAAGATTTTTCGCGGCCCTGCCCGCCTCTCTTATGAGCTGCGAGGTCTCCGCCCCGAGGGTATCGGCGTCCATGATGCCGGAGTGGAGAGGTTCGTCCGTCCCGGAGACCCCGGAGGCGGCGGCCCCGGAGCCGACCGGGATGCCGTCTGTCCCGAGTATCATGGCAAAGAGCGCGCCCTCCACCTTTTCGATCACTTCCTTAAGGGCCTCTGAAAAAGTCATCCTTTTTTCTTTTGGCCGATTCAAGAAAGGCGCCGAGCATTGAAACCTTCACGTCGCCCTCGATGCCCAGGAGTTTTATCAGCATCCTCAGCTCTTCATGCCTCTGAAGGGCCTGAATATCCTCGGGATAAAGTTCCAGGTGTCTTCTCAGCCGGAGTAGCCCGCGCGCATACTCGCCCTCCCCAATCAGGGCATCGGCGGCCGAAAGGGCATCGGCGGCCGTTTCATCCGCTTCGCCGCCGGCTGTGGCGCCGTCCTCAATGACATTATCTTTCAGCACATCATCTTCAATGACATTGTCGGCCCCGGACTCGATTACAATCTCGCCGTCCTCTTCGCGGACACCCCCCGAGTTTTCCTCAAACCAGCCGGCCAAATCTTCCTCGGCAGCGGCGGGTCCCTCTGCGGCCTGTCCCCGGGCCGGGCTTTCACTTTCATTCGGGCCTTCAGCCCCTGGGCTCTCCCCCGCCTCGGGAGTCCCGTCATCAATTCTGAGGTCCCCCGGGGATTCCCCTGTCCCGAAATCGGTTTTGCCTTCCGCTTCCGTGGCGGGATTGGCGACAGGCGGCTCAGGCGCCACGGCCATCGGCTCTTCGGCCGGGGGCTCGGCCTCTGCCGGTGCTTCCCCGGGCGCTTCGTTTTCATCCGCGGCATTGACGCCACTTAGTCTCTCCAGGGTCTTTTTTGCCTCCAGGTCCATGGGGTTTAGGCGAATAACGATCTCGAACGCCTTTTTTGCGTCCTCCAGGTCCCCCAGGCGCAGATGGATTTCAGCAAGCTTTCTCTGGGCAAAGAGATTGTCCGGGATGGCATCGGCCACACGCCTGAATTCCGCAATAGCGCCCTCCAGGTTGTCTTCCTCGAGGTAGAGCTTCCCCAGGGCGACCCGCGCGCTCATGTAGTCGGGCTGCCTTTCAAGCCCATCCCGAAGGACCTGGACCGCCTCCTCACGCATGCCCGCCTTTCTCAGCTCATCGGCAAGGGGGATGAAGAGCCTGGACGAGGGGTCTTTCTGGACCCTTTCCTTCAATCTCTCCAATTCACCGGGCATTGTAGATTTTCAAATAATGGTATTTAAAAGTCAAGTTTTAAGAAGATGTGAAATACTGTCAAGTACCGCATTGGCAACGTCTTGCTTGTCCATAAGCGGAATCTCCCGGATGTCCCCGCCGCGGGCGATTATCGTTACCGCATTTGTCCCGCAGTCGAAACCGGCCCCCGGCCTCGTGACATCGTTAAAAATGATCATGTCCAGCCCTTTTTTCTCGAGCTTCTGCCGGGCCCTGCCGGTATCGGGCCCGGTCTCGGCCGCGAATCCGACCGTGAAGGGTTTCTTCTTCCGCCGGGAGACCTCAAGCAAAATATCATGCGTTGCTTTAAGTTTCAGGCTCAATTTATCTGATTTTGCCAATTTTTTCCCGAATGTCTCTTCGGGGGTAAAATCGGCCGGCGCGGCGGCCATAATCAATATTTGGGCGTTATTTATCTCTGCCAGGACGGCCTTTTCCATCTGGGCCGCGGTCTCCACGCGGATTAATTTCCCGATGCCGGCGGGCGGGCTTATGGCGGCGGGGCCGCTTACAAGGGTGACGTCCGCCCCGCGGGCGGCGGCGGCCTTCGCCAGGGCAAACCCCATCCTGCCGCTTGAGCGGTTGGAGATGAACCTCACGGGATCTATCGCCTCCCTGGTGGGGCCCGCGGTCACAAGCACCCGCCGGCCTTGAAAGTCCTTGCCGGTCAGGGCGTCCCGTGCGGCCTCCACAATCTTCTCCACCGCGGCCATCCGGCCCACGCCGGCGGCCCCGCAGGCGAGCGCCCCCTCTTCCGGGGCCATCTCGATCACTGCCAGCCCGCCTTTAAGAAAATCCAGGTTCCTCCTGAAAGCCGGATGCGCGTACATCGCGGGATTCATGGCGGGAGCGACGAGTGTTTTCCCCCTATAAGCCAGAAAACATGCCGTAAGGATGTCGTCCGCTATCCCCAGGGCCATTTTGCCCAGGGTATTGGCGGTGGCCGGGGCCACGATGAACAGGTCGGCGGCCGCGGCAAGATTCACATGCGCCAGGGGTTCGCCTTCCCAGAGGCCGGTGAGGGGTTTTTGGCCGGACGCAAGCTCCAGTGAAAGGGGCGTGATAAAATTCAAGGAAGCGGATGTCATTATCACTCTGACATCCGCTTCCTCGTCTTTCAGTCTCCGGACAAGCTCGACCGCCTTGTATGCGGCAACGCTGCCGGTGACCCCCAAAAGCAGGTTTTTATTCTTTAGGGGGCTCCTCTTCGCCATTTTTTTCCACAAACAGCTCCTCGAGGCCCTCCTTGCTCTTCTCTTCCTTCTCGTGCAGGTACACCTTGAGGTCGCGTTCCAGTTCCGTGAGCTCCTCCACCCTCGCCTCGCGCTTCTTCGTCTCAAGGAGACGGCGCATATCGAGTTTCTTTGCCTCTTCGAGGGCGGTGCGCGCCTCTTCGCCGGTCAGAAACTCAAGCACGTTTTCCACGGCTTCGAGAATGCCCTGCGAGGCCACCTTCTTGTATTTGCTCGGCAGTTTCGGCTTGGCGCCAAGGGAAAGGTCTTTCGCCCTCTGCGAGGCGATGGCCACCAGACGGAACCTGCTGTCTATATTCTTCTTCTCTGTCTTGACGGGCAGCGAGATTATATCCATCAGCCCACCTCCTTTTTCTCCAGCTTGAAATGTTTCTCCACCCAGGCCCGGTCTAGCCTCCCCAGGCGCGCCCTGTCGGCCAGTATGACCGCCTTCAGACGCTCCAGGGCCTCTTCGAGCCTATCGTTCACTATAACATAATCGTACATTTCGTATTGCATTACCTCGCCAATCGCGTTTTGCAGCCTCAGTTCCACCTGCTCCCTGGAGTCGGTCTTCCGGCCTTCGAGCCTCTGTCTGAGGGCCTCCAGAGACGGGGGCAGGATGAATATATACAGCGCCTCCGGCAGCCCCTTGCCCTTGCCTTTTTTCCCCCTGATCTGTCTTGCGCCCTGCGTGTCTATGTCGAGTATGACGTCCAACCCGCGCGCAAGCAGCCGCTTAAGGTCCTTAAGCGAAGTCCCGTAGCGGTTCCCATGGACCTCGGCGCTTTCAAGAAATTCGCCCTTCCCGACCATCGAGGCGAATTCTCCCTCCGCTATGAAATGGTAATCAATGCCGTCAACTTCCCCCGTTCTGGGCTTTCTCGTGGTGTACGAGACCGACTCCTCTATTGCGGGCAGGCTCTTTAACACCTCGCGCACAAGCGTCGTCTTGCCCGCGCCGGAGGGGGCCGATATTATGAAAAGGGTGCCTTCACTCATTCTGCGCCGGTCTGCCCAAAAACCTCTGCGTGATGGTCTCGGCCTGAAGGGCGGAAAGTATCACATGGTCGCTGTCGGTTATCAGGATGGACCGTGTGCGCCTGCCCTCGGTTGCGTCAACGAGCTTGCCCCTCTCGCGCGCCTCTTCCCTCAGGCGTTTCATCGGGGCGGACCCCGGGGTCAGTATGGCCACCACCTTCGCCCCCGCCACCATGTTGCCGAAACCTATATTGACGAGGACCGGGGCCAGATCGTCTTTTTTAGCCGGCATACTCATTGAAGGTTCTGGACCTGCTGCCGGATCCTCTCCACCTCGGTCTTGAACTCGATCACCCTGGCGGTTATCTCCATATCAGTTGTCTTTGAGCCGATAGTGTTGGCTTCCCTGTGAAGCTCCTGCAGCAGGAAATCAAGCTCTCTGCCTATTTTATCATTACTTGCGATGATTTTTTCCATCTGCCCGAGATGGCCCGTGATCCTCGTGAGCTCCTCCGCGATGTCGGCCTTCTCGGCCAGAATTGCGGACTCCTGCATCAGCCGCCCCTCGTCCCACCCGGTCTCCTGGAGCATCGATTTTATCTTCGAGGCGAACCTTTCCTTGAGGCCCGAAAGGGTCACGGGCAAGAGCTCTTTCATCCGGCCGTTTATGCGTTCGAGCGCGCCCAGGCGCGAGGTTACGTCTTCGGCTATCATCCGGCCCTCTTTTATCCTCATCGCCTCGACCTGGGAAATCGCATCTTCGAACGCCTCCGTGAATGAGACGATATCGCAGCTCGTCTCCTCCGAGATAAAGAGGTCCTTCATGAGGGCGAGTTCCCGGATGCCGGCCGGCCCGGCGATGGAGAGCTCACGCCTGAGCCCCTCCAGGGCCTCGTACACCTGCCCGGCCTTCGAGACGTCGAGACTAAATCCCTGCTTGCCGGATTTTACGGTCACGAAGACATCGAATCTGCCCCTGGCGAACCTGCCCCTTATGATGTTTCTGAGAGGGACTTCCTGCTCCATGAGGCCCGGGGGGAGCCGTAAATTCATTTCGAGAAACCTGCTGTTTAAAGAACGCACCTCAACCCTGAAATCGCCTTTTTCGGAAGAGCCGAAACCCGTCATTCCCTGTAGCATAGTTATGATATTAAATCAGGAGCCGGCTTTAGTCAAAGAAAAAGCGGGAAAAGGGGGGGAAGAAAAAGGAGGGAAAGAGTTGCCAAGGCCCGTGAAAACAATTAGAATTTAATCTGTAACGGCATTGCGTCTGCGAAGCAACTCCAAAGGCAAAGCACGGCAAAACCCCAAAAACCCGGCAGTAAAGTGAAACCTCTGACGCGCGGGCCGCGCCACGCAGACCGCGCTCCAGGGGCCTTTGAGGCGGCCGCATGAAGATTGCCCGCAAAACGATAGCCGGCCTGCTGCCGGCCCTTTCCCTCTGCCTCGCGGTGGCCGTCCGGCTCGCGGCGGGGCCGGACGTCGCCCTCGCCTTCCATAACGGGGGCACCGGGGACTGTGGCGACTGTCACACCACGCACAGGGCCGGGGCCATTGCCGAAAATGCCGCAACGGCGCAAGGCGTTTATATGTTGAAGGGGTCTGACGCGAGTTCGACATGCCTGAACTGCCATCAGGCGGCCGGCCTGGCGGGGCCGACCGGCCAGTATGTAAGCACCCCGGAGTCCGAGATGCCGGCCGGCGTCCCTCCAAAACAGATGACGCCCGGCGGAGATTTCGGCTGGCTCAAAAAAAATTACACCTGGAAGGCGCCCGGCTCCGGCATGCGGGCAAGCCCTGGATACATGCACGGCCACAGCATAGTCGCAGTCGATTACGGCTACAGCGCGGACCCGGTAATCACGAGGGCCCCCGGCGGCGCGTATCCCGCCTCGGCCCTTTCATGCACCAGTTGCCATGACCCGCACGGGACCTACCGGAGGATCATAAACGGCGCGATTGCCTCCTCGGGGGCGAAGATCTGCAATTCCGGCTCATACGACACAAGCCCAGACCCCACTGCGGACTGCCCTGTCGGGGTCTACAGGCTCCTCGGGGGCATCGGATACCAGCCCGCAAGCCTTAACGGTTACTCGTTTACCGCCGACCCTCCGGCCGCCGTCGCTCCATCGGTCTACAACAGGTCCGAGGAAACGACCGAGACCCGTGTCGCCTACGGCTCCGGGATGTCCGAATGGTGCGAAAACTGCCATTCCATAAATCCCGGCAACGGCCGGCACAGCCACCCGGCCGGCAGTCCGGCCAAGCTGGGGACCCTGGCCAAATACTACAATATGTACGTAAAGAGCGGGGATGTTACCGGCACCAGCGCCTCCTCCTATTCATCGCTTGTACCCTTCGAGGAGGGCACATCCGACTACAGGACCCTTCGGTCCCACGCCAAAAACGACGACTCCTACCTGCGGGGGCCGGACGCAAACTCCAACGTCATGTGCCTTACCTGCCACCGGGCGCACGCATCGGGCTGGGATTTCGGCCTGCGGTTCAACACGTACGACCAGGACTTCATTACAACGGAGGCCCAGACGGGCGCCCCCCTCTGGCCGGGCACCGACACGACCCGCAACGCGCAATGGTCCATGGGGCGGACATCCGAGGAGACCAGAAGGGCCTACTACAATATCCCCGCAAGGAGGCTCTCGCCATACCAGAGGACGCTCTGCAACAAATGCCACATCCGGGACTAACGCAGCCCCCGGAATTTGAGGTCTTTTGCCAATTACATCTTTACATTTTCAAATGCTGCATTTTAAAATATAGCCGCATGAAAGAGACAGTGGTTGCCTTGGCCCTTATGGCGATGGTCATCGCCGGTATTGACGGTAAGGGGTGGGCGTTCCACGACGGCGGCGTCGGCGCATGCGACGGATGCCACACGATGCACAACTCCATCGGCGGCCAGCCGGTGCAGCTCAAAAACGGGGCCGTACCCTCCGCCACCGTGGGCCAGGCGTCCAACGCATACCTGATGAAGGGCACGGACCCCAGCTCCACCTGCCTTAATTGCCACCAGGAGACGGGAAACGCGGCCGCCACCGGCCAGTTCATAAGCACCTCCCCGGCGGACATGCCCGCCGGCTATCCGCCCATAGAGCTCACCCCCGGAGGGGATTTCGGATGGCTCCAAAAAACATATACATGGGTGTACAGCGGCACGCAGTACACCGACCCGGGCCAAAACCACGGGCATAACATCGTCGCGGCCGATTTCAATTACGTGAAGGACTCCACAATCATAACGGCCCCGGGCGGCACATATCCCGCCTCCGCCCTCTCCTGCATAAGCTGCCACGACCCCCACGGAAAATACAGGAGAAACTCTGGCGGAAGCATCACAAAGGGCGGGAGCCCCATAATCGGGTCCGGCTCCTACAATACAAGCCCGACCCCCGCGGCGGGCCAGGCAGTAGGCGTTTACAGGCTCCTGGGAGGCGTTGGATACCAGCCGGGTTATCTGCTGGGCAGTTATGCCTTTAGCTACGCCCCGCCGCCCGCCGTCGCCCCATCGGTCTATAACCAGTCGGAGAGCACCTATCCGGTCCGCGTGGCCTACGGCAGCGACGGCTCCAGCAACGGGATGTCCTTCTGGTGCAGAAACTGCCATCCGAATATACACACCTCCAGCGGCCCGTCGGCGCCCTTGAACGTCTATAATCAAACGTACAGTTTCCCGCAAACCCACCCGATTGAGAGCTATTTGAGCATGGGAACAAACAACAATTACAACGCGTATATAGAATCGGGGGTCTACACGGGCACTCAGAGCACATCCTACTGGTCCATCGTGCCCTATGAGGAAAACAACTTGAATTACTCGACCCTTGCATCCCACGCAAACAATAACGGCAGCTATCTTACGGGACCGTCAAGCAGCGACTACGTCTCCTGCATGACCTGCCACAGGGCGCACGCCACGGGATGGGACTACATGCTCCGCTTCAACTATTTGGGCATACCGGACGGCAACCACGGCTGGACCCAGATCATAGACGACAACAGCGGCGGAGCGGTTTGGCCGGACCCGGTCCTCGACCCTTATAAGGCCATGGGACGCACCACAACGGAAACGCAGCAGGCCTATTACGGCAGACCGGCAACCACCTACGCGGCCGTCCAGTACGTCCTGTGCAATAAATGCCATTACGCCGGCATGATGGGCGGGGGCAGCGGCCGGTAACTCCTCAGCAGGTCCAGGTTTTCCCTTGCGGTTTTTTCCAAAGCCGGGCCGG
Source organism: Nitrospirota bacterium (assembly GCA_021789555.1). GTDB lineage: Bacteria > Nitrospirota > Thermodesulfovibrionia > Thermodesulfovibrionales > JdFR-88 > JAJYGJ01. The sequence goes on from JAJYJK010000004.1 coordinate 97,212, forward strand.
AAATATCCTTCAGATACGGGAAAATGCCTATTAGCGGGACCCCCGACAGCTCCCTTATCACCTCGGGGTTTGTGGGCCATGAAGGGTCCTGATCTCCGTCCGCAGGGCCCAGGCGGTTTATTACCACCCCGGCCACCTGGACGCCGGCGTCAAGCGCGCACCTCACCGTAAGGAGCGTGTGGTTTATCGTCCCCAGGCCGGGCCTCGCCACAACGACGAGCGGAAGCCCCAGTTCCCCCGCCAGATCAAGGACGTAAAAATCCCGCCTGATGGGCACAAGCAGGCCGCCTACCCCCTCGACAACGACCGCGTTGTATCTTTTTGCCAGCCCGCCGAAAATCTTTTTTATCCGCTCGGGCTCGATCCGGACCCCTTCCCTCTCCGCTGCGACCATCGGGGCAAGCGGGGCCTCCAGGGCGTATGGGGTCACAACAGAGATGTCTTCTTCCATCCCCGCCATCGTCCTCAGAAGAGCCCCGTCCGCGGGCACGAGGACATCGCCCTTCCTCATGCAGCCCGACTCAATTGGCTTCATCGCGCAGACGGAAAGCCCGGCCCCTTTTAAAAGGCGCACAAGCGCGGCCGAGATGACCGTCTTTCCGACGCCGGTGTCCGTCCCCGTCACAAAAAAACCCTTCGCCATTTTTTCAGATCCCCTCACCCTCCGCTTCGCTCCTCCCTCTCCCATTGGGAGAGGGTTATGGAACTCCTGCCTTTTGTGAAATCCCCTCCCTGAACAGGGAGGAGATCAGGGGAGGGTGCAACAGCTTTTCGACCAGCTGGTTTGGCCGTTCGCGGGGGTTTGGGGGAGCATCCCCCAAAAAGATAAAAAGGGCGGGTGGGCGGGTTCCATTATATCCTGCTTTCAATCGAATAGACCTGCCCGGTTACAGATTCCATTTCAAGAAGGCCGGCGATGAAAACGGCAGCCTCCGCGGGGTCTGAAAGCCTTCCGATGAGGCTCTCTTTTTCCGCCCTCTGCATGGCCCCGGCCGCGGCCGCCCCCATCCGTGTCGGCATATAGCCGGGGAGCACGGCGTTTACCCGGATGTTGTGCCTCCCAAGCTCCGCCGCCGCTCCGAAGGTAAGCCCGAGGACCGCGGCCTTCGAGGCGCTGTAGGCCGCCTGGCCCCGCTTGCCCTTCAGGCCCGAGTATGAGGAGACATTTATGATATGCCCGCCGCCACCCTCCGCCATCAATGGGGCAAAGGCCTTTATCGCATTGAAAATACCCGTGAGGTTCACCCTTATGACCTCGTCCCACTCCTCGGGCGAGAGTTTTACAAGGAGGTTGTCCTTCGCGATTGCGGCGCAGTTTATGAGGGCATCGAGCCTGCCCCATCGCGCCCGGAGCGCCTCGGCCATGCCGCGGACCTCCTCAAGCACGCCCACGTCCGCCTGCAGCGCAATGGCCGATGGGCCCAGTTCTTTTACGAGCCTCTCCGCCCCGGCCCGGTCTTTGTGGAAGTTTACGGCGACCCCGTAGCCCTCCCTGCCGAGGGTCGCGGCCAGGGCGCTCCCAAGCCCCCCTGCGCCGCCCGTGACAAGGGCGGTCTTCCTTTCAGGCCGCCTTCTCAAGTCCGAAGGCCTCATGCAGGGCCCTCACGGCAAGCTCCGTGTATTTGGAATCTATGACACAGGAGACCTTTATCTCCGAGGTGCTTATCATCATTATGTTTATGCCGTGGTTTGCGAGGGTCTCGAACATCTTCGAGGCCACGCCGGAATGGGTCCTCATGCCGACGCCGACGATGGAGACCTTGGATATCTCCTCTTTCACGTCAACGCCCCTGGCGCCGAGGCCGTCGGCCAGCTCCCGGGTTATCTCGACCCCCCTGCGGCTGTCGGTCCGGGGTATTGTAAAGGAGATGTCCGCCGATTTGCCGTCCGCGCTGATGTTCTGCACTATCATGTCGACCACCAGGCCGGCCCCGGCGATCTCCGAAAAAAGCCGGCTGGCTATGCCGGGTCTGTCCGGCACCCCAAGCAGGGTCAGCTTGGACTGGTTTTTATCATATGTGACTCCCGAGACCAGGACCTTCTCCATCTCCGCATCCTCCTTTACGATGTACGTCCCCGGCATGTCGTTGAAGCTGGATTTGACGACGAGCGGCACGTCATATTTCTTTGCGAACTCCACGGAGCGGGTCTGAAGCACTTTGGCGCCGAGGCTCGCAAGCTCCAGCATCTCCTCGTAGGAGATCTTCTCCAGCTTCCTGGCCTCGGGCACGATGTTCGGGTCCGCGGTGTAGACGCCCTCCACGTCCGTGTAAATCTCGCAGAGGTCGGCCTTCAGGGCCGCCGCCAGCGCCACCGCCGTCAGGTCGGAGCCGCCCCTGCCCAGGGTTGTGACGTCCTCGTCTTCCGATGAAATCCCCTGGAAACCCGCGACGACGGCCACCTCCCCGCGTTCGAGCGTCTTTCGGAGCCGTTCGGCCGTTATTTTTTCTATCTTCGCCCTCGTGTGCGCCTTGTCCGTTATGATGCCGCATTGCCTGCCGGTAAACGACATCGCCTTTATCCCGGTCTCCTGCAGGGCAAGGGCGGTAAGCGCGGCGCTCACGCGCTCGCCCGAGGACAGCAGCAGGTCCATCTCCCTCTCATCGGGCCTTTTGGCTATCTCCGCGGCCAGCCTTATAAGCCTGTCGGTCTCGCCGGACATCGCCGAGACGACGACCGCCACCCGCGAGCCGGAGCGCACGCATTTTGCCACCCTATCGGCTACCGCTTTAATTCTTTCCAGGCTGCCTACCGAGGTGCCGCCGTATTTTTGGACAATCAGCATTTTACTTTTTATCGGCCCCGTTACTTTTTATCGGCCCTGGCCTGCCGTCAAAAAGCGTTTCATTATCGCGTGGGCGGGGAGTCTCATTATCCCCTCCAGCCTCAGTATCGATTCGTCATAGCGGGCCGCAGCGCCCAGGCCCGGACGGCCCCCCGCTTCGCTGTCGTATATCACAAAAGGCACGGGGTCCCTGGAATGGGTCCTGAGCTCTATCGGCGTGGCGTGGTCCGGCATCAAAAGCACCCTGAAGCGGCCGAACTCCGGCATACCGCGCATGACGCCGCCCACCACGAGGGCGTCGAAATCCTCGATTGCCTTTATCTTGTTTTCGATGCTCCCCTCGTGCGAGGCCTCATCCGGGGCCTCCACATGGACATAGACAATATCCGCATCCTCGAGGGCGCGCAGGGCGTACTCCGCCTTCCCCGCATAGTTCGTATCGAGGTAGCCCGTCGCGCCGGGGACGTCTATCACCCGGAGCCCGGCCGATATCGCAAGCCCCTTTGCAAGGTCGACCGCCGAGACCATCGCGCCCTTGATTCCATAGAGCCTGCTGAAATCTGGTATCCGCGGTTTCCCCCCCTGCCCCCACAGCCAGATGCTGTTGGCGGGCCTCTTGCCCGCGGCCAGACGCTGCCTGTTTACTGAGTGCCGTTCGAGCAAGTCCTCGCTGGCGCGCATCAGGCCCCTTATGATGTCCTCGCCCGCGCCGTGCGGCAGGTATTCGCTTATCTCCCTGCCGAGGATATCGTGCGGGGGCGTGCACTCGAGCGGACGTTTATTGCCGTTTTCACAGGAAGCCGCCTCGCCCATCCAGAGCATCAGGTTGCGATAGCTCACACCCGGATAGAACCTCACCGTCTCCGAGCCCAGCTCGCGGTTAATATCCCCGATGAGGACGCGCCCCTCCTCCGAGGTGAGCTGTCCGGCGCTGTGGTCTTCCATGTACGCCTTTGTCTTGTCCCTGTTGAATTTCAGCGTGACCAGGTTGCACCTGAAGGCCACGTCCGCGTCCCGGAGCGGTATGCCCATGCTGGCCGCCTCAAGCGGCGCCCTGCCGGTGTAGTATCTCTCCGGGTCGTAGCCCAGGATGCCAAGGTTGGCGACATCCGAGCCGCCCGGCAGCCCCTCCGGAAGGGTCACGGCCCCGCCGGCCATGCCTTCTTTGGCGAGCCTGTCCATGTTGGGCTTGAATGCGGCCTCAAGCGGGGTCTTGCCGTGGAGTTTTTCGAGCGGCCGGTCCGCCATGCCGTCTCCAATGAGGATGACGTATTTCAAAGTATCCTCTCTATTATCTTCCGTACGACGCCTATTTCGTTTTCGACCTTCGCAAGCTCGCCCGGCAATGCCTTGAAGACCGAATCCGGGTCCTTGAGCCCGTGCCCCGTGAGGGTGCAGACCACGCGGTCGCCGGGGCTGAAGAAACCCTCCCTGCCCAGTTTAAGCACGCCCGCGATGCTGGCCGCGCTGGCCGGCTCGCAAAAAATCCCCTCGGCGCCGGCCACAAGGCGGTAGGCCTCCAGTATCTCCTCATCCGTCACCGCCGCTATCCTGCCGCCTGACTCCGCTATGGCGTTTTCCGCCCCCTTCCAGCTTGCGGGGTTTCCGATGCGAATGGCGGTGGCGATCGTCTCGGGGCGTTCGACCGGCCTGCCGATGACTATAGGGGCCGCTCCCGCCGCCTGGAACCCGAGCATCCGCGGAAGTCTGCCGATCCTGCCCCCCCTTTTGTATTCATTATATCCCTTCCAGTACGCCGTGATATTGCCGGCGTTGCCGACCGGCAGGGCATGGAAGGAGGGCGCGTCGCCCAGGGCGTCGGCGACTTCGAAGGCGGCCGTCTTCTGCCCCTCTATCCTGAAGGGGTTTATCGAATTGACAAGCTTTACGGGGTAGTCTTCGACGATTTTTTTCACGAGGGCAAGCGCGCTGTCGAAATTCCCCTTGACCTGCAGGACGTGCGCCCCGTGTATTATCGCCTGGGCCAGCTTTCCGAAGGCTATCTTGCCTTCCGGTATGAGCACTATGGCCTTCATTCCGGCCCTCGCCGCGTAAGCGGCCGCGGCGGCCGAGGTATTGCCGGTGGAGGCGCATATCACCGCCCTGCCGCCCTCCTCCAGGGCCTTCGGGATGGCCACGGCCATCCCCCTGTCCTTGAACGAGCCGGTGGGGTTGGCGCCGTCGAACTTCAGATAGAGCTCTATGGGCAGAGCGAACCTCTCCGGAAGGTGGACCGCCTTTACAAGCGGCGTGCCGCCCTCCAGCAGCGTAACGGACGGAGTTTTTTCGCTTACGGGAAGGTATTCCCCGTATTGGCGTACAATCCCTTTCCAGGCCATTTTTTATTTCTATCCTGCTATGCCGCCCTTTTATTCAACTATATCGCCTTCGACAAGCTCCACCTGGACGCCCTGCGACTTCAGATAATCGATGCCCCTGGCCAGGTCCTCATCGCGGCCCTCCAGCTCCAGCACCATCTCGCCCACGGTCTCGGTCACACGGGCGCGCCTTATATTGGGCATCACGCCGAACTGCTTTGCCATCCTGAAGATGACCGGCTCTTTTATGAGATGCTGAGGAAACGTAAGCTTAACCCTTGTCTTCATCTTGTCATTGCCTCCCGCCCGCGATGGCGGGCACTATGGACAGCTCATCGCCGTCTTTGACCGCCGTGTTTTCGCCCTGGAGGAAGCGGATGTCCTCCTCGTTCACGTAAATGTTGACGAACCTCCTGATCTTGCCCCCCTCGGATATCCTCTCTGCAATGCCGGGGAACGCTTTATCGAGCGCGCCAACTATGTCGATGACCTTGCCGGGCGCGGTTTCGACTTCAGCCTTCCCGCCGGTGACCCTCTGCAGCGGGGTCGGGATCCTCACCTTGACGGACATCTTACATCACCTCCCCTTTGTGAGAAATGCCTTTAAGCACATCCTCGAAGGATGCCAGATTCGGTTTTATGCGGTGCACCGTGGCCGTATGCCCGGCGAGCGCCTCCTGGGTCTTCAGCCCGTTGCCCGTTATGCAGACCACGGTGCTCGAGTCCCTGTCTATCCTGCCGTCCTCCACGAGCTTCTTCGTGGCGGCAAGCGTGACCCCGCCCGCCGTCTCGGCAAAGACGCCCTCCGTCGCGGCCAGCAGTTTTATCGCCCCAATCAGCTCGATGTCGGATACGTCCTCGCCGCCGCCGCCGGTCTCCCGCACCACCGCCCCGGCGTAATAGCCGTCCGCAGGGTTGCCGATGGCAAGGGATTTCGCCACCGTATCGGGCTTCACCGGACGGATGACCTCGGTGCCCTTCTTTATGGCGGCAACGATGGGCGAGCACCCGGTGGCCTGGGCCGCGAAGACCTTCGTCGGGAGGGCGTCGATGAGCCCTATCATCTTCGCCTCCTTGAAACTCTTCCATATCTTCGTAAGCAGAGAGCCGCTGGCGCAGGGAATCACCACGTTGTCCGGGGCCTTCCAGCCGAGCTGCTCCAGGACCTCGAAGCCGAGCGTCTTTGAGCCTTCGGCGTAGTAGGGCCTTATGTTTATGTTGACGAAGGCCCATTTGTACTTGTTGGCTATCTCGCTGCAGAGCCGGTTGACGTCGTCGTAATTGCCGTCGACGGCGATCAGGTTGGGCGAATACACGATGGAGGCCGTTATCTTGCTTTGCTCAAGCGACGCCGGTATGAAGACGAACCGTTTCAGGCCGGAGCGCGCCCCCAGGGCCGATACCGAGTGGGCCAGGTTGCCCGTCGAGGCGCAGGCCACGGTGTCGAACCCGAACTCCAGGGCCTTGGTCAGCGCCACCGAGACCACCCTGTCCTTGAACGAGAGCGTCGGGTGCATCACCGTATCGTCTTTTATATAGAGCTCCCTCACACCGAGGGCCTTTGCCAGGTTGTCCGCCTTCAGCAGGGGCGTGAACCCGGAGTTGAACCCCACCCGGGGCTCTCCGTCGATGGGCAGCAGCTCCCTGTAGCGCCAGAGGTTTTTCGGCCTCTCCTCTATGCGCCGCCTGTCCAGGACACGTCCGATGCCCTCATAGTCATAGACGACCTCCAGGGGGCCGAAGCAAAATTCGCATACGTAAATAGGCTCCACGGGGTATTCCCGCGAGCACTCCCGGCATCTGAGGGCCTTCACGTAACCCATCGCGCACCTCCTTTCAGGCAAGATATCTCGATATTTTACTCCAACCATGCCGATTTTTAAAGTATTGCCGGGCTTTTTTTTCGCCGCCGGGTAAAAGCGCCTCATTTGACAAAAGCCCCCACGCCCCGGATAATAAATAGTAAGTGTTTACTTACATCGTGAGGGCGCTCTCCGGGCTGAGGCTGGACTTCGCGGTCCTCCGGTCGCTAAAAAACCGCAACTACCGGCTCTTCTTCGTCGGCCAGGGCGTCTCGCTCATCGGCACATGGATGCAGCAGATAGCCATGAGCTGGCTTGTCTATCGCCTGACGGGGTCGGCGCTGCTTCTGGGGGTGGTGGGGTTTTCCGGCCGGATACCCTCTTTCCTGCTGGCCCCCGTGGCGGGCGTGCTGGCAGACAGGTGGAACAGGCGCCGCCTGCTGGTGGTCACGCAGTCGCTTGCCATGCTGCAGGCCTTTTGCCTCTCGGCGCTCATCCTGACGAAGACCATCACGATATGGCAGCTCATAATGTTTAGCGTCATCCTCGGGTGCGTAAACTCCTTCGACATCCCAACGAGGCAGGCCTTTGTCGTGGAGATGCTCGAGAAAAAAGGGGACCTTGGAAACGCCATAGCCCTGAATTCCTCGCTCGTAAACGGGGCGAGGCTCATCGGCCCCGCTATCGCCGGGATCCTCATAGCGGCCGTCGGCGAGGGGATTTGCTTTCTTCTAAACGGGATAAGCTACATAGCGGTCATCGCGGCCCTGCTCATGATGGGGATAAGAAAACCCGCGGCGCAGGCGCAGGCAAAAAAAGGCTTCATGCACGAACTCCGCGAAGGCTTTTCCTACGCCTTCGGATTTTCGCCCATAAGACATATCCTTTTGCTGCTTGCCCTGATGAGCTTCATGGGCATGCCCTACCAGGTGCTGATGCCCATCTTCGCCGGCGGCATCCTCAAGGGCGGCCCGCACACCCTGGGTTTTCTCATGGGCGCATCGGGCCTCGGCGCCCTGGGGGGCGCGGTATTTCTTGCCTCGAGGAAAAGCTCCCCGCGCCTGGGCATGACAACGCCGCTTGCGGCGGCCGTCTTCGGCGCCGGGCTCATGGCCTTTTCCCGGTCCCGCCTGCTCTGGCTGTCGCTGCCGGTGATCTCCGTCGCCGGGTTCGGCATGATGGTGCAGATGGCCTCAAGCAACATGATACTGCAGAGCATCGTGGACGACCGCAGGAGGGGCCGGGTGATGAGCTTGTTTACGATGGCCTTCATGGGCATGGTCCCCTTCGGCAGCCTGCTGGCCGGCTGGCTTGCAAGCCGGATAGGCGCACCCTCCACCCTCTTTGCAAGCGGGTTTTGCTGTGTCGCGGGCGCGCTGCTGTTTTCAACCCGGCTGCCCGCGCTTAAAAAAGAGCTTGCGCCCGTTTACGAGCAGAAGGGGATAGCGTGATCTTTACTTGGCCCGCCCGGCGTCTTGTTTTTTCAGTTCTTCTTCCGCCATGCCCAGGTTGCGGCCCGCCTGGGCGTATCCGGGGTATATCCGGAGCGCGGTCTGGAATTCACCGATCGCCTCCCGGTAACGGCCCATCTTCCCGTACACCGCGCCCAGGTTGTTATGCGCCACCGCACTGTCGGGTTTCAGGTCCACCGCGATTGTGAGCTCCCGCACCGCGTCATTCAGCCGTCCAAGCTGCGTAAACGCCATGCCCAGGTCATCATGCGCCTCTGAATAATAGGGGTTGATGCTTATGGCGGTCTCGAACTCCCCTATCGCGCGCGGCAACTTCCCGATCTTCAGGTAGGCCGTGCCGAGGTTATTATAGGCGTCCACGTTTCCGGGGTCCGCCCGGACCATGCTCTGGTAGAGGTCAAGATTGTCCCACCAGACAAAATTCCTCTCGAAGGTCCTCACCTCGAAGGAAACGGCTATAAGTATTATGAGGGCGACCCCGGCCGGCGGGACCTTCCTGTATGCCTGCCGGAGCGCGTAGCCGGCCATGAGGGCAAATCCCGCCGCCGGAAGATAATAGAACCTCTCGGCCACCGGGGCGCTCGGTATCGGGATGATGTCCGACACCGGCAGGACCATCCACAAAAACCAGAGGGCCCCCGCCCGCAGCGGAGCGGGTGTCTTTTTCCTCACCGCAAGGAAGATGAGCATGGCCAGCCATAAAACCGAGAGCAGGGATTTCAGCCAGCTAAAGGGCGCCATCGACTGGTTTGTATAGAGGGCGTTGAGATTGAAAGGAAAGACCATGAGCCTCGCGCCCTCAAAAACCACATTCGAAATGAATACAAGCCTGCCTGCCGAAAACCGGATGCCCTCCCCCGAGGCGTACATGCCGAGCGCCGCCCGTCTCAAGACCATATACCCCGCAGCCGCCGCGAAAAAAGCCGGCAGTGTCATCCACCATTTTTTTACAGGCCGCCATTTTTGGGCCCCCGCAAAATTTTCACCGGGCAGCAGGAGCGCCAGGCAGAGGAGGAAAAAGGGCAGCGCCACCGTCTGCTCCTTGCTCAAGAGGGAAAGAAAAAACAACCCCGCCGCGGCAAGGACAAAGACCCGCTTGGGGCCTCCTTTTTTGAGGACAAGCAGAGACCCGAAGACAAACGCCGCGTTTAACAGCGTGTTTCTCGCGGAGATAAAATCGACCGCCTCCGCGTTTACCGGGTAGAGCGCAAAGAGCAGGGCCGATATGAAGGCAAGCGCGCCGTCCCCGAAAACCTCCGCCACAAGCAGGTAGAAGACAAGGACGCAGACGGCGTGCAGGAGCAGGTTTTCAAGATGATACCAGAACGGGTTTTGCCCCCAGAGATGATAGTCCATCATGAAGGTAAGAATGCTCAGCGGCCTGTAATACGGGGTCTTGACGGCCTGGGCATTGTCGGCCGTTTTAAGGATGGCGAGCGCGTTGCCCGGGTCGCTGAAGAACTGGCCCTTCTCCACTATCAGGTAATGGTCGTCCCATACGAAACCGGCGGACAGGCTGTTCCAGTACGCCGCGACAACGGCGAGGAGCAGCAAAAGGACGGCGAGCCTCCGGTTTAAGGCCAGGCCAAACAGCCGCACATCCCCATTGCCGCTTTTATTTTCCATGGTCCGTTTCTTTCGGGATATTTTCGGGGTTTGAGATCAGGGCCAGATATCTGGCGGCTGTCTGATTGGCGGGGTCGAGGCGAAGGACGCCCAGGAACTCCTCTCTCGCCTCCTCAAGATTGCCCAGCCTCGCGCTGATTACTCCTGCATTGATGCGCGCCTCAATGAAACCGGGGTCCAGCCGGAAGGCCATTTTAAATTCGTGGAGCGCCCCTTGCGGATTTCCGGAAGCCGCATAGGCCTGGCCAAGCCAGGCGTGAACGTCCGGACTGTCCGGCGTCAGCTTTCCGGATGTCTCAAGCTCCCGCACCGCATCCCGCAGACGGCCTTCATGCAGATATATTATCCCGAGGTTTTCGTGGGCATCGGCATATCCGGGGCTGATGCCGATGGCCATTTGGATCTCCCTCATGGCGTCTTCCATACGCCCCAGTTTCCGGTAGACGACGCCCAGGTTAAAATGGGCCCTGGCAAAACCAGGCTGCAGGACAACCGCTGCCTGAAAGGCCTTCGCCGCGTCATCGAGGCTGCCTTGTTTTTCCAGGACATAGCCGAGATTATTATAAGCGATCTGGTTTTTCGGGTCCGAGCGGAGCACGCTTTGATAGAGGCCCAAATCGCTCCTCCAGACCCGGTTTCTCTCGAATGTCCTTACACCCAGGACAAGGACAAGCGCCATGGCCGCGACCACTCCGGAGCCGGCCCGCTTTTTATTCAAAACCGCCAAAAGATAGCCGAGGACAGCGACAAAACCGAAAAGAAACGTGTATTGATACCTTTCAGCCACCGGGGTGCTGGGTATCCTGACAATGTTCGATACGGGCAGTAGCCCCCACAAAATCCACTGCGCTCCGGCGCGCACCGGCTCCGGGGTCCTTTTAACAACGGCCAGCAAGACAAGAGACAAAACGCCCAGGATTGAAAATAAGGCCTTTGGCGCGGTAAAAGGCAGGGTCCCCGTCAAATATATGGCGTTAAGCTTGAAGGGGTACAGCATGAGCCGGAATTCTTCAAAAAGGGAAGACGAAACAAGCTTCAGATTATCGATTGAAAAGACAATGCCCTGTCTCGAGGTGAAAGCGCCGATTACCATATATCTCAAGACAAAATACAGGGCCGTCGTCATGAAAAAAACGGCAAGCGCGGCTTTCCCCGTTTCATGCGTCTTTTCCCTTGTGGTCAGAGTGTAGGAGAGGAGGAAAAAGGGCAGGACTATGGCGGGCTCCTTGCTCATAAGGGCGAGAAAGTAAGATATAACGGACATGCCAGTCCATTTAAACCCTCTTTCCCTCAGGAATAAAAGTGAGGAGATCAAAAACAACGCGCATAAAAGGCTGTTTCTGGCCGAGATGAAATCGACCGCCTCCGCGTTTACGGGGTATACGGCAAACAGCAAGGCCGCGAAAAAGGCAAGCGCGCCGTCCTTGAATTCCGCGAGCAAAAGCAGATAGAAAAGCGAGACGACGCACGCGTGCAGGAGCACAGCTTCCAGGTGGTATCCGAAAGGTCTCGGTCCCCACAAATAGTGGTCGAGCAAGTATGACATCGCACCTAAAGGCCGGTAATAGGGGTTTGAATTGCCGATTTCGGCCCCGGTGTTATCGGGCGAGGTCAAAATGGAGGGGATGTTCCTCAAATCGGAGAAAAACCCCTGCCTGGAAACTACAAGGTAATGGTCATCAAAGACGAAACCGGAGTGGAGACTGTTGCCGTACGTGGCGGCCACCACAATGGCCAATAGCGCTATGGAAAGCCTCTTGTTTGCAAACAGGCCCCTGGCTCCCGGGGCCTTGCCCGGAGACTCTATAGACATGGCGCTCCCAAAAAAATATATCCCCTAATTGCCCCCGGGGGTGGGACTTCCGCCCGCCGGTTTTACCAGCGGCAGGTCCCTGGCCGCAATGGCGTTTCCGGGGTCGATGGACAAAACGGTCTCGAACTCCCGCCTGGCGTCCGCGTAGCGGCCCTGCCTGAAGTAGATCACCCCCAGGTCGTTATGGGCAGTGACGTTGCCGGGGTCCAGGGCGAGGACTTTTACAAATTCCCGCGATGCCTCTTCAGTGAGGCCCTGCCGCAAACGGGTTATCGCCAGGTTCAGGTGCGCGTCGGACCTCTGCGGGTTTAATTCCACCGCCCCGCGGAATTCGCGGGCGGCGTCCTCAAGCCTGTCCAGCCCGGCCAGCGCCACCCCCAGGTGTATGCGGGCCGTGTAGAAATCCGAATCGAACGAGACGGCGGCCCGGAACTCCCGCACCGCCCCTTCGAGGTCGCCCGTCTTCATATATGCAAGCCCAAGGCCGTCGCTGGCCTCCGGATAATCGGGCTGACGCGCGAGGGCCGCCTGGAACTGCCCGGCCGACTCGTCAAACCTGCCTGCGTCATATAAAGAGCGCGCCAGGTAGTAATGCGCGGTGGGGTTTCCGGGGTCCGACCGGACCATGCTCCGATAGATGCTGAGATTACCGCGCCAGTCAAAATTCCTCTGGAATGTCCTAGCCCCCAGGATGATGACAAGCAGGGCCAGCAACAACATCGCAGGCAGCGCCCTTCTCCTGTACAGCGCGGCAATTGCGTAGCCAAGGATGAGGACAAACCCAAACAGTATCGTGTACTGATATCTTTCCGCCACCGGGGCGCTCGGTATCATGACTATGTTGGAGACGGGCAGCAGCCCCCACACTATCCACTGGGCCCCGGCGCGCACCGGTCCGCTCGTCCCCCGTCCGATAGAAAGATAAAGAAGCGCCGCGAGGCCGGAGACGGCAATCACCGCCCTCAAGGGAGTGAAGAACACATCGAGCATCGAATAATAGGCGTTCAGGCTGAACGGCCAGAGCATCATGTGGAAATTCTCGAAGAGGACCGCCGACATGAATTTCAGCCTCTCGACCGAAAACTCAAGGCTCTGGTTGGACGCAAAAACGCCGAGTACCGCCTGCCGGATAAGAAAATAAACGGCGGTTATCACGAAAAAACCGGCGAACGTCTTCCACCCTACCCTGAATCTTTTTTCATCCCTTGCGAAAAGGGTGAAGGTCAGGAGAAAAAACGGCTCCACCACGGCCGGCTCCTTGCTGAGGAGGGCCAGGAAATATGCGGCAAATGAAAGCGCGGTCCATTTCGCCCCCTTCCTTGAAAGCGCAAGCAGCGAGGCCATAAGAAACAGGGCGCAAAGGAGGGTGTTTCTTGCCGAGATGAAATTCACGGCCTCCGCGCAGACCGGATAGACCGCAAACAGCAGGGCGGAAAAAAAGGCCATCAGTTCGTCCTCGAAGACGCGGGCCACAAGAAGGTAAAAAAACACTACCACGAGCGCGTGCAGCAGGACGTCTTCCAGGTGGTACCATAGGGGGTTTAGGCCCCAGAGGTAATGGTCCAGCATGTAGGTAAGCGTGTTTAACGGGCGGTAGTAAGGGGTCGCCTCATTATTGGTGGTGTCCCGCTGGGCAAACGCCGAAAACGTGTTTTCCGGATGGCTGAAAAAAGCGCTCTTGTTTATTACCGTGTCCCGGTCATCGAGGACAAAGCCGGAAATCAGGCTGTTGGAATAGACGATGCCGACGGCAATCAGCAGGGCCGCGATGGCGATCTTTTTGTTCAGTATGGCGCTTTTTATCCAATCGATCATATTGATCCTGCCGTTTGGTCCTACCGGCCTTGCAGCATCTGTTCGGCCCGCTCCAGGTTCCTCATCGCAAGCCCAAACCCTGGCCCGGCGGCCAGGACGGCCTTTTGAAACTCCTTCACCGCGTCTTTGATGTCCCCCTCGGTCTCATAGGCCAGCCCGAGGTTATTGAGCGCCACGGCGTTGCCGGGATTCAGATTGACCGCTGTCTGAAACTCCGCCATCGCATCCTTCATTCGTCCCATATTTGCGTAAACCCTGCCGATGTCGTCATGCGCCTCGGAAGACCCCGAGGGGTCCAACTTTATCGCGGAGCCGAATTCGGCGAGGGCCCATTCGTACATCCCGTCCTTCGCATATGCCACGCCCAGGTTCACGTGTATCCTGGCAAGGCCCGGTGCGAGGACGGCCGCCGTCCGGAGCTGCCCTATCGCCGCCGGCAGATTATTGGCGTCCATATAGGCCGAGCCCAGGTTATAGTGCGCCTTGGCGTTCGAGGGGTCCGAGCGGACCATGCTGCTATACAGGCTTACATTATCGCTCCAGATAAAATTCCTCTCGAAAGTCCTTGCCCCTAGGACAAGCGCCAGGGCCGCGAAGGCGGCCAGGGCGGCGCAGGGCCTTTTTTTGCGCCAGGCCGCAAGCCCCCAGGCAATCATCAACACGAACCCGGCGGTAACCGGGTAGAGGTACCTGTCCGCAACGGGAGAGCTTGGTATCATTACTATGCCGGATATCGGCGCAAGCCCCCACAAGACCCAGAGGGCGCCCGCCCTGACCGGCTCCGGCCCCTTCCTCCGGAGGGCGAGATAAACAAGCAGGGCAAGACCGCAGAGCGCGGCGGCGGCCTTCAAAATGCCGAAGGGAACCGCCTCCGAGGTATAGTCCGCATTGAGCTTAAACGGCAGGACGATGAGCTTGAAATCCTCAAAGAGGACCGCGCAGACATGCCTGAATATGTCCGCGGAAAGGGATATCCCCCCCTCCGAGACAAACGCCCCCAGCGCGGCATGCCTCAGCAGGAAATAGCCGCCCCCGGCAAGGAGAAACCCGGCAAGCACCTTCCAGTCCGTCTTCAGCGCTTTGTCCTTCGTCAGCAAGCCAAAAGAGAGCAGGAAAAACGGCAGCGCCACCGCCTGCTCCTTGCTCAGGAAGGCAAGGAAAAAGGCGGCGACCGAAATTATCGCCCCCGCCAGCTTTACCCCGCCTTTTTCGGATGACCCGCCTTTTTCGGATGAGCGCGCGAGGAAATAAAGCGACACCAGAACAAGGAGGAAACAAAGGAGGATGTTCCTCGCCGATATCAGGTCGACCGGCTCGGCATTAAGGGGGTAGACCGCCCATATCGCCGCCGCGAAAAACGCGAGCATCTCTTCCCCAAAAACAAGCCGGATGAGCAGATAGAGGACAAGGACCGCCGCGGCATGCAGCAGCAGGTTTTCAAGATGGTACCAAAACGGGTTTAATCCCCACAGGCGGGCGTCAAGCATATAGGTGAGCGTGTTCAAGGGCCGGTAATAGGGGAAAGTCTCGGCGAAGGGATTTTGAAGCCTGTAGTACGCGCTCGATGCGTCAAGGGGCTGATCGGGCATTACAAAAATTTTCAGGGCGTTTGCCGGGTTTTGAAAAAACGCGGCCTTCTGCACGATGAGGTATTTATCGTCCCAGACGAAGCCGGCAAAGAGCCCCCTGCCGTAGACGGCCGCCACCAGCAGCAAAAGGAACACAATTTTTTTAATGTTTGCGCTCCTATCCGCCGCCATTTTCAGCCCCCATGGAGTCTAAATGGTTGCGGGCGGGGGCGTTCCCGGGGGCCAGCCTCAGGACTTCCCGGAATTCACGGGCGGCATCCTGCATGCGGCCTTCTTTCTCATAACCGATGCCCAGGAAAAGATGCGCCTCCACCAGACCCGGGTCCTGCCTTTCGGCGCGTCCGAACTCCACCATCGCCTCATCCAGGCGGCCCATCTCCGCATAGGCCACCCCAAGGTTCATTCGCGCGTAATTGTAAAGCGGGTCCAGTTTCAGGGCCGCCTCGAACTCTCGTGAGGCCCCATTCAGGTCGCCGCGCCCCGCATATATGAGCCCCAGGTTTACATAGGCCTTCGTGTAGTTGGGGTTTAGCTTTATTACCGTTTTAAATTCCTTCTCGGCTTCTTCCATCATGTTTCTTTTTACATAGGCGATGCCCAGGTTCAAATGGGCCTCAGCCAGTTCCGGGTCCACTCTCACGGCAGTTAGAAATTCTTTCAAGGCGTCATCGGAGCGCCCTTCATCTCCATAGACCATCCCGAGGTTGACATGCGCCCCCGCATAGTCGGGGTCAAGCGCGATGGCAGTCCTGCATTGCACGGCCGCTTCTTCAAACTGCTTGTTTTTTATGTAAGCCTGGCCCAGGTAGTCATGGGCCGCGGCGCTCGCCGGGTCCGACCGTACCATGCTCGAACAGAGGCTCATCGTGTCGCGCCAGACGAAATTCCGCTCGAAAGTCCTCGCCCCGAGGGCAAGCGAAAGCGCGGCCATTACGGTTATTCCCGCGGCGGCCTTCCTGCGGTGCAGCTTCACGATCAGATAACCGAGGATGAGGACGAAACCCGGAATGATCGTGTACTGGTATCTCTCGGCCACCGGCGCGCTCGGTATCTTGACGATATTGGAGACCGGCAAAAGCCCCCAGAAAACCCACTGCGCCCCGGCGCGCACCGGCGCCGGAATAAATTTCTTCCCGGCAAGCGAAAGATAAAGCAGGAGTGAAAGGCCCGAAACGGCGCCCGCCGCCTTCATCAGGCCAAAAGACATCTCCCCGTCCGTATAGAGCGCGTTTAGCCTGAACGGAAACAGCATCAGCCTGAAATTCTCGAAATATACGGCCGCAATGAATTTTAATCTCGAAAGAGAAAACTCCATGCCCGCCTTGGAAGTAAACGCGCCAAGGACAATATGCCTCAGAAGAAAATAGACGCCGGTGATTGCGAAGAGGCCGATCAGGACGCTTTTATTTACCCGGAATTTCTCTTCCTCCGTTGTGAGCGTAAAGGAAAGCAGGAACAAGGGCGCCACCACCGCCGGCTCCTTGCTCATGAGGGCAAGGAAATAGGACAAAAGCGCCAGCAGGGACCATTTAAGCCCGCCTTTTTTGAGAAAAAGCCCGCTTTTTCCAAGGAAAAACAAACTGGCAAACAGAAAAACGGCGCACAGCAGCGTGTTTCTTGCCGAGACGAAGTCCACCGCCTCCGCGTTGACCGGGTACAGGGCAAACAGAAGGGCCGAGAAAAAGGCCAGCCGCTTGTCTTCAAAAGCCATTGCCAGGAGAAGGTAAAAAAGCACGACGGCCGATGCGTGCAGCAGCAGGTTCTCCAGATGATACCAGAACGGGTCGAGGCCCCAGAGATGGGAATCGAGCACATAGGTGAGCGTGTTCAAGGGCCGGTAATACGGGGTGGCCTCATTATGGCGGAAATCCGTATCGGGGGAGGCCAGCAGCACCAGGGCGTTTCGGGGCTGGCTGAAAAACGCCTGTTTTTGTACTATCAGGGTGTCGTCGTCCCAGACGAAGCCCGACCGAAGGCTGTTGCCGTAAACGGCCAGCACGACAAGAAAAAGGACCGCAACCGCTAAGCCGCTGGCGGATTTCCCGTTGGCCGGGCTGTTTGCCGGGTTTTTCATTTTTTCTCCGGCCCCGGCCCGCTCTCCAGCGGCTTTTCCGCCACCACCGTTATCACTCCTCCCATCCGCAAGACGGCTTCGATGACGGATAGAAAAAACGCCGCCGGGGCAAACGCCATCGCTGAAACAATGGCGCCGTATCTTTTCCCCTCCCCCCTCAGGGTGCTGAAAAGATCTGGGCCGCTTCCGGACATGAGCGCCCCGAAACTGAGGATCATCCCGGAGACACCGTGCTCGGCGCTGAAATGCCTAAAACCCTCGACCGCAAAGCCGCTTTGCTTCAGGGCATGGGCAAGCGGGCCGGGGCTGAAATGATATAAATGTCTTGGCAAATCCAGGTGTATCCATCGCCTGCCGAACAACTTCGCCTGAAGGCTCCCGATGTTGGGAACGGAGATGACGAGCAGCCCCCCGGGTTTCAGTATCCTCCTGACCTCCTTAAGCGTCTGCACGGGGTCCCTGACATGCTCAAGGACATGCCAGATGGTGACGACGTCGAAAAACCCACCGGGCAGGTCCAGCTCCATCAGGTCCCCCTCATAAACGGTGAACGGCGCGTCTCCGGTTTTCTGCCGGAAAGGGGTTTGCCCCGGCAACTCCGTGCCATAGCACTCAAAACCCCGGGATTTCAGTTCCGCGAGCATGAGCCCCCTTCCGCACCCTATGTCCAGGACCCTGGGATTTCCATCGTTTTTTTTTACGGCCCCGTCTGTTTTTCGGCGGGGACCGAAAAGCCTGTCTATCATCCGCGCCCTTCGCACCCTGAAATACTTTACAAGGGTTTCAGCGCCGTATAAAAAACGCTTCCCCCCTTCCCGCCTGTATCCCTCGTAAAAGACCGACAGGTCCCCGGGGACCGGGTCCAGGAAAACGAGGCCGCAGTCCGTGCATTTCAGGAGCCGGCGGGCGCCGTCGATTTCACGGTATTCAGTCAGGTCTTGGCTGCGGCAGACAGGGCACGGGCGAGAAGAAGGGTTCAACTCTTTTCTTCCAGAAACCGGTATTCCCTCAGTCCGAGCCTGTGAAAGATAAACCTCATGATCGTCCTTAGCACCCCGAAACCGTATCTCATGCTGGAGAGGAATCCGACCGACGAGGAGTCCACTCCGTAGTGGGTCCTGACCGGTATCTCCTCTATCCTGAAACCGAAGTGCACGAGCTGCGCGATTATCTCATTGTCGAAGACGAAGCCGTTTGAGTTGTCAAGAAAAGGCACCCGCTCAAGGACATTTCGCCCGTAGGCGCGGTAACCGGTATGATACTCGGAGAGTTTCAGCCCCATCGCGAGGTTCTCAATGAAAGTAAGGGTCTTGTTGGCTATGAATTTATAGAGCGGCATTCCTCCACGAAGGGGCTTGTGCAGCATCCTGGAGGCAAAGACGGCGTCCGTCCGCCCATCCAGGAGCGGTTTGACCAGGTCCGGGATGATGCGAGGGTCGTACTGGTAGTCCGGGTGGAGCATCACGATGATATCGGCCCCGTCTTTGAGGGCCTCAAGATAACAGGTCTTCTGGTTGCCGCCGTACCCTATGTTATATGAATGGGCGACCACCTTCAGGTTAAGGGATTTTGCGACCTCGACCGTCCCGTCGCGGCTGAAATCGTCAACGAGCAGGATCTCATCCACCCATTCCATCGGTATGTCCATATAAGTCTTTTTAAGGGTGGCCGCCGCATTGTATGCGGGCATTACCACAACGATTTTCTTGTCTCTAAATCCCATGCCAGAAATCAAGACCTCGCGTTTAAGGATAACTTACAAAGGCCATAATCTTCAATATTTTCAAGCCCTCCATTTATCGGAGCCATCTAAAATTTTGCCGCCTTTTTGGCCTCCATGGACTCCATATATGCCCGCAGGCCCCGGGCGGCGTCCATGTCGCCCGCGCCCGACAGCGCATCGGCGGCCTTGCGGGCCGCCTCGATGGCCTCTTCGCACCGGCCCGCCGCCTCGAGTGATTTTATGAGGCCGTACCGGCTGTTTAAATCCGTAGGGTCAAGCTCCACCGCCCTCCGGAATCGGGCGGAGGCCGATTGAAAGTCGCCTTTCTCGGCATAGGCGTTTCCAAGGGCCGCCTCGTCGGCAGCGGACCCCGGATTTCCCTTGACCTCGATCAGATAACCCTTTATGGCCTGATCGAACTCGCCGGCGGCCCTGTCCTGCCTGCCAAGTTTTTTTAACGCGTATCCCAGATTATAGTGGACGTCGGGGGCCTCGTTCCCTCCGGCCCCAAGCGCGCTTTTAAAGGCGTCCGCAGCCTCCCGGTACTTGCCCTGCCGGACAAATACGCGCCCGATCTCGTTATATATGCCCATGGACATCTCCGGCTGGGTCTTTAAAAGCCCCCTGTAAACCCGTATGCTCTCGTCAAATCTGCCAAGCTCTCCAAGGGCGAAGGCAAGCGTGTAGTCCGCCGAATAATAATCGGGGATTATCCGGAGGGCCTTCCCGCACTCCGCGACAGCCCCCTTGAAATCCCCCAGCTTGGCGAGCGCCTCCGCGAGTTTTTCATGGGCCAGGTAGTATTCGG
This sequence comes from Nitrospirota bacterium, assembly GCA_021789555.1. Taxonomy (GTDB): domain Bacteria; phylum Nitrospirota; class Thermodesulfovibrionia; order Thermodesulfovibrionales; family JdFR-88; genus JAJYGJ01. The sequence continues at coordinate 117,037 of JAJYJK010000004.1, forward strand.
GCAACTGCCGGAGGGCGGCCTGGAACTGGACGGCCGCCTCTGCATAATTTTTCTCCTCCGAGAGGAGCACCGCATAGTTGTAATGCAGCCACGGGTCTGACCCCGGCCCCCCGGCGGATGACACTCCCAGGGCCTGCCGGTACTCCTCCGCGGCCTCCTGCATCCCGGCAGCCGAGGCATACTTGCCCAGGGCGGCGACGGCCTGTTGGTAGCGGGCCAGTTCCCTGGCGTTATCGAGCCGGTTTGTAAAGGGAGGCTGCCGCAGTCTGCCGGCCACGTCTTTATAAACCCTGCGATGGTCATAGCCTGTGAAGGCGAGCCGCTTTTCGCACTGCTCCTCGGAGAGGACACTGGCGCCCTCTTTATTTTTTGTCCAGTTTGGCAATATCCGGCCGATCTGCCTGAGCATCACCTCGGCCAGCAGGTAGTTGCCATGGAAATTCATATGCACATGCTCATAGAAGATGTTGTCTCCGGGGATGCCCCCTGGGCTTGCCTCCTCGAAGAAACGGGCGGCGTCCACCAGATATAGCCCACTGGCGGGTCCTCTGGTGGACCTGCCGGCGACCTGCCGGATGATTGCGTTAATCCGGCTGTCTGCCCGGAAACGGAGCGTATCGTAGTCGCGGGCCTCGACATAGCTCTTCCTTGCCGCGGCGTAATCGCCCGCCGCCTCATAGCACTGGCCCATCCTGTAGTCCAGGGCTGCGTATTGCGGGTCTATCCGGGCGGCGGCCAGGTAGGATTTCAGCGCCCCGCTAATGTCCCCGGCGCCC
>JAJYJK010000095.1 GCA_021789555.1 Nitrospirota bacterium
TTTCTCCCTTGTTCTCCCTTGTCTGGTGCACAAAAAGTGCACAATCGGATTGGACGGATTGGTTTTCATTGCCCGTTGGAAGGCGGTTCTCATCCTATATCCTCCCTGAAAAAAGGAGAAATATGCTTGACTTTCTCCTTTTAAAAAGGAGAAAATGACTTCTATGAAAAACTTGCCGCAAAGCCCCTTCCGCCAGCGAATGATCGAAAAGCTCGCGGATTCGCTCACGGCCCTCTGCCTGAGGGGACTGAGCGCCGCATCAGCGGAACCATCAGCCTGCCGGGCAAGGTAACGGCCATAATCGGCATGCGCCGTGCCGGCAAGACAACCTTTCTGCATTAGCTCCGGCGTGAGCGCTTAGGCCGGGGGATAGACCGCGAGCGGCTGCCATACATCAACTTTGAGGACGAATTGCTTGCCGGTCTTGCAGCCGGTGACTTGCATCTTATAATCGAGGAGTATTACCGCCGATTCCCCGCGTGGCGGGGGAAGGAAGTGGTAACTTGGTGTTTCGATGAGATCCAGGTGGTTCCTGGATGGGAGCGCTTTATCAGGAGACTGTTGGATTCGGAAAAGGTCGAGATATTTCTGAGCGGCTCTTCTGCGGCCCTGCTCAGCCGGGAAATTGCAACAGCCATGCGGGGGAGGGCATGGGAAGTAGTCATCCACCCGTTCAGTTTCGAAGAATATCTGCGTCACCATGGGCATGAACTCCCCAGGCATCCGGGTCTTCCTTCTGCGCGTGAACGTTCTTCACTGGAGCGGGCCCTGCTGGATTATCTCGATATCGGCGGATTCCCAGAGGCACAGGCGCTTGATTCCGCCACCAGGAAACGGTTGCTTGCGGACTATGTGGATGTCGCGCTGCTGCGCGATGTCGTTGAGAGACATAACGTCACCAACATAACAGGACTGCGCTGGCTGGTGCGGCACCTGCTGGGCAATCCGGCGGCAATGTTCAGTATGGAGAAGTTCTATGCCCCGTTCAAATCGCAGGGAATTGCGGTCTCCAAGGATACCCTCCATCAGCTCCTTGGCTATCTTGAGGACTGTTTTCTCGTGCGAACGGTTTGGCTTGAGTCAGCATCACTTCGCAGAAAGATGGTGAATCCGCGCAAGGCATATCCGGTTGATCATGGACTGATACCTGTCTTTGACCGCAGCGGGCGCGCAAACATCGGCCATGCTCTTGAAACCGCGGTGAGGATTGAACTCGAACGGCGCGGAGCCGAGGTCTCCTATATCCGCACCGGAGCCGGACTTGAAGTCGATTTCATGGCGCGCTACCCCGATAATCGGCTAGAACTGATCCAGGTGTGTGCAAACCTCGATGACCCTGCCACTCACCAGCGGGAAATCAGAGCGCTAATTGAGGCAGCAAAGGAATTTCCCATGGCATCTCTTCACCTTATCATTCTTGAACCATTAAGAACAGGGGAAGTGCCCCCGGGGATAAGTACTCCTTCGGCCGCGGCTTGGCTAGTGGGAGGACAAGAAAGGTGAGCATTTTAGACCTTCATTCATGTAAAGATTCCTCAGTTGCATGTCCGGCCCGCTGGGGAAGCTCCGTTTCAGTGCCCGGAGGCTGCCGGCAGACTGTTCACTTGCGCCAAGGCGCGTAAAGAGCATACATGACGAACCAGGAACTGCATGCCGTTATAATGCCAGGTGGAGATATTCAGTTTGAGTGGTCGCCATCGGAAGAACGAATACCCAAAAGCAGGCAGTTATTAGAAAAAGAGATATTCCGCCGCTTCAGTGAAGACCGGGACCCGGCATTTCTCTTTCTTGGCTTCAGCGATAAATCTGTCCCACTTTCCGATTCACTCAGCTTCTGGCGGACATTTGCAGGATTATTCGCAAAGAAGATAAGTCTGACACCAGACCTGGAACAGATCAGACAAAAGGTCACGGTTTCTCTTTCGCCCGGCGAAGCCCTGGAAATCCTTGATAATGCCCCCCTGATAACAGGCGGCGAGTATCTAAGCACAGCGTTGCTTGAACATACGTGGGAAAGGCTTAACAGATGCCTTTCGGATGAAATCAAACATTATAAGGGGACAGTTGGAGAGTTCATCAGGTCATATAGCCCGAATGTACATTTGGTGGGCAGGGTATATTTCCATCTGGTTGAAAACAAAAGAGACGACGCCCCTTTTGCCTTCCTTGCGACATATTCGACGGCGCTCAATTCCCAGGGGGCGTCAAGACATCTGCCCTTGAAATATGCGCTTGAGGAATTCGGCGAGGACAATGAAAAGCTCCTCGACCTGCTCTCTACTGTTCACGTTGCAGCCAAGGATAGCCCTTTGATTGGCGAGCTGGTAGAGTCGGGAGAGATATTCCATCCGCTTGCAATGACCTCTCAGGAGGCTTTTACTTTTTTAAAAGAGATACCGCTTTATGAGAATGCCGGAATTCTTTGCCGGATACCCAACTGGTGGAAAGGGGCCGCCTCCGGGCCAAAATTGCGCATCACCGCTGGCGACAAGCAGCCAACCCATATTGGGATGGAGGCGCTTCTGGACTTCAGGCCGGAACTGCTGCTTGGGGATGAAGCCATATCGGAGGAGGAGGCCCGAAACTTGCTTCTGAAATCAGAGGGGCTTGCCTGGATAAAGAATAAATGGGTTGCGGTCGATCCGGAGAAATTGAAACAGGCCCTTGCTGCATATGAGAAATCAAAGAAGATGATCGCGGCGGGCGGCTTCAGCTTCAAAGATGCGATGCGCATGCAATTAAACCCAAGAGCGGCGCTGGGCGTTTGTGATGATTTACAAGCCATAGAGGTCGCCAACGGCAAATGGATGGATTCCGTGCTGAAAAAACTCCGGGACCCTGAGTTGATCGACCCTTCAAAGACAATGAAGACCTTCAGAGCGGAACTCCGTCCGTATCAGCAGAAAGGGGTAAACTGGCTTGGTTTTCTTCATTCACTAAAGATGGGCATCTGCCTGGCAGACGACATGGGTCTTGGAAAGACCGTCCAGGTCATTGCACTGCTGAGCATCATCAAGTCCCAAAATCCTGATCAGCCGAGTCTGCTTGTGATCCCGGCCTCACTGCTTTCGAACTGGGAGAATGAGATCAACAGATTTGCCCCTGACCTTGTTTTTTCCATTGCCCATCCGGGCGCCTCTGACGGAAAAAAGCTTGAACTTAAAGACGGCAGGACGCCCAATGGCATCGATCTCGTGATTACAACCTACTCCATGGTTCAGAGGTACGAATGGCTGTCTGAGCAGGAATGGAACTACGTAATCCTTGACGAGGCTCAGGCAATAAAGAACCCCGGCGCAAAGCAGACGCGAGGCATCAAAAGGCTTAAGGCGCAAAACAGGATCGCCATGACCGGCACCCCGGTTGAAAACAGGCTCTCAGACCTGTGGTCGATATTCGATTTCATCAATCCAGGGCTGCTGGGCAGCGCCGAGCAGTTTGGCAGATTCGCAAAGGACCTCCGCCAGTCGCCGGAGGGGTTTGCCAAACTACGCCGAATAATAGGCCCTTATATACTCAGGCGTCTAAAAACGGACAAGGCCGTCATATCCGACTTGCCCGAGAAGGTCGAGATGAAGACCTATGCCGATTTAAGCAAGAAACAGATACTCCTCTACAATGAGATGGTGCGCGAACTCAGAGAGAGGATAGAGAGGACTGAGGGCATTCAGCGAAAGGGCCTGATTTTGTCGTCACTCATGAAGTTCAAGCAGCTCTGTAATCACCCCGACCAGTACCTTGGCTCAGGAGGATTTGACGAGGCCGAAAGCGGCAAGTTCGCCCGCCTGAGAGAGATTTGCGAGACGATCCTTGAAAAACGGGAAAAGGTCCTGGTCTTCACCCAGTTCAAAGAGATGACCGAACCTCTCAAAATATATCTGGACGGCGTTTTCGGAAGAGAAGGTCTCATTCTGCATGGCGCCACGGCTGTGGCAAGGCGAAAGGATTTGATCGGGAAGTTCCAAAGCGGCGAATATGTCCCGTTCATGATATTGTCATTAAAGGCTGGCGGTGTCGGCCTGAACCTAACGGAGGCCAACCACGTCATCCACTTCGACCGCTGGTGGAACCCCGCCGTAGAGAATCAAGCGACGGACAGGGCATTCAGGATCGGCCAGAAGAAAAACGTGCTCGTCCACAAATTTCTGACCAAAGGAACGATTGAAGAAAAGATCGACACGATGATAGAAAGCAAAACGAAGCTGGCCCAGGAAATAATTCAGCCTGGCGGGGAGGACTGGATAACGAAGATGGACAATGAAGAACTATTTGCTCTCTTTTCGCTGTCTGTCTGACCGTGATAAAATAGGCGCGATTATTTCTATCATTTAAAGGAGCGAGTGATGTCATACTGGGGCTATTATCCTCCGTATGTACCGGTAGCTGAAAAGAAGGCGCGGGCTGCCAAAAAATTGAAAGAGCTATCCAAAAAAAACCCGAACCTGAAGCCAGTGATACTTCAGGGCACTAAGATTGCCCGTACCTGGTGGGGCAAGGCGTGGAACCTCAACCTTGAGAGATATGCCGATTATGATAACCGCATTGGCAGGGGACGGAGTTATGTCCGCCACGGTGCAGTGCTTGACCTCCAGATAGACTCAGGCGTGGCGCGCGCCCTTGTCCAGGGATCGCAGTCAAAGCCGTATTCGGTAGTCGTCAGCATAAAGACGCTTAAAAAGGAGAGATGGCAGACCATTCTCAGCCAATGCCAGGGAATGCTCGAATCACTCCAGGAACTGATCAGCGGCAGTTTCCCCAAGATGTTAGGAGAAATTTTCATTCATAAGGATGACGGCATGTTCCCGCACCCGAAGGAGATTACCTTTAACTGCTCATGCCCCGACTGGGCTGGCATGTGCAAGCACGTGGCGGCGACGCTTTACGGCATCGGCGCGCGGCTTGACGAAAGCCCTGAACTGTTTTTCAGGATGCGAAATGTGGAGATGGGTGATCTCATACAGCAGGCAATTTCAGGGCACAAAGAGAAACTGCTTGCCAGGGCCGCCAGGAAAAGCTCAAGAGTTCTGGAAGAGGTCGACCTGTCTTCAACATTCGGTATCGAGTTGCAAGGGTCCGGACGGCCCATTCCCGGCGCCTTCAGTGATCCGTCGATATTGGCATCTGACGCTGTTTCATCCATGCCCCGACGTACGGAGAAGGCGGTTAAATCTGCCAAGACCAAACCCCCGAAAAGAAGTTCGTCGCTCAAAAGTTCCAAGGCATCCCTGAAGGTGGCTGACAAGAAAACAGTTCGGGTGAAGACGAAGACAGGAAAGTCAGGGGCGGCCAAAAAAAAAGCAGCGAAAAGGAGAAAAGTGCTCTAAAGACAGGGTCTCTGTCTTTTACAAAATGTGCCTTATTTGGTACACATTATCACCGATTCACAAAAATCAACTGCGCAATTTTGAGGTGGCACGCTCTAATTGAAAGCGATAACTCCTTGTTTTTAAAGAGCCGGGGATGGGGGTTGAACCCACGACCTGCTGATTACTAAGTATCTTGCGCTGGTGTCCCCGTTTTCTCCCTTGTTCTCTCTTGTTCTTCCTTGTCTGGTGCACAAAAAGTGCACAGTCGATGACAGCTGGTCTCCGGCGCTGACAAGCGCCGGGGGCTCTTAAAGGCTAACTGTCGGCATTTCATGTACAAATTTGTCGCTTTCAAGCCGAGAAAGCATGAAATCGGCCACATCGGCGCGGGAAACCCTTGGGAAAAAACCAAGCTTGAGATCAGGGCCGGCCCTGTACGATCCGGTCTTTTCGCCGTTCGTCAATGCGACCGGGCGGGCTATCACCCATTCGAGCCCGCTTTCCTCGATTTCCCTTTCCATTTCCTCCTTGTCCTTAATTCTGTCTCTGATAATCAGCCACAATACCCTGGCATAGAACCCCTTGTTCCTCGTATTTCCTACCCCACAGGCTGACTCGACGACAAGTCGTTTGACCTCATACTTTTTCATGGCGGCGATGATGTTCCTTATCCCGTCGGCGCAGATCGTTTTGGGAGAGCCCTTGGTTAAACCCAATGCCGAGAGAACCGCGTCCTGCTCTTTTACGGCCGCATCGACTTCCTCCGGATGAAGGACATCGCCTTGGAAAATCGAGAGATTTTTGTGTGACACGTCCATTTTGGCCTGGTTGCGCACGAATGCGGTCACAGCGTAACCCCTGTCCAGGGC
>JAJYJK010000096.1 GCA_021789555.1 Nitrospirota bacterium
ACATACTTGGTGCTACACTTATACATAACCTGTCCTCCTTAATTGTGGCTCTGAGCCTTTGGTTTTCCCGACCTTAAAGCTTAACCCACGCGTTTAAGGTTGGACAGGTTTATTACATTATGTCTACCTGTTTGCAAGGTAACGCCAGACCTGCAGGATTATCTGGATGAGCAGGCCCAATATCATGAGCGGCGTTATGATTTTATAAAAGAGCGCGACGATGAAGACGACGGGAGCGACTTTCAGGCTCGGCTCGTAATGGGAAAGCCAGGCGCCCGGGAAGTTCACGGTCGCATTCGGGTGGCACCTCCGGCACCTCCCCAGCAGCCTCAGCTTGAGCGTGCGTATGTCCGCGCCCGTCACGGAGGCGATATCGTGGGCGCCGTGGCAATCCGTGCAGACGGCCATCGGCTTGTCCGGCCGGTAGCCCGCTCCGGCCTCTTCTTTCCTGTAAAGGCTCAGCGTCAGGCCGTGGAAATCGGCGAGATAGGTTTTAACCACGCCCGCGGACAGGCCGTAGCGGCCCATGACGGCGGCGTTGCCATGGCATTTCGCGCATATCTCGGGGACCGAGTCATGGAAACCGTTTGCGGAGGCGCTCTGTATGCGGTGCGAGGAGTGGCAGTCGGTGCATATGGGCACATCCGCGTTGCCGCCCAGCAGCGCCTTTCCGTGGACGCTGCCTGCATATACCCGGTAGGCCCCGGCATGGCACGCAGCGCATTTGGATACGGTCAGGGGCCTGTTTGCTCCCAGGGCCACCACCGCATGCCCGCCGTGGCAGTCTACGCAGGTGGCGGAACCCAGCATGCCCTCGTCGAGTTTGCTGTAGTGGACGCTTTCGGCCCAGCTTGCGTATTTGTCGAAATGGCACCGCCTGCACATCCGGGCGGAAGATACCATATATTCCCGCTTCGATCCGAACATCCGGCGGGGATGGTCCTCCGCGGAGAAACCGAAGTGGCAGTCGGAACAGGCAAGGTCCTTGTGGGGCGACCGACTGAGCTCCGAGAGGCTCACGCGGATGGATATGGCCTGCTTGTCGCTGAAGAGCAGCTCCTCATCGCGGCGGTGGCAGGCAAGGCAGTAGTTCTCCTGCCCATCGCCCCCATCGAAGACGCCTATGGAATGCGCGCTGTGACAATCGGTGCAGATGACCGGCTTGCCGCTTCGCCTGCCCTTGAACAGCTCCGCATGAGGGCCCTTGGACTCAATCGCCCCTTCGGGATGGCAGTCCAGGCACCTGCCGGATTCCATTACCCGGTACTCGAGCTCGCCCCTGAAGAAACGGTTGGGGTGGCGCCCCCCCTTGAATTTCAGATGGCACCCGCTGCATCCGAGAGACCGGTGGGCCGACCTGCCGAAGGCCCCGGGGTCCACATACGTCTGCAAGACCTCCCCGTCGGGGAACCTCAGGACCGGCCCTTCTTTCCCATGGCAGGTCAGACACCGTTTTTCAGAGCCTGCCGCCGGAAGCGCGCCGCCCGCCGCCTGGCTTGCGCCGGAAACGCGCGCGTGAAGCGCCAGAAAAAGGACAAGGGCAATGCCAAACAAGCACCTGGTTTTCATGAGGCGCCTGGTTTTCATGGGGCACCTGGCTTTCATCGGTCCTTCTCCATAAAACGCACCCTTCCAAGGCGTTTAGTGCGCGTTCCTGTATTCAGGCAGCTCCCGGGTCACCGGGAACCTGTTCCATATCCACCTGTAACACAGGATTTGAAAGGTCACCATCGCCACGACCATCATGACTTCCGTTGGGGCCGGAATTATCTGCTCGAAGTGCTGGGGCAGATACCAGTTGTAGGCGATAATGTTGACATTGAACCTGTTCAGCACTACCCCCGCAGCCGCCCAGAGCGCCGCAAACCGCACCAGCCCGATGCTTTCGCGCCTGACCGCCAGGGTGAGCAGGAGCATGGGCGCCGCAACAAAGCCCAGCAGCTCAACCAGATACCAATAGCCCCAGCCGGTAAACAGGTACGCCCAGCGGTTGTCCATGGCCAGGGCGAGCACCTTCAGGGCGAAGTACACATACATGGCAATGGCCGCCCCCTTGCCAAGTTTCAGCGTTAGCGCCGGCGCGCCCCTCAGAAAGGCCTCGTCGCTCTTGTCCTTGAAATAACGCACCCCGGCATAGACCAGCAGGATGGCAAACGACATGGCGCAGTAGACCGCCGAGCTGAAAAACAGCACCGGCAGGTACGAGGAATACCACAGGGGTTGCACCTTGCCCGGGGTCATGAGATAGAGGGCGCCCAGGGCCGACTGGTGCACCGTGGAGAGGATGATCCCGCCTACGACGAGCCCCACGGTCGCCGAGACCGCCCAGGCGTGCAGGCGCTTCGCCCCCAGCCACTCCAGGATGGTCGGCGAGAATTCCAGCACCTGGACCGTGATGTAGAGCACAACGTGCCAGGCTATGATGAACAAGACCGAGGACGTCCCGAAATTGACGATGGTCGGGTAATATATGCGCCACGGCCGCCCGAGGTCTATGAGAAGATAGGAGGCCGCGAATATATACCCGAGCATGCCGCCCAGGACCGCTACCCGCACAAAGGGCCGGAAGCTCTTTATGCCGAATATGTAGTAGGCGGCGGCCATCACAAACCCGCAGGCGTAAAGCGGCTCCCCGGCGAATATACCCCAGGAAAGCAGAATGCCCCAGGGATAGTAGTTTGACGCGTCGACGACCGAGGCCAGCCCGTGCACGTACCGCATGTAGAAGACCGGCGCCGAGGCCGCCAGGATGAGCGCGGCTATCAGATTAAACGGCGTGGCGATGGAACGCGAATATTCCCGTACGCTCATCCCCATGAACAGCTTGTCCATGAACCACTGCCTGAAGACATGCGGCGGAGCGGCAGCCCGGGTGAACTCCTCAAGGTTCTCAGCCATGATGCGCCTCCTTCTCCCCGGCCTCTTTCGTGGCCGCCTTTTCATTGCCGCGCGCTATGCCGTATACCATCCCGAATATGGCAGGGAATGTCGTGAAGATGACCGGCACGCTGGATATGAACCCCTTGGCAAGCTCCACCACGGGCTTGTTGGGAAGTCCGGCGGGGAACCCGAGCTTCTCGAAGGGCACGCTGGAGAGATAGAGCCATGATGTCCCTCCGACTTCGTGCTCTCCGTAGATATGGTCTATGTACCTGCCGGGGTGGCCGGCAATCCTCTTCCTGGCGACCTCGATCAGCTCGGCCCTGTGGCCGAAGGTCAGGGCGCCGCCCGGGCAGGCCTCCGCGCAAGCGGGCTGTTTGCCTTCCTTGATCCTGGGATAACAGAAGATGCACTTTACGATCCTGGCGTCGAGGGCGCTTTCATAATCGTATGCCGGCATGCTGAAGGGGCACGAAATAACGCAGCACCTGCAGCCGAAGCAGAGGTCCTTGTCGTAGAGGACGGGGCCCTCCGGGGTCTTCGTATACGCATGGATGGGGCAGGCGGTGGCGCACGCCGGCTCCAGGCAGTGGTTGCACTGGATCTTCCTGTACATTATGGGCCTGGAGGGGTCGCCTGTCTTGTAACGGTTTACAACGGTGTATGCCTTTGCCGAAGGCACCCGGCTTTGCTCGAAGACCGAGGCGTCGTCAAAAGGCGCATCCGGTGCGGGCAGGCGGTTGACCTCGTTGCACGCCCTCTCGCAGCTCCTGCAGCCCACGCACAGGGTGAAATCGGACAGCATGCCATAGGCGTTCGGCCATCCGCCGAACTCCGGGGCGCCCTGGCTCTGGCCGGCGCGGGCAATCACGGGCGCGCTTGCGGCCGCCGCCCCGGCCAGGGCCGAAAGGCCCAGGAATTTCCTCCTGGTGAGCCTGCCGGTCGCCCCGGGCGCGTCCCGTTTCGAATCTTTATCTTTATCTTTTTTGTCATCAGACATATCCATGCCCTCCTCTTTTCATAACTTGGGCGCCGCTTGCCGTATTTGGCCGGCTTTCTCCGTTTTCCCTCCCATATGGCCGGCTTTTTTACCCATATGGCCCGCTTCCCCCGTATGACACGTCTGGGCGCACCCTGCGGGCGAAACGCCCAGCTCTCCGATGCCCACGTGGCAGCCAAAGCACGTCTTATGAAGAGCGGTCTTCAGGCTTGGCATCCACGGCTTTGCCGGGGAGTATCCCCCGTGGCAGTACTTGCAACCCATGAACATATGGGTCGCGGAGGCCACAAACAGCCCGGGGACCTGCGTGTGGCAATTGTCGCAAAGCCCGTAGGCGGTATTCCTGTGCGTGTGGTGGCATGTCTCGCATCTCGTGAAGCCCGTGTGCATCTTGTGGTTGAAGGTGACGGGGCCGAACTTGTCCTGCCAGGCGACCACGCGCGCTACAGGCGGGATCTCATCGATAACAACCGTGCCGGGGACATCCTTCCATTGTTTTGCGGCGCCCCATGAGGGCGGCCCGGGGGCCAGAAGCAGCGCCAGAAGGGCCGCGGCCGCCAGGAACCCCGGGACTTTCGCGATAACGCTCATTTTCATCGTTTCCCTCCTGCCGGGCCTACGGCCTGTTGCCGGCGTCTTCATCCGCGGACTTCTTGCTCCTGGCCTTCCGGCCGGTAAAATAGGCCCGCACCGGGCTCCACTCGGCGGTTGCCAACGGTGTGGCCATGCCCTGGACAAAAAGGAAAGGCAGCGAGACGAGATAGAACATGAAGTACACGGGCGCAAACGCGGTGTTCCTGGCAAGCCGCAAGAGCCGCCCCCGGCTCTGAGATTTCAGGAACCTGACGTCGCTCGCCGCCATCTCCACCACCTGTCTGAAGGGCCTGGGTTTCATTACCTGCAGAAAGACGATGAACCCGAGGATGAAAAACAGCATCAGTCCGTACTCCGCAGCGTCCGTGCGCGTGATAAAATCAAAAAGTGTATGCATTTTCAACACACCTCCTTTCTTATTGCCCGCCTTCCAGTCATTGCTTGCGTCTTCCGGCCCGGGGACGGGAATCGTCTTTTCTGACTTTTTTCCCCGCGCCCGCCAGATAGGCCCTCGATGGGTGTTCGGCGGACGGTTTATTCCTGGTCTCATGCCCGCTGCAAACGCGCAGACCGGTAGCCGCGGCCGACACAAGTGTGCCCGCGACCGGCACCAGCCATGAAACCAGGAATACGCCAATCCCCAGGAACGGCAAAAACATGACGTACATCATCCCGGAAAGGGGTGCGGCAAAAATCAGAAGAAGCGGCGAAATCCTCAAAAAACCCATGGCCCTGCCACCGGGCAGCATCCCTGCCTCGCGCAGATCGACTCGCCGGCCGTCCACGGGGCTCCAGTACGACCCTTTTACCGCGATCTCTCCTGCCTTGTACATCGGCTTTCCCCCTTCCTGTTGCCTTAGCTGCGCCTACTTCTTTTCCTCTTCCTCGGAATGGCCTTCCACCCTTTTTTTCCTCGTCTTTACGCCTGTCATATAAGCGGTTGTCGGGGTATATCCGAAACCCGCCGTCTTGCCGAACATGTCCTTCACCAGGCCGTAGCAGGCATATCCCACCGCGGCGATGGCACCTATTACGGCGATGAGCGCCACGAAGGCCACCAGTCCCAGGCCGTAGGGAAATGCCACCGACATCGCAAAACCGATTACGCCCAGGACTATGAGCGCCGCCTTGACACCCTTGCTGCGGATGACAAACTCCGGCCCCTTTTTCCCGACCTTCCGATTGTTCACCATCATTACCGTCATCATCGCTGCAGTCCTCCTTTCTCCTGTTTTGCTTTTTCTCTTCATCCCATCTTCCCTGCTTCCCTGACTTCATAGTAACAGTCCGCCAGGACAATGGAAATCGGGAATATCTCCTATATTCATAGGGAAAAGTTCCTATATTGACTCGAAAAAGTCCTCAGACCTTATAATTGTATTTATAAGGCAATTTCTATTTTAATTTTTAAATCCATTTAAAGAAGGTCACAGGTAATGCCTCACAGATGTCATTCCCGCAACCCCGGACAAGCCGGGACGGGCTCCGCGCGTCGGGAATCCTTCTTTTTCGGAAGGATTCCGCCCGATTTTATCCTTAATAAAATAAAATTCTGGCCGGAATGACAAAAAACCCTTGTATGCAACGTTAGGGTTAATCTATAGTAGTGGGCGCCGCGCT
>JAJYJK010000029.1 GCA_021789555.1 Nitrospirota bacterium
TCCCGCACGCTCATTCCGATAATGTCCCTTCCCGGCATGACCTCCTCCTTCAAAGAAGGAAATCATAACCCGTCTATAGGACATTTCTACTTTGCTAATATAGGACATTATCATTTTGCTGTAACATTGAAAGGGCGGTCATTGAAAGGGCGGGGGCGGGTCAATCCGGGAGAGGGCCGGACTGAAAATCAGGCGTCCCTGTAGAATTTTTCCAGGTCCTTTTCGTCTATCTTCAGCTCGATGGCAAGCTGTCTTGGCGAGGCCTTCGTCTCTCTGATGACCTCTTTGAGGTATTCGCCGTAGGGTGTCGCCGCGCCCCAGCAGTTGTTGAAATGCTCCCTGAGGACCGAATTGAGCCCCTCGGATATTATCTTGTAGCCCTTCTTGGTCGCCTCTTTTTCGCCTGCGCCCTCCGGTATGCCTATGACGGTCACCCGGTCGTCGATTGTCATGTATCTGAGGTCGTGCAGGATGGGGCATGAGCTGTATCTGACCTGGGCGCCCGCGCTTGAATAGAGGCAGCCTACGTAGAGCCTGTCGTGAAATCGCGGCAGGAGATATTTCACCTGGACCCCGGCCTTCCCGGCCTTCTCAATGGCGTTTACTATGTCCTTTGTGCGCTTCCTGTCGTCGCCGCCCGGGTACCTGCCGGTTATCAGCCCCATGACCTCGTGCCGGGCGTCCGCCATGGAATCGACGACGGAGAGAAAATACTCCAGACGCGTGAATGTCTTTGTGGCCCTGTCCACCTCAAGAAGGAGCCTTGACCTGGCCCGTCCCTCTCTGATGCTGTCCAGCAGCAGCAGGACGGTGAAGGCCAGGAGGACCGATTCGAGGATTACAAGGAAAAGTTCGATCGTCATCCGGTCTTGAAGGAATGAGTGCCGCTGTCGGCGCTGCCTCCCCTTCCGTCAAGGGCGATCACCTTCCAGAAGAAGGTCGTGTTATGGGGCAGGCCGGAGACGGTATTTTGCACCACATTCGAAGATGGGGACGGGCCCCCCCCGCCGCATGAGACCAGCGCGAGGGGCGCAAGGACGATCACCGCAGCCAGCATCAACAAGAGCCTCTTTCTCCTTCCCTTTGCTCCCCAAAAAACGGTGGTAAATAATAACATGGAAAGCGCGGCGCGCGCATTCGCCGGGAGTGCCCCCTTGCCTTTCGAGGCGGCGGTCTTCACGACGATCGGGCTTGGCGGGCATCCGTTAAAATCGCGGTTTGTGCAGAGGAAGAATTCATATGTCACCGGGTCGCCGTCCGGGTCGGTGGACTTGTTCCAGGTGAAGGTGACGGACGAGCCGACGCCGAGCTGCCCGTCGGAGGGGCTGACGAGCGCCGGCGCCGAGGGGGGAGAGTTCGGAGAGGGCGCAATCTTCGTTGCGAAGGCGTCGGTTGCGCCCCCAAAACTCCGCACGGCATTTACGGCTATGAAATCCGGCGATGTCGTGCCGCCCGCGACGAAGACGGAGCCGGAAGGGTCTACCGCTATGGCCAGCCCGAAATCGTTTCCGCTGCCGCCCAGGTACGTGGAGAAAACAAGGGCGCTGCCGACCGAATCTATCTCCGATACAAAGACGTTTTCCCCGGGAGTGAGCCCCTGCACGGCGTTTTTAAGCGGGAAGTCCGTAGAGCTGGTCTGCCCGGCAATATATGCGTTTCCCATGGCATCGACCCCGATGCCGCCTCCTAAATCCTGCCCGCTGCCGCCCAGGAAGGTCGAATAGAGCAGGCCGCCGGAGGGGCTGAATTTTGAGATGAAGGCGTTCCTGGCCCCTCTTAAAGGCTGTATGGCGATGATGAGCGGGAAATCGGGCGATGTGGCGCTTCCGGTTATGTATGCGGCCCCGGCCGAGTCGAGCGCGATTGCGGCGGCCGCGTCGCTTGCGCTGCCGCCGAGGAAGGTGGAAAAAAGCATGTTCCCGTTGGGGTCGAGCTTCGTAAGGAAGGCGTTTTGCGCGCCCCGAAGGGCCGGCTGATATGCGTTTACGGTCACGGGGAAGTCCGTCGAGCCGGTGGAGCCGGTCACGAATGCGTTGCCCGAGGCGTCCACCGCTATCGCCGCCCCGTCGTCATCGGACCCCCCGCCAAGGAGCACGGAGTATCCCAGTGTGCTCCCTCCGGCAAGGATTTTCGCGGCGAATGCGTCGTCTCCCGACGGGACCTTCCGCACGGAGTTAACGAGGGGGAAATTCGCGGAGCGCGTAAACCCCGTGATATATATGTTGGTTGCCTCATCGACCGCGATTCCCCTGCCTTCGTCGTTGTCGCCGCCGCCAAAAAACGTGGAGTAGAGTAGCTTTGTGCCGTCCGCGGATAGTTTTGTTACAAACGCGTCCCTGCCGCCTGAAAGCCCTCCCTGAAAGGGCGAGACCGCCGGGAAATCGGGCGAACTGGTAAATCCCGTTATGTAGGCCTGTCCGCAGCAGTCCACGGCTATGGCGTATCCGGCGTCATCGCTGCGCCCCCCTATGAAGGTCGAATAGACGATCTGCGGAGTCGGCGAGAGCGTCAGCTTCGTTACGAAGGCATCGCCGAAGGCCGCCCCGCCGGAAAAGGCCCTGGCCTGGTTTTTCACGGGGAAATCGGGCGAGAGCGTAAATCCCGTTACGTAGATGCCCCCGCTTGAATCGACTGCTATGCCCTGTGCCTGGTCCGCCGACCCCCCGCCCAGGAAGGTTGAAAAGGCAATCGTAGGGTCGATGACAAGCGCGCGGCCCTTGTCGTAGGCGGCCATTTCAAACCCGGCCCTGTCTTTGCCGATTTGGACAAAGCCCCCGTCGATTAATCTTTTCCGTCCATTTTCCCCCCGCTGATAAATCCGGGGTCTCGGCATGAGGAGCCTGCCTGCCCCGGCGGATATCACGAGGTCCCCGTCCCGGCTGACCGATACCCGCCCCCCCGGGAAAAAAAGCCCGATGTTTCCGGGGTCCGCCCCCGGCTGCAAAACGATGTCATACTCGAGCGCCGGTCCCCGATTGCCGCCCGAATCCCCTTCACTGAAGGCGGCCCGGTGTTTCTTCAAGGTGTCCGCGGCGGGGCCGAATATTATGCTTGCGCCGGGGTAAACCCCTTCGTAGTCCAGCTTTTCGTAACGGGGGATGGAGGCGAGCCATTTGGAGGGGTCGTTGCCCCTGAGATAGTTGCTCCTGCCGGGCAGCCGGTAAAGGCCCTTCAGCCTGGGGAGCGGCGTTTTCCCCCGCGGGCTGCCGCGGTGGGAGGCGCCCTCGAAGACCATTCGCACAAGATTCAGAGTGCGCTCTTGTCCGCCCTGTGCTGATTTCTTTTTTGATCTGCCGGGGAGGGCAATGGTGACGCCTTCTTCGTCAAAGAGGGCGATATATCCGCGCCCCCTCGATAAAAAGAGCGCTTTGGCATCCGCCTGGCCCCTGTTTTCCTCGAATCCCGAATAGAGCGCCGCCGCCAGTTCAGGGGCGAGGGAGCGGCCGGGGACCAATCCCCCCGAGGGCGTCCCGAGCGCGGCGCGCGGAAAGGCTGTTGACAGGGCAAAAAGGATGATAAGGATACAGGTTCTTTTCCCCATGAACCGATCCTCCGTATAAGGGG
Organism: Nitrospirota bacterium; assembly: GCA_021789555.1. GTDB lineage: Bacteria > Nitrospirota > Thermodesulfovibrionia > Thermodesulfovibrionales > JdFR-88 > JAJYGJ01. Next base: position 3,565 of record JAJYJK010000029.1, read on the forward strand.
GCCTCCGAACAAAGGGGGGTGGCCCCCGGCTTTTATTTCTTTTTTACCAGGAAACGGACCTTCCTCACGTCTTTTTCATTTGCGAGGGGGACATCTTCACTTACAAGCTCGTGTCCCATGCGCATGATAAAGGCCCTGATGTCGCCGGCCGAGGTCTCATCGGCGACTATTTCAAGCAGCTTCCCTTCGGCAAGGCTGTCGAGTGTCTTTTTGGCCGTAAGCACCGGCATCGGGCAGAGCATCCTGCTTACGTCGATGAGCATTCTGCAGTCTCCCCCATTTTTATTCCTATTTTATCAGATTTTTCCTCGGGCAGATTTTTTCCGGGGCGGATTTTTTCCGGCGCGGGGGATTGCCGCCTCCCAGGGGATTTTATTTTTGTTCATTTCACCCCGGCAATGAACTTGTCGATGGAGATTGCCGGCAGCGACAGCAACTGGATGCTTCCCCTTGCGCCAAGCTCCACGGACATCCTGAGTATGGTCTCGTTGTCCGGGGCCTCGACTATGTTTAAAAAGTCGTACGGTCCCAGGAGGGCGAACTGCTCTTTCACCTTCACCCCCATACCCTCAAGCTCCTTGTTGACCTCGAATATCCTCTGGGGTTTGTTCTTGATCGTCCTCCTGCCCTCGTCGGTAAGTTTGCTGAGGATCACATAGATGGCCATTCGGGCCTCCTTTCCGCCGGGCGGGGCCGCCGCCCGGAGCTTAATTTCTATTTACCTTTAAATACGGCGGTTGTCAAACCGGATGTGGGATATAATAGGAGCGCGGATAAAATCTTCAAACAAAAGGAAGTGGCGGCCGAAATGCTCTTGGGAGTGATGTCTGACACGCATGACGACATGGAATCAATAAGAAAGGCCGTGGATTTCTTCAATTCGAAGAAGGTGCGGATGGTGCTGCACGCCGGCGATCTGGTCTCTCCTTTTACGTTCGAGGCCCTGAACCTGCTCGAGGCGGACTTTGCCGGCATCTTCGGCAACAACGATGGCGACCGGCTCCTCCTGCATCAGAAATCGGGTGGGCGGCTCTTTAGCCAGCCCCACATACTGGAGCTGGATGGCAGGAGGCTGGTGCTCGTCCACGAGCCGCGGGTGGTGGAGGAGCTTGCCGCAAGCGGGAGGTTCGACGCGGTCATCTACGGCCATCTGCACAGGCCCGATATACGAAGGGAAAAGGGAAAAGGCGCGCTGATCCTCAGCCCCGGAAAGGTTGCGAGGCTCCACAAGGGGGAATCGACGGCGGCCCTGCTGGACACAGGGACGATGGAGGCCGAAATCTTCAGGTTGTAATGCGGCTTTTCCCCTTCCCCGGCTTCTCCGGCATCTGTATCCTGTGCAGGGCCAGCCAGGCCTCATCGGCCGGCATTGCGGCCAGCAGACGGGACCGGCCGTCCGTTTCCAGGACAACCGACACCGGGGGGGCATCCTTGTTGTCGGAATATCTGGCGCATATGGAGGCCGCCGCCCTGATGATTTCGGAAGCAGCTGCCGCGGCATCGCCGCCCGTGACAAGACCTGCTACAAGACCCGATTTGCCCTCTGTAATAAGAACAGTCGGGCTTCCGCAGCCCTCCGCCCTTAGAAGCGTCTCCCCTGGCGCGGCCAGGGATTCTATGAGATTATTCTCCGCCTCGTTTCTTCCTGCGATCACCTTTGCCGCGCCTATCCTGAAATGTCTGCCCGCCCTGAGCAAATTCAACTCCCTTACCGGCGGGTTGGCGTTATAGTGTAAAAGCTCCTTCAGCCTCCAGGAGTAATTCGGCTCGGTAAGGAGGCATCCGCCGGCCGGGTTGGGGTAATCGGTGAGGCCGAACTCCTCGGCCAGTCTCATCTGCGGCTTTCTGCCCCTGCCGGAGATGTCCATCAGTTTGTCCCGGTCTAAAAACCCTTTTTCCTCGGCCAGTGTGGGGGGCAGGAGCTTTGCGCTCAGGGGCCGCAGCACAAGACCTTTCAGGCCGGCCTCCCTGTCTATGAGGGGGAAGCTGTCCCTTCGCTGGCTCATCGGCCGCTGTCCGAGCACCTCGCCGGTCACGATGAAATCCGCGCCGGTGATGCGCATGAACTCCCCGGCCTCCCGGAGCATGAGTATCCGGCAGTCGACGCAGGGGTTCATGTTCCTGCCGTGCCCGAATTTCGGGTTTTTCACTATCTCTATGAATTTGTCGGCCAGATGGGAGAGTTTTACCGTGAAGCCGAATCTCTCCGCCGCCGGAAACGGGTTTTTGGAGCACGAAGAGCTGTCGGAGATGTCGCAGCCGAAATGCGTGAGGAAGGTGAGGGCGGTGACATCGATCCCCAGCCTCTTCACAAGCAGGATGGCAAGCGTGCTGTCCAGTCCCCCGGACAGGAGCGCGACGGCCTTTCGTTTTTTGGGGCTGGCGCTCAATGCCCGTTTTCCATCAGGGATTTTTTCAGCTCTGCGGCGGCAGCCGTGGCCGTGCCGACCTGCGCCACGACGATCCCCGCCGCGTGGTTGGCAATGACCGCGGCCTCCTCCATCGTGGCCCCGCCCGCATATGCGAGGCTGAAGGCCGCGATCACGGTGTCCCCCGCGCCGGTCACATCGAAGACTTTCATGGCCGCAGTCGGGATATGCCGGACCGCTGTTCGCGTGAAGAGGCTCATCCCTTCGTCGCCACGCGTTATCAGGACGGCGCTCAGCCGGAGCTTGCCCAGAAGGGAGCGGCCGGCCATGAGCAGCGATGCCTCGTCCTTTATGGGCCTGCCGGCCCCCTCGGCCGCCTCAAGCAGGTTCGGCGTTATGAGGGACACCCCCTTATAGAGATGGAAATGGCCGACCTTCGGGTCCACCGCGATGAATTTGCCCTTTGCCGTCTTTATCAGGTGCCTCATCAGCTCCCCGGAGACGACCCCTTTCCTGTAATCCGATATTATCACCGCGTCGGCGCGGCAGACGTGTTCGTCAACCAGGGCCAGCATGCTCTTCAGTTGCCTGCCGGAGAGGTGGTCCCTGTTTTCCGTGTCGAACCTGACTACCTGCTGGCTGTGGGCTATGACCCTCGTCTTCACCGACGTCGGGCGGGAGTCTTCTATCAGGACCGGCTCTGCGCCGGAGGCGGCCAGGAGTTTTTTCAGCACCTCCCCGGCGCTGTCCCTGCCGGCGATGCCCAGCACCGCGGCCTTGCCCCCCAGCGAGACGATGTTATTTGCCACGTTGGCCGCGCCGCCCAGCATGAAATTGTCGTTTATGACGTCCACGACCGGCACCGGCGCCTCGGGCGAGATCCTGCTGACCTTGCCCCAGATGTATCTGTCGAGTATCAGGTCCCCGATGACGAGGACCCTTCTCTTCCTGAACCCGTCTATAAGCCTGGAAAAATTCGTAGCGCTCATATCCTAAAAGAAAGTTAAGGTATTTTATCATTTTTATGAATGTCCCGCCCACCCGCCCTTAGCGCCAACAAAACCATCTTGGCAGCGGGCGGATGGGTGGGATAAGAAAAAATCAAAATTGTCTTTGTTATAACGGCTCTGCTAAAATCTACCCCATGCCCGAGCAAATATCCAATCAAATCTCCAATCCGATATCCAATTGGGAGAGGTTAAGGAAATTCATCAGGGAAAACTGCTTTTTAAAAAGCGATCAGCCCATATTCAGGCTCACATCGGGCAAGATGAGCAATTTTTATTTCGACTTGAGAAGGGCGACCCTCTCGCCCGAAGGGCAGTACCTCATCGGCAACATCGTCTTTGACAGGTTTTCGGAACTCGGACTTTCCCCCAGGGCCGCCGGGGGCCTCACCATGGGCGCGGACCCCATATCGACGGCCGTGGCCTACTGCTCTTTTACAAAGGGGAAGCCCATCGAGGCCTTCGTGATAAGGAAAGAGCCTAAAACCCACGGCACGATGAAACAGGTCGAGGGCAACGTGGATGAAGGCGATGAGGTGGTGATACTCGATGACGTCCTTACTACGGGCAAGTCCACCATAAAGGCGATCGAGGCCGCCAGGGCCGCGGGCCTTAAAATCCTTGCCGCCGTGGTGCTCCTGGACAGGGGCGAGCACGAAGGCAAAAAAAACGTGGAGGCCCAGGGCGTGCCCTTCTACAGCATCTTCCGCATGGAGGATTTTAACTAGAAAATCACCCTCACCTAATCCTCTCCCTTTTAAGGGAGAGGATTTCACATAAGGACCGGGGATTTAAGGGAAAGGGACGCGTCGCTCCCCATTTAAAAAGTCAAATTGGTGATTAATTGTGCCGCTCGGCTTCCCAGAGGCGCGGGTCCAGGGCGTCCCTGAGGCCCTCGCCCACCAGGTTGTAACTGAGCACCGTTATCAGTATGGCCAGGCCCGGATAGAAGGAGAGCCACCAGGCGGTCTCTATATTGTCCTTTCCCGCCGCAAGTATGTTCCCCCAGCTCGGGGTGGGGGGCTGGACGCCGATGCCGAGGAATGAAAGGGCGGACTCCGTCAGTATCGCGCCTGCGACCCCCAGGGTGGCGGCCACGAAGACGGGGGAAAGCGCGTTTGGCAGGATCTCCCTGAAGATGAGCCTGAAACTGTTTGCTCCGGCCGATTTCGAGGCCAGCACGAAATCGCGCTGCTTTAAGGTCAGGAATTCGGCCCTCACGAGCCTTGCCACATCCATCCACCCCGTCACCCCGATTACCGCCATTATCGTGAAGATGGAGGGCGGGATGATGGCGATCACGGCGAGGATGAGGATGAAGGTCGGAAAGGAGAGCATTATGTCCACGAAGCGCATGAGCACGGAGTCCACCTTCCCCCCGTAAAACCCGGCAATGGAGCCGACGAGGATGCCTATGAGCACCGCTATGCCCATGGCGATGAAACCCACGCTGAGCGATATCCGGCTGCCCCAGATCATCCTTGAAAGCACGTCCCTGCCCAGCTCGTCGGTGCCGAACGGGTGGCGCCAACTGGGAGGAGCAATGACGTGGTCTATGTCGATCTGAGTGGGCGTGTAGGGCGATATCAGCGGCGCGAGAACCGCCGCCAGGACGAGCGCCAGGACCACCGCGGCCCCCATGACGGCGAGGGAGTTTTTTTTGAACCTCCGCCAGATAATTCCCTTCAGGCTCATCGCGCGCCGCCGAGCCTTATCCTCGGGTCCACGAGCCCGTAGGAGATGTCGGCAATCAAATTTCCTATCTGGGTAAGGACGGCGAATATGACCAGGATGCCCATTATCGTCGGATAGTCCCTGGACATTATGGACTGGTAATAAAGCTGCCCCATCCCGGGGATTGAAAATATCGTCTCGAATATCACGCTGCCCCCGATGAGCCCCGGCACCGAGAGCCCTATGATGGTCACAATGGGAAGCAGGGCGTTTCTGAGGGCGTGCCGCCATATGACCTGCCCCTCCGGCAGGCCCTTTGCCCTCGCGGTCCTGACATAGTCCTGTCTTATGGCCTCAAGCATGCTGGAACGGCTGTATCGGGAAAGCCCCGCGATGCCCCCGAAGCCCGAGACGAATACCGGAAGGATGAGATGGCGGCCCCAGTCCGCGAGCCTCCCAAGGGGCCCGAGGCCCGATACGTCTATGCTCTGGATGCCGGAGATGGGCAGGACCCCGAGCTGCACTCCGAAAAATATCATCAGCAGGAGCGCCAGCCAGAACGTCGGGGTCGAAAACCCGATAAAGACGAGGACCGTGCTTATCTTGTCGAATAGCGAGTATCGCTTCGTGGCCGATATTATCCCTATCGGCAGGGCCGCGATGAGGATGAGGATGAGCGAAAGGACGTTTATCGTCAATGTGACCGGGATGCGCTCGGAGATCTTTTCGAGCACGTCCCGGCCGTCGGTGAAGGATTTTCCGAAATCGAGTTTTGCGAACCTGCCGAGCCAATCGACGTATTGAGTGGTGAGGGGCTTGTCAAGGCCATAGAGTTTCTTGAGGTTCGCCTGGGCCTCGGCGGAGGTTTTCAGCGACATCGCCGTCTGGACCTCCACGGGGTTGCCCGGCGCCAGATGCACGACCGCAAACGTGATGACGGTTATCCCAAGCAGGATCGGGACCATCTGGAAAAGGCGCTTGCCAATGAAACCAAACATGCCGTTTTATTCTATCACAAGGCTTTATTAAACCCACCCTTCCGCCCTTGCCCCCCATACCTCCCAAAAAAGTAAAGACAGGGCGGAGCAAGCCCTGCCCTTGTGAAACCCTCTCCCCAATGGGGAGAGGGTTGGGAGAGGGGGGGGTTAGGGCGCAGCCTCCGGTGTGATCTCCAGTATCTCCGGTATGTGCGTAAAGATAAGAAACGCCCTTGCCGGAAGCCGGAAGATGTCCTGGACGGCCTCCCTGTAAAGCTCCATCTGGAACCTGTATTTCTCCACCAGCTCCCCGGTCTCCCGCTTCCTGACCGGGAAACTCTTGTAGTCGTAGACATGGAGGGCGCCGTCTTTTATAAGGAGCCTGTCGATGCGGCCCTTGTACAATGTTTTGCCTGCATGATGGACAAAGGAGAGCTCGCTGAATGCTTTTAATTTTTGCCTGGGGAGCACGACCTCCTCCAGTATGCCTTGTTTGTCCATGGCATCGATGTCGCCAAGCACTGTTTTTAGGAAAAACTCCTTTCTGGCCTCTCCGAATACGAAAAGCTCTTTCAGTATGGCCTCCACCCGGCGGCCCGCCTCCGCGGGGCGCAGCCTGCCCGCGGAAATCTCCTCGAGCACCTGGTGCATGAGCCTGCCCATGAGGACCCAGTCCCTCCCGTGTCTTGTCTTTACAAGGATGTCCTCGGTGACGTCCTTTGTCTTTACCGCGGCGTCATACTCGAAGGGCTCGGCATAGAGCGGGCCATCCAGGAAATGCCTGCCGGCCGAAAATTCCATGCCTGCCGTCTTTTCGTAATTTTCTTCCAGCTCCGCCCCGCTTGAAATTCCAAACGGCAGACCATGATGGTCTTCGGCATGACCATGATGGTCTTCGGTTTGGCCATGATGGCTGCCTGCCTCCGGCTTTTGCAAAATCCCGCTTCCGAAGGCCTCAACGAGGTAATTGAGCCTGCCTTTGGGCTTCCCGTTTGCGGGGCGGATTCCGCTTAAGATGAGGCAGTCCATGGCCCTTGTGGCCGCAACGTAGAAGAGCCTTTTTTCCTCTTCCAGCTCCTTTATCCTGTTTCGCTCGAACTGGGGCGTCTTTTTTCTTTCCCCGGAGTCCGGCTCGTACCTGAAACTAAAACCCGCCAGGTCATCGATTGAAAGGGCGGGGACCTCCCCGCCGACGGCGGTTTTCCCTCCCATGGAAATTCTTTCCTCTATGACGACGGGGGGGCTCTTGGGGCTGATGTCTTCGTCGAGACTAGGCAAAAACAATATCGGAAATTGGAGCCCCTTTGCGGCGTGCACGGTCATCAGCTTTACGACGTCCATACCCTCCGCGTTCACGTTCGCCTTCGGGACTTCCGCCCTGAACCTGTCCGCGAGCAGCTTGTCCCTTATTTCTATCAGTGTGGCCCCCTCCGATTCCCAGGACTCGACCATCCGGATGAACTTTTTGACGTTCGCGTGCCTCGGCGGCTCCCAGAAATGCTGCCAGGTCCCGGTCCTGACCAGCATGAGCTCGATGAGCCGGGAGAGCGGCAGCCGCCTGCCGGAGGCGACAAACCCGTCGAGCATCTCCGCCGCATGCCGGTATTTTTTGGAGCGATTCGCCCTGGCGCGCAGCGCCTCGATAAGAGGGGTGCCCTTGGCGCGCAGTCTTCGGAGGCCCTCATAGCCCATACCGAACAGCGGGGACCTGAGCAGGCAGAAGAGGCTGTAGTCGTCTTCCGGCCTGGCGATGAAACTTGCAAACTCCCTCAGGAGGGCCACCTCCGGCTCATCATAAAAGCCCATTCCCTTCACTACGAGAAAGGGCACGCCTGCGCCCCTGAAAGCCTCCTCGAACGCGGCCAGGTGCGTCCTTTGCCTGAGGAGCACGGCCATATCGCTGTATTCGCAGGGCCGCGCGCCGGTGCTTGCGTCGCAGGAGATGGCAAAATTTCTTCGCATCGTCTTTATCAGCTTTGCCAGGGCCAGGGCCTCCACGGCGCGTTTGTCCTTGGTCCGGCCACCTGAGGGGCTGGTCCCAAGGGGCTCGTCCAGCAGGAGAAGCTCCACTTTGCCCTCGCCCTGCCTTTTCGCCTCGAAGGGGGAGTAATCCACCTGCCACGGACCGGCCTGCATCGGACCGGCCCCAAACTCCTCAACCCCATTTCCGGAATTTTTTGTGCCGGTCTGGCTTGCGGACTGGTCCGCAAACTGGTTTGCGCCGGCCATGAGCTTCTCGAACAGACGGTTTGTGAATTCTATTATTGCGGGGAGGCTCCTGAAATTGTCCCTTGCCTGGTGGAATTCGTACTCGGGGCCGAGGAAATTCTGAAGCCGTTGTCTGGCCTTTTTCATCACCGTGACGTCCGCGCCGCGGAAGAGGTAGATTGACTGCTTCTCGTCTCCGACCAGAAAGAAGGTAGGGACGGCGCCCGCGTCCCTTTTTGCCCCCAGGCCGGACCGCCACTCCTCCGTGAGCTTGTCCAGTATCCGCCATTGAAGGGCGCTTGTGTCCTGGAATTCATCGACCAGGATATGGTCCGTGTATTCGTCGAAACTGTAGAGGATATTCTGCCAGTGGGGGCTTTTCAGCAGGGCCTTGTAGGCGAGCAGTTCGAGGTCGCTGAAATCCAGCAGGCGGGCCTCGTCTTTCTTTACCCTGTAGGCGGCCAGGCACCGGATGAAAAGCTGAAGGAGCATAGACTCGCGGCCTTCCCTCAAGTCGAGGGGCTCCTCCAGGATCAGCTCCGATAATGGCCTCAGCCTGAAGAGGTCCGTAAGATGGGCCAAAAGGCCGTCCCAGCCCCTTATGCCGCGCTCCTTCATGAGGGCGAAAAATAATCCCGGCTCCTCCTGTTCGCCCTTCAGTACATCCATTATGGAGTCCCGGGTGAGGGAGGCCGAGACCGCCTCGTCGGCCACCTTCAGCCCCGGGTCCAGCCCGAGTTCGAGATGGAACCTCCTCAAGAGTTTCAGGCAGAAGGAATGGATGGTGGATATCCTCATGAGCGGCACGCGCGGCCGGATTTTCGCGTAAAGGTCCGGGTTTTCCCCCGCCAGGATTTTCAGTATCCTTTGCTTCATCTCCGAGGCGGCCTTCTCGGTGAAGGTGATGGCGAGCACGCGCTCCACCTCGGAGCCCGCGGCAATCAGGCTTATGTACCTGCGCGCAAGCTTTTCCGTCTTCCCGGAGCCCGCGGGCGAGGAGATGATGAAGCTTTTTTTAGTATCGAAGTATCCGGTCATGGCTTTCCGAAATCTTTCCAGTTCGCTGGCCCTTTAGCCGGCACAAAGCGTTTTCGCATCATTCTCGCCGGACGTCCTGTCCGGCTCCGAGGCTTTTGCCTGCTGCCGCCGTCCGGGCGGCCTCCGCGGCAAAAAAATCCGCTTAAACGCCTATGGTCTCCTTCTTTCATGCCGCGCCGCCGTGTATGAACGGGCAATATGGTTTTTCATGGCATCTCCGGCAGTTTTGCTCCGAGGATGGGGCGGCGCGAAAATCCCCCGCGTCGAGTGCGCGCACGGTCTCTTCCAGATAGCCCAAGGCGGCTTCCACGTAGTCTTCAAGCGACCTTCCCGCCTTGGCGTCGGACCGGTTGGGGACCAGTTTCACCTTGAGGTCTTTTAACGAGTATATCCCCACGCTCCGGATGTCTTTTATTCCGCGGGTTTTTGCGAGCGCCGCGTAGAGGAAGAGCTGAAGGGAAGTCCCCTTCCTGAGGACATCTCCGGGGTTCAATGCGGCCGGGCCGGTCTTATAGTCGATAATACGCAGCCCGCCCGCGTCGTTTTCGTCTATCCTGTCTATCTTCCCCTTGAGCCTCGCGCCTTTAAGCTCGCCGTTTATCGTCCCTTCGGCCAGGACGGCGGTCCTGGTGAAACCCTCCTTCCGGAATTTCATTTCGATTTCGTGGATGCCCGGAAGGGCGCCAAGGAACGTCTCCTTGAGGAGCCTGCCCCAGTACGGAGGGACCCCGGCCATGGCGGGGTTTTCCGCAAGGACGGCCTCGATGGCCCCTCCGGCGCGCATGCGGAAGTTTTGGAGGTCGTCGTCCTCCCGCCTCAAGGGCATCAGGGCCTCCATTGCCGCGTGGAGGAGCGTGCCGACCGTCTTTGGCTCCAGCCCGTACTGCGCCGCCTCGGAAGGCGCCAGCCCCATGAGCCTCTCCAGGTAGAAAAAACGCGGGCAGGCCCTGAAGGAGTCGACGTCCGTCACGTTCAGGGCGCGGGGCCGCGGTTTTTTCCGGCTGGAGGCAGCGGCCTCTTTTCCTATATGAACGGCGTAGGGGGCGGCGATCTCTTTCAGATGGGCCGAGTAGGGGAGCCTGCCTTTTCTCACAAGCTCCTCCTCCTTGGAGAATATGCCGTAGGCGGGGTCTTTTAACGGCTCCCCCTCCGAGATGAATATGCTAGGCAGAAATACCTTGTCCATCTCCATCTGCGGGCAGCTCAAATGGACGAAGGCCGGCCCGGAGGTCAACCCGTGAAATAGAAATTCTTCTATGAGCAGGTTTTTCTTCATGGTGTTCAGGCCAAGCTCCGCCCGGAGCCTCTCAGGCAGGAAGAAATCGGTCTCCTGCCTTGCGGGCATCTCTCCGTCCCTGAGGCCGAGGAAATAAAGGCTTTCGGGCTCAAGCCCGAGGGCCTCCCGGAAACCCAGTATCCTGACCCCCGGCTCCTCCCTTTCCTCCTCTATGCCGGAGGCGATGCCGGCCAGGGCTTCCCTGAACGCCCTGTTGCGGTCACTGCGGGATTTTGGCGCGCAATCGGGGGCGAGCTGCTCCAGAAGTGAAAACCCGTTTAGCCTGTCTTCGAGTTCTTCCCCATAACTTCCGGTGGCTGGGGAAGAGGAAAACCCGAGGCCCTTCAGCGCCTCCAGGTAGCCGTTTAAAAGCCCCGCGCCCTCTCCCTCTCCGCCCCTTAATGATTTTTCAAGGCCGTGGAACCTCTTTTTAAGCCATCCGAGGCCGGGGCCGGGGGCCCCTTCCGAGGCGAGCCAGTTTTTAAAACCGCCCGCGACTGCCGACAGCGTTATCGAGGCCGCCCATTTCCCAAGCTCCGAGGGTATGTCCGCGAAAAAAGGGGAAGTGAGCAGCGAGGCAAGCGCCCTGGCCTCGTAGCCGCCGGCCGGGGTGTCGAAGACCGAAAGGAGGTCTTTTTCCATCCTCGCCCGCATCGAATTTTTTGACCCGGAGGGGAAGCTGCACGGCACCCCGTATTTTACGAATACACGCTCTATCATATCGGTGTATTCGGAGACGGAGGGCACAACGACGGCCGCCCTGGAAAGGTCTGTGAACGCGCCGGATATGTAATTGACCTTTATCCTCCTTGCCGCGGTCTCCACCTCTTCCTCCATGGAAGGGCAGGCGTAATATTTCAACGCCGCGGGGGTTTTCACGTCAGCTACGTTTTCGGGGTCCGGATGGATTTCCCTGTGAGGGAAACCTTTAAGGAAAGTGAGATAATCTTCGGTTATTTCAGGGTATTTTTTTGACTGCGGGACGGCCGCGAGGGTGTTTTCCGCCTTTTCGATGAGGGCCTGGGCCAGGAGTTTTTCAGCCGGTGACAGCTCGTGGAACCCGTCCAGGATGAGGGTGTGAATGTCAGGCCCGTCCGCAAGCGCCGCGGCCATGCAGGCCGCGCCGGCCGTGCCCGCCGCGTCCAAAAAACCGTTTTTTTCAAGCGCCTCGTCATAGAGGGCGATGATTTCCAGGGTCTGCCCGAGCCTCTCGCCCACTTCCTCGGCAATCCCGAGCCCGGAGAGCGCCGGGGCGAGCAAGGCCTGGATTTCGAGGGCCTTCCTGCCGGGGAAATGGTCTTTCATCTCCGCCATGAATGCGGCGATGTTTGCCGCGTGGCCCGCGCCTTTGCCGGAGAGCCGCATTAAAAGAGGCACCTTGAGCCAGGAGGGGAAGATCAAAGGGCAAAGGCCGCCGGCCTCCCTGAAGAGCTTCCTCGATAGCTGCCCGGGGGTGAGCATGATGGGGGGGATGTAACTGAAGGACATCCCCCGCAGACGTAGTATCTCGTGAAATGTCTTTTGCGCCTCTTTCCGCTTTTCGGGGGCGGGGGCGAGATACAGGATGCCGGAGAAATCATTGCGGTCTTGCTTTTCCGTGTTTTGTTTTTCCGGCTGGGCGAGCGCCTTTTCGAGGAGGCCCGTTGTTACCCGGCGCGTGCCGGGCGGCGCGGGGAAGATTTCAAGCATGATTAAAGATAAAACATGTGCCAGGCGTGTTTCAAATTGACCCTTTCTCACCCTCCGCTTCGCTGCAAAAAATACGGCCTTTGAATTCCGTGATTTGTGTTACAATAATGCAGTTTTTTAGTTGAGGTGTGCCCAGCGGCGCAATCCCTTAAATGATATTTAGAGGCATACGTTTTAAATTTTCATTGGTCATCCTGTTTCTTCTCGTTGTAACGACGCTCTCGTTCTCGGTCCTAACCCTGAAGGCGGTGGAGCAGTACTTCACCGGTGCGGTCGTAAGCAAGGCCGAGGCTATAAGCAGGAGCGCCGCGGCCAGCGCCGCTTACAGCCTCCTCTCCGGCGACATGCTGGGCATGGACAGCGTGGTCTCCCGCGTGAAGGCGTCGCACCTGAACGTCGACTGCATCGCCATACTCGACAATTCCATGAAGGCTCTCGCGCACAGCGATTTGAAAAAACGCGGCCATACCTTCTCCCCCGGGCCGGGCAGGCTCATGAGCCTCGACCGCTACTGCTCGGTCGTGGAGCAGAAGGGCGGCATGCTTGAGGCGCTTGCGCCGATTTCGTTTTTTGGCAAACAGATGGGCTATGTGATGCTGGAGGTGAACAGGTCGCTGCTGCAACGGGCGCGGGAAAGCGCGAGGGCGAGCGTATTTCAGGGCCTGGTGGTGGCAATAATGCTCGGCATAGCGGGGGTGTTTCTGCTTACCACCACCATAACGAGGCCGATCAAGGAGCTTTCGGCCGGCGTTCAGGAGTTGAAGGCGGGAAGGAAAAGGCACCTGCGGGTCTACTCGAAGGACGAACTGGGGCAGCTCACCCGGAACTTTAACGAGATGTCCGCGCTCATCGTGGAGCAGAAGGACAGACTGGCCAGATACGCCGGGGAGCTTGAGGAGGCCTACGTCTCCACCCTACGGGTGCTTGCCGCCGCCATAGACGCAAGGGACCCCTATACGCTCGGGCATTCGGCGCGGGTCGCCCAGCTTTCGGTGAAGCTCGGCGAGGCCATAGGACTTCCCAAAAAAGAGCTTGAGGACCTGGAGATCGCCTGTCTTTTCCATGACGTGGGGAAGATAAAGACCCCGGATTACGTCCTCTTGAAGGCCGGGCCCCTCAGTGCGCCGGAGTTCAAGGAGATGGCCAGCCATACGGAGGACGGCACCAATATCCTCTCCAAGGCCCCGAGCCTCGCAAAATACATTCCGGCCGTAAGACATCACCATGAATGGTATAACGGGAAGGGTTATCCGGACGGGCTTTCCGGGGACCGGATACCCCTGCACGCGTCCATTATCACGATAGCGGATTCCTTCGACGCCATGACTTCCACCAGACCCTACAGGAGCTCGCGTTCCGAGGCCGAGGCCCTGAAGGAGCTTCTGCGGTGCTCCGGCACGCAGTTCAACCCGCGGCTTGTGGAACTCTTTGTCAAGGTGTACAGGAACGAGCACGAGGGGTTTATACTCTCGGAGCTTATATGATGGGCTGCCGGGGCATATACGGCGGCGTCATCCGGCTGCTGCTTGCCCTGCTTGCGGGATTGGCGGCCGTTTATGTCGGCTCCTGCGCGACGCCGGCCGGACCGAGCCGCATAAGCCCTAAGGCGGTCGCCCCCCAGGCGAAACCGGCCCCGGAGCATGCCTTCGATGCCGATGCCGTGCTGAAAACGGCGCAGCAGGACATCGAAAGAGGCATGTATGAAGAGGCGCTGAACGTGTACAGGCAATCCATTAACGCGCACCCCGGCAACCGGAAGCTCGACGCCGCCTATGACAGCGGGCTCATGGAGATAAGGAAGGCCGCCGACAGCGCATTTGAAAAGAAGGCGTTCGCCGCGGCGGGCGGCCTCTACCTGCTTGTGGACAAAAACATAAATTTAAGCCATGCCGCCGGGCCGGAAGAGACCGGCTACCTGAAGGACCGGATCAAGAGCTGCGCCGGCAAGCTCACCGAAATGGGTCTTGTCAGCTACAGGAAAGGCGACCTGCCGGGGGCGATCTCCTTGTGGCAGGACGTTTTGAAATTCGACCCCGGCAACGCCGAAGTGAGAAAGGCCCTGGAAACCGCGAGGGTGCAGCTTAAAAACCTCTCGAAATAACCGCCTCACCGGACCATGCCTGCCGCCCCTGATGCCCCTGATCTGCCATTTAAATGGCCTGCGGGCGGGTATCAGACGCCTTTTTTTGTGCTAATATAAAACAGTTTCGGGTTTTGTTGAAAATCTTTTTTTCCCGAGCGGGAGGCAGGCCGGCAACTTTATGGTGATAGGAAAACCGCTTTTTACCGTGGAGCAGATCCAGCGCAAGGTGCAGGAGCTTGCCGACAGGATAACCCGGGATTATGAGGGCAAGGAGCTTGTGATGGTCTGTATCCTGAAGGGGGCCTTCATGTTCTTCTCCGACCTGGTGAGGCATATACGCGTCCCGCTGAAAGTTGATTTCGTCTCCTGTTCGAGCTATGTGAGATCGGATTCAAGCGGGGACATAAAGCTCCACCATGACCTCAGGGAGCAGATCAGGGACAAGCACGTCATACTGGTGGAGGACATAGCGGACTCCGGCCTTACGCTGAATTTTCTGAGGGAGCACCTCCTTCAGAGGGAGCCGGCCTCCCTGAAGATATGCGTCCTTCTTGACAAGCGGGAGCGCAGGCTTGTGGACGTCAATCTGGACTACGTCGGTTTCCCGATACCCAACGAGTTCGTAGTGGGCTACGGGCTTGATTACTCGAATATGTTCCGGAACCTGCCCTACATAGCGGTTTTCAAGAAATCGACCTGAGCCCCCGGGAATTCCATGAAAGCGGGATGGAAGGGCGGGAAATCAAGACTCCGTCTTCGAGCGGTTTTTATTTTTTTTATCAATTTTTATTCTTTAATCAAAAGGAGCATGTCCAATGTTTGAACTTTCGGTAGAGTCCTCGTTTGCCGCCGCCCACCAACTCAGGGGCCACGGCGGCAAATGCGAAAAACTTCACGGCCATAACTGGAAGGTGCAGGTCCATGTGCTTGCCGAGCGGCTCAATGACATAGACCTGGCCATCGACTTTCATGACCTCAGGAGACACCTGGGGGAATGCCTGGCGCCGCTGGACCATAGCATGCTAAATGATGTATTCCCGTTTACGGAGAAAAACCCGTCCTCTGAAAATATCGCAAAATGGGTGTATGATTCGATGAGGAAGAGATTAAACGGGGAAGTCCATCTCTCGGCCGTTACCGTCTGGGAGTCCGAGACGGCTTCGGCGACCTATTACGAAGACTGAAAAAATGGCGATTGACAGCGAGGCGGAAATGGACAGGCAACTGGCCCGCCGCATGATCGACATGGCCGTAAGCGGAGGCGCGGACGGCGCCGAGGTGTACATAAGCTCGAAAAAGGGCGTAACGGCGGAATCCAGGGCGGGTGAGCTGGAGTCGGTGAAGACCTCGCGCGACTGGGGTTATGCCCTGCGCGTGATAAAGGGGCGGAGGACCGGTTTTTCATATTCTACCGCGGAGCAGGATGCCGGCCGTGTCGTAAGCTCCGCGCTCACGGCCGCCGGCTACACCGAGGAGGACCCCTTTTTGCGCCTGCCGGAAAAAATTTTCCCCGCGGCGTGCCCCGAAATCTTCGACCCCCTGGTGGCCGGAATCTCCTCCGAAGATGCCTTCGCCCTTGCGCGCGAGATCGAGGGCACGGCCCTCGGGGCCGACAAGAGGATAAAAAGGGCCAGGAGCGCAGCGGCCTCCTTCCATTCGGGCGAAGTGCTCATCATGAACACAAACGGTTTTTCCGGCGGCTACCGGACTACATCAGTCACCGCCCAGATAATGGCCGTCGCCGAGGAGGGCGGGGAGTCCCAGATGGGGTGGGATTTCATGGGCAGCGCCTTTCTCTCGGACGTTTCATTTGGCGGTGTGGGTGCGGGCGCGGCGCAAAAGGCATTGAAACTGCTCGGCTCGAAGAGGATCACCCCCATGAAGGCGCCGGTCGTCCTCGACAGCGCCGTCGCCGCGGAGTTTCTGGGCGTCTTCGCCTCCATGCTGTCCGCGGAATCGGTCCAGAAGGGGAAATCCCTCCTTAAGGGCAGGCTGGGAGATGTGGTGATAAGCAAAAACCTCTCGATAATCGATGACGGGCTCCTGCCTCACGCAATGGGCAGCGCGCCTTTTGACGACGAGGGCGTGCCCACCTCGAAAAAGACGCTCATAGAGGCCGGCACGCTCAAAGGCTATATGCATAACACATATACCGCCGGCAAAGCGGAGGCGGGCGCAGCATCAACCGGAAACGCGGTAAAACCCTCGCTTTCATCCTTTCCGTCGGTCGGGCCGCTGAATTTTTACCTGGGCGGCGCACGCGGTGTCGCGCCCGTAAAACTGGAGGAGCTTTTCGCGCGCGCGGGACGCGGCCTTTACATCCTGGAGGCGATGGGCATGCACACGATAAACGCCGTAACGGGTGAGTTTTCCATAGGTGTTGCCGGGCTTCTCATAGAAGGAGGCAGGCCCTCCCACCCGGTGAAGGAGGCGGTCATCTCCGGCAACCTCCTCGATTTCTTCAAGAACGTGGAGGCCGTCGGGGAGGACCTGAAATTTTACGGCTCCACGGGCTCTCCAACCATCCTCATCGGCCCCACCGACATAAGCGGATAGGATTTATAACCCCCCCTTCTGCTTGACTGCGGGGGGTTTTACATTTTATTCTTACACTTATGCCGGGAGAATCGAGGGCCAAAAAGACGAAAACATCAAAAGCAAAAACAAAAACAGTGAAATTGTGGGGCGGCAGGTTTGCCTCAAAGACGGCCAGGACTGTCGAGGCCTTCACCGAGAGCATCAGTTTCGATAAAAGACTCTGGAGGTACGATATCGAGGGCAGCATAGCCCACGCGAAGATGCTGGGCAGGCAGGGCATCATCCCTGAAAAGGACGCCAGGTCGATAATCCGGGGCCTCAAACGCATCGCGGAGAAAATAACCGTCGGCAGGTTTGTCTTCCGGGAAGAGCTTGAAGACATCCACATGAACATAGAGAGCGCCCTCATCGAGGATATCGGACCGGCGGGCGGCAAACTCCATACGGCCAGGAGCAGGAACGACCAGATAGCCCTCGATCTGAGACTCTATCTGCGTGATGAAACCGAAGAGGTAACCGGCCTTATCCGGGGGCTTGTGGCGGGCCTGCTCGATCTGGCCGAAAAGCGGATGGGTGACGCAATGCCGGGCTATACGCACCTGCAGAGGGCGCAGCCGGTGCTCCTCTCGCATCACCTCCTGGCCTATGCGGAGATGCTCGGCAGGGACATCGAGAGGTTTTCCGAGGCCCTCAAAAGGACAAACACGCTGCCGCTTGGCTCCTGCGCGCTTGCCGGCACCAGCCTGCCCATCGACAGGGACTACGTGGCCCGCTTGCTGGGGTTTGAAAGCGTGTCAAAAAACAGCATGGATTCCGTATCGGACAGGGATTTCATCATCGAGTTTCTCTGCGACGCCTCGGTCCTCATGATGCACCTCTCCAGGCTGTCCGAGGAGATAGTGCTCTGGTCGACGACGGAGTTTAATTTTATCGAGCTGCCCGATGCTTTTGCCACAGGTTCAAGCATGATGCCGCAGAAAAAAAATCCCGATGTGGCCGAGCTTGCCAGGGGAAAGACGGGCCGGGTATATGGAAACCTCATGGGCATGCTCACGATCATGAAGGCCCTTCCGCTTACCTATAACAGGGACCTGCAGGAGGACAAACCGCTGCTCTTCGATACGGTCGACACCGTTAAAGCGGTGCTCCGCGTGCTTTCGGAGATGCTGCCGGCCATAAAATTCAAGACCGAAAGGCTCCTGGCCGCCGCGACGGAGGGGTTTTCGACCGCTACAGATATAGCGGAGTACCTTGTAAAAAAGGGCATGCCCTTCCGGGAGGCCCACGGGGTGGTCGGCAGGCTCGTCCTTTACGCGGCCGGCAGCGGCAAGACATTTGAGGCGCTGGGCCTGGATGAATTCAGGAGTTTCAGCCCCCTTTTTGACGCCTCCGTCTTCGGCCTCCTGACGCCGGGGAGATCGGTCTCGTCCAAGAAAAGCCTTGGCGGCTCCGCCCCCCGTCAGGTAAAAAAACAATTGCGGGCAAGGAAGCTGTTGCTTAAAAAGAAAAGCCGGGCGAGGGTTGCGACCTCCTCGGCGGGGGTTCGGAAGGGGCCTGCAGGCCCCTTTGAAAAATAATTGAGGCCTTTTTCTTCAAGACTGGTCCTGCGCCTTTGCCTTTGTTGCGCGGCGCTGAGTGCGCTTGCCTCCTGCGGCCACAAGATGCCGCTTTCGCTCGAGGCCTACGCGGTCCCCGGCCCGCCCGAAAGACTCACCGCCGTCCAGAAGGGAAATGTCATGACACTCTCCTGGACCTACAAGCGGAGCGAGACGATAAGGGGTTTCCTCATAGAGAGAATGTCCCGGCCTGAAAATGCCCCTTCCGAAACATCTCCGGCGGCGGCTTTCCGAAAGATCGCGCAGGTCACCGGCAATACCTATTCAGAGGTCATCGCATTTGGGAATATCTATACCTACCGGGTGAGGGCGGAATCCACAGCCGGCGCCCTGGGAAAGCCCGCCCTTATTCAGGCCCCGGCGCTCGCCCCGCCGCCGCCCCCGAAAGGGTTTCACTTTGATATAGGCAATTCCTCTGTGCTCCTGAAATGGGACGCGGAGGGGAATTGGAACGGGCGGCAGGTCTTTTATAACGTCTACGGCAGGGCCGCGGCCTCAAAGGCCGGTTTCTCGCTTCTTAACGCGGCCCCGCTCGGGCAGGACAGCTTTCCGGCCGCTCCAAACCCTGGCGAGGAGATGATTTACCAAATAAGGGCGCTTCTTGGCGGCCCGCTGGTATATGAGGGACAGGCCGTCTCCATAGCCGTCGTTCCGGAGGACTTTGTCCCGTCCCGTCCTGCAAGGCCGGACGCCCTGGCCATACCCGGAGGGATAAGGCTCCTATGGCAGCCAAACCCCGAAACCTGGGTCGCCGGCTACCGGGTTTACAATGAGGTCCGCGGGAAGCTGAAACAGATCGGGTATACCGCCGTGCCGACTTTTTTTGATAAGGGGGCCGGCTCCGGCACTTACAGGATAAGCGCCGTCGGCAGCGTTGCACAGGGCCCGCTCTCGGAGCCCGTAAGCGTCATCCCCTGAGCGGTTTACAACCTCCAGCCAAAGCCCTTTCCATTTTTTTCATCTCAGGCAAGCTTTTTGCAATTTATAATTCGGAATGAGGACAACGGGATGCATATGGCGGGCAAAAATGTGTGAAAACTCGCTTATGCGAATTTTGGGGCGGTGGCGCGAGGGTGAAAAGGCACTCTTTGCGAAGCCGTTAGTAGGGCAGTGAAGAGACGGGCTTCTGCAAACCCGGAGGTAAAGGGGGGGCCTGTGATGGACAGACTGCTTGATGGACTAATGGAGTTCGCATCGGCGCGGGGAAGTCATTACGTCAAGGGGGACGTCGCCTTGTGGGAAATAAGGCGGAAGACGGCCGAGTTCGGGGTCCTTCTGCTCCAGTTTGCAAGGCAGATGACCGAACTGGATGACGAGGACCTGAAATCCAAGCTCATGGAAATGCAGCCCTACGTGGATGATTTCCGAAAGGTCGTCTTCTGCCTGAAATTCAAGAAGGCCTGTTGAAACGGGGCGGCGGACCCCGGGGAAACCCCGTGGGGATGGACTGGCCGGAAAAGGCAGGACGGCCCATGTGCTAAAATGACTGATGAGGCCGGTTGCGGAAAACAGGAAGGCGTACCACGATTTTTTCATTGACGAGACCTGCGAGGCGGGCATCGCGCTTACCGGCACCGAGGTCAAATCCATCCGCGAGGGCAAGGCCAATCTGAGGGACAGCTATGTCCTCATAAAAGACGGGGAAGCGTTCCTGCTTAATTGCCATATAAGCCCTTACAGCCACGGCAATATCATGAACCATGAGCCCCTGAGGACGAGGAAGCTGCTGCTTAAAAAAAGGGAGATAGAGCGGCTCAGGGGCCAGATCATTCAGAAGGGTTTCACTCTGGTGCCGTTAAAGATGTATTTCAAGGGGCCGTATGTTAAACTAGAGATAGGCCTCGCAAGGGGCAAGAAGTTCTTTGACAAGCGGGAGGCTTTGAAGGAAAAAGAAGCCGGCCGCCAGATTGAGCGGGCCCTTAAAAGGGCCCGATAGTTTTCTCCCAGGGGGCGAAAGGTCTCGACGGGGGTTATGAGGCTCAGATGGCATGCCGTGGCTCCATCACCACGTAAAAAGATGGAAAAAACACAAAAGCCAATAACGAACTGGCACTTGCCGCTTAACTAAAAACGGCACGTCTCTCCGGGTAAGCCTGCGGCCCGGTCTGACGCAGGTAGCGGGCTAAGCTTCCGGGTGGCCTCTTTCCGGAAGACGAAAACCAAATAAGGGGGATAGGCGCGGAGAGGGCGCGGCTGTTCGCAGGCTCCGGGCCGAAGCTCTAAATAGGCAGCCTAAGCATGTAGAAGTCTGGGAATAGTACTTTCGGACGCGGGTTCGATTCCCGCCGCCTCCACCATTAAAGTAATTGATTTTAAGGGAAACTGCGCCAAAAATTCTCTATCCGGTTTCTATCCGGGAAGACCTATTTGCTAAAGCTTTGATTTTCTGATCGCTTCTCCTGAAAAAATTCCCTTATAAAATCTTCCGTAGCAGAATCAGTGAAGCTATTTTCTCTTTTTGTCCTCCTTGCCGGGATGAGCTGCCTCAACCGGGTCTCCGGTTTTATCATTTTTCTCCCGGCCGGTCTCCCGTGGCAGGCGCCTCAAGTTCTCTGGGCGCCCTGTACGGGCCTCCCGCCATGGCGCAAATCTTCTGTTGGATTGCGCATAAGCTGCAATTTCGTGCGCATATATTGCAATTTTATTGCGCATAAGCGGCTTTCAGCTTTCTCATAAATACCTCTTCCCCAGTTTTTTTATTTAATCAAGGAGACGAGGCTCTCAACCCTCAGATCGGCATGTTTGGCGATGGCATCGAAATGGGCGTCTGCGTGCAAAAGGAGCGCTTTCTCCTTGAGAGCGGAAGCGGATATCAGAATGTCAGTGTACGGGACTGTGATACCTCTCTGTTTCAAAGTAAATGAAAGTCTTGATGCACTGTCCCATAGCTCCCTTGTCGTCTCAATGTAAGATAAGGCATCGAGTCTGCTTTTGAGCCTGTCATATTCCTTTTCAGTCCGTGCCCCGCCCAGAAGTTCGAGCTCGATAACCCCGATGATCGCGACCTCGCTCTCCGTAAGGATCTCTTCGATTCTCTCTTTCACAAGGGGATGGAAGTTCTTTTTGAGGGCGAACACCCAGGCCGAAGTATCAATGAGGACCATACTATTTTTCAGCCCTCCTCTTCTTCAGTTCTTCCAGAGAAAGGTCAATATCAAAGGTCCCCAGTTCCTGTCTCAATATCTCGCGGTTTCTCCTGCGAAGCAATTCCCGCAGGCCTTTTTCAATGACTTCCTTTTTCGTTTTCAGGTTTGTTACTCTCAGAGCCTCCTGCATAAGCTTTTCATCAATGACAACAGTGGTCTTACTCATATACATCTCCTTATACATCCTTTCATTACATATTATGATACATCTATGAATTATGTCAATTGCGAGGCGGAGGATTCTAAATTATTGAAATTGAAGCATGGATAAAAATAGCCCTTGTTGACGATGACCTGGTCTCCGCCCGTACCGGACAAGGTTTACCTCCTCACCTGAAAATCTCCCGGATGCCGCCGATATATGCGATGGCGATTGCCAGGAGGAAGAAAACGATAAATATCCGCACGTTTTGCCTCCTCGCCATGAAGTAAAACGAGAGCGCCAGGAAGCAGACCGAGATCAGCCTCGCCCAGAAGCCGTAGAGGACGGTTTCAAACAGTCCGCCCCAGAAGGAGACGTACTCCTGCCGGGTGAAATACCTCAGCGGGTCCAGGTATCTGAAGAAGTCCATACAGATATATAGCGGAGGGGGCAACCGTTTTATGGGCGATTAAGGGATGATGCCGAATAGTGGGGAGGGTCGTGGAGAAGAAGAGATATTAAGGGTGCGAGGTGCTGGTTCTATGCTTTTACGCGCTTCACGTTTAACCGGCTGTTCAGTAAACTTACAGCCTTTTTGATAATTTGAAGTTCTTCATGAGAAAACTCAGTGATAAGATCCTTTTCACCTGGGAACAATTCTTTTACGCTAACACGAAGAGCTTTTGCAATGCCAATTAAGGAATCAAGACTTGGATTGACAACGCCCCTTTCGACCTCACCAATGAACTTATAGCTTATTCCGGCCTTTTCGCCCAACTGCTCCTGCGTCAGTTCTTGCGATTTCCGCAACTGCCTGATTTTCCGGCCCAATTTTCCCCGGATAGCATTATCCATTCAGGAGGACACGCCCTTGCCCCTCCCGTGCAAACCGGATATGCGATATTTTCTTTTCGATCGATTATTTTTTCCAGCTGTATGCTATGCTGCCAGTCATCTCCGTAATCGTAAATGTATTCAGCTTTGTCGTTTCGATTTGAAAAATAATTGGCAATTTTCTTTTTCCAGCCCGGAATGATTTTTACTTCCATGAAATCATCAGTCGGTATCCCGATTTCCTCTCTTCTGCCAGTTGAGGGGTTTTTAATAACAAAGTTATGCAGATGAGAATCAGTCCATCCCATGGCATCCTGAATAGCCACATGTAAGTCCCAAAAAGTATAATTCTCCGGGACCTGTATGCGACGCCAAATAGGCGGCTTGATTCCCTCCAGCGCAATTTTGAACTGGTATACTTTCTCATATTTTTTGCTCATGATTTATCTCCTTCATGCTTAAAAACCCAACCTAAAGGACTTTTCATGAATACTCTCCATTCCACAAGCCGCTCAAAAATTCTCTATACGGGAGGATGGTAATTTCGCCCATTGTCCGCGGACGGGGCTCCAGGCTGATGCACAGATATCGTTTCATCTTTTTTTCCTCCGCCAGCGCCCGCAGGGATTTCAGGTCGGACGCGGAGACGTTCTCCTTGGCCTTTATCTCAATTGCAGTATGATCGCTCAATATGAAATCCACCTCGAAACCCGAGGTGGAGCGCCAGTAACCAAGGGGTTCAGGCGTGACATAATCGTTATAGCAGCGGATCTCGTGGAAAAGCAGGCTCTCGAAGGCCTCGCCGAATTCAGGGGTCCCGGGGCGGAATTCCCGTCCTTGCAATATTGCCGTCACTCCGATGTCGAAAAAATAGTATTTTGAGGAGACCAGCGGTTTTCTTTTTTCGGACTTGCGCCATGCCGGCAGTTCGTGCAGCACCAGGGTGTCCTTAAGGATTTCAAAATATTCGTATACGGTTGTCCGCGGCACCTGGGCGTCACTCGCCACATTCGTAAAGTTGACTATCGTGCCGTTACATAAGGCGGCTACCTTGAGAAAGCGACTAAAGGAGGGCACGTTACGGGTTGCCCCTTCGGCCACGATCTCCTGCTGAAGATAGGAGCCGGCGTAGGCCTCGAGATCGGCGCGCGGGTCATCTGAAAAATAGATCGATGGGATCAGCCCCCTCTGGATGGCCCGCAATAGCTCGAAATCCTTTCCCAATTCCTGACTGGTTAGGGGATGCAAATATTTTGTCCGCGCCCTGCCGCCAAGCAGGTTCACCCCGCCGCGCCGGAGCTTTCTGGCGCTTGAGCCGGTAAGTAAGAAATGAATTCCGCGTTCCTCGATAAGCCGGTGCACCTCATTAAGCAGGACGGGCAGACGCTGAATTTCATCAATAACCACAATCCGGTCCTTTGCGACCAATTCCTGGGCGAGTCGGCCAGGATTCTGGCTCATTGCCAGGAAAACAGAGGTGTCCAGAAGGTCATAAATCTTGGCCTTTTTTAAAGTATGGCGGATGAGAGAAGTCTTGCCTGTCTGGCGGGGGCCAAGCAGGAACAGCGATTTCTTCTCAAGTAGTGATTCTAAATTCAGAAGGCGATTTATATAGAGTCTCTCGCCATTTTCAATGCTTGTTGACATATTCGTCATATATGATGATAAATGACGATAAATATGTCAAGTCCTTGTTCTTATGCTATTTAAGGACGGTAGAGGCGGATGCCGTATGACTCTTGATGAAAATGCCTCGAATAACTGCACCTGAAAGTCCGCAGTTTCAACAAGTTGAAACTGGCGCGTATTTCCATTTGAAACATGCATTTACTATCCGAAAAGAAAAGCCATTGAAAGATAAGGCAAATACCTTAAAATTCAAGGGCTTAGAGAATCAGTTTAAATAGGCTTGGGGGGACTTGAAATCCCTCGGTGGGGCGACTCCGTACGGGTTCGATTCCCGTCTCCTGCACTCTTATTTTAGCCGCTTCGATAGTTTTATCCTCATTCAATAAGTAATGGCTGAAGGAATAAAACTAAATTGAATACGCTTCGCGGTCGTCGATGCCTGCGTATTTTCTGCCTACCACAGCCTATCCCCTTAAAAATCCCTTTTTTCAATATGTTAAAATCAGGGTCCATGACTCGTGCGTGCAGGGATATTGAATCGGCGATGCTTAAAATATTGAGGACGGATTTCGGTTTTCGGTCGTTTCGTCCCAATCAGGAAGGCATCATCAAAAGTCTCCTTGGCGGGCGCGACGTCTTCAGTGTGATGCCGACTGGCGCAGGGAAATCGCTCTGTTACCAGCTTCCGGCGGTTATGATGGAGGGTACGGCTGTCATTATAAGCCCGCTCATCTCCCTGATGAAAGACCAGGTCGACGCCGCGCTTGAAAACGGCATACCATCTGCCTTCATGAACAGCACAATGGACAGCCGCGAAATATCGGATGTATACCGGAAACTCAAAGCGGGAGAAATAAAGCTGCTTTATATCGCGCCCGAGCGTTTTGCCATGCCTCATTTCCTTGAGAGCCTTAAGACTTTTCAAGTCTCGCTTTTTGCGATAGACGAGGCGCACTGCATATCCGAATGGGGCCATGATTTCCGTCCCGATTATCTCAGGCTCTCCATAATACCAAAGGCCTTTCCTTATTTACCCGTTGCGGCTTTCACCGCCACGGCGACCCTCCGCGTGCAGGAGGAAATAAT
>JAJYJK010000097.1 GCA_021789555.1 Nitrospirota bacterium
GCGACCCCACATGGGACCATTTCGACGCTTTTTTCATGTCCGTCCTCACATTCGCAGGGGCCCCGTGGGCCGTAGGCACGATCTACCGGTCATTCAAGAGGAAAACGCCTTGGCGGCAGACCTTCGTCGCCGCTTGCCTCTGGATGTTTACGGTAAGCTGGTCCTATGACCTCTACATACTTATCCGCGACGGCCGCTACCCGGTGGAATGGCTGGCCAACATTTTTGCCTCCTCGACGCTATACATACCGGCGGGCCTGCTGTGGAATCTCGTCTGGACCGAAGGAAAAGGCGTGAGCTTCGCGTTCATGGAGGAAGACTGGCCCCGCCTAACAGACGATCACGCTTTTCCCAGGATCTTCTTGTACGCGATGCTTTTCATTGTCTTTGTGGCCGGCCTGATACTGTATTTTGTTTCCGGCGTTCCGCTGCACGGCGCGCAGCTCTAAAGAAAAAAACTATTCAAAAAGACGGGCTTCCGGACAACTCGGGTGCCGGGTCGCATAACAATACCGGCATCCATGCCCGCACGCGGCCCGGTACCTGCCTATATCGACGCTCTTTGTGCAGCCGCATTCCTTTCTCTGGATCGGGTCCTTTTCCGTCTCGAAAGTGAAACCCGTCACGCCAGAATAATATCCGCCGTCTATGCATTTCGAAGGCGTGATGAGGCCGGATAGCCAGGGCTGGGCGCATCCGTAGAGAGCGATCCCATATCCGCCCAGGATGTCTCTTATCATATCAGCGATTTCCATTTGCTGCGCCGGATCCCGCTCCGCTTCGAGCCCTTCCGGCCATCTTTTCTTTACATGATCATAAAAGGTAATGAAGGATATTGTGCATCTGGTGAGGCCCAGAGTTTTGGCCCGCCTCGCAAGCGTATGCACCATCCTGGCGGTATGAAATCCTGGGATTATGGGGTCCATCCGCCAGTTGACGAGGGCCGGGTTGAGGCCGGATTCGATTAACCGGTCCATGTCTTCCCATACCCCGGACGGCGAGGGAACATTCGGCTCGACCAAAGTCCCGCCAAGGCCGGTTACCGTAAGCTGAAGCGCGGTCCGCTTGAAGTCGAGGGCTGAGTAATTAAGCAGGATATTGCGAGGATTTTTTGTCCAGAGCACCCAGAATATATCGGGGCCGTATTCCTCGTACTTTTCAAGCAGCCGCCGTATGTCGAAAGCCGGCATATCCTCACGGCGGCTGGCCGAGATTATCTTCATCACTTATTTTAACTCTCCGCGCCCGGCCGACGGGAAAAACGGGATATCTTGTTTACGCCTGTTTCTGTTCCTCGGCCGCGGGCGTTGCCGCTTTCTTTTTTCTGCCCCTCCGGCCAGCGCCTTTTCCTGCTTTTGTCTTTCTTGGCCGTTTGGGAGCAGAAGCGGATGCCCGTTTGGCTCTCCTTTTGTACTTGCGCGGGGCCTGCCCAAGTACGCTCTCCCTGATGCCGTTGAGGAAGTCCTCTACGCTTTTTTGCCTCGTATCTTCAGGGATGAGGCTTATAACATGCTTAAGCTGCTCGGCAAGCTTGCCGCTTAATTCGCGAAGTTCAGCGATGCTCCGTTGGCTCTGCTTTTTAATCAGTTTGATTATGTCGGCCATGAAAGTCCTCCTTTAAATTTTCGAAATATTATATGCTGCAGGGTATTTTTCTTTACAAGCATCTTTTGCCGAAGCTTCTAGAAATCGAATATGAATGGAAGGGAAAGACCTTTCGCCGCCTTTGATTTTATTCCACACATCTTCCAAACTAAGATTGGACCACAAGTCATTAACCAAGTGGATATGGGGTCCTAATCTCCAGTGGTTTTTTTCAGCCAATTGGTCACGTTGATCAAAATAAAACAAGTGCCAATATTTCCAGTTTGAGGTATAAAAAAGATGAGCTGCAAGACACCGTCTTTCAATAAATAATTGGAACACCCGCCGTACGCATTTTCGAGCATCTCCCTCTAGAGGCCCCTTCTTCGCCTGTCCCAATGCTCTCATTTCTTCCTGTTTCGGTTTTAAATGTACGGGGATTTTGTCCTGAAAACTGGAAGCATACTTGTAGGGATAAAGTACGCCAGCTTGCGCTGCAAGAATAAGGGCAGTAAAGTCGCTGTTGTTAATTGTAATGCTTTTACAATATTGTTCCAACTCTTTTTTTGTTTTGATATTAAATATCTGAATAAGAGGCGCCGTGTCCACAGAATCAAGTATGTTCCCAAGCATATCCCTATTTTTGGAAGTATTCCCAGTAATTAAAATTAACCTCTTGCCGTGCCCTCAGTTTTTCCCAATATCATTCAATAATTATTAGTTTGCCCGCCATAGAGATCCAAATTCAAATCTGGTATAAGGATCAATTTTAGATTCAGTGAGATAATTATGCAATCCTGAGACCGCCTGATCGAATATGGCAGAAAAAAAGCCAATAGGAAAAACAAGTTGCCATGGTCCGTTTATCATGTATGTGTAATATGGCTTGTCTTCATCACTAGGAATCTCGATGCCATATCCTGGTTCTCGAAATTCGTGAATTAGATTGTTTCTATATGTATAAAAAAGCTCCGGATAACGACAGTTGCCCACAATCGTAGACTCCTGCTGATCGGCAAATTTCATCAAGTCCGTTGCATAAGGGGATCTAGCGAGTGGAATAATGTCCCCTGGTGACCACTGGGCAAGACGTCTCCTTACCTCACGATAAAGCCGATAACGCCCCAGCTTTTTTTCTCTTAAATTCAACTCAAGTTGAGGGAGACTAACGAGTTCCTTAGCATTCCAATCCGTTAAATTATCGACTAACTGGACTATACGTTTACGATGTTGGATGTTGCCGAACGCCGCGCGAGCGAGCGAGTCCAAAGCTGTGGCAAACAAAATTTTTCGAAAGGTTAAATTTTCAACTTTTTCTATTAATGCTCCGCGAGCCTTGAAGTATTCTATGAATCTCTCACTGGCTAACTTATAATGAGCCATTACTCCGATGGCCTTTCTCATAGAAGCCGCATGGTTGCTTGACGTGTGACAGCCTATCTGCCATGTATCCCATTAATACCCCGCTGGATTCTTGCTCGTTCCCATTACCGGCAGACCAATGACATGCATAGTGGCCGGCAGTACGCAATAGTATAAAATATTTATTGCCGCGTGTGATAGGGTTAAAAGCCATGGACATCCGAGAAATAAAAGCAAAGAACATCCTCTCCAAATCCCAGATCTATGACTACGCCGTGAACCCCTATGTCGGCTGCCAGCATGCCTGCGTCTATTGCTACGCGAAGTTCATGAAGCGCTTTACGGGCCACAAGGAACCGTGGGGAAAATTTGTCGACGTCAAGATAAACGCCCCCGAGCTTTTGGAACGAGAGGTGAAAAAAAAGAAGGTTGGCAGGGTATGGATAAGCGGCGTATGCGACCCTTATCAGCCCCTGGAGAAGAAATACATGATCACGAGGAGATGCCTTGAGATTCTCGTGGAGGCCGGTTGGCCGTTTACAATCCAGACCAAATCCCCCCTCGTCCTGAGGGACCTTGAGATCATTAAAAGAGCAAGCGATGCCGAGGTTTGCTTTACAATAACCACCGCCGATGAAAAGATGAGAAAGATATTTGAACCTGGTGCGCCATCGTCGGCCAAAAGGATCGAGGCGCTGGAAAGGCTACATTCGGAAGGTATCAGGACCCTTGCCATGATAGCGCCAATCCTTCCAGGGGCCGAAGGGCTCATAAAGGGGCTTAAGGGCAAGGTTGATCAGATAATCGTTGACCGGCTGAACTATCATTATGCGGACTGGGCATACAAGAAATATGGCCTTGAATGGGCCATGGAAGACGGCTTCTTCCACCAGAAGGCGGATGAGCTGAAGGCGGCATTTGAAAAGGAGGGAATCCCTTGTCAGATCGTCTTTTGATAATGGATTTCTTTTTTACGCTGCCGCGCAATGTCCTTCGAGCCTTTTCAGGGCGAAATCTGAAATGGCATGTTCTTGCGATTGCGGCCACGTTGATAATCGTCATTTCCGGCCTCGACTGGTGGTACTTTGAATCGACCAGGCCATTAGCCAGATATTTTTGGTATGCTGTCCGCTTAGGCTTTTACATGCCGATAATTTTCCCAATCGTCTCATATATAACCGGTGCCGTCCTTAAAAACCGGCGTGCGACACTCGCTGCGTATTCAACAGCGCAGGCGGCCATAATGGGCCTTCTCATCGCCTCTTTCTACAAGGCTTTAACAGGAAGGCCTAGCCCATTGCACTCCCGCACCCCGATAATCGCGGCCAGCAGAGAATTCCGTTTCGGAATACTTAGAGGAGGGGTCTTTTGGGGGTGGCCATCCTCGCATACCACCATTGCGTTTGCGATGGCGATAGCCATATGGAAACTATTGCCCGGCAAGATGGCGCGTTTCATCGCCCTGATCTATGCCTTTTATATTGGCGTGGGCGTTTCTTTGACGATCCACTGGTTTTCGGATTTCATCGCGGGAGCGATCATCGGGACTGTAATAGGAAAAACAGCCGGAGACACATTCAGACATGAATGAGTTGCCCGAAACGTTCGAAATGAATTTTTCCCGCCTGCCTGGCGGGTCATTCCGGCTTACCGCCTCGCAAATCCTGCCGGTTGCGCCGGCGCGAGCGTTCTCGTTCTTCGATGACCCTCATAACCTTGCTTACATTACGCCTGAGTGGCTTGAGTTCAGGTTATTGAATGATGGCGGAGGGCGGGCATTCGAGGGAGTGGAGTTCAAGTACACGATCAAATGGCTTGGCTTCCGGATTCCCTGGCGAAGCCTGATCGTGGACTACCATCCGCCAAAAGAGTTCACCGATATACAAATTATCGGACCATATCGTAAATGGGTACATGTTCACACATT
Source organism: Nitrospirota bacterium (assembly GCA_021789555.1). Lineage (GTDB taxonomy): Bacteria > Nitrospirota > Thermodesulfovibrionia > Thermodesulfovibrionales > JdFR-88 > JAJYGJ01. Next base: position 4,874 of record JAJYJK010000097.1, read on the forward strand.
CCGCCCGGCATCGGAAGGGCAAAAGACCTTAATGAAAGATACCGTGGACTACAGGCTACCCTTGGGTCTGGCCGGAAGATTCGTCCACATATGGATCGTAGAGAGGCAGTTAAGGGACATTTTCACCTACCGGGCGTTACGGATAACCGAGTGGGGCCTCAACAAACTATCAAACTGAACAAACGAACAAGCCCCTCCGGGCAACAAACGGCGTTATCCAACAAACAATCACACGAACAAACGGGACTTCTCGCTTCGAATAGTTGAATCCGGCCTGATTTCCTAACTGCCCTGACAGCCGGGGCGGTTGCCCCCTCCGCTATTACACTTTATGAACAGAATTTTTATTGCCGTGGTCCTCCTTCTCTCCTTCCCGGCACTTGCCTCCGCTTTCTGCTTCGAGCAGGCCGGGGCGGAGTACGGCGTATCACCCCAGCTTTTATGGTCTATTGCGAAGGTGGAGTCCGGCTTCGCCCCTCAGGCGGTCAACTGGAATCAAAACGGCACATACGATTACGGTCTCATGCAGATCAACTCCGGCTGGGCCCGGAGAGTTGGCGCGCGCGTCTGGCGATCCCTGGGAGACCCTTGCACAAATGTGAAGGCGGGCGCCTGGATACTGGCCCGATGCGTCCAGAGGTACGGCTATACGTGGGAGGCCGTGGGCTGCTATAACGCCTCAAATGAAAGGAAAAGACAGCAATATGCACGAAAGGTATACGCGGTTTTTAAAAGATATTTCGGGCGGCATTGATTTCAGGTCTGTCGCGGAGAAGTACGAGCTTCCATGTGACGAGGCGAAAGAGGCCATCGAAAGGTCCATATCCGGCACGCTCTCGGACATCTTCCACTCCGATGTGGAATGCCTGCTGACCGGTAAGGGATGTGAAATTCACGTCTTCCGGGAAAACGGGGTCTGGAGGTTCCCCATGGAGAAGCTCAAAAAGAACATCCTCCG
>JAJYJK010000005.1 GCA_021789555.1 Nitrospirota bacterium
CCTGGTGAAGAAGATAGAAGGGGATTTTTTTAACGTGGTCGGCCTTCCGCTCGGCGCATTGCTCATGACACTGAAGAAATTCGGCATACGGACCTTATAAGTCTCATCTGAATAAGTCTCATCTGAAATCCCGCTCAAGGGTCAGTTAAGCGGGCATGCCGGCGGACACCGCGGCGCGGCGGCAGGGCCTAAAATTAAAATGCCTTCATCCCGATAGAATAGGCGTCTTTGTCCACCCGGATATTCAGGGCGAGCCCCTTTAGGGAAAGCTTGTAGGCTGAGGGCAGCGGGGCCGCCTGCCAGTCTACGCCTTCAAGGAGGGTTTTCAGCTCGCCCGATTCCGAGGACACTTTTACGGCCGAGAGTTTGCCGTCCGGGCCGTAGGATAAAATAACGCTGGCCGCCGGCCAGTCAGGCCCGCCGCCGTCTTCCTTTTTTATCTTTCCCGCTATGAGCGTTTTTAGCGTCGCACTCAGGTTGTTTAGAAACATGGTTTCCGGTGGCAACGGAAGCCAAGGGTTCGTCCTTACGTAAAGGGGCATCCACATCCGCATGGGCGGGTGCATCCGCATATTTTGAAACGGCGCGTTTTTGCCCGCCGCCGCCTGGGGAGATTTAACCTGCGGGGCCTGAGTTTGCGGCTGCGCGGCCGCCCCGGCATTTGCTTGCAAAGGGGAGGGCGTTGGGGCCGTTTTTTTATGGATGACGGTTTTTTTATGGATGATGACCGTGGCCTGCGCGGCGGCAGCCGGCATTATGGCAGGGGCCGCCTGCTCCAGGTTGACAATGAGCGGCCCGGGGGTAAACGCGCCGCCCTGGGGGACGGCCCTGTTGCTTGCCGCAATTATGGCGCTTATAAGGAGCAGGTGCAGGGCTATGGACCAGGGGAGGGTTTTCGCCATGGTCATTTTCATTATCGCTCCTCCCTCTCCCTTATACGTCCTTTAATAATTTGCAAAAAGGGGCATGGCTGACAGCCATGCCCCTTTCGCGTTTTCAGGCGATTACATTTGAGGAGGCGACATCAGCTCCATAATCGCTTTTTTCTGGTCTTTGCTTATTTTGGTGGTTCCGTCAGTCGTCCCCGAGATGTTTCCCGCTATTATGCCGTCAAGGGCGTTGTCGAAGGCCTGCTGGGCTGCCATCTGCGCGTCCTGCTGTGTCTTTATTTGAAGAGGCGTCATGCCGCCGCCCTGTTGAGGCATCGCGTCCTGCATAATGCTCTGCTCTATCCAGATGTCCTCCTGGATGGCAAACATCACCCAGTACGGGGAAGGGTTCTGCCGGCAGTTTTGCTGTTCGCCGGTCAGAGGCGACTGGCCGAAACAAGACCGCTCGGGTATCCATATCCCGCCTCCGCTGTCAGCGCTACAATCGTTTTTATTGAAATAGTTGCAGGTGTTAGAACCGGAGTCCCAATTCCCGGGAGGAGAAACGCATGTGCTTTTGGTTTGTGTAACGCCGTTGCAGAAGCCCATCCACTGGCCGGCATCGTATTGCTGGCTGTCAGGGATTGTTGCGGTGTCCCTGGTGTAGCTCATGCCGCCGCCTGCCTCTTTTATCTTCGAGGCCCAATCGGACAGGATGACCATGTTTATGGGCCAGTTGGTCTGTGTCCCGCTTGGACCATAGTATTTGAACAGGCCCCACTGGTGGTCCATGTTTGCAAGCACCGTGGTGCAAATAGTTGACGCACCCTGGTTCGTCGGATCAGGCATATTCTGGATTGTCCCGTTGCCAAGCGCCGTGCAGATGTTTTTTATCATGTTGTAAGGATCGGTAATACCGTCGTAATTCCCATTCGTAGCAATCCCGATCCTGGCATCGCTTACCGCTATTCCGTTGGTCTGGAAGTCGTTGAAGGCGGTCTGCGTCGCGTTGTCCATATCGGCCTGCGCCGCATTCATAATGGCTGTGGATGCGGGCACTCCGTTAATGAAAGCGGTCTGGTTGAATTTTTCCATGGCGGCGTCAACCGCGTTTGCAAGCGCGGTCGCCGCGGTCTGGAACTGCTGTACGTCCGCGCTTGTACCGCCAAGGAGGCTCATGGCATTCTCATACTTCTGTATTTCCACCTGCACCCTCAGTTTATCCAGCCCGGTGCCTATGTTGGACTGGACCTCCTGTACGGTTTCGGGAGCAAGGCCGTTTGCAGGGTCCATAAGGTCCGGCAACACGATGCTGCCCATGGCGTCGATGGCCTCCATTATCCAGCCCGCGTGAATGCCGGTGTCCGTGGGGGCATGGGTCGCCTGCACCAGGTTGCCCAGTATCACGGAGGCCGCCTTGCCCATGGCTTGCTGCGCCGTGGAACTGCTTGTTGCGTCCACGGAATCCTTTATGAGCTTGGAATAGCCGGCGTTGGGATCAGCAAGATCCTTGACGATGTTTTTGCGGTACTCGCCAAGGGTTGTGGCGTTTACGATGTTGCTGTGGTTGGTCTCCAGGAAGTCGACGAAGCCGCCCGTGCCAGTTATCCCCAGCTCGGCATATTGCGCAACCTTGGCCAGGTCGGCGGCGCTAATGCCTGTGGTGCGCACCATCGTGAGGCCGAAGAGAGCAAGGATGGGATCGTCGGTGCCCGCGGCCTTGAAGGCGGCCTCCAGGGCGGTGGCCTGCGCGTTCGTGACGCTGGAGAGGCCAAGGGGCATCGTCGTGCCCGCGTTCGGGCACGGGACCACCGACTCCAGATCAACCGTATTGGGATTGACCGAAGTGTTGGTGGCCTTCACGACCATGAAATTGCAGCTTGTGTTGTCCGGGACCCCGGAGAGCGAAAAGGTGATGAGGCCGGTTGAGTCGGCTGTCGCCGTTGTGGAATAGCTGGCGGCCCCCACCGTGCCGTTTGATTGGACAACACTGAAGCTCACCGTATAGTTGTCACCGGCGGTCAGCGCAAAGGCGCTGCCGCAGAAGGCAAAGACGCTTAAAATTACCGTTATCCAGACAGACTTTCTCATGAAATTCGCTCCTATTGCAGTGTTCATCATTTGGCGCTCCCCACAACGCCCGTGCCGGTCCCGCTGCCGCTGGGGCTGCTGCTGCCGCCGCATCCGGATACAAATGCCAGCGCCAAAATAAGCAGCGCCATGCTTACCGCCGCAACAAATTTCCTCATCATGTCTTTTCCTCCTCCTTTTTCCCGGCCCCACGAATTTGACAATTGCGCGGAATCCAGTGCCTATTTTCCCCTTACATCGGCATCCCGAGGGAAAATCTTTAAAATGCGCCCGGAAAAAATCGTCCACCGCGGGATTTTCCACGGCCAAGGGAGGGGCAAAATTCAGGGTTGGGAGGAGGTGAATAAAGGATTGTCCGAGGATTGGTTAAGGGGTTTTTGAGAGGGTGGAACGAATTTCAGAACCAGGACAGGGCTTCTTTCACCATGCCCATGGTCTCTTTGGCCGAGGCGCCGGCCTTCCTTGAGCCCTCGACTGCGATCTCCCTGAGATAAGCCGGGTTTTCCATGAGCGCCCGGCGTTTTTCCCAGATGGGCCCAAGCACGGCAAGGACATTTTTTATGAGCACTTTTTTGCAGTCGATGCAGCCGATGCCCGCGCTTAGGCATCCCTTGACCACCCAGTCCTGCTCGTCAGAAGCCGAGAAGACCTTGTGCAGGTGGTAGACGGGGCAGAGCTCCGGGTTGCCGGGGTCGGTGCGGAGCTTCCGGGCCGGATCGGTCATCATCGTCCTTATCTTCTGTTGCACTTCTTGGGGGGAATCGCTTAAGTAGACGGCGTTTCCGTAGCTCTTGCTCATCTTCCTGCCGTCGACGCCCGGCACCTTCGGGTACTGGGTCAGCAGCGCCTCCGGCTCGGGCAGGACCTCGCCGTAGAAGTGGTTGAACCTGCGCGCGATCTCCCTGGTTATTTCGAGGTGCGGCAACTGGTCGGCGCCCACCGGGACAAGGTTCGCCCTGTACAGGAGGATGTCCGCCGATTGCAGGACGGGGTATCCGAGGAAACCGTAGGTGGAGAGGTCCCTGTCGGTTATCTCCTCCTTTTTTTCCTTGTATGTGGGCACCCGCTCCAGCCATCCAAGCGGGGTTATCATCGACAGTATCAGGTGCAGCTCGGCATGTTCGGGCACCATCGACTGGACGAAGATAGTGCATTTTTCGGGATCGAGGCCCGCGGCGAGAAAATTCACGAGCAGGTCAATAGTGCTTTGATTTATCGCGCGCGGGTTTTCGTACCCGGAGGTAAGGGCGTGCCAGTCTGCGACGAAGTAGTAGCACGAATAGGAGTCCTGCAGCCGCACCCAGTTCTGGAGCGCCCCGACGAGGTTGCCGAGATGGAGCCTGCCGCTTGCCTGCACCCCGCTTAAGATGCGTTTCATATTCCGAGCCCGCCTTTCGTGAAGATGTCCACGACCGCCCTCAGGAGCGCCATCACCGGGTCGATGAAATAGGAGGCGATGCCGGTCATGATAAGGACGAGGACTATTATGAAGCCGTAGCGCTCCAGTTTTTCAAGCGCGTAGGCCTGCCTGGGGGGCAACACCCCGGCCAGCACCCTTCCGCCGTCCAGGGGGGGGATGGGTATCAGATTAAAGGAGGCCAGGAGGAGATTTATCCATACCCCCAGTTTCAGCATCGCCCCGATGGGCGAGAGGACCCGGAAGACGAACGCGGGATTTACCGTGCCCGCCAGGGGCACGAGCACCCAGGTGAGCAGGACCCCGCATATGATGGCCATTAGGAGGTTTACCGCCGGCCCGGCCAGCGCGCTCAGGGCCATCCCTTTCCTTGGGTTTTTGAAATTGTAAGGGTTTATCGGGACGGGTTTGGCATAGCCGAAGACGAACTGCCCCCTGGTAAATACCAGCAGCGCAAGCGGCATGAGGACGGTGCCTATGGGGTCTATGTGGGCAATCGGGTTCAAGGTGAGACGCCCCATGGCCTTCGCCGTATTGTCGCCCTGCAGGTAGGCGGCAAACCCGTGCGCCACCTCGTGAAAGGTGACGGCTATCAGTATCGGCACAACCGATACGGCTATCTGTCTTAGTATGCTGTCCATCATGTGAGAGACGCGGATCTAATTGTTGCTTCACAGGCCGCGAACCTAAGTTTAACATACGGATGCGCGGAAATGGTCCGCGGCGAGGCCGATCCGTCCCGAATTGGAGATGGCCTTCTCAGACGGGGTTCAGCACCTTGTCTATGACGGTCCTCGCCACGACGAGGGGGTCTATGAAGGAGCTGTCCATGTCCTGTTCGAGGTCCCTCTTGTTCGACAGATAGGTGATCCTGTCCTGCATCCGGTCCCGCAGGAACCCCATATAGGCCTGGTCCCTGGGCGGCTTGTATTTCTTGTCGTAGTCCGGGCCGAAGAGGTCGTTGCCGTTTTTGGGAATGGAGAGGCCGGAGAAGCGCTTCCAGTCCCGCCAGTCGATGTTGCCGCGCACAAGCTCCGTCATTATCTTCAGGGAGAGCTCCTTGGGGATGTCCACCAGGTCGCCCGGAAGCCCGAAGGCGTGGGTGTTCATGATATAGCACTCGCAGCCCGCCTTGAAGAGCTTCATGAACTGCTGGCAGTCGAGGATAAGGGGGTGCACCCGGAAGGGGTTTGCGAAGGGCTCGATGACGAGCCTGTTCAGCTCTTTGGAGTCCACGTTCTCCACCCCTTTCGCCCTCATCGTGGAGAGCGAGGCCCCCATCGAGACGGCGAGCCCGGCGGAATTCACCCGGCAGATCGGCGGGAGGCTCGTGTCCTTCTGGAGCCATATGACTTTGCCCGGCGCGGCGCAGAAATCGGCGTGGTTGAACATGTCGCGGGATTTTATGCACCTGCCGTTGTCGTTTCTTATGTCCTCGGCTATTATTTTTCTCTCGCCATCGGGCGTTTCGAGGACGGCCACGTTCTGGGCCGAATAGAAATAGCTGATAATGGGGTCGTTGAATTTGACCGCATCGGTCTTGTCGAAGAGGGAGGGCTCCAACGCCGTCGAGAGGTTGTTTTCGAAATCTATGAGGAAGGCGTCGTCGTGGACGACCGTCACGCGCTCATCGGCCCTTAGCGTGCCATCGTGGTCCAGGCTGTTGGTGATGGATGACTTGCCCGAGCCCGAAAGCCCGAAGACCGCGACGGGGGGGTTGTCGCCTATCGTCTTTATGCCGCCGTGGCAGGCGACCATATTGTGGCGCACCCCGACCGTCCAGGCGAGGGTGAGCGTGCCTTTTTTCCTCTCTCCGAAGTACCTCATCCCGAGGATGGCGATGCAGTTTTCGCGCTCGTCGATGAGGACCAGGCCGCTTGGATATTCCGGGTGCCGCCAGCCGGGGTCCGCCGCCACCAGTATGTCGGGCTCATTGAGGACTTTCGATTTCCTGAACATTGTCGCCCAGGGCTCCATGAAGGGCGTAAAATTCAGGCCCCAGTCGAGCATGTTTTTGGCGTCGGTCTCGGGGCAAAGGAAGTGGGCCTTTATCATGAAGCTGGGGTGCAGTCCCACTATGCCCTCGAGCCACAGGGCGGGACGCCGGTTTAGATTGTACATCGCCTCCAGCAGGACGCCGTGCAGCTTTTCGCGCTCCTCTTTTGAAAGCTCCCGGACGAGCTTTCTGGCCTTCGCGGTCCGGCCGACGACCCCGCCGTCGTTTGAAATGAGCACCTTTGCGTCCTGCGGCAGACCGAACTGTTCGGGTTTGTACATGGGCTCGGTCGTGACGATCACCTCCGGCTGCCGGAGCGAAAGCCCGTAGAGCTCCGCCATCGTCGTCTTTCTCACTGAGTTTGCCAGAAAGGCGGACTCTATCACCGCCCTCCACGCCGCTAATGGTATCTTCTGGAAAGTTGCCATCTGGTCCTCCAATAGATCGATAATGTATTTTCAACAAAAAAATCAAAAATGTCAATTTTCATTCCAAAAATTTTCACTTGGAACGGTTTTTTGGGGGTCGAAAGGGCAAAAATGAAAAATTTTTTCAAAAATGGAGCTTGAAAATGAAAAAAATCGTTTATAAAGTTTTTTGTTTCTAAAGGGGATTTGATATAATCAGACAGATGAAACTGGGTGTTCTGATAACGGACCGCGTCTTCGGGGGGATGGTTGTGCCGATACTTAAGGCTGCCCTCGGGAGGGGGGACGAGGTGAGCGTGTTTCTCATGGACGACGGCTGTTTCATGGCGGCGGACGAGGAGTTCATGAAGGCCGCGGGGCGGGGGGGCATCAAGGTCAGCATGTGCGATCTGAACCGCGGCCAGAGGAACCTGGAGCTGCCGGGAGGGATACAGGCGGGAAGCCAGTACGACAACATAGCGATGGTGCGCTGGTGCGACCGTCTGCTGGTCTTTTGAACCCGCTTGTTTTTTAAAGATATGGGCAAAAACAAAAAAAAGATAGCGGTATTGGTGAGGCAGCGGACGGCTGAGGCCCTCAGGATGGCCCTGGGACTGACCTTATTGGACGACATGATAGACGTCTATCTGACGGGGCCGGCCCCGGGGCAAGACGAGCAGGACCGGATGAGCATCGAGATGCTCCGGGCGATGGGGGCGGGGCTCTATTGCCTCTGCGAGGCAGATGAGTTCACGCGGGTAAGCGAGGAGGCCATGCCGCAAAGACTTCTGGATTACGATGTCGTGATCGCCTACTAGAGATGAAGATAGTCCATGTGCTGAAGACGGAGCCCGGGGCGTTTGTGAGAAAGGTCATAGAGGCCCACATGAGGGAAAACGAGGTAAGGGTCTTCGAGCTTTATAAAGGGTTCGACCCGTATGAGCTTTTGCGCGCCGTCGAGGGGGCGGAAAAGGTTTTTTGCTGGTAGCCCCTTACGCCCAGGGTGTGCCGCCGTCCACGATGCTGTGTTCCTCCCACATGAACCAGTTGCCCGAGTCGGCAAGGAACTGGTAGGTGTTTGAAAATATGGCGTAGTGCTCTTGCTCCTCTTTTACGAGCCTTTCATAGATGGTCTTTTCGCGTGCGTCTGCGGCCTGCCGCGCGGCCTTTTCGTAAAAGTCCACGCTCTCCTTCTCCATCCTCATCGCGATTTCGAGGGCCTGGGTCTCGTCCGTCGTTGCCGCCACGCGGCCCAGCATCAGCTCGCGGTTTTCCTCAAAGACCGTTTTTATATTCCTCATCGGGCTTGTATCTTCGAGGGGCTCGATATCCATGCCGGAGAAGATGCATTTAAGGATCTCCAGATGCCTTCTTTCATCCTCGATTATGGAGAGGAACATTTTTTGGCCCACCGGGTTACTCGTCTTTTGCGCGGCCTCCGCGTAGAAATCAATGGCGTCGGTCTCGGTCTTCATCGCTAGCTCCACGACTTTCATCTCTTTCAACCTCGTCTTAGATTTTCGTAAACTGGTCCTTGCCCGCGCCGCAGACAGGGCAGACCCATTCATCCGGCAGCTCCTCGAAAGGGGTGCCGGGTTTTATTCCGCCCTCCGGGTCCCCGGTCTCGGGCTCATAGATGTAACCGCAAAGCTCGCATCTCCATTTTTCCATTGAGAAGACAAGGCCTCCCGCAGATTTTTTATTTGTAAAACTTTAGGGCAAAAGGGCCGGACTGTCAAATTGGGCTCCTGCGCCTGCCCGGTTTAATCGGATGCAGGCCCGTTTTGGCCGGATGCATATCGGGGTTGGCGGGATGCCGGAACTGGAAAAGGCCCGGCTTGCCCGAATGCCGGAATGCTGATCGACTTGGGATGAAATCCGAAGAAAAATTTTAAGAAAAAAAGCCGCTTTAAAAGGCGGACCAGGCGGCTGCCGCACCCTCCGCCGTGCGTCTGTCTTCGTTTTTGTTTTTGACCGGGGAGCAGGCCTCTATGATGTCCAGAAATGCCTCGACCACGAGCGGGTCAAACTGCGTGCCGGAGCATCGCCTGAGCTCGGATATGGCGTAATGCTTCCCCGGGGCCTTTCTGTACGGCCTGTCGGCTGTCATCGAATCGAAGGCGTCGGCCACGTAGAGTATCCTGGAAAGAAATGGTATCGCCTCTCCGGTGAGCCCGTCGGGGTAACCCGTGCCGTCATAGCGCTCATGATGGTGCCTTATTACCCGGGCCACGCGCGCGAGCGTCTCTGTTTGCAGGAGGAGGTCGGCGCCGTGAACGGGGTGCAGCTTCACAAGCTCGAATTCCTTGCTCGTCAGCCCGCCGCGCTTTTCAAGCACCGAGGAACAGGTGTCAATCTTGCCGATATCGTGCAGCAGGCCGGCAAGTTTCAGGGTCTCCAGGGGCTCCCCGGAAAGCCCAAGCTCGCGGCCGGCCACCAACGCATATCTCATCACCCGGATCGAGTGGCCGTTCATCCAGGGCGACTGTCCGCCTATAGCCTTAGAAAGAGCTTGAACTCTATTCACTAACCGTTTCTTTTAACAGCATTTTTCAGATTTTGAAATTATTATACACTATAGGAAAAAGGCCCTCGTTGTCAATGGGAAAATATATGGGTGGCGCGTATTGCCCCCGCCCCGGAAAACAAGTTTTCCGGGGCCCCCTGTATCGGTCTCCGGACGCGTATAAAATCTAAAATCTAAAATATAGATAGATAAAATTTTACTTTTTGATTTTTAAAAAGATGCCCGCATCTGGTATATTTTCCTGATGGAGATATCGGTTTCCACCCAGAAGGCGATGATGGAGGCCCTTCTTTTCGCCTCCTCCGGGCCATTGCGCGTCAAAGACCTGAAGGAGCTGACCGGATTGCCGGAGAACGAGATTGAAGACCTCCTGGATGACCTGAAGGAAGAATACAGGCAGAGGGGAGGCGGGGTGCTCATAACCCAGCTTGCGGGCGGATACATGATGCACACAAACCCGGATTGCTCCGGGTGGGCAAGGAAGCTGAAGGCGTCCGAGCCGGCAAGGGCAAAGATGTCCCAGGCGTCCCTGGAGAGCCTTGCGATAATCGCCTACAAGCAGCCGATAACGAAGGCCGAGCTTGAGGCCCTGAGGGGCGTGAACTCCGACGGCGTGATGAAGGCCCTCCTGGACAGGAGGCTCATAAGGATCGTGGGCAGGAAAGAGGCCCCGGGCAAACCTCTGCTCTACGGCACGACCCAGGAGTTCCTCCTGCATTTCGGCCTGAAAGACCTGACCGGGTTGCCGACGCTGAAAGAGTTCCAGCGGGAAGATGTGGTGTAGTTGTCAAAAGCCGGGATTAAATGCTAATATACTCGAATTCAGATTCGCATGAACATCGAAGATATCCCCATAGGCCTTACATTCGATGATGTCCTCCTGCAGCCCAGGAAATCCGATGTCCTGGCCAAGGACGTTGACATCGGCACAAATCTCACCAGGAACATCAGGATAAACATCCCCCTTGTGACCGCCGCGATGGACACGGTGACCGAAAGCGCGATGGCCATCGCCGTAGCCAGGGAGGGCGGCATCGGCATCATCCACAGGGCCATGTCCGCCGAGAGGCAGGCGACCGAGGTGGAGAAGGTGAAGAAGTCCGAAAGCGGGATGATCCTGGACCCGGTCACGATATCCCCCGACGCCCAGATTTCGGAGGCCCTCGACCTGATGTCCAAATTCAGGATTTCGGGTGTCCCCGTCACCGAGCACGGCAAGCTCATAGGCATACTCACAAACAGGGACCTCCGGTTCGAGACCGCCCTTGAGCGGAAAGTAAGCGAGGTGATGACAAGGGAGGGGCTGATCACGGCCCACGAGGGGACCGATCTGGACGAGGCGAAGGAGATACTCCACAAGTACAAGATAGAGAAGCTGCCCATTGTCGACGGCGGCTACATGTTGAAGGGACTTATCACGATAAAAGACATACAGAAGCGGAAAAAATACCCCTTTGCCTGCAAGGATGATGTAGGGAGGCTCCGGGTCGGGGCGGCCCTCGGGGTGACCGAGGACCAGATGGAGAGGGCGGGGGTTTTGATGCGCGCCGGGGTCGATGTCCTCGTGATAGACACCGCCCACGGCCATTCGAAAAATGTGCTGCAGATGCTCAAGAGGCTCAAAAAGGTATCCGGCGTCGATATCATAGCGGGCAATGTGGCGACCGAAGAGGGTGCGGCGGACCTTATAGAAGCGGGCGCCGATGCCGTCAAGGTCGGCATAGGGCCGGGTTCAATCTGCACCACAAGGATAATCGCCGGGGCCGGGGTGCCGCAGATAACCGCCATAAGCAACTGCTGCAAGGCCGCGGGGCGGATGGGCGTGCCGATCATAGCCGACGGCGGCATAAAATACTCGGGCGACGTGGTCAAGGCCCTTGCCGCAGGCGCCCATTGCGTCATGATAGGCGGGTTTTTCGCCGGCACCGATGAGGCCCCCGGGGAGATCGTCCTCTACCAGGGCAGAAGCTACAAGGTCTATCGCGGCATGGGCTCCCTGGGAGCGATGGAGCAGGGCACGAAGGACAGATATGGCCAGGCCGGGGTCGAAAGCAAGAAGCTCGTCCCGGAAGGGGTCGAAGGCAGAGTGCCGTACAAGGGGCCGCTTGCCCAGAGCGTCCATCAATTGATGGGCGGCTTGAAGTCGGGGATGGGCTACTGCGGGGCAAATGACCTTCGCGCCCTGAGGGAAACGGCAAGGTTCATCCGCATAACGGCCGCGGGCCTCAGGGAAAGCCATGTCCATGACGTCATCATCACAAGGGAAGCGCCCAACTACAGGACGGACTGAAGAAGCGCGCCGGTGCGGCCCGTAGGCTGCGCCATGCCCGCCTTGCGACCACCTCATGACCGCTTTTTGCCCGCCCGCCTTGTGCCTGTCCCGGCGGTTCCCAGGCGGCCGGTCAATCGCTTAGAATCACCCCGACCCGGTAGAGTTCATCCGTGATCTTCCTGCACCACTTTATTGTCCCGCGTTTCGGCTCATCCCAGATGGCGTTGCTCGTAATGACGACCGAAACGCCCTCTTCGATCAGGCATTGGGTGTAAAAACAGATGCCGGTGTCGCTTAGGTTCAGGGTTATCCCGTTTGTGGCCTCGCCTTTTTGCGGCCCCGCCCCCTCCGGCGGGAAAGCGGTGTAGCTCATGGGCACGGTCGTGAGGTCGCGCTTGTGTCTTCGTCTTTCATGAGCAATGCCGCCCGTTGCCAACAGGGACCCTCCGTTTGGTAATTTTAAAGAATTTTCTTTGGGGTGAGTGCTTATAAAAAAACGCTATTATAATCCGGATTAAAAGTCAATACGGGAAATCCGCGTCTGGCCTGTGTCAGCTTTGTGGGCGGCGATTTCATGCCGTCATACGTGCCAGAATTTTATTTTACAAGAATAAAATCGGGCGGAATCCAGGGACGCACACAAACATTTTCAAGCGCAGGCCCATCCCAGCTTGGCCGTGTTTATCATATTTTGCCGTTTTGTTGTAAAATAAGGCGTTAAGGAGGTGGAACAAAAACATGTTTGAAGGGTTGTTTCAGCCGATACATCTGCTTTTGGTGGTAGTGATTGCGCTTTTGATATTCGGACCGGGCAAGCTGCCGCAGCTTGGCGAGGGGCTTGGCAAGAGCATCCGCGAGTTCAAGAAGGCCCTTGCCGGCAGCGACGAGGTGAAGCCCATTGCGGAGAAGGCCGGCGAGGAGGAGAAAAAAGAGGCGCAAGTCAAGTAAGAGTAAAACAGGCCGGTTTTTCCCGCCCCTTTAAGGCGCCCCTTCCAAAGCGCGGTCTTCGCGCCGTGCGCGTCGGGGATTATGTTATCATTTCAAAATGCTCAGGAACTATTTCCTCAACATCTCCCTGAACAAAAAGCTCGTCTTTATGATGCTTTTTCTGAGTTTCATGCTCCTCTCCATGCTCGTCTTCTTTTACCTCCATGACGAGAAGAGGTTGATAAGCGAGGTCACAAGCCGCACGGCCGACCTGTCCAGGGCCATACAGATAGGCGTTGAGGTGACGCAGACAAAGACGGCGTCGCAGACGGGCGAGGAGGCGAAGGCCGAGGAGGAGAGGAAGCTGGAGGCCTATCTTAAAAATTTAAAACCCAAAGGCATCAACGAGATATCGATAATAGGCAACGACAACCTCATCATAGCCAGCACGAACCCCAAAAAAGTCGGCGCGGCGGTCAGCCCCAAGAGAAAGCAGCTCATCATCAAGGCGCAACTGGGGGAGCCGGTCTCGAATAACGAAGGCCGCACATACAATGTCATCCTGCCGGTCGTGGCCGGCAAGACGCACTACGGCTACATTCACCTGATAATAAACGAGGAGGATTTTTCGCTCCTTCTGAGGCGCAACATGGAGAAAAAGACGATAGCCGCCCTGCTTGTGTTCCTGCTTGGCAGCGGCATAGCGGTCTTCCTCTCCTCCCGCTACACTAAGCCCATAAACGAGATATCGCTTGCCGCGGGCAAGGTGGCGGCGGGAGATTTCGTCGAGATAGAACCGACCGACAGGAAGGACGAGATAGGCACGCTCACGAACAGCTTCAATCTGATGGTGCAGCGCCTGAGGGAAAACAGGCGGCTCGAGGAAAAACTCCGCGAGGCCGAGCACCTTTCCGCCGTGGGGCAGCTTTCAAGGAGCATGGCGCATGAGATAAGAAACCCGCTTAATTTCATAAGCCTGAGCATAGATTACCTGAAGGACAACTATGCCCCGTCCCCGGAAGAAGACGGCGGGCAGAAGGCCGGAAAATTCGACTCCCTCATATCGAGCATAAAAGGGGAGGTGTTCAGGCTCGACAAGCTCGTCCGGGACTTCCTGGACTACGGCAGGCCGCTGAAACTAAACATGAAGCGCGTGGGCGTCGTGGGCCTCTTTGGCGAGGTCTCCAGGCTCATAAAGGCCAAGGCCGAATCGGAAAAGGTCAGGGTGATAAAGAGGTTCCACTACATGCCGGAGGTGCTCATAGACCCGGATTTCATGAAGACCTGCATCTTCAACATAGTGCTGAACGCCTTCCAGGCCATGCCCTCGGGTGGAAACCTCACCCTGGAGACCTGGAAGGAGGACGGACGCGTGGCCCTCGGCATAAGCGACACAGGGGAGGGCGTGCCGGCCGAACATCTCCCGAAGGTCTTCGAGCCTTTCTTCACGACCAAAAGCGAGGGGCTGGGTCTTGGTCTGGCGACCACAAAACGCATAGTGGAGGAACACGGCGGGGAGATATCCTTCCAGAGCGCGCCGGGCAGGGGATCCAGCGTGGTCCTGAAGCTGCCCGTCCCCGATGAGACACCCATGCCGGGGCCCGCCCCGGGCGCCGAAAGGCCGGTTTCCATGAAGTCCGGCATCGAGACATGAAGGGAGACCCCCTGCACGGATGGCCGTAATACTCGTGGTGGACGACGAACCGCTCCAGAGGGACATCCTCACGCGCATCCTCTCCGACGCGGGTTATGAGGCCCATGCCGCGGGTTCGGGGGAAGAGGCCCTCGAAATGGCCAGGGCCCTGGACCCCGACGTCATCCTTACCGATTTGAAGATGAAACGGATGAACGGCATAGAGCTCATGGAGCGCATGAAATCCGAAAACGAGCTTTCAATGCCGGCCATGATCATCATGACCGCCTTCGGCAGCGTATCCTCGGCGGTGGAGGCGATGAAGAAAGGCGCCTTCGATTATATCTCCAAGCCGCTGGAAAAGGAGATGGTGCTGCTGACTATAAAAAGGGCCGTCAATATGGTCGAGATCCTCAAGAAAAACCGGGAGCTTCAGAGCGTCCTTTACAACAAGTTCGGCATCGAGGGGATCATCGGGGACTCCATGTGGGTCAAGGACGTAATAAACCTCGTAAAGAAGGTCAACGACAGCCCGGTGACGGTGCTCATCCTTGGGGAGTCCGGCACGGGCAAGGAGCTGGTGGCCAGGGCAATCCATTACAGCGGCACCAGGAGCACCAAACCCTTCACGGCGATAAACTGCGCCTCCATACCGGAGTCCCTCCTCGAGAGCGAGCTTTTCGGCTACGAGCCGGGCGCCTTTACGGGCGCCAGCTCAAGGAGGACAGGGCTGTTTGAGGCCACAAACGGCGGCACCGTCTTCCTGGATGAGATCGGGGACCTCCCGCCCGCCATACAGTCCAAGATCCTCCGCGTGCTCCAGGAAAAGGAGCTAAGAAGACTCGGGGGGCGCGAAACCATAAAAGTGGACGTGAAGATAATCGCCGCCACCAACAAGGACCTGGAGAAGGAGATAAAAAGCGGCAGGTTCCGGGAAGACCTCTACTACAGGCTGCGCATCGTCACCATAGAGCTGCCCCCACTCAGGGAGCGCAAAGAGGACATCCCGGAGCTGGTCGGCTATTTCCTCGAAAAATACAACAAGGAGTTCGGCAGGAGGATAAAGAAGGTAAACGAATCCGTGCTCAGGGCCTTCGCGGACTACCATTGGCCGGGCAATGTCAGACAGCTCGAGGCGGTTGTGGAGAGGGCCGTGCTCATCTGCGACACCGATACCATAATGCCCGGCGATATCAAGGGCGAGCTCAGGAGCGCTCAGCGGGGACAGGCCGGCCTAGACATAGAGATACCGGAGGAGGGCATCTCCTTCGATGAGCTTGAAAAGGAACTCCTGAGAAAGGCCATGGCCAAGGCGGGCGGGGTGGCCGCCAGGGCGGCCAAACTCCTCGGCATGAGCTACAAGACCTTCTGGTACAGATGGGAGAAGCTCAGTGTCCAAAATTCTTCCCCAAAAAAGGAAGAGGTTTCCTAAAAAAGGAAACTTTTCTTTTCCGCCGTTTTTGCTATTCTTTATATTAGACCGAATTACGGGGATTTTGCGGCGCCACCTCTATCGCCCAACCTGGCATGATACTTGCAAAGTAAAAGCCCGATATTGTAAAGGTAACCTAAAAGCGCAAAATCTCAAGAGGAAAGGAGGTGAATCTCATGAAGAAAGTTTTGACCTTTGTACTCGCGGTCCTCTTTGCATTCTCGCTGGCGGGGGTAGCCCTTGCCCAGGATGCGGGGACCAGCGCTGCCGCACCGGCCAAAAAGGTGACAAAGAAAAAGGTCGCCAAGAAGAAAGCCGTCAGGTACAGCGTTGTCATCGGTACGGTTTCCTCCGTCGACGCGACGGCCAATACCGTTACTGTAAAGGGCAGGAAGGGCGAAGTGACCCTCAACACCACCGCTAAGACGGTAGTGAAGAAGGGCAGGAAGAAAATAACCCTCGCCGACGTCAAGGCTGGCGACAAGGTGTACGCCAGGTACTCGAAGGAGAATGGCAAGGACGTTGCCAAACTCATCTCGGTCCACACCGTGGTGAAGAAGGCCAAGAAAGCCAAGAAGAAAGCAGCTGCTCCTGCAGCGAAATAATCTGCCTGGCGGATCATGGAAAAGGGGCGCATGTTTGCGCCCCTTTTTTTTGCGCCTTTTTTCGTCTTTTCCGGGGCCTCAGAACCTCTTCGCCGCCACCATCCCGAGGGCGACGATGAAATAAAAGAGGATGCCCAGTATGAGCGCCGCGGCAAATCCGAGTCTCGGCGTAAGAAATATGATCGAAAAGATGTAGATGAGCCACGGAAAGAGCATCAGCACCAGCGCCGTGGCGTAAGGCACCACGGCGGCGGGGCCGGATTCCAGGTAAATCGTCAGGAAGGTTATGGCCGTTATCGTCGGCATATTGGCGAAAAAAGCCGCCATGAGCCCCCGGGAATGGCTGGCCAGATAGGTGACCAGGCTTACGACCGTCCCGCCAAGAAGGAAATATAAAAGATATTTAAGCGTCATATGCGAAAAAGAAAAATTTCAAGCTGTTCGCGGAAATTCGCCGATATGATTAACCGCCGCTCAGTCGTTTTTCCTTAATGTTATATGGTCTTGCCAGCCGGCGCTCTTCCGGGGATAATCCGAGCGGAAGTGCGCCCCCACGCTGTTTTGCCTCGACAGGGCGGCATCCGTGATGAGGCCGGCCACCTGGATCATGTTTTTAAGCTCGAGCTCTCTTCTTGTGAGAAAGGACTTTTCGGTAATGTAGCCCCACTGCTCTATCTTTCTTTTTGCCTCAAGGAGCGTCTGCTCATTTCTTATGATGCCCACCTCCTGCCACATGAGCCTCCTGATATCTCCCCTTATCTCATCATGGGCCGGTATTGACTGCGGGGGAACGGGCTCGAAGGAGAGGGCCAACTGTTCTTTTGACAGCCCGGTTGCCTCGGCGGCGGCCGTCTGCCCTGCCCGTCTGCCGTACACAAGGCCTTCCAGGAGGCTGTTGCTCGCCAGCCTGTTTGCCCCGTGCACGCCGGTGCAGGCCGTCTCCCCGGCGGCGAAGAGCCCCCTGAGGTTCGTGCGCCCGAGGATATCGGTCTTCACACCGCCCATCATGTAATGGGCCGCGGGGCAGACCGGTATGGGTTCGCGCGTAATGTCCAGGCCGTATGTGAGGCAGGTCGAATACACGCGCGGGAAGCGCCTTTTCACGAAATCCCCGCCCATGCGCCCGAGGTCCAGATAAACGTGGTCGGAGCCCGTCCGCTCCATCTCCTTGAGTATCGCCCTTGAGACGGCGTCCCTCGGGGCAAGCTCCATCTCGCTGTGATACCGGTCCATGAAACGCTCGCGCCTTGCATTGAGGAGCCTGCCGCCTTCGCCCCGGAGCGCCTCCGTCAGGAGGAAGTGGGGCGCCGAGGGCAAAAACAGGCTTGTCGGATGAAACTGGACGAATTCCATGTCCTCCAGCGCCGCCCCCGCCCGGTACGCAAGGGCCATGCCGTCTCCGGTGGCCACCTGCGGGTTTGTCGTAATCGAATAGACCTGGCCGGCCCCCCCGGTCGCAAGGACCGTTGCCCTCGCCAGGAGCGCGGCAGGCCTCCTTTCGCTGACCGTAAGGGCCCCCAGGCAGGCGCCGTCCCGCACGATCAGTTCCATGGCGAGCGTAAAGGGCAGCCGCCTTATGCCATGTATGGCCTTTACCTTGTTTATGAGCACCCGTTCAAGCTCCTTGCCGGTCGAATCCCCCCCCGCGTGCAGGATCCTCTTCCGAGAGTGCGCGGCCTCCAGTCCGAACGCCAGCCTGGTGCCGTCCCTGTCGAATTCCGCCCCCCAGGAGATAAGCTCCATTATGCGTTCGGGGCCTTCCTCCACGAGCACGCGCACGGCCTCTTCCCTGCAGAGCCCGTCGCCAGCCTTCAGCGTGTCCTCATAATGTATGCCGACCTCGTCCTCATCGCTTAAGGCGACCGCGATGCCGCCCTGGGCATACTCGGTGCTGCTTTCGCTGGGCACGTCCTTGGTGATGACGGTGACCTTGCCGTGATTTGAAAGCTCGATGGCCGCCCTCAGGCCGGCGACCCCGCTTCCTATGACCAGAAAATCGGTGGTTTCCTTCTTCACATTGGGCGTCTTCACATCGGGCATATGATCTCCCCCAGCCTGTCCGTGAGCTTCAGGTTTTCATTATAATCCACGGGGCAGTCTATCACCGAGACGCCTTTGGAATTCAGCGCGCTTTTTAGTATGGAGCCCAACTCGTCTTCTTTCTCCACCCTAAAACCCTTCGCGCCGAAGGATTCCGCCAGCCGCACGAAATCCGGGTTGCCGAATGTGGTGAAAAACTCCTCGCCATATTTCAGTCTCTGCTTCCAGCCTATGAGGCCGTAGCCGCCGTCATTCCAGATGAGCACGGTAAACGAGAGCGAGAGTCTTTGCGCGGTTTCGATGTCCGGCAATGACATCAGGAACCCCCCGTCGCCCACGGCGGCAATCACCTTGCGCTCCGGGCAGAGCAGTTTCGCCGAAATGGCCGACGGGATGGCGAACCCCATCGAGGACAGCCCGTTTGAGATGAGCACGGTGCCGGGGCTCATCGCCTCGTAGAAGCGCGCTATCCAGAACTTGTGCGCGCCCACGTCGCTTATAAGGACATCTTTTCCGCCCAGGGCCGCGCGCATCTCCCTTATGATCCTAAGCGGTTTCAGCGGATAGCCGCGGGTCTCCGGGCGGACCGCCTTTTTCTCCATCTCCTTCAGGCGCGTGAAGTAAGGGCGCTCTTTTTCAGTCTTCTCCGACCTTTTCCTGAGAAGACTCCTCAGGGTGTGTTTTATGTCTCCGACAAGCTCGAAGCTCTGGTATGCGACATCTGTTTCCGCCGGTGTTGCGCCGATATGGATGAAGGATTTTCTCTTTCCGGGCGCAAGCGGATTTTGCCTCCAGTAGCGGGGGGAAAACTCCACCGGATCGTAGCCGATGGTGATTATGAGGTCCGCCCGCTCCAGGCCGCACGATATATAGTCCCTCTGCTGAAGGCCGACCGTGGAGAGGTAAAACTCATTATCGGCCGGCACCGCCCCCATGGCCATGAAGGTGGTGGCGACCGGGATGCCGAACCTCCTGATGAATTTTAAAAGCTCCTTGGATGCCCCGGCCCTTATGACGCCGCCGCCGGCGATGGCAATCGGGCTGGCGGCCGTCCGGAGCATTGAAATGGCGGTCGCTATCGCCTCTTCCGGGGGCTCGGGATACGGGATCGGGGAGGGGGCCATCGGCTGCCCTTCGGCTTCAATGCCCGCCACGTCCTCCGGCAGTTCGAGGTGGGTGGGACCGGGTTTTTCGGTCTGGGCCACCCGGAAGGCCTTTCTCACGATCTCGGGTATGTTTTTGCCCCTGATGCTCGCGCCCCATTTGGTGACGGGCTTGTACATTGAAAAGATGTCCACGTACTGGTGCGCCTCCTTGAACGTCTCGGAGAGGTTTTTCTGCGCCGTGACGGCCACAAGCGGGGCGAAGTCCAGAAAGGCGTCGGCCACGCCCGGCAGCATGTTTATGGCCCCCGGCCCCAGGGTCGAAACGCAGACGCCGGGCCTCCCGGAGAGCCTTCCCCACGCGGCCGCCATGAAGGAGGCGCCGCGTTCGTCCCTCGTAAGGACGAACGCGAGTTTTCGCGATTTTTTTATCGCGTGCAGGAACTCTATGTTCTCCTCGCCCGGAAGGCCGAAGACATAGCTTGTCCCCTCGCCCTCCAGACACTCCACAAGCAGTTCGCAGACGTTCATTCCAGAAACTCCCCGAAATCCCTAATCGTGGGGAAAAGACCTGAGTTTTTCTTCGCCCTCCCGGCAAGCTCCTTCGAGGCAGGTTTTTCCTTCAGGAGGAGGTATCTTATCCCGTACTCTTTCGCCGTCTTCAGGATGGCCTCCGTATCGTCGATAAACAGGGTCCTCTGTCTGCTGCCGCCAAATCCGATGAGGGAGCCGGTCTTTTCCCAGAACCTTATGTCCTCCTTGGGATGGCCGATCTCATATGAAGTCACGATATGGTCGAAATATCCCCTGATCCCCGTTTGGCTGAATTTTATCTCAATCGCCTTGTAGTGGGCGTTTGTGAGCAGACAGACCTTCTTGCCCTTTGCCCGCATGAGGGCCAGGAACTCGCGTACGTGGGGGTGCACCTCTATCATGTGTCTTATCTGCTCCTTCAGGGCCGGGATGTCCAGCCCCAGCTCGGCGGACCAGAAATCGAGGTCGGTCCAGTTCAAGGTGGCCTCGTGGAGCCTGTATCTTTCGAGAAGGTCCTCCTTCGCCCGCCCGAAGGTGATATTGTGCGCCTCGGCGTATTTTTCAGGCACCAGGTGCTCCCAGAAATAATCGTCGAAATACTTGTCCAGGAGCGTGCCGTCCAGGTCCAGGAGGACGAAATCCATATCGTCGAACGGGGGCAACGGGGGCTTTTTCATTTTTATGGGACGAGTACTATCTTTCCGAAATGCGCGCTTTTTTCCATCTTCCCGTGCGCCCTGGCCGCCTCTTCAAGCGGCAGGACCTCATCGATGACCGGTTTTAGTTTTCCGCGGGCCACGAGATCACAGACCGTCAGAAGCTCGCGCCTCGCGCCCAGGAACGATCCCTTTATGTCTATCTGGCGGGAGAAGAGGCCCCTAAGATCGAAAGTGACCTCCGGGCCGGTCGTCGCGCCGCAGGTGACGAGCCTGCCGCCTTTCTTCAGCGAGGACAGGGAACTTGCGAAGGTGGCCGGCCCCACGTGCTCGAAGACCACCTCCACCCCCTGCCCGGCGGTAATCTCCATCACCCTCCGCCCGATGTCTTCCTTCCTGTGGTCTATGACGTGGTCCGCGCCAAGTCCGATGAGCCGGGAGGTCTTTTCGGCCCCGCCGCCGGTCGCTATGACCGTCGAGCCGAAGAGTTTCGCAATCTGCACGGCGGCCACCCCGATGCCGCTGCCCCCGGCTATTATCAGTACGGTCTCGCCGGCCTTCAGGGCCGCCCTGCTTGAAAGCATGTGCCAGGCCGTAAGAAAGGTCAGCGGAAAGGCCGCCCCTTCCTCGAAGCTCACATGCGGCAAAAGCGGGACAAGATTGTCCGCGCTCACCCTGGCGAACTCCGCATACCCGCCCCAGCAAGACGCGCCTATTATGCCCATCCGGCGGCAGAGATTATTGTTCCCCTCCAGGCAGTAATCGCATTTCAGGCACCTGATGCCGGGGTCCGCCACAATACGGTCGCCCGGCTTGAAATCCTTCACGTCGGGGGCGACCTCAAAGACCTCGCCGGAGAAATCGCAGCCCAGGATGTGTGGATATTTGGTGCCGTAGGCGGCAAGGCCGGACCTTATCCATAGGTCCAGGTGGTTTACGGAGACCGCCTTTACCCGGACCAGCACCTCGCCGCGGTGCGGGACGGGCCGCTCGATCTGCTCGTATCTGAGCGCCTCCGGGCCGCCCGGCCCCCTGAGGACTATCGCGTTCATTTAAAGACGCCCTCCTTTAAAGATTCTACACCCTCACCCAACCCTCTCCCTTAAAGGGAGAGGGTTTTACTAAAAGGCATTTTGTAAATCCCCTCCCAGAGGGAAGGGGATTAGGGGAGGATGATTTTCTTTCTCATCCTCTATATCCTGCCCTTTGTGGAGGGGGGTTCTTTTTTCGCCCTGGGCTCGACAGAGACGGCATCCATCAGGGCCCTGCCGAGGGCCTTGAAGACGGCCTCAATCATGTGGTGCAGGTTTCTGCCGTAAGGCACCTGGACATGGAGCGTCACCCCCGCGTTCGCGGCAAAGGCAAGCAGAAAATCCTCGACCAGGCCCGCGTCAAAATCCTTTATTTTCCCCCTTGCCGGGTAAGAGACCTTGTAGTGCAGGTATGGCCTTCCGCTTATGTCGAGGCTCACCTGGGCGATGCTCTCGTCCATAGGCACCGAGGCAAACCCGTACCTCCTGATGCCTTCCATCCCGCCCAGGGCCTCTTTCACCGCCTTCCCAAGCACTATGCCCACGTCCTCCACCGTGTGGTGATAGTCCACCTCCACGTCCCCTTTCGCCCTGAGTCTCATGTCCATGAGGCCGTGCCTGCACATGAGGCCCAGCATATGGTCGAAAAAAGGCATGCCGGTCTTCACCCGGTAGTCGCCCCTGCCCTCCAGGTCCAGTTCCAGGGATATCTGCGTCTCCTTTGTCTTTCTCCCGAGTGCGGCCTTTCGCATGCGGCCCGCCTTTGGCCCCTTTTTGCCTGGAACGGCGTTGTCTTTTTTCATCGGTCCAGTGCCCGGGGGGAAAATATCTTTTTCATCGACCCGCCATTATCTTTTTCATAGATGCGATAAATACGCTGTTTTCCTTCCTCGTGCCTATGGTGACTCTCAGGCAGCCGTCCATCGCCGGGCTGAGATTTCTCAAAAGGACCCCGTCTTTTAACGCAAAGCTGAAAACCCTTTCGGGATCGAGTGAAACCCTGAACAATATGAAATTGGCGTCGGAGGGGTAGGGGGAAACGCCTTCCATCCTGGAGAGGGCGCCGAGAACCCTTTTTCTTTCGGAGACCACCTTCCTGATGCCGTTTTCGAGACGCCGGGGGTTTCGCAGGGCGTCGGCCGCGATGGCCTGCGAATACGAATTCACGTTGAAGGGGAGCCTCACCTTGTTTACCTCGGTTATCAGTTCCGGACGGGCGACGAGGAACCCCACCCTGAGCGCGGCAAACCCGATCTTCGACATCGTCATGAGGACGGCCAGGTTCTCATACCTGCCCAGATGGCGCAGGAAACTTTTCTCCCTGGAAAATGGCTGATATGCCTCGTCCACAACCACTATCCGCCCTGTCTTGTCGATTATCCTCAGGATTTTTTCTTCCGAGAAACTGTTTCCGGTGGGGTTGTTGGGCCTGCTTATGAAGGCGATGCCGGCCTTTCCGGCCCTGAGTTGCCGTATCATCCGGGCGTCGTCTATGTCGAAGTCCGCGGCGAGCGGCACGCCGGTGGATTCCATCCCGAGGGCCTGGGCGATCTTGCCGTACATGGAGAACGTGGGGGTGGGGTAGACCACCGGGCCGCCGAATGTGCATATCAGGTTATATATGAGTTCGTCGGAGCCGTTGCCGTGGAGCACCCGGTCTATTGAACGCATCCGGGCGGGGAGCATCCATTTTGCGAATGCCCGCCTCAGATCGACGGCCAGGGGGTCGGGGTAGCGGTTGGTCTCTATCGCCCTCAGGAGCCGGGGGCCTGCGGGCCTCGCATACGGGCTTTCGTTCGCGTCGAGTTTTACCAGGCAGGGAATCTCTTTCGCGTCATAGGGCGTCAGGGCGCGGACATTGGGCCTCACGAGTCTGCCGATGGATGAGGGTCCGCCGATGGATGAGGACCCTTTTGTTCCTGCATACATCTTATTATTGCCCACCGCCCGGAAGACCTCCTTGCATCAGATTCCCTGCGGGGCAAAAATAAAAACTTTTTTTTACCCGCGGGGAAGATAAAGTGAATTATAACATGAGGACGCGCTAATTTCCCTCGTGGTGAGTTGCCCGTTTTTCCGCTTTTATGCGATAATCCAAAGATGAGAAGATTTTTGTTTTTGCCGCTCTGCGCTCTCCTTGTTGCAGCTTTAAGCATTCCGGCCTACGGCGCGTCCGTGAGGCCGGCAAATGATGGCCCGGCCGGCGCTGGGTCTGGTCTCAACAAGGCCCAGGCGGCCGCGGGCGCTGCGGACTACGAATTCATTCTGGGCTATGGGGCCGAGATGGCCGGCAAGTGGGAAAGCGCCCTCGGCCATTACCGGCAGGCCCTGAAATCGGATCCGTCCTCCTCCCGGATAAGGCTCCAGATGGGCGCCATCCTCCTGAAGATGGGCAAAATGGATGAGGCCGTGAGCATTGTCAGCGAGGCCGCCAGGCTCAGGCCGGACGACCTGCAGGCCCTCCTCCTGCTGGGGGAGCTTTATAACAGCCAGGGCGAGAAGGACAAGGCCCTGGCGGTCTACGAGAAGATACTGAAGATCGATCCCGGCAACAGGGACGCCATGCTCCTTTTGGGCGTCCTTTATGCCTCGAAGGGCGATTATGAAAAGGGCAGGAAGGAGCTCGAGGGGCTCCTCGCCAAAAACAAAAACGACGTCATGGCCAATTACTACCTTGGGCTCATATACTTCGACCAGAAGGACTATGACAAGGCGGCCGCAAGCCTTGAGCGGGTAGTCCGGCAGAAGCCGGATTCCGAAAACGCAAACTTCTACCTTGGCATAATGAGCGAGATGAAAGGGGACATCAAGGCCGCAAGCGGGTATTACCAGGCCGCCGTCCGCGCCAACCCGCATAACATGGGGGCCAGGGAGAGGCTCGGGCAGCTCTACATCCGCAGCAGGCAGAAGGACAAGGCCATCCAGGAGTACGAAAAGGTAAAGGCGTTCGACCCCGGCAATGCCGACGTCCACAAGAGGCTGGCGGTGCTCTATATCGAGGACGGGAAGTTCGACAAGGCCGTCGAGGAGCTGAGGATAATACTGGCGAAAAACCCGGACGACTACCGCGCGAGGTATTATCTTGCCTACGCGCTGGAGGAGCTTAAAAGGCCCCAGGAGGCCGCAGACGAGCTTCAGAAGATACTGCGGAAGGAACCAGGCAACACCCAGGCCCTGCTTTTTATGGGCGGCGTGCTGACGGATCTCGGGCATCGCGGGCAGGCCGTCTCCATTTACGAGAAACTCCTCGCCCTGGACAAAAGCAAGCCCGACGTGTTTATCTTCCTCGGTTCCCTTTACCTGGACCTGAAGGACTATGACAAGGCCGAGACTCTGCTTGCCGACGGCGCAAACAGGTTCCCTAATGACGACGAGATGCATTTCTACCTGGCCATGGCCTGTGAGAAGGCCGGCAAGTTCGACGACATGGTGGCCCAGTTGAAGCGCGCAATCGAGATAAACCCCTCCCACGCGGACGCCCTTAACTACCTGGGCTACAGCTACGCCGAAAAGGGCATAAAACTCGATGAGGCCCTGAAATTCATCGAAAGGGCGGTGAAACTGAAACCCCGCAGCGGCTATATAGTCGACAGCCTCGGATGGGTCTATTACAAAATGGGCAGGTTCAACGACGCGCTTACCGAGCTTACCCGCGCCGTCGGCCTCATAAAGGACGACCCAGTCATACTCGAGCACTTGGGCGACGTCTACAAATCGCTTGACAGGCGCGAAGACGCAATCAGCGCCTGGAAGCAGTCCATCGCGTTCGGCTCCGGGGAAAAGGGCCTCAGGGCGAGGGTGGAAAAAAAGATAAAAGATATCGAGAAATAGCGCGGGATGCTGAGCCTGCTCGCCCCCGCCAAGATCAACTGGTTCATCTTCATTCCGGGCAAGCGGGACGACGGTTATCATGAAATCCGCTCCCTCATGCAGCTCGTCGACCTCTCGGACCGGCTGACCTTCGAGTCCGCAGATTCCCTCTCGCTCGATTCGGACTGCCCGATACCAGCGGCCGAAAACATCGTCTGGAAGGCCGCCCTCCTCCTGAAAGAGCACACCGGGACCGAAAAAGGGGCCAGGATAACACTTAAAAAAACCATACCCTCGGAGGCGGGACTGGGAGGGGGCAGCTCGGATGCCGCGGCGACCCTCCTGGGGCTGGACCGGCTATGGGGGCTTGGCCTCCCGAGGGAGACGCTCTTGCGGCTCGGGGCGAGGCTCGGGTCGGACGTGCCTTTTTTTCTCGGCCCGCCGTGCTCCCTCGTCTCCGGCAGGGGGGAGCAGGCCTCGCCCGTCGGGCTGAAAAAACCGCTGGACCTGCTCCTGGTGAAACCTTCCTTCGGCGTGTCGACCGGCTGGGCATACCGCTCGCTTGCGCGCTTTAGCAGGTTGACAAAAGCCGAGGAGAATATTAAACTTTTTATTCGCGCCTTGAAGGATGGGGAGTTGGACCGGCTTGAGGGCCTGGGCGAAAACGACCTTGAGGCCGGGGTGCTCTCCGCCTATCCGGAAATAAGCCGCATAAAGGCCGCGCTCAGAAAACAAGGCGCCCTGTACGCAAGGATGAGCGGCAGCGGCTCGGCCGTCTTCGGCATCTTCCCGGACGGGCGGACGGCCAGGTCCGCCGCGGCAAGCATGGGTTGGTGGTGCATGACCGCCAAGACGGTTTGCGGGGCGTGAAAATGGGGCGTAGACAAACGGCAAGTCAGGAGATTTTGGATCTCCCATTTGGAGGTTCGAGTCCTCCCGCCCCAGCCATTGTATTTGACGCAAAAAGATAACGCAATCAGGGGGTCGGGCTTATGCCGGTCGGCATCAGATTGGTTTCTGGCAATTCACACAAGGCGCTTTCCCGCGCCATATCGGGGCACTTGGAGGTGCCCGAGACCAGCTCCACCATCACCCGTTTCAGCGACGGGGAGATAATGCTGCAGATAACCGAGAACGTCAGGGGTTCGGACGTCTTTGTCATCCAGTCCACCTGCACCCCGGTGAACGAGAACCTGATGGAGCTGCTGCTGATGCTGGACGCCCTGAAACGGGCCAGCGCGGGCAGGATCACGGCCGTCATGCCCTATTACGGCTACGCCAGGCAGGACAGGAAGGTGCAGCCCAGGGTCCCCATCTCCTCGAAGCTGGTGGCGGACCTGATCACCGTCGCGGGCGCCAGCAGGCTGCTGGCGATGGACCTGCACGCCGGCCAGATACAGGGTTTTTTCAACATACCGGTCGACCACCTCTACGGCTCCCCGGTGATCTTCGATTACATAAAGCGCTGCGAGTTCAAGGACCTTGTCATCGTCTCCCCCGACGCCGGGGGCGTGGAGAGGGCCAGGAACTTCGCCAGGAGGCTGAAGGCCACGATAGCGATAATAGACAAGCGGCGCGAGAGCGCCAACGTCTCGCAGGTCATGAACGTGGTCGGCGACGTGGAGGGCAGGGACGCGGTGATACTCGACGACATGATAGACACTGCCGGCACGATCACGCAGGCCGCCCAGGCGCTGAAGGACAAGGGCGCCAGGAAGGTCTGCGCGGCCTGCACGCACGCGGTCCTCTCGGGCCCCGCCGTCGAGCGGATAAACGCCTCCGCCATCGAGGAGCTGATCGTCACCAATACTATCCCCCTCGACAGCAAACAGGGGCAGTGTCCGAAGCTGAAAGTGCTTTCGGTGGCGCCCCTTTTTGCCGAGGCGATAAAGAGGATCCATGAGGAGTCCTCAATAAGTTCCCTTTTTGTTTGAAGGAGGTAGCAAAGTGGAGAGGATAAGCATAAAGGCAGAAAAAAGAGAGGCCGCCGGCAAGGGGGTTGCCAGGTCTTTAAGGAGAAAGGGCATCATACCGGCAGTCCTTTACAGGGAGGGCTCGTCCCTTCCCATACAGCTCGACAAGGCCGAACTGGGGCGCTTCCTGCACCGTTCCGGCGGAGAGCAGGTGATCGTGAGCCTGGCCTTCCCCGGCGGCGACAACCGCCTGGCCCTGGTCAAGGACTATCAGGTGGACCCCGTCAACAGAGAGCTCCTTCATACGGATTTTTTCGAGGTCTCCCTTAAGGAGATGATAAAGGTCGTCGCGGCCATCCGCGTCATGGGCGAGCCGATCGGGGTCAAGAGGGACGGGGGCGCGCTGCAGTACGGCATCTCCCAGATCGAGGTCGAGTGCCTGCCCGACAGCATCCCCGGCCACATCGAGGTGGATGTCTCGGGGCTTGCGGCCGGCCATTCCATTCACGTGCGCGATCTCAGCCTCCCCGAGGGGATAAAGGTGCTGACCCCCTCCGAAGAGGTGGTGGCCCTCGTGGCTGCGCCTAAGGAGGAGGAAGTGGCCCCGGCCGCGCCGGTTGAGGAGGCCGCCGAGCCCGAGGTCATAAAGAAGGGCAAGGAAAAGGAAGAGGAAGAGGCGAAGGCGAAGCCCGAGAAATAGGCAAATAATTTTGTGTGGGCCGTAGCCGGTCTTGGAAACCCCGACAGCAAGCACTTAAAGACCCGCCACAACGCGGGCTTCATGGCGGCCGATGAACTGGCGGACCGCCTCGGGGCCCGGTGGCGGCCCGGCCCCGGCGGAAATCTTTCAGTCGCCCCGGCCCAAATCGCCGGCCAGGACGTGCTTTTGGTAAAACCACTCACCTACATGAATCTAAGCGGTGTCGCCGTGGGCCGCGTCCTCCGTGAAAAAAATATCGCCCCCGAAAACCTTATCGTCGTCCATGACGATATCGACCTGGAGACCGCGCGCATCAGGATAAGAAAAAACGGCTCCGCGGGCGGCCACAAGGGCGTGGACTCCATAATCAGGCAGACCGGCACGAGAAATTTTATCAGGGTGAAAATCGGCATCGGCCGGGACCCCTCCAAGCTGGCCGAGATCTATGTTTTGGAGAAGTTCAGGAAGGACGAGGTCCCGCTAATCGCCGAGGCCGTATCCGCGGCCGCCCAGGCCGTAATGGACATAATCACCGGGGGCGTGGAGACGGCGATGAACAGGTTCAATAAGAAATAGAAACACCCCTCTCCCAACCCTACCTTTGCCCCAAAAAGCCTTTGGCTTTTCGCATAAAACCCTTGCGCGAACCTGTCTTTTGTGAAACCCTCTCCCTATTAAGGGAGAGGGTTGGGAGAGGGTGAACTTAATTTTCATTCAAACGAACTTGTGTTTGAGATTCATGATGTCGCGGTAGGGGACGACGCCCAGAATTCTCTCATGCTCATCTGTAATGGGGATTGCGCGGAAGCTGTAGCGCGAGAACATCTCGGATGCCTCGAGGAGGGTGTTTTCGGGGTTTAGGCTGATGACGTTTGCCGTCATTATCTCATCGAGCTTCTCATCCGGTTTTGCCTTCAGGACCTCTTTCAGGTCGACGACGCCCAGCAGGGTGTCTTTTTCGCCGATGACGTAGAGGTACATGATCTCGTCCATGTCCCTTGCGATCTCGCGGAACTGGAGCATGACCTCGCCGGCCTTCATGCCGGGCGGCAGTTTGATGAAATGCGAGGTCGAGAAGTTTATGATTTTTTCCTCATGTCTTTCCAGCATGTACTCTATCTTCTGGACGTTCTCCCTGTCCATGAGTTTCATTATCTCATCGGCCTCGGCCGCCGGCAGTATGGCGAGGATATCGGCCGCCTGGGCCGGGGTCATGTCGTTTATGAGTTCGACGGCCCTTTCCTTCTTTATGGACGAGATGAGTTCCCTCTGGACCCTGGGCTCGATCTCCTCCAGGGTGTCCGAGGCGTGCTCGGTCTCGAGTTCATTGAAGATGGCGAGCCGCTGCTCCTTTGTAAGCTCCTCCAGGATGTCCGCCATGTCTACGGGGTGTATCTCCGGGAGTTTTTCCTTTAGGACCTTCAGCTTGACATTGCCCCTGAACCTGCCTATGTCCTCCGGCAGCGGCTGGACGTAGGACCAGGAGAGGGTCTCTTTTTTCAGCAGCGCGGTGTCGCCGAAGAGCAGTTTCATGACGGGTTTCAGATGGAGTCTCTTGAAGAGGGCGTACCGGCTGAAATCCACGTCCGTCACGTAGAGGATGTGGTTCCGGAGGACGAGCTTTACATCGTAGACAACGTCCACCTCGTTGTCATCCATATCTAGGACTTTCTTGTCGAGGATATGGTCGTCCAGGAGCACCTGGGAGGGGTCCGGTTCGCCTTCGTACCGCTCCATGGATTCGAGGGTGACGACGATGCGGCGCGGGGTGACCTCCGCCACCTTCGCCCAGGGTATGAGGAGGGGCTTTTCGCCAAAAGGCCTCTTGACGATGAAATGGGTCACCACGGGCAGCTTTTCGTCCCCCCGGATGGCGACGTCCTTCAGCTTTCCTATCTTCTTGCCGTCCCGGTTAAAGACCTTCGAGCCGATGATGTCGGAGAGGAAATATACGGCCTCGACCAGTTCCTGTTTTTTCTCCGTGATGGTGTTCATGCGTTTTCTCCGATCACTTAAGCAGGGTCACGAATTTATAAAACGACAGGCCGATGAGACAGATAAGATAGAGCCTCAGGGCGAAGAGCGCCAGTTTTACCCCACCGGACATCTCTATGCCGGGGGTCCTGTATTTATCGTTTATCTCGCGGACCTTCGCGTAGCTGTTGCTGAAGATGTTCCTGAGCATTTTTGGCCCCCTTTAATATTATTTAAACATATTCGGAAACAGCGTACTAATGCCGTACATCGTCGAGAGCAAAATGATTACGGCGACGATGCCTATATTAACGATGTTCTGCCAGCGCGTATTGACGCTCTCGCCCATCGTTTTTTTGTCGTTCAAAAGCAGTATCAGAAACACCAGGGCCGCGGGAAGCAGGGTGGTGGCGATAACCTGGACGAAGAGGGTGATCAACACAAGCGGCGCCCGGGGTATCAGCACGACGGTGCCGGCAAGCATCAGATCGAAGAAATAATAGGCATAGAACCAGGGGGCCTCCTTGACCTTGTTGTTCAGGGAATGCGCCCATCCGAAGATCTCCCCGAAGGCCCAGGAACTCGCCAGCGAGATGCAGATCGCCCCCAGCAGTCCGGCGTCAAAAAGGCCGATTGCTATCAATGTGCCTATTACCCGGCTTGTGGGCATGATGCTGGTGGCCGCCACCGCGGCGTCATTTACGGGCTGGCCGTAGAGCAGCTTGCCGGTGACGATTATCAGGACCATCGCCACGACAACCGTGAAGACCGAGCCGATGGCGGTGTCGATTTTTCCAAATGCGATGTCCTTCTCATGCAATCCCTTGTCCACGACCGAGCTCTGCTGGAAAAAAAGCATCCAGGGCGCTATTGTAGTGCCGATATTTGCCATCAGGAGGAAAAAGAGGTCGTTCGTGAACCCGCCGGGCGGGAAATGCGGCACCACACTGTTATAGAGGATATCCTTGACAGCAGGATGGACCATGAAAGCCGCCGGGATATATATGAGGTTGATCCCAACGAACAGAAGCGCGATCTTCTCCCATGTCCAGTAGCGGCCGCTGAATATCATGGCCCCCATGACGAGCCATACGACCGCGATCGTCAGGAGCCGGGGGACGTGGAAGATGCTCATGGCCGCAGTCATCCCTATGAACTCGGTTATCATGGTGAGCCAGTCGGTCAGCACAAGATCCAGCAGCGAGAACCAGCCCCAGAACCGGCCGAACGCGGAGAAAATCGCCTCGGCGTGGCCGCGCTTCGTGACCGCGCCCAGGCGGACCGTCATCTCCTGGACGTAATAGGCCACCGGGCCGAGAAGGACAAGAAACCAAAGGAGGTGCAGCCCGTATTTGGCGCCGGTTGCCGTGTAGGTGGTTATGCCGCCCGCGTCGTTGTCGGCGACCATCACGATTATGCCGGGGCCGGCCGCAAGCAGAAAGAGCCGCACGGCTTTCAGCCACCTGCGATATATGTAATAAGTCCTTGTGAAGATATTCATTACACGTCGCTCCACTTCAAGAATTGCTTGATAACGCAAGGTAAAAAAGGCCGGCAAAAAAACGGGTTTTAGCGGGGATGGGGACTGCCGTTCAGGAGACGGAGATTATCAGGGGAGATTCAGTACAGAGGTGAGGAATGGACTCCGCCCCATCGTTTTTTTGCCTTTTTGCCCGCTACTATGACTACTTGGGCCGCCATCCATCCACATCACCTCCTTCAAACACAGAAATAAAGCGCGGGTTCCGAAAAAGTATAAAAACAGGGAAACGAGTATGTCAATAAAAAAATAGCGGATTTCCCGCCCACCCGCCCTTTTTATTCGGGGCTCCGCCCCAGCCCACCCTTAACCCACCCCTTTGCAAAGAGATGCCCTGTTTGAAACCCTCTCCCTTAAGTTAGAGGGTTTCAATGGGAGAGGGTGTATTTTTTTTGCTTTTCCCGGCGAGCCTGTTTTGCAGCTTGTCGAAGTAGATATAGATGACCGGCGTGATATAGAGCGTTATCATCTGCGAGAAGACCAGCCCGCCCACCACCGCGAGCCCCAGGGGGCGGCGGGAGCCGGCCCCCGCCCCAAAGCCGATGGCTATGGGCAGCGTGCCCAGCAGGGCGGCCATCGTTGTCATCATTATCGGGCGGAAACGTATCAGGCACCCCTGGTAAATGGCCTCTGCGGGGGATTTTCCCTCGTTTCTCTCGGCGTCGAGGGCGAAGTCTATCATCATGATCGCGTTTTTCTTCACTATCCCTATGAGCATTATTATGCCCACAAAGGCGTAGATGTTCAGGTCCATATGAAACAGATAAAGCGTCAAAAGCGCGCCGAAACCCGCCGCTGGAAGCCCCGAGAGTATCGTAAGCGGATGGATGTAGCTCTCGTAGAGGATCCCGAGGACTATGTAGATTACGAGTATTGCGACGACAAGCAGGATGCCAAGCCCCCTGATGGAGGACTCGAACGCCTGCGCCGTCCCCTGGAAACTGGTCGTGACGGTGGGTGGTATCATTTGGGCGGCAAGTTTTTTCACCTTCGCAACCGCATCGCCCAGGGCCACACCCGGTTTCAGGTTGAACGAGATGGTCACGGCCGGTATCTGGCCTATGTGGTTTATGGTGAGGGGGCCAACATCCTGGCTGAGGCCTGCCACCGTGTTCAGGGGAACAAGCTTCCCGGATGAGGAGCGCACGTAGAGCAGGGAGAGGGACTCGGGTTTCATCTGGTAGCCGGGCTCAAGCTCCATTATGACCTTGTATTCGTTATTGGGGGCGTAGATGGTCGATATCTGCCTGGAGCCGTAAGCGGTGTAAAGGGCGTCTTCAATATCATTTGCGCTTATCCCCAGGGAGGAGGCCTTGTCCCGGTCGATTTTCACGTTTACCTGGGGGTTTGAAATCTCCAGGTCGCTTGTGACGTCCTGCAGTCCCGGGATGTCCTTCATTTTGGCCTCGAGCTGCGGGACTATGCTGTAGAGAAGGCCGGTGTCCGGGCTCTGGAGGGCGAACTGGTACTGGCTTTTTGTAAGCGTGCCGCCTATGCGGATCGGGGGCAGGTTCTGCATGAAGACGTCTATCCCCGGCACCACGGCCAGCTTTGGCCGGAGCTGCTGGATTATCTGATCGGCGCCCGGGCGTTCATTACGGGGTTTCAGGCGCATGAACATGCGGCCCTGGTTCTCGGCGATGCTGATGCCGCTTGGGCCTATGGCGGACATGAACGCCTCGATATCGGGGTCCTTTTCCACTATATCCATGAGGGCATGCTGGTGTTTTTTCATCGAGTCAAAGGATATGCCCTGGGTGGCCTCCGTGAAGGCGAATATCTGGCCCGTGTCCTCGCTGGGGAGAAAACCCTTGGGCATCATCTTGAAGAAATACAGGGTCAAAACCAGCAGCGCTACCCAGAGTGCAAAGACCGTTCTTTTATGCCGCAGGACCCATTTAAGGCTCCAGTCGTAAGCGCTTAACATCCAGGTAAATACCCGCTCCGAGGCGTTGTAGATGCGCCCGTGGCGGATTTCGGATGCGGGTTTCAGGATACGGCTCGCGAGCATGGGGGTGAGCGAGAGCGATACCAACCCGGAGATGAGGACCGCGATGCTTATCGTGACCGCGAACTCGTGAAGGAGCCTGCCCATTATGCCGCCCATGAAGAGCACCGGGATGAAGACCGCAACCAGCGCCATCGTCATCGACACTATCGTAAAGCCTATTTCCTTCGAGCCGTTAAGGGCGGCCTCCATTACGCCCTCTCCGTGCTCGCTGTGGCGCACGATGTTTTCGAGCATGACGATGGCGTCGTCCACGACGAACCCCACAGAGAGCGTCAGGGCCATGAGGGAGAGGTTGTCGAGGCTGTAGCCCAGCAGGTACATGACCACGAAGGTGCCGATTATCGACATCGGAAGCGCGAGACTGGGGATGATGGTGGCTGACACGTTCCTGAGGAAAAGGAATATGACCATCACGACCAGGCAGAGGGCGATAAAGAGCGTGAGCTGCACGTCGTTTACAGAGTCCCTTATCGAGGCGGAGCGGTCATAGAGGACGTGCACCTCGACGGAGGCCGGTATCTGCGCCCTTAGCTGCGGCAGGAGCGCCTTTATCGAATTCACCACCTCCACCGTGTTCGTGCCGGGCTGGCGCTGGATGGCAAGCACGATGGCGCGCCGGCCGTCGTACCAGCTTGCTATCTTGTCGTTTTCGACGCTGTCGAACACGTCGCCCAGCTGTCCGAGGCGCACCGGGGAGCCGTTCCTCCAGGCCACGATGAGCGGCCTGTATGCCTTCGCGTCCGTGAGCTGGCCGGTTGCCTGCACCGTGACCGCCTTGTGCTCGCCCCAGAGGGTCCCGGTCGGCAGGTTCACGTTGCCGTTTGCCACCGCGGACTGCACCTCGTTTATTCCTATCCCCTCGGAGGCAAGGGAATCCGGGTCAAGCTGGACGCGGACCGCGTATTTCTGCGAGCCGAATATGGAGACCTGGGCGACCCCGCTTATCATCGAGATGCGCTCGGCCATCAGGGTCTCGGCGTATTCATCGACGGTCGAGAGGGGCAGCGTGGGGGAGAGCACGGCAAGATACAAGACGGGTTGCTCCGCCGGGTTCACCTTCTGGTAGGTGGGCGGGCTGGGCATCCCCTGCGGCAGCTGGCTGGCGGCCGCGGCTATCGAGGACTGCACGTCCTGGGCGGCGGCGTCGAGGTCCCTGCTCAGGTTGAACTGGAGGGTCACCTGCGTATTGCCGAGGGCGTTTGTGGAGGTCATCGAATCAAGGCCGGCAATCGTGGAGAACTGCCGCTCAAGCGGGGTCGCCACGGAGGAGGCCATCGTCTCCGGGCTGGCCCCGGGCAGGCTTGCCATCACCTGGATAGTGGGGAAATCGACGTTTGGCAGGTCGCTCACCGGCAGCAGTTTATAGCCTATTACGCCGAAAAGCAGTATGGCCGCCATGATGAGCGTGGTCGCCACCGGCCGGCGGATGAAGACCTCGGAGACGTTCTTGCCCGTGTCGGTTACAAACCTGTTTACGCTCATCTTATCCGCGCATCGGGAGATTGCACTTTATTATTTCCGCATTATTTCCGCTCATTTATATTCGCTCGCCCTGTCCGTCCCTCGGGCAATGCGCCATTATCGGGCAACGGGGGACTTTATCGAGACCTTCCGTCCGGGGACAAGCCGCAGTTGTCCGTCCGTGACCACGCGCTCCCCGGCCGCGACCCCGTTTTTTATTATGGTGAATCTCTCATGGACGCCGTCGGTGACAACGGGGCGGAGCGATACGGTCATGTCCGGCCGGATTATATACACGTACTGCCCCTGCTGCCCCGTCTGGACGGCCTCGGAGGGGACAAGGACCGCCCCTGGCAGAGTCGTAAGCGTGAGCGCCACGTTTACGAACTGCCCCGGCCAGAGGGAACGGTTTTGGTTCTTGAAAGTGGCCTTCAGAAGTATCGTCCCGGTGTTCGTGTCCACCTGGTTATTGATGAATGAGAGCCACCCGGTTTCGGGGGCGCCTTTGCCCTGGCCGGGGACGCTCGCCTCCACGCCGAGGCGGTCTCCCGCGCTGTATTTTTTTATGTCCGCCAGATACCGCTCCGGGACGGAAAAGCTCACGTATATGGGGTTGACCTGCTCTATGACGAGCATCGGCACGTCGTTGGCCTTCACGACGTTTCCGATCTGTATCTGTGTGCTGCCGGTGCGTCCGTCTATCGGGGAGCGGATCATGCAGTAGTCCAGTTGCACCTGTATGTTTTCTATCGCGGCCTTGTCCGCCAGCACCACCGCCGCCTGGGCGGCGGCATTCGCCCTGAGCTGGTCGTACTGCTCCCTGGGGACGTAGTCCTTGCGGACCAGGAAGGCGTACCTTTCGGCGTCCCTTTTGGCGTTTTCGGCAAGCGCCTGGTCGCGGGAGAGGTTGGCCATGGCCTGTTTCAGGGCGGCCTCGTAAGGGCGCCGGTCTATCTCGAAGAGCAGCTGGCCCTTCCTTACGAACTGCCCGTCCCTGTAATAGATTTTTACGATCTGGCCGTTCACCATCGACTTGACCTGGACGCTGTTGTATGCCTCTGCCGAGCCTATGGCGTCTATCTGGACCGGTATGGTCTTCGCCGCGGCATAGGCCGCCAGGACCGGCGCCGCCGGGCCCGGCGGCGCCGCCTTCGGCTTCGGCTGGCATGCCGCCAGGAGGACCGCCGCCGACAGTATCAGCGCGGACGCCTTCATGACCTTCATCTTCCCGCACCTCCGTAAGAGTAAAGGCCCATGGCCTTTTCGAGGCTCGCCTGGGCTGTCTTGTAATCGTAAAGGGCGGCCGTATAGGAGGTCTCCGCGCCGCTGAATGTGGTGAGCGCGTCGGTGACGTCCAGGGGGCTGCCCACCCCGTATTTGTACATGCCGGTTGCGACGTCCAGGTTTTCCCTGGCCTGCTGTACGGTCAACTGTGCTGTTTGCACCCTGTCTTGCGCCGCCTTGAGGTTCAGATAACCGGTCTGCACTTCCAGATAGATGCCCTGTTGCAATGCCTGCTCGTTTGCCCTGGCCACATTGAGGTTTTCGCGGGCCTGTATCAACTGGTATTTTGTCTGGAAACCGCTGAAGAACGGGAAACTCAGGGTCACGCCTGCCGTCCAGTAACTGTCAAGCGGCAGCCTGT
Source organism: Nitrospirota bacterium (assembly GCA_021789555.1). GTDB lineage: Bacteria > Nitrospirota > Thermodesulfovibrionia > Thermodesulfovibrionales > JdFR-88 > JAJYGJ01. The sequence goes on from JAJYJK010000005.1 coordinate 36,595, forward strand.
CTCCCGTATACCCGTAGCTTGCAGCGCCCGAAAGAGTAGGGTAGTAGCCGGTCTTGACGAGGTTAATGGATTCACGCGCGGAGCCCTCACGGAAGAGCAGGGATTTCAGGTCCGGGCGGTTTTTGTATGCCCTGGCGAGCGCCTCCGGAAACGTGATCTCGTATTTGCTGAAGGCGAGGCTCTCGGCGACGTTATACGCCGGGGCGCGGGGCACCCCCATCACGTTGTTCAGATTGGCCAGGGCGACGTCGGCGGCATTCCTGGCCACAATCAGGTTTAACTTGGCGTTACTTAAATTGACCTGGGCCTGGGTCACATCGAACCTCGGTTTTATCCCTGCCGTGTGAAAGGCGATTGCCTGTCTTAAATGCTGCTCGAACTGGTCCACCACCATCCCAGCCACATTTAGGTTCCTCCGGGCCCCCAGCAGGCCGTAGTATGCCTGCTTCACCTGCAGGACGACACTCTCTCTGACGTCCTGGAGGTCCTCTTCCGAGGAGCTGAAATTGTATTTTTGCACCCTTACGTTGTCCGCGGTCTTGCCGAAATCCCAGATGTCCTGCGAGATGGAGGCCGCGGTTGTAAGCCCGCTGAGGGCGAACCTTCCCGTCTGGCCGGTTGTGGCGATATTGTGGTTTGTAATGGAGTACTGTTGCTGGGCGACGGAGAGGCTGCCCTGGGGGTAGTAGCTGGATTTCGCCTGCCCGATCAGGCTCTCGTTTGCGCGGGCCGTGCCCGTGGCGGCCTGGATGGCCGGGTTTAACTTAAGGGCTATATCCACCGCTTTTTCCAAATCCAGGGTCTCGCCGGCCTCAATCGGCTGCGGCCCGCTGAAGGCCATCGCCCCGGCGTTGCCGGCAGGCGGCTTCTCCCGCACGGGAGTCCCCCCCTGGGCGCGGTCCTTATTGGGCGACTCCCCCCATGCGGCGACAGGCAGCGCAAGTGAGACCATGACCATAACAGATAAAAAAACAGGCAACGACAGACCGTTGACCTTCCCCAAATGCACACTCCATCAATTGTTTATTAATATACGTTAGTGCTTACTTACTTTAACAATCCGCGCGCGCCAAAGTCAATTGGAGATGCCCCCGGCAGGGCCGCGCGGGGGGCCGCCCGCCGGTCATATGCTGTATTATAAAGAAAATGCGGAAGCTGAAGAAAGTGGCGATAACGATTGGGGAGCCCGGCGGCGTCGGACCGGAGGTGGCCTTGAAGGCCGCGGCAAGCCGGCGGGTGCGCTCCATCTGCGCCCCCATCCTGATAGGAGACAGTGCCCCCATCGGGAAGGCACTGGACCTGCTCGCGCTGCCCTTTGCCCTGAAAGCCATTGCCGGCCCCGGGGAAAGCAGGCCGGCCGCGGGGGTCATCGAGTTTGTCCCGATGGGACTTATCGGGCGGAATTTCAAGAGGGGCGGGCCCACGGCGGAGGGGGGCAGGGCCTGCTACGAATACATAAAAAAGGCGGCCGGGCTTGCGCTGGACGGCGAGCTGCACGCCATCTGCACTGCGCCCATATCAAAGGAGGCCCTGAGGATGGCGGGGGTCCCGTATCCGGGGCATACGGAGATGCTTGCGGAGCTTACGGGCGCGCGAAGATTCGCCATGATGCTCATCGGCGGGCCGCTGAGGGTCCTGCTTGTGACCACTCACCATGCGATAAAGGATGTCCCCGGCCTCATAACGAAGAAGGCCGTCCTCGAGAAGATATCGCTTGCCGCGAAGGCCGCAGGGATGCTCGGGATAGACGGGCCGAGAATCGCCGTGTGCGGCCTCAACCCGCACGCCGGGGAGGCCGGGCTCTTCGGCATGGAGGAGGTCACGGAGATAGCCCCCGCCGTGCGTCTTGCAAGGAGAAGGGGCATCGATGTGACCGGCCCCGTTTCGGCGGACGCCCTCTTTCGCAAGGCCTTCACGGGCGAGGTGGACATCGTCGTCGCCATGTATCATGACCAGGGGCTTGTCCCCCTGAAGATGATCGCATTTGAGCGCGGCGTGAACGTGACGGTGGGGCTGCCCATCATAAGGACCTCGCCGGACCACGGGACGGCCTACGATATCGCGTGGAGCGGCAGGGCGGACCCCGCCAGCATGATCGAGGCGGTCAGGACCGCGCTTTCCCTCAGACTGTAGCTTTTTTGTTTATATAGGCCTGCTGGGCTATGGAGAGCAGGTTGTTTACCAGCCAGTAGAGCACCAGGCCCGAGGCGAAGTTCATGAACATCACCGTGAAGATTATGGGCATGAACATCATGAGTTTCTGCTGGGCCGGGTTGCCCGGGGCCGTGGGAGTCATCTTCTGCTGGACAAGCATGGTGACGCCCATTATGATGGGCAGCACGTAGTAGGGGTCCTTCTGCGAAAGGTCGGTTATCCAGAGGACAAAGGGCGCGCCCCTCAGTGCGATGGCAACCAGCAGCACCTTGTAGAGCGCGAAGAATACCGGTATCTGCAAAAGCATCGGCAGACATCCGCCCATCGGGTTTACCTTGTGTTTCTTGTAGAGGTCCATCATCTCTTTTTGCATCCGCTGGGGGTCTTTCTTGTACTTCTGTCTTATCTCCTGCATCTGGGGCTGGAGGCCCTGGAGCTTTTTCATCGATTTCTGCCCCTTGGCCACTATGGGCAGGAAAGGGACCCTTATGAGGATGGTCAGAAGGACGATAGACCAGCCGTAATTGCCGACAGCCGAATGTATGAGTTTCAGCAGCCAGAATATCGGCCGCGAGATGATGGAGAAAAACCCGAAATCCACGATGTATTCGAGCCCCGAGCCCAGGGCCTTCAGTTTCTCCTGGCTCTTTGGGCCCGCGTAAAGTATAAACTCCTCGACCGTCGGGTTCTTTGCCGCAAAGGAGATGACCGGCCTTCCGTCTTGCAGGGATGCCCTGGCCTCCGCCATTTTGGACTTGGGGAGGAGCGCCGCACAGAAGTACTTGTCTTCCTGGGCTATCCACTTTACGTCTTCCGTGTAGGAGAGTGCGCCGCCCTTGAGCTTCTTCGGATTCACCTCTATCCTGTCTGAGCCTGAAAGCAGGACGGGCCCCGTATGTACGCCGCGGACCCCCGGCTCATAGATGCCGAAGTCCGGACCGATGGTTATGTTGTAATTGGGGAACCCCCGGACCTCGTCCCTGATGTCCACCCAGTACTTGCCGTTTCTGAAGGTGTAGGTCCTCTTTATGGATATCGGGCCCTGGGAGTACTCGAATACAAGACTGCCCTCGGGGTGCGAACTGTCCAGTCGGAGATTGCCGCCCGATACGCTGAAATTCAGGTGCGCGGCCTCGAAATCGGAAGAGCCGATGGCGAGGGCGGGCGGAAAGACGGGCGCGGCGCCCGGCTTCAGTATCGCGACATTCTGGTTTTTGGTCTCCTTCGTGTCGCCCTTGTATTTTTTGAGCACCCACTGAGTCGGCACGCCCCCGACGCTCGAAAAGGTGGCGGCATACTGGTCCGTCTCAACGCTTATCGTCTTTTCCGGGGCGGCGGGGGACGGCGACACGGGCGGGGCAATCCGCACCGGCCCCTGGGGTTGCGCGGGGAGGGTTGCCGCGGGCTTGCCGGCCGGCGCCTGCCCGACCGGAACGGGTTTGGGCGCAAGGAAATACTGATAGAGCAGCAGCACCCCGATTGAAAGCACGATTGCAAGGACAGCCTTTTTATCCACTTCCGCCGGTTTCTCCTAGAGAACGGTCAGTTTGTAAATTGCCCTGGATTTTTATTTGGCATTTTTATTTTGGCGTTTTTATTTTTTTATTTAACGGGGTCATAGCCGCCGGGATTGAGGGGATGGCACCTCAGGATGCGCCGGAATCCCAGCCAGCCGCCTTTGAGCGCGCCGTAATGCCCGACCGCCTCTTTCGCGTATTCGGAGCAGGAAGGCGTAAACCGGCAGCTTGCCGGCAGAAAAGGAGACATTGCCGCCTGATAGAACCCTATCAGAAGCAGGACGAGTTTTTTGATCATTTGAAAGGGTTTTTGGCTTAGCTAGACAGTAAGTCTTTTTCTGCCCTTGGCCCTTCTTCTCTTCAAGATGCCGCGGCCGCCCCTTGTGCTCATCCTCTCGAGGAAGCCCAGGTTCCTTTTTCTCCTTCTCCTGTGAGGATGGTATGTCGTATATGTTCCGCCCATAGTCCAAAAGTATAGCCTTAACACCCACGCACTGTCAACGGAATAATTTTATTCCCGCCCACCCGCCCTTTTAATGATGGGGGCTGCCGCCCCCATTACCCCCGAACGGCAAGAAAAACGGCGCACCTGCCCCCGTCCCCTCCTGGGAGGGGGTTAAGGGGTTGGGATATAAGAAAAATGGAATTCTTTTCAAACATGCTGGTTTTGGAGTAAAATGATTAATTATGCAATCGACGATAAAGGGGCTTTTACAAAAAAACGCAAGCAAGATAGTGCTTTTCGTCATGGACGGCCTCGGGGGGCTGCCCTCCGCCGACCCGAAATCCCCGTTCAAGGGGAAGACCGAGCTTGAGGCCGCTTTCACTCCGAACCTGGACAAGCTGGCCAAAAGCTCCGCCTGCGGGCTCCACGTGCCGGTGGGTTTCGGGATAACTCCCGGCAGCGGTCCCGGCCACCTGGGGCTCTTTGGATACGACCCCCTTGAATGGGAGATAGGAAGGGGCATACTGGAGGCGCTGGGGCTCGGGCTCGAGGTGAAGAGGACGGACGTGGCCATAAGGTGCAATTACGCCACCGTCGAAGATCATGTCGTCACCGACAGGAGGGCCGGCAGGCCGCCGACCGAAAAGATGCGCAAGGTGACTGAGCGGCTACAGAAGCAGATCCCCGGCATCGACGGCGTGCGGCTCATCTTCGGGGCTGGTATGGAGCACCGTTTCGCCGTCATAATGAGGTTCCCCGAGGCGCTGCCGCCCGAGGCCGCGATGATCAACGATTCCGACCCGCAGGCCGAGGGCCGGGCCCCGCTGCCCCTCATACCCAGGCACCCGAAGGCGGAGAAGGTGGCGGAGATCGCCCAGAAATTCATAGACAAGGCAGTGGCCGCCCTGAAAGACGAACACCCGCAGAACTTCGTGCTCGTACGGGGTTTTTCTACGCACCCGAGGATGCCGTCTTTTTCCGAGGCATACGGACTCCGGGGGCTTGCCATAGCCTCTTATCCGATGTACAGGGGGCTTGCGCGCCTCATGGGGATGAACGCGCCGGATTTCTCCGGGGACATAGCCGGCCAGATCGAATACATGAAGGACAACTGGAACGATTACGATTTCTTCTTCGTCCATTTCAAGAAGACCGACTCCTTCGGGGAAGACGGCAATTTTGCCGGCAAGGTAAGCAGGATCGAGGAGGCCGACAGGGCGCTGCCGGCAATACGCGCGCTAAAGCCCGACGTGCTCATAATAACCGGGGACCACAGTACGCCCGCCGTGATGAAATCCCACAGCTGGCACCCTGTGCCGGTGATGCTGTCGGCGCCTTACGTGCTTGGCGCAATTACCGAAAAATTTTCAGAAAGAGAATGCGTAAGGGGAGAGCTAGGCATAATTCCCTCCGTCTCGCTCATGCCCCTGGCGCTTGCAAACGCCGGGAGGCTGAAGAAGTTCGGCTCCTGATGCTTTAATTTTTAAAGAAGGCGCAGATTTTCTTTATGATAGAAAAACCCCTTGCATCCCGCCCGCTGCCTGTCGATGTCGCCCCCTCTGCGGACACGCCCCGCCTTGTGGACACCCATTGCCATCTGGAGGATGCCCGGTTCGACGCGGACAGAGATGAGGTGATAAAGCGGGCGCAGGCGTCTTGCCCCGGAGTGGGGCATATGATAACGGTAGGCACCGATATCGCAAGCTCCGAGGCCGCCCTGCGGATTGCCCATGCCTATCCGTTCATATATGCCGCCGTAGGGGTCCATCCGCATGAGGCAAAGGGTTTCGATGAGAACGTCTTTAAGCGCCTCCTTGCCCTGGCCGAGAATGAAAAGACGGTCGCCATCGGGGAAACCGGGCTCGATTACCACTATATGCACTCTCCCAGGGAGGCGCAGGTCCATGCCTTCAGGATGCAGGTGGAGATAGCGAGGCAGACCGGGCTGCCGGTCATAGTGCATTCGCGCGAGGCGGACGATGAGACGCTTGAAATCCTCGGGCAGTCGGGCCGTGTGAAGGGCGTGCTCCATTGTTTTTCGGGGGATGCGGAAATGGCCGGGGCCGCCATGGCCATGGGTTTTTACATCTCCATCGCGGGGCCGGTGACCTTCCGGAAGGCCGAGGCCATCAGGCGGGTGGCCGCGGAGGTTCCCGACGATTATCTGCTTATCGAGACCGACGCGCCGTATCTGGCCCCGGGGCCCCTCCGGGGCCAGAGGAACGAGCCCGCGTATCTGGCTGAGACCGCGAGGGCGATAGCCGCCATCAGGGGGATTTCCCCGGAGGACCTGGCAAGGATCACCTCCCTGAACGCCTCAAGGCTTTTCGGCATAGGGGAGGTCCCCGGCGCGGGGAGGTTCACCTACCGCATAAGGGACAGCCTTTATCTGAACCTGACAAACAGGTGCACCAACAGCTGTTCGTTCTGCGTGAGGTTTTACAGCGATTTCGTAAAGGGGCACAAGCTGCGGCTCACGCGCGAGCCGGACGCCGGGGAGCTTATAAGCGAGATCGGGGAGCCGGGCGCATACAAGGAGATCGTCTTTTGCGGCTACGGGGAGCCGCTGATGAGGCTGGATGTCGTAAAGGAAGTGGCTGCCTGGGTGAAGGCCGGGGGCGGAAAGGTAAGGATAAACACCAACGGGCATGGCAGCCTCATAAACGGAAGGAATATCCTGCCGGAGTTGAAGGGGCTTGTGGACGGCCTCTCGATAAGCCTGGACGCCCAGGATGAAAAGACTTACGCCGGGCTCTGCAAGCCGGTCTTTCCCGGCGCCTTCGCCGCGCTCCTGGATTTCATAAGGGAGTCCGTGAAATATGTCCCGGAGGTCCGGGTGACGGTCGTTCGGACCGATGGCGTGGACGTGGAGGCCTGCCGGTCGCTCGCCCTGTCCCTGGGTGTGAAGGATTTCAGGGTGAGGGAACTCGATGCGGTGGGCTAGGCCGGCCGGTCTTCGCCGGCCCCCAGTATCTCGATGACGTTTTCAAGCAGGGCCTTGGGGCTGAAGGGCTTTACTATGTAGCGGTCGACGCCGCATTTCAGGCCAAGCCTCTCGTCGTCCTCCTGCCCCCTGGCCGTCAGCATCACGACCGGGATTTTCGCCAGTTCGGCGTCGGACTTTATTTCGCGGCAGATCTCGATGCCGCTTACACCCGGCATTATCCAGTCCAGGATGACCAGGTTGGGCCGCTCCTGCCTTATCCGCTCGGCCGCGGTGGAGCTGTCGCGCTGGGTTATCACCTGGAAGCCGGCCCTTTTCAGCTTGTCCTCTATCATCATTAGGATGAAGGGCTCGTCGTCAATCACCATTATTTTGCTCACCTGGTTGCCTCCTCAATGGGAGACGGAGCCTTATGGTGGTGCCCTCTCCCGCGATTGAATCTATATTTATCGTGCCGCCGTGCATTTGTACGATCTGTTTTGAAAGTGAGAGCCCCAGCCCGGTGCCCTTTGTGTCCCCCGAGAGGCTGCCCCGGTAGAATTTTTCGCCCATATGCGGCCTGTCGGCCTCGGGTATGCCCCATCCGGTGTCTTTCACCGTAAGGGCTATCGCGTCTGCGTCCATTGCCGCCTCTATCCTCACGCTTCCGTTTTCGCCCGAATACGTGATGGCATTTTCCAGGAGGTTTCTCAGTATGTATTTCAGTTTTGCGGCGTCCCCCTCAACCGGCCGGAGACCGCCTTTTATTTCGAGCCCGATGCCGATGCCCCTCCTGGCGGCCGCGGGGCCGAACTCGCGCACCACGTCCGCGATGAGCTTCCCCATGTCCAGTGGGCTGAGGCGGAGCCTTTCCGGCCCGCCATCTATCTCGGCGAGGTTCAGGTAATCGGTCATTATCCTTTCGATCTGCCGCCCCTCGGAGAGGATCGCCTTTAAGTAAAGGGCCTCTTTTCCCGCCGGCAGCTCGCCGTCCATGAGCATCTCCGACATTCCGAGGATGGCGGAGACCGGGTCCTTGAACTCCTGGGACACGGCCCTCACAAACTCGTTTTTTAGCCTTGTGATCTCCTGGTTCCTGGTGAGGTCCCTGAGCGCAAAGACGACGCCGGCCACGCCGCCTCCCTCGCTCCCCTCATCCAGCACCGGATAGCTGGTAAGCACGATGGGCAGCAGCATCCCGTTTGCCGTCATCATGGCCAGTTCCCGGTATTGGTGCCTGCCCTTGAGGGATTCGGTCAGCCCCTCTATCAGTAGGAGGTTTAGCCTCGCGTTTTCCGCATTGTCCTTGAACAGGCCCGTGAAGACGCGGCCCATCGCCTCCGCGCCGGTCGTCCCGGCCATCACGGCGGCCGTCCTGTTTATGGCGGTCACGCTGCCGTGCGGGTCCACCGCGATGATGCCGTCCTCGATGCTGTCGAGGATGGTGCCGGCCATGCTTTTCCCGAGGCTGGCCTCCTTGTGGAGGCGCGCCTTTTCTAGGGCCATATGGAGTATGTCGGCCATCATCCGCAGGAAAGAGAGGTCTTCGGGGCCGGGCTGCCTGAAGCGCCGGAAGTACAGGCCTATCGCCCATTTGGGCGGCTGCCCGCCGCCTTCGCCGACCGGCACCGGTATGGCGCAAGCCGCCTTGTATCTGCCGGCCTCGAGACACGGGGGGACAGTGAAGGCGGCTTCGGCGTTCTCGCCGATGGCCGTGAGGATGCCGCCTTTTTCGAGCGCGTCCGCCTCAAGGCCGCGGACGTCTTTTCCATACGGCGCGAGGCCCCTGGATATCCCGCCGCCGGGTGCGCTCCTCACGACCAGCCCCTTGGTTTCGTCCCGTTCCAGCAGCCAGATGAAATCGGACTGCATAAGGTCCTGAAGGATGACGAGCAGGCTGTCCAGCATCCGGTCCGGATCGGATATCCCGGCCACGGCCGCGGCCACCTGCGCGACTTTTTTCCTCTCCTCGTCCCTTCGCCACTTCAGATGGGTGAACAACTGGCGCATCTTTTCATAGCGCCTGATGTTCTCAAGGGCCATGCCCGCCGCCTGGCCCGCGCCGCCGATGAGGTCTTCATCCATCTCCGTCCACTCGCGCCCGGCGAAACTGAAGAGCATGATGACCCCGTTTACCTTCTCGTTGCCCTGCATGGGCGTCGCGAGGCAGGCCTTCATGCCCGTATGCCTGAAGGCGGACGCCTCCGTCCTCGTGTCGGCCGTGAGATCGGCCGTCGTGAAGATGCGGCCCGTCGAGGCGACCTTGCCGGGTATGTCCTGCCCCGTCGTGAAGGTCTTGTTTTCTTCAAGGAAGCCCGCCGAGAGCCCTTTGGAGTACTTCAATGAAAGTTCGGGCCCCATCTCGTCCAGGAGAAAGACGCACCCGCCGTCCATGCCCATGAGCGCCAGGAGTTTTTCAATGACCGGAGCAAAGACCTCCTCGCTCTTCAGCGACTGGTTGAGGGTCTTTGAGATATCAAGCAGCGAGCCCAGTTCCGTGTTTTTCTTTTTTATCTCCGCCTCGAAACGCCTCTTTTCCGTAATGTCCCTGAAGACGACAACGACATGCCTTACGGCGCCCTGGACGTTTTCGACCGGATAGGCGATGACTTCATGGTGAACCTGCTGCCCGCCTGCGATGCGGCCGATGATCTCGCTTTGCGGCCCGCCGGTGCTTAAGACCTTTTTCACGGGGCAGTCGGCCGCCGTGCAGTCTTCATATCCGTAGGCCCAATGGCACTGTTTGCCGGTCAGCCCGCCGGGGGCCGCGTCAGAGGCGGCTTTATTGGCCATCACGATCCTGAGGTCCTGATCGAGCACGATGAGCTTCTCGGGCATGCTGTCCATGATCGCGCGCTGGTAGTCCAGGGCCTCTTTGAGCGCGCTCCTAAGCTCGGTCTCCTTCATGAAATCCCTCAGTATGCCGAGGCACTCCGTCACCTCCCCCTCCTCGCCGAAAATGGGGGACCAGGATATCGTTACGGGTTTCAGGCTGCCCGGCTTGCTGATGAGCCGCAGCTCGCATGAGGAGCTGTGGCCCTGGGCGCAGCCGAGCAAGTGCTTCCTCAATATCTTTTCGCCTTCCTCGTCCACGAACTCGAAGACGCGGTAGTTAAGGACGTCCTCGGGCTCATAGCCCAGCAGCCTCGTGAAGGCGGGGTTTATTTCGACCACCAGGTTTTCGTCGTTTATGACCCAGAGGGCGTCCACCATCATCCCCATGTAGTGGTTCTTCCGCTGGAGCTCGGCGTCCTTTTGCCCGAGGGCCAGCATGAGGCTGTTAAAGGCGCGGGCGATGTCCCTCAGCTCGCCGTCGGAGGGCAGGGGCACGGCCGCAGCGGGCTTCCCGCCGTTTACGGCGTCGGCCGCGGTTTGAAGGTCCTTTATCGCCTTGAGGATTTTGCTCCCCAGAAAAAGAGAGGCCAGGAAGGCGATGAGGAAGATGTAAAATCCCACCGCGATGAAGCGCTCCTCGCTGGAGCCCAGGAGATTGAAATATATGAACTTCTGCTCCGGCAGGAGGGGCGCCAGCTTCTCCATCCGGTCCATTGCCGTGCGCCCCGTGTATTCGGTCATGAATACCAGCGGGGCGATTATGGCCGCCGTGAACGTCAGCAGGAAGATAAAAAAACCGGTGATGAGGCTTTTTTTCATCAAAGCGTCCTCATGACCAGATAAATGAAAAGCACCGAGATGCCCCAGGCAAACAGGGACGTGGCAAACGGCATCATGCCCCTCCTGGGGGCCGAGTCCAGCTCCACGCCCAATCCCACCGCGGCAAGCCCGACCGAGGTGACGAACTGGCTTGACGGGGCGAGGGCGGCGCTGAGCCGGCTGCCGCCGCCAAGCAGGTTCACGGCCAGGACGAGGACGGCAAAGGGTATCATGAACCAGGGGAACCGCCGGCAGCGCGGCGCGCTTTTGCTCTTGAAAGAAATCACCAGAAGGAGAATTCCAAGGAGGACGACCCTGAGGAGCTTGAAACTCGCGGCAAGCCGGATGGCGCCGGGGTCCAGGGGGGCCCCGAAGGACGTCACCATGCCGAGGGAGGGCAGGGTGGCCCCCATAATAAAGGCGAGCTTCCCTGGCGCAATCCCAAGCCCCTGCGGATAGAAGCCAAAAACCAGCATGCCCGCAAGTCCCACGGTGATTACCGAGATTATCGAGGCCGAGGTGTCCTGGGCTTCCGTCCCCAACACGCCGGAGACCATGGCTATGGCGCAAGCGCCCGCGGTTGAAAGACCGGCTGAAAGCAGCAGCGTCATTTCGTCTTCCAGACCGAACCCCCTGGCGACGAGAAAAGTTATGGCGAATATCAGCAGGCCGGCACCAAGGACATAGGGCCAGAACGGGCCGACGCCGGAGAGCAACAACTGGGAGCCGTAAAGCCCCACCCCCGCGGGAAGGACGAAGCTGACGCAGAAACGGACCCCGGCCTCCAGGGCGGAGCCCTTCTCGAGGAAATTCGCCGCGAACATACCCAGCACGAGTGAAATGAGGAGGGCGTCAAGAGATGGATACAACGCCGAGACGCCCAAAGCGGCAAATGCCAGGGCCACGGACAGGCCCGCGCCGGGGATTACGGATGGGATTTCACTTTTATCCACCAGCAATTATATCTCTTTTATATGAAGAGTTTAAAGATTTCCCCCGCCGCGGTTTCACCCGATTCGCCGTTTTTCAGGTTTTTCCATTTGAAGCTGCCGGATTTCAGCTCATCCCCGCCGATGATCACCACGTGCCCCGCACCCATTTTATCGGCCCTTCTCAACTGGCTCTTTAGCGAGCCCTCCCAGCCTACCTCCACCCTTTTGCCGCCGGCCCTCAATGCAGAGGCCGTCTTCAGGGCGGCCGCGGCGGCCTCCCCGCCGACAGAGGCTATGAAGACCTCCGGCCCGGCCTGGCCGGAGGCCGTCGCCGAGAGGATGATGTCCGAAAGCCTCTCCATGCCGGCCGCAAAACCCAGCGCGGGTGTTTCCGGGCCGCCGAACTCCGAGACGAGGAGGTCGTATCTTCCCCCGGCGGCCACCGCGTTCTGGGCGCCGAGTTGCCCGCTTGTGACCTCGAAGACGGTCCGCGTATAGTAGTCCAGCCCCCTGACCATCTGCGGGTTCAGGGTATAGGGGGTCTCCATCGCGTCAAGGAGGCCAAGGAGCGTGCCGAAATGCATCCTGCAATCCTCGCAGAGGCTCTCCGATATGAGCGGGGCGCCTGCCCTGACCGCGCTGCAGCGCTCCACCTTGCAGTCCAGTATCCGGAGCGGGTTTTGTTCGTAGCGGCGCTGGCAGTCGGGGCACAGAACGTCCAGATGGGGGCCGAAAAATTCTTTCAGCCGCTGCTTGAAAGCGGGCCGGCATTGCCGGCACCCTATGGAGTTCAGCTCAAGTGAGAACCCCCGCAGGCCGGCCTTCTCCAGAAAGGCCATGAGCATCACTATCAGCTCGGCGTCCATGCCCGGATGCGCGGTCCCGAAACACTCCGCCCCTATCTGATAGAATTGCCTCTGCCTGCCCTTCTGCGGCCTCTCGTAACGGAACATGGGGCCGCGGTAGAAGAATTTTTGCGGGGCCGGCCGCAGAGACAGATTATGCTCCACATAGGCGCGCACGACGCCGGCCGTGCCCTCGGGGCGCAGGCTTATGCTCCTGTCCGCCTTGTCGGTGAAGCTGTACATCTCTTTCGCCACGATGTCCGAGGAAGACCCTATGCTCCTCAGGAAAAGCTCGGCGGGCTCCAGTATGGGGGTCTTGATCTCGTCGTATCCGTATGCGCAGAAAACCTCGCAGGCGGCGTTTTCTATCTTGCTCCAGAGGTGTGTCTCAGGCGGCAGGACATCGGGGGCGCCCTTCAAGGCGGTGAAACGGGCCTTCACAAGTCATCAGCCTCGTTTTCGGCTTCGTTTCTGATGAAATCGCTGCCGCCCCGGGCCGCCTCGTCTTCGCCTTCCCTTTCCCTGTCGAACTCTATCAGTTGCAGATGGTTCTGGATGAGGCGCTTCAGCTCTTCCTTGAAGTGTCTCCTTATGCCCTTCAGATCGACGATGTCCTCATGTATCTTCACCACGCGCTCCTGGGCGTCGCGGAGCATCTCCTCGGCCTTTATCTCGGACTCCCTGAGGACGAGCTCGGCTTCCTTCCTGGCGTTTGCCTTGTAATCGTCCACCATCTGCTGGGCGGTCATGAGGGTGTCTTTCAGGGAGGTCTCCATGTTCTTGTAGTCCTTGAGCTGGTTGTCGAGCCTGGAGACGGTCTCCTTCAGGGAAGAGTTCTCCCTCATCAGCTCCTCCATCTCCTCCCTGACAAGCTCCAGAAACGCGTAGACCTCGTCCATCTCGAATCCCCGGAATTTTACCGGGAACTGTTTCTGCTGAATGTCCAGGGGTGTTATCCTCATGCCACAAAAACCTCCTTTTCCGTCTATCTAAAAAGCAAGCTGTCTTAAAGACATTACGATAAAACGTCTTAGAAAGTAGATAATAAAAAGTACAATCAGAGGGGAGATGTCTATCCCCCCGAGGGTGCCGATGACTCGCCTGATAGGACGGAAGACCGGGTCGGTTGCCCTGTAGAGGAACCTCACAATCGGGTTATAGGGGTCCGGGCTGACCCAGCTCACGAGCGCGGCGATTATTACAATCCACTGGTATATTGTGAGAACCCAGTCCAATATTCCGGCAACGGCCGAGATGAAATTGCCGACGAATATGTGCACCTTGCCCTTTTCTAATCCTTTCCCAGTTGTTTTGCCCGCCCGGCGGCGGCCTTTATTGTATCATAAAGGATTGCCTTAAATCCCTTGCTTTCGAGCACCTCGAGCCCTGCCTGGGTGGTGCCGCCGGGGGATGTGACCATCTTTATCAGCCGGTCCGTGCCGAGCCCCTCTTCGAGCATCCTTATCGTCCCGGTGGCGGTCTGTAGCGCAAGCTCCCTGGCGGTCTGCTCCGAAAGGCCCTCCCTCACCGCCCCCTCGATGAGGCCCTCCAGAAAGAGGGCGAAGAAGGCGGGGCCGCTGCCCGAGAGCGCCGTGACCGCATCCATGTATTTTTCAGGCAGCACCATCACCTTGCCCACGGACATGAAGATGTCCTTCACGCCGGCGAAACCGGCCTCGGGGATGCACTCGCATAGGGCCAGCACCGTCATCCCCTCGCCGGCGAGGGCGGGCGTGTTGGGCATCGCGCGCACGACGTTTGGCGTGCCGAGCCTCTCCGTAAGATATGAAAGCCTCACGCCGGCCGCTATCGAGACGACCAGTTTTTTCCCGTCCCCCCGCCCTTTTTTATTTTCCCCGGATAACACGTCCGCTATGTCCGAGAGCACCGAATCGATGACCTGCGGCTTTACGGCGATGACCACGATTTCCGCCTGCCCGGCGGCCTCCCGGTTGGAGTCCGTCGCCCGCACGCCGTAGGTTTCCTCCAGGTATCTTCTGCGCGCGGGAAGGGGCTCGGAGACCGTGATGCCCACTGCCCCCTTTGCCCGTATGCCCTTTATCAGCGCCTCCGCCATGTTGCCGCCGCCTATGAAACCTATCATGCCGCTATGCCCGCCTTTCCACGGATTTTTCACCCTCCCCTAATCCCCTCCTTTCTAAGGAGGGGATTTCAGATACTACGGTCCGGCGCGTACGTTCCCGCCCTGCCGCCGAATATCGCTGTGCCTATCCTCACCAGGGTGGCCCCTTCCTCTATCGCTATCTCGAAGTCATGGGACATGCCCATCGAAAGGTGGGGCAGATGAAAACCTTCATCTGCCGCCTTTTGCCTGAGTGCCCGGAGCCGCGCGAAATAGGGCCTCGCCTTCCGGGCGCCGGTGAAATAAGGCGGCATCCCCATGAGCCCCTCTATCTTGATATGTCCCATCTTCCGCGAGGCGCGGAGCAGCTCGTAAAACCCCTCTTCGGATTGGACGCCGTGCTTCGACGGCTCTTCGGAGAGTTTCACCTCTACAAGCGCGCGCTGGGATTTGCCGGCCTTTTCCGCCTGTTCTTCAAGAATATTCAGGAGCTTTACCGAGTCTATCGTATGGATGAGCTCAAAACCCAGCTCGATGGCCGCCCTGGCCTTGTTTGTCTGCAGATGGCCGATGAAATGCCATTTTATGTCCGCCGCTCCACCGCTTTCCGCCGGCCCCGACAGGGCCCTCATCTTGGCCGCCGCCTCCTGCACGCGGTTTTCGCCGAAATCCGAAAGGCCGGCCTCATGGGCCGCTTTTATCAACGCCGGCGGGACCGTCTTTGAAACGGCAACCAGCGTAATTTCTTTTGGCCGCCTGCCGGCCCGCAGCGCCGCCTCCGCTATCCTGCGCCTGACATTTTCAATATTTTCAGCCAGCGGGTTTTTCACTTCGATATATTTTACATAAAAGCCCGACCGACCGCCCTTTAAGGTCGGGGGCTGCGCCCCCGCGCCCCTGCAATGGCAAACAGCCAAGGCCGATATCTGCCCGCCCCTTGAGTGAGGGAGCAAGCGGACGGATACGCATCGCCGCATCCTGACAACCTTTTGCCCCTCGCCCTGAAGTCCGGAACCGCACGACCGAACGAAAGGCCGGGCAGATACCCGGCATGCTGAATTCTTACGCCAAGAGTAAAATATCGGTATGAAAATCCTGCTCCACGTCTGTTGCGCCAACTGCGCGGTCTATCCCATGCGAAAACTGGGCGAAAGTGGGGTTGAGGTGAAGGCCCTCTGGTATAACCCGAACATCCACCCCGCCCAGGAGTATCTAAAGAGGCTCGAGGCCGTAAGGGAGCTTGAAAGACTCTGGAAGGTGGAGATCGCCTACCAAGACCATTACGGGCTTGTGGATTTTCTGGCCCTGACCGCCGGCGAGGGTGAAAGGGCGGAGGGTGCCCGCTGCCGGCGCTGTTACCGCATGAGGCTTTATGAGACGGCGGAGACCGCGAAGAAGATGAAGGCCGACGCCTTTACGACGACGCTGCTTTTCAGCCCGTACCAGAAGTTTGATATAATAACGGCCGAAGCGGCGGCGGCCGAATCGCTTTTTAAGATCCCCTTCCATCTTGAGGACTGGAGAGAGGGTTTCAGGGAAGGGCAGAGGCTTTCAAGGGAGCTCGGGTTTTACAGGCAGAGGTACTGCGGCTGCATCTTTTCGGAGATGGAGCGCTTCATAAAAAAGGGCGGTCCGTCCAAAGAGCCCCGGGCACTGTAGAGTCTTGCTTTTCAGAGAGGGTAATGGACGGCCTTCAGCAGATAGGGAAATTTCTGGTCTGCCTCGGGGTGTTTCTGGCCCTGGTCGGGGCCTTCCTGCTGCTTGCGGGCAGGCTGCCCTATCTTAAATGGCCCTTTAAATTGATTGGCAGGCTGCCGGGGGACATCCTGATAAAGAGGAGGAATTTCACTTTTTATTTTCCCCTTGCCACAAGCATATTAATAAGCATCATCCTTACGCTTATATTGATAATTCTGAGGAGGAAGTGACTGTGAGGTCCATTTCGAGGTGCGGCGCGGTCTTTTTATTTTCATTTTGCCTTTTTATTCTCCTTTTTTCATTTTCGCGCGCTGCCCTGGCGCAGGACATAAGGGTGCTGATACTGGACGGGGAGTTCGACCAGATACCGGCCGCGGGGGAGAAGATATCGCTTCTGGACACGACGGCGGGCAAGCTCCTGCTTGCGGACAAGCCCTACAGCGGGCAGATAGAGGTCTGGAGGGGCAAAGAGGGGCTCTACCTGATAAACAAGGTCGATTTGGAAGACTACGTGAAAAGCGTCGTGAAGTTTGAGACCGGAAAGGACTGGGACCTGGAGGCCCTGAAGGCCCAGGCCGTAATCTCCCGCACCTATGCGGTAAACAGGCTGATGCATTCCGCGCAGATGAAATACGACCTTACTTCTTCCGTGCTGGACCAGGCCTACGGGGGAGACGTCCAGGACAAGGAAGCCGGCGAGGCGGTGGATGAGACCAGGGGACAGATACTGGTCTATAACGGGCAGCCGATAGAGGCTTTTTTCCATTCCACCTCCTGCGGAGAGACGGAAGACCCCTACGCGGTCTTCGGCAGGCATATCCCCTATCTGAAACCGGTCAAGGTCGATTGCGGGCTTTCCCCGTATTCGGCATGGGCGCGGCGGTTTTCAGCCGGGCGGATTGAGGCGGCGCTGAAATCCGGAGGCATCGATACCGGCGACATAAAAGACATCAAGATAAAATCTCTCACCTGCACGGGCAGGGTGGGGGAGATGGAGATAGACGGCGCCAGGGGCGTCTTTGACGTGAAGGCCGCGGACGCAAGGAGGCTTCTCGGGTGGAAGGCGCTTCCCAGCACCGAATTCAGCGTACAGTTCAGCGACGGCTCATGGGAATTCGAAGGCAAGGGCTACGGCCACGGTGTGGGGCTCTGCCAGTGGTCGGCCCTCGAGATGGCCCGGCAGGGAGAGAGCTATCAGCAGATACTCGCCTATTTTTATCCCGGCACCAAGCTTGTAGTATGGAAGTAAATCCGGCCTTAACCCACCACTCAATCCCCCCCCAGGAGGGGACCGGGGCGGGTATAGATGATTTCTCTTTTGACCTGCCGGAAGGTCTGATCGCCCTGAGGCCCGCGCCCCGCAGGGACGGCTCCAGGCTCCTTGCGCTTGCCGGAGGCCAACCGGAGCACGGGCGCTTTCATGACCTTCCGAATTACCTGCGGAAGGGCGACCTCCTGCTTGTAAACGATTCCCGGGTGCTGCCGGTGCGCCTGATGGGCAGGAAAAAGACCGGCGGCAGGCTCGAGGTGCTCCTGGTAAGAAAAATCACAGGGGAAACCGGAGACGGCAGCGGAGAGCCGTCGGCCGGCGAACTCTGGGAGGCCCTTTACAGGGGCCGATATGCCGGGCGAATAAAGGTCAGTGACGAACTTGAGCTTGAGTTGGGTGATTCATCGGCGGAGGCTGAAAGCGGCTGCAGGACGGCCAGGCTCTTTTTCAACGGGGATTTGTTTGACATCCTGTCAAGGTGCGGGGCCATGCCGCTGCCGCCCTATATAAAAAGGAGGCCCGACGAATCGGACAGGGCGCGTTACCAGACCGTTTATTGCAGGGAAACGAACGAGAAGTATTTTGCGGCGCATTGCCATGGGATCTTCGGCTCCATAGCCGCGCCTACCGCGGGGCTCCATTTCACCCCTGAGCTTCTGGATGCAATCCGGGCCAGGGGCGTGCACATAAGAAATCTTACGCTCCATGTGGGCAGGGGCACGTTCATGCCGGTAAAGTGCCGGGAGGTCCGCGAGCACCGCATGGAGCGGGAGTACTTCGAGTTCGACCGCCGGCTCATAGACGAGATAAATGAAATCCGGGGGTCAGGCGGAAGGCTCTGCGCCGTCGGCACGACGACAACGAGGGCGATAGAGGGGTATTTTTCCGGCAGATGCGAGCTTGCCCCCGTTTCAAGGGAAGATGGGAACGAAAACGAGAGGGTCCGGGGGGCGACGGACATCTTCATACATCCGGGATACCGCTTCAGGGCGGTGGACATGCTCATCACGAATTTCCATCTGCCCCGCTCGACCCCCCTTATGCTGGCCGCCGCCATGGCCGGCCGCGAGGCCCTGCTTTCCGCCTATGAAGAGGCCATTTCGGCGGGTTATAGATTTTTTTCCTACGGGGATGCTATGCTTATAGTAGATGGCGAGAAATGCTTTTAATTCTCTGGGGAAGATGAGAAGGCATTTGCGCGCAGCAACCCATTGGAAACAGTAACCGCCCGCATAACAATCGACATAGATAAAGAACTGGGCCTGGTGACGGAGGGACTTCAGCCGGCCTTCAAGCTCATCGAGGAAGGCCTGGGCGTAGTCATAGGCTTCCGCGGAGACCAGATCCTCATCCAGGGCGACAGCGCTTCCGTCCAGAAGGCCAGAGGGCTTATAGAGGAGCTGAGGCTCGTAAACAGGCAGGGTTACGTCCTCAGGGCCGAGGACATAAGGGCGGCTGTGAACGCCCGCTCCGCGGCAGGCGAGCAAAAGGGCCAGACCGCGGTGAGCCCGCTCAGTGAACTCTTCACCGGCAATATAGAAGTCCCATCGAGGAAAAAGCTTGTAATCCCCAGGACGGAGATCCAGAGGGCCTATATCGAGGCCATAAGGGAGTTTGATATGGTCTTCGGCATAGGGCCTGCCGGCACCGGGAAGACATATCTCGCCATGGCCGCGGCGGTAAACGCGCTCTTGAGGAAAGAGGTCAACAGGATCGTCCTTGCAAGGCCCGCCGTGGAGGCCGGCGAGAGGCTCGGCTTCCTGCCGGGCGACATCTTCGAGAAGGTCAATCCGTATCTGAGGCCCCTCTACGACGCGCTGTTTGACATGATGGAGGCCGAAAAGGCGATGCGCCTGATAGAAAAAGGCGTCATAGAGGTGGCCCCTCTGGCCTTTATGCGCGGCCGCACCCTCAATGATTCCTTCGTCATCCTGGACGAGGCGCAGAACACGACCTCGGAACAGATGAAGATGTTTCTCACCCGGCTTGGCTTCAATTCTAAGACGGTCATTACCGGCGATGTCACCCAGACAGACCTCCCTTACGGCAAGACCTCCGGGCTCATCGAGGCCGAAAGGATACTTAAGGGCGTCGACGGGATAAAAGTGATATACTTTACCGAAAAAGACGTCGTGAGGCACAGGCTGGTGCAGGAGATACTGAAGGCGTATGAAAGACACGATAAACGGAAAGCAAAAGCTTAGGACGCCGGCCCCGGCGCCTGCCGCCTCCCGCATATACCTTCACATCGCCCTGTTGAGCCTGGCGGCGTCTCTTGCCATCGATACCAGTTTCAGGCCCCAGGAACTCATAGGCTCCTTCCTTGTGACCTTTCTGCTGATGGCCGTCTTTTACCGGGACATAGCCAGGTACAAGCCGAAATTCCTCTCGGTCGGCAAGAACCTGCTTCTGCTGGGGCTGCTGGTAGTGGGCACGCTGGCCCTTTCTAGGCTTTCGCGTTTCATGCTCCTGGGGATGTCGAAGGGTTACGGGCTGCCGGGCGCAAGCGTGGTGTACGCCATACCCATTGCCTCCGGGGCGATGCTGGCGATGCTGCTTTTCGACTCCCACACCTCGATAATGTTCTCATTCGTCATCAGCCTGCTGACGGGGCTCTGGCTGAGGGACGCGGCCTATCCGGTCTTCGCCTTCATCGGAAGCCTGACGGCGGCCTTCAGCGTGATCCGCTGCAAAAAAAGGACGGAGATACTGAAGGGCGGCGCGGCGCTGCTGGTGGTGAATGTGATTACGGTGCTGTTTCTCATGCTTTTGAGCGGGAGGTTTTTTACCCTGAAGACCGGCTATTCGGTGATCTTTGCCGCGGTCGGCGCGGTGGCGGTGGCGGCGGTGGTCTCGCTCGCCCTGCCGGTCCTGGAATACCTCTTCGGCGTCAATACGGACATAAGCCTGCTTGAGCTTCTGAACCTTGAGCACCCGCTGATGAAGACGATGATGATAGCCGCCCCCGGCACCTATCACCACAGCATAATCGTCGGCAACCTGGTGGAGGCCGCGGCCGAGGACGTCGGAGTGAACCCCCTGCTGGCAAGGGTGAGCGCCTATTATCACGACATAGGCAAGATAAAGATGCCGGAATATTTCGTCGAGAACCAGGCGGGCGGCGTGAGCAAGCACGAGCGCCTCACCCCGCATATGAGCAGCATGATACTCATATCCCACGTCAAGGAGGGCACGGAGCTTGCCAGGCAGTACAAGCTGCCCGAGACGGTCGTCGATATCATTCAGCAGCACCACGGGAACTCTCTCATAAATTACTTCTACCAGAAGGCGAAGGAGAAGACCGAAGACCTGAACGAGGAGGAATACAAGTACCCGGGGCCTCCGCCCCAGAGCAAGGTCGCGGCCCTGGTGATGATGGCCGACGCCGTGGAGGCGTCCTCGCGGGTGCTGTCGGACCCGAACCCGGCCCGGATATCCAACCTCGTAAACCGGATAATAAACCACATATTCCTCGAGGGACAGCTCGACAACTGCGAGCTGACGCTCAAGGACATCCAGAAGGTCAAACAGAGGTTCATCTACATCCTGACCGGGATACTGCACAAGAGGATCGACTACCCGGGGTTCGATTTCGACAGGGAGGGGGGAGTTGCCGGTCCAGATAACCAATTGCCTAAGACGGATGCCGCCGGCAGGCAGGCGGATAAGGAAAGAATCGCTTCGGCTGCTCGGCTTCTGCGGTTTCCAAAGAGCTGAGCTGGACGTAATGCTGGCCGGAAGCCGCCGCATCCGCCGCCTGAACCGCGAGTTCAGGGGCGTGGACAAGCCGACGGACGTCCTGTCGTTTCCTTTCCACGAGAAGGAGGAATTTTTGAGAGGGGGCGCGCTGTCCCCGCGTGAAAGGGGCCGGCTTGCGGGGCGTCATCCCTTCATCCTTGGGGAGATAGTCATATGTCCGGAGGTCGCCGCGAAAAACGCCCGCGGGGCCGGCCTGCCGCTTGCGGAGGAGATGCGCCGGCTCCTGGTGCACGGGTTCCTGCACCTGCTCGGCTATGACCACGAAACCGGCGCGGCCGAGGCGCGCCGCATGCGGAGGAAGGAGAGGGAGCTTTTAAGTGTCCTCCTTGGATGACTGGCTGAAGAGCGCGGGCTTCGCAATCGAGGGCATCCTCCACGCGGCGAAGACCCAGAGGCACCTGCGCTATCATTTCTACGCCGCTTTTTTTGTCCTTTTCCTGAGCTTCGTTGTCGGCGTCGCAAGGACCGAGTTCCTGGTGATATCGGCCTCCGTGATACTGGTGCTCCTGGCCGAGATGCTCAATACGGCGATCGAGGCCACGGTCGACATTATCTGCCCTGGGCCCAATGAAAAGGCCCGCATAGCCAAGGACATCGCGGCAGGGGCGGTCCTCGTGACATCTTTCGGGGTCGCGGTCCTCGGGATAATCATCCTTTATCCGTACATGGGGGAGCTGTTTGAGAGCGGTTTCCGGATCGCCAAACACTCCAGGCAGGACATCGCCATCCTGGCGGTCGTCTTCGTCCTCATCGCCGTGGTGCTGCTGAAGGCGAGGTTCGGCAGGGGGCGCCCGCTGGCCGGCGGGATGCCCAGCGGCCACGCCGCCCTGGCCTTTTCCGTATGGGTCTCCATCACGTACCTGACCGGCAATTTCCTGGCCTCGGCCCTCGCCTTCGTCCTGGCGTTCGCCGTGGCGAGGGGCCGCGTAAAAAAGAAGATACACGAGCCCTTCGAGGTCATCGCCGGAGGGGCGCTGGGCTCCGCCCTTACGTTCATCTTTTTCAAGCTCTTTTCCTGAGATATTATTACCCACCCCCAGCCCCTAAAGGGGCCGACCCCTCCCAAGAGGGGATGATTTGGAAGTCCCCTCCGTGGAGGGGATTTAGGGGTGGGTTGTCATTGCGAGCCCAGTATTCAATACGGGGTAAACTCCGGAAGCAATCTCGCCGTTTCGTTATGTATAATCTATTCCGAGGATAAGAATTATCCGGGAGGTTTTGTTTTTTGGAAGGAAAAAGCGGGGCGCTCATAGAGGAATTTCTGAAACACCTGGAGCTTGAGAAAGGCGCCTCGGAGCATACGCTGCGGGCCTACAGGGCGGACCTCGAACTCTTCTTCGGCCAGTGGAGCATGGAACCGGGGGGCGTGGAGCTTTCGGACATCAGGGCGCATACGGCCCTCCTCGTAAACAAGGGGCTCAAAAAAAGCTCGGTGGGAAGGGCCCTCTCCACGCTCCGGTCGTTTTTCAGGTTCCTTAACCGGGAGGGCCGCCTGGACTCGAACCCGGCCAGACTGCTGAAATCCCCGAAACTTGAAAAAAAGCTCCCCCGTTTCCTCACGGTCGATGAGGCGTTTAACCTTATGGAGGCCCCGGCAAAGGCGGGCTTCAATGCCCTGAGGGACCGGGCCGTCCTCGAGCTTCTCTATTCAAGCGGTCTTCGCGTGGGCGAGCTGGCCGCCCTGGACCTGGACGATCTTAACCTCAATGAAGGGATGGTCAAGGTCAAGGGGAAAGGCAAGAAGGAAAGGCTCGTCCCGGTGGGCAGCAAGGCCGTCTCCGCCCTGAGGGCGTATATCCTGGAGCGTTTTCTGCTTGTGAGGAACCTCAAGGCAAAAAGACACGGCCGCTTTGCCGCAAGACCGGCGGGCGCAAAACCGGCCGGGGGCGGCGGCGAAAGTGAGAATGCGCTTTTTATCAACCGCTCCGGCGGCAGGCTCACCGAGAGGTCCGTGAGGCGCGCGGTGGTGGGGTGTGTTGCGCGCGCGCTGCCCGGCAAGAAGGCAACACCCCATACGCTCAGGCACACGTTTGCCTCGCACCTTCTGCAGGCGGGGGCCGACCTGAGGGTGATACAGGAGCTGCTGGGGCACGCGAGCCTCTCCACCACCCAGAAATACACCCACCTGGACATCACCCACCTCATGGACGTCTATGACAAGGCCCACCCCCTGGCGGGCGACGAATAAGCGGGCCGGTTGGCGCGAACAATCAATTCAGACACGGGGCCGGTCCGGGGCAAATGGGGTCCGGTTCCGGCGGTCCTGATGGACATTCGGCAGCATAAGCATGAATTCCGGATTCTTGTTACAAAGGATAAGGATATGGAATGCAAAATTGATGAAGTGTTGAGAAAACATGGACACATTAGATAAATGGACACATTAGATAATATGCCCGAGTCAAGAGTTGTGTTGACAGGTAGGAGCTCGAATAAATAGATGAGCAAGGTCCTTTCTCCTGAAATTCCCGTCCCTTGATGGCGCAAAGTCCAGCAAGAAGTTTTGACCCGGACCTCAACGACCGCAGGGGCAAGGGGATTGTAATGAAGCAGGATTCGCGGCAGGGAGTTTTGGCTAAAGGGGGGGACGGAGCCCCAGCGCCAGCAGGCACCAGTAGAGGACGGGGGCGGAGACGAGCGGCCCGTCCAGTTTATCCAGCATCCCGCCGTGCCCCGGAAACAGGCTGCTTGAATCCTTTACTGCCGCGTCCCTCTTGAACATGGATTCGATGAGGTCGCCTATTATGGCGGTCGCGCCCATGAGGGCCCCAAGCAGGGCGGCGGTCCTGATGGATACGCCCAAATGAAATACCGCGCCCGCGCAAAACCCCGCCGCCGCGCCGCCTATGACGGAGCCCGCGGCCCCCTCGACCGTCTTGTTGGGGCTTACCTCCGGGTAGAGCTTCCTTCTGCCAATCGACCGGCCCACATAGAGGGCGAAGCTGTCGCCGATCCATACCGTGCCGTAAAGGAATATTATCCACATGGCCCCGGCGCCCCTCAAAGACATCTGGTAGAGCAGAAGCCCCGGTATGTACAGTAACGCCACGACGGGGACCGATATCTCCGCGAGGGCCTTTTGGGGCCCCCTCGCAAAGAGCCTGAGGGCAGCCAATGCAATGAGGAGCAACGCAAACACACCCGGGAAGGGCCGTCCGGTCATGGCCGCGGGCGCAAGCAGGAGAAGGCAAAAAAACATCCCGGCCAATTTCATTTCCAGGGGCGTGCGGTAGAAGCTCAGGAACTCCCATAGGGCCAGAAGCCCCATCGCCATGACGAGTCCGTCAAACCAGACGGCGGAGAGTTTCGTTATGTAGAGGTAGAAAACCGGGACGAGGACGGCGGCGGTGGCAAGCCGTTTTAAATGCATCAGCTATGGGCGCGCCGCGGGGGCGGCGCTTGGGGGGGCGGTCGCCGTAATAATCATATCTTCACGGCCCCGAACCTCCTGTCGCGCGCCTGATAATCCCTGAGCGCCTGGAGGAGCTGCTCTCTGCCGAACTCGGGCCATGCCATGTCAGTGAAATAAAACTCCGAATATGCCGACTGCCACAGCAGGAAGTTGCTTATTCTTTTTTCGCCGGATGTCCTTATGATGAGGTCCGGCTCCGGCAGCCCGGAGGTATCCAGAAGGCCGGAGAATACGCCTTCGTCCATCTCTTCCGGTCTGAGGCCCGAGGCGAGGGCCTTCCTCACCGCCCTGACTATCTCGTCCCTGCCGCTGTAGCTTATGGCGGCCGTGAGGACCATCTCCCCGCAGCCGGCCGTGAGCTCTTCGGTCTGCGCGATCAGCCTGCGGACGTTTCCGGGGAGCCTGCCCAAGTCCCCGATCGCCCGGAAGGCGATGTCCTGTTTCTTGAACTCGTACATCTCCTTGCGGAGGTAGATCTCAAGGAGTTTCATCAGGAGCGCAATCTCCGCCGGCGGCCTTTGCCAGTTCTCAAGAGAGAAGGTATAGAGCGTGAGGGCCTTTATGCCGAAATCCCTGGCCGCCTGTATGATCTCCTTTGCGCGTTCGGCCCCGCGTCTGTGCCCCTCCACCCGCGGCAGCCCCCGCAGCTCGGCCCACCGGCCGTTTCCGTCCATTATGATGCCTATATGGCGCGGCAGTTTGCCGGGCAGGGAGGGTGTCATTTGTCCCCCAGCGGGTACATGTAGAGGCGGGTGGTAAAGGGAGAATCGCCCTGCAGGATCCTGCCGAGCTGCACGCCGAAGACCGGGCTTTCGAGTATCACGAGGCGGTCCTTCGAGGCGGCGAAATCGGAGATCGTGCCGGGCAGCTTGTCGCCCAGCACAAGCTGCTTCATCGAAGCGCCGTCCCACCTTAGCACCCCGATGCGGGAGCTCTTGTACCCGAGCCCCCTGGCCATTTTCAAAAGGGGCTGTCTTTCTATGAGCAGGGCGTCATGGCCCGTCACCACTATCTTGTCCTTGATGTACCAGCGGGAACCCTGCGCGGGCTCGTAGCCCTCCCTCTCGTAGCTTTGGCCGGTTTCCTGCGTGGGGTTGTAGCCTTCTTTCTTGAAGCCTATCGGGAAACCGCCGAAACTCCCGGCAGACCTCCACAGCAGGGCGCCAGTCCCGTCGTCATACACATTTATGAAGCCGCGGTCGTCGTAGGCGATTATGAGCGTCTTTCCGTCGTAGTCCATCAGCGCGAAATCGAAGATGTTTATCCCCTTGGGGAAGGCCGGTTTCGCATTATCCAGGACCACGCGTTTTTCCGTCCCGTCCCATTTGGCCGGGTGGATTTGTCCCTCAAAACCGCTTGCCACGCTAACCCTCTGGGCATAGAGCCGCCCGTCAATCCACCGCAGAAACAGCCCTTTTGCCTCCCAGAGCTTGGTAAACTTCCCGTTTTCGAAGGCATAGATATACGAGAATATCTCGCCATGGCCTTTCGCCCCTATGATTATCTCGTCCCTGCCGCCGCCGCCGATATCCGCGGGCTGGACCCTCAGGAAATCCTCCCAGGAACGGCCCTTTATCTCGGAGCCGTCCAGGGCGGGCGACAGCAGCGAGGAGCTTATGCTGTAGAAAGAGATATCGTTTCTCGTGGCGAGCAGCAGGAGTTGCCGGTCCGGAAGGACATTTGCGATCGAGACGAGGTGGGCGCCAAAGGGGACCCTGAACATTATTAGCGAATTGTTTTTAGGAGCGAAGAGTTTGTCTCCGAGGGTAAGCTGCTTTAATTGCCCGGATTTTATCACCGAGCCGCTCTCCAGGGCCTGCACCGAGTCCGACGTCCAGATAAGTTTCTGGCTGAGGACGGTCGAACCGCCCCCCCCGGACGTTTTTTCCGGCGGCAGGGTCTCCTGTGATATGATGAGAACGGCATCGGCTTTTAGCCGCCTGCCTTCGGCCAAGGCGTCTTTTTCGTTGTCCAGGGGGCTCGCCAGCAGGTCGAACCTGCCGGTTTTTTTCAGTAGCTCGTAATATTCCTCGGAAAGCCCCCAGCTTACGTCCCTGAGCTGATAGAAAAGGAGCCTCACCCTTGCCCCCGATATCCTCACGATATTGCCGGGCCCGGCCTGGCCGTCCAGAAGCTTCAACTGCGCGCGGCCCCCGGCGGATGTCCCATTTACGACCTGGGCGTCCCCTACGGGCTGCTCGATCCTCCCAAGGGGCTCTCCGGTCACCGGATGAAAGAACTCCGCGCCTTTTTTGAGGACTTTCATGCGCATGCCCGCCTTCACGGAGGCCGAATTGCTGATGGCCACCGTCAGCAGGCCGTCCTTTACGGCAAGCACATCGCCCTCCATCGGATTGAAAAATGTGACGACGGCATCCTTCAGGAGGCCGAGCGGGTTCGGGTTTTCACTTTTGGCCGGCGCAAACCGCGCCGTGGCTCCCCCCGCGCCGGATGATGCCCCTCCGGCGGGCAGCGGGCTTGCATCCGCGCCTGCGGCCGTCAATAGACAGAGGGACAATAACGCAAAAAAAATGAGGCAGGTTGTTTTTCTTGATTTTTTAAATGGATAGCGAGCGTATTGCCCGTGGGCAAAAATTGCCACGGGGTCAAGCGAGCGAATATGATGAAGAAAATTCCTTGCATTAGATTCCCCGCGGCTTGCTGCGGGGAAGATCAATTTAATTTTCCCGGTTAAAAAAGACATTCGAAAAAGCCTCCGCGTGTTAATCAAAAAATTATAACATATCGCGGGGTTTAATGACCCGCCCGCCCTTAAACTTATAAATTGACAGAGGATCGGCATTTGTTGTAATCTTGATAAATGCTTTTACCTGAAAAGGAGGGGTTTGTCTCATGCCCGAATTTCTGAGGACTCAGGTAATGGTGATCCTTCCCGAGGCTCTCCTGGCCGTATTCGCAATGGCTGTCTTGCTGCTGGACCTTGTGATAAAAAGAAAGGGCGTACTGGCCTTCTTCACCGTAGTGGCGGCTGTCTGCGGGTTTTTTGCCCTCTCCGGGACGGGCGGGGCAGGGAGCGCCTGGGGCGGCATGTTCATAGCGGATGGTTACAGCCTGTTTTTCAAGCTCATATTCCTTGCAAGCCTTGTGCTTTCGGTCCTCGTCTCCTCCAGATACCTGATCGTCGAGGGCATAAACCACGGCGAGTATTACGCCCTGATGCTGTTTGCCACTATCGGCATGATGGTTATGGCCTCGGCGGGCGACCTCATAACCCTCTATCTCGGGCTGGAGCTGATGTCGCTTTGTCTTTACGTGCTGTCGGGCTTCATCCGGGGCAGCGTCCGCTCGAATGAGGCCGCGATCAAGTATTTCATGCTGGGCTCGTTCGCGTCGGCGCTGCTGCTGTTTGGCATATCCCTTACATACGGGCTTACGGGCACCACGGCCATAGGCGGGGTGGCCCGGTACATAGGCGCCCATGGGCTTGCCGGCGACCCGGTGCTGCTCTTCGCCACTGTCCTGTACGTTTCGGCCTTCGGGTTCAAGATAGCGGCCGTGCCCTTCCACATGTGGGCCCCGGATGTGTACGAGGGCGCGCCCACCCCGGTGACGGCCTTCATGTCCGTCGGCCCGAAGGCGGCCGGTTTCGCGGTCATCGGAAGGGTCCTGCTCGTTGCCTTAAGCCAGATGTCGTTTGAGTGGACGGGCCTCGTAATAGCCCTCTCGATAATGAGCATGGCCGTCGGCAACATACTTGCCATATCGCAGACCAACATCAAGAGGATGCTCGCGTACTCCTCCATAGCCCATGCGGGTTACGCCCTCCTGGGGGTCATCGCGCTTTCCCCAGAGGGGCTCTCAAGCACGCTTAGCTATCTCTTCATATATGCCTTCATGAACATCGGGGCCTTCACGGTCGTGACCCTTCTGAGGACCGAAGGGGTCAAGGCCGAGGACCTCAAAGAGTACGTGGGGCTTTCGAAGACCCATCCGTTTCTTGCGGCGCTGATGCTCATATTCATGTTCTCCCTTACGGGCATCCCCCCGACGGCCGGATTTATCGGGAAGTTCTACCTCTTCAGCGCGGCCGTCAAGGCGGGCTACACCTGGCTTGCGGTGGTGGCGGTCGTGATGAGCGCCATATCGGCGTATTTCTACCTGAGGGTAGTGATGTACATGTACATGAGGGAGCCGGAGGGGGAACTCAAGCTTGAGCGCTCCTTCGGGGCGCAGTTCGTCCTTGGCCTGACGGCCCTGGCCGTGCTGGTAATCGGCATAATGCCGGCCGGCCTTGTGGACCTCGCCCGCACCGCCATAGCGGGTTTCAGGGGCTGACCGGATAAATTACCTTTTTTATAGAGCAGGTCGCTGAAAAAGTCTAAGATTCGTCATTGCCTTTCTAGTCCATGGGCAGGGTGAAATGGAACGTGGAGCCCTTGCCGGGGGCCGATTCCACCCAGATGCGCCCGCCGTGCCACTCCACTATCTTCCGGCAGATGGCGAGCCCCAGGCCGGTCCCCCTGTGCGATACGCCGGCGTGGTGCACGCGCCCGAAGGGTTTGAATATCTTTTTGTGGTCCTCGGGCTTTAGCCCCGGCCCGTTGTCGCGGAAACCGAAGACCCATTCGCCGTCGCCCTCTTTGGCGGAAATTTCGATCTCCGGGGTTTGTCCGCTCCATGTGAGCCCGTTTGAGATCAGGTTTTGAAACAGTTGGACGAGCAATACCTCATCCCCTTTGACCGCGGGCAGCCTGCCCGCTTTGACGCGGGCCCCGGTGTCCTCGATCTGCGCCCGCAGGTTCGTTTGGGCATGCTCCAGGACGGTATTTAAATCCACTTTCGCCGGTGGGGGCTGGTCTCTATGAGACTGGGCTCCTTCTGTCCGGCGAGCCCCGATCTTCGCGTAGAAGAGGAGGTCCGAGATGAGCCGCTCCATCGCCTTGAGGCTCGTTACGGAGTAGCCGATGTACTCTTTCACCTTCGGGTCCAGGCCCTCGCCGTATCTGGTGGAAATGAGCGTGAGGAAATTGGACGCCGTGGAGATGGGCGACCTCAGGTCGTGGGAGACGATATTCACGAACTGCTGGAGGTCGGCCCGGGCCTTGCGCTCCATGGCGAGCGCCTTCCTAAGCTCGTCCTGGGCGTGCTCGAACCTTTCCTCAAGCTGCCTGATGCGCGCTTCGCTATGCTGGCGGTCTTTCATTCTTCAAAGGGGAGATCAAAAAATCCCGGACAAAGCATATCAAAAGTATATCAGATGATGGCGGGCCGCAAAACGCCTTTTATCTTTATCCATAGCCTTAACCGATATAGCGCCTCCAGTATATTTTGATATAATCTGTAAAGGAATCAGGAGATGGGTTTTCATCCGCAGGTCCGGACTGAAAAGCCCTTCATTCTTTCTTTTTGATGCGGGTGTTTTGATGCGGGGCGTGTGTTTAAATGGAAAGGCGGCTGGCGGGAGAGCAAAATGGCGGGTCCCCCTCTGAAAATCCTGCTCGTTGAGGACAATCCGGCCGATGCCGTCTCGATAGAGTTCCTGTTGGGCGAGATCGAGCGGCAGCAGCAGCAGCGCTACAGGTTGAAGACGGCCGACAGTATATCCTCGGGCCTGAAGGCCCTCGACTCTGAGACGTTCGACGTGGTGCTGCTGGATTTTGAATTGCCCGACTCAAGCGGGTTCGATACGCCCCGGCGCGTCCAGGAAAGGGCGCCGGAAGTGCCCATTGTCGCCCTGACCGGCCACTCCGATGAAGAGTTCGCAGCCAGGGCGATCTCGATGGGGGTGCAGGACTATCTGATAAAGGGAAGGATAGTCAGCGACCTGCTGTACCGGGCCGTCCTTTACGCGATCGAACGCAAAAAATCCCAGCAACTGCTGAAGAACTCGGAAGAGAGGTTCAGGGCCTTCTTCGAGCTGACCGGCGTGGGCGCCTTCCAGGCCGATCCCTCCGGAAGGTTCGTCCTCGTCAACGGGAGTTTTTGCAACATAATGGGTTATGACCGCGACGATCTCCTGTCGCTTTCCTTCGGGGACCTGACCCATCCGGATGACCTGCCTGGGCATTTGAAGGAATTCGAGCTGCTCCTGAATGGCGGGCAGTCCCAATACGACACGGAAAAAAGGTTCGTTCATAAGGACGGGCGCACGGTCTGGGTCCATTTGTCGATGACGCTGCTTAGGGACGCCAAGGGCCGGCCGCTCCGGGCGATGGGGATTGTGCAGGACATCACGGGGAAAAAGAGCGCGGAGGAGGAGATCAAGCATATCGCGGACCATGACGCCCTGACGGGGCTGCCAAACCGCCGCCTCTTTATTGAACTGACGAGGCTTGAAGTGGCGCAGGCCAGACGCAACCGGAAAAAAATCGCCTTCCTCTTTCTGGACCTGGACAGGTTCAAAAACGTAAACGACACCCTCGGCCACGGGGCCGGCGATGAGATGCTCATGGAGGTCGCCTACCGCATAAGGCACAATCTGCGCAAATCCGATACGGTCGCGAGGGTCGGGGGGGACGAATTCAACATAATCCTGCCCGATATAGCGCGCGGGGAGGACGGCTCCGAGATCGCAAGCAAGCTCGTGGCGTCCTTCCAGGCCCCCTTTTTCATAGCGGGCCATGAGCTGCGGATGACCGCCAGCATCGGCATAAGCGTCTATCCCGACGACGATGAGGACATGGATACGCTGTTTCGCTACGCGGACATCGCCATGTATTACGCGAAGAAACAGGGCAGAAACGCCTTTCAGTTCTATAATCCGGCCATCAATACCAGGTCGATAGAGAGGATGCAGATGGAGGGCTGGCTGCGCCGCTGCGTGGAGCGCGACGAACTTTCGGTCCATTATCAGCCGCAGCTTGAAATCAAGACGGGCAAGATAATCTCCGCGGAGTCGCTGGTGAGGTGGAACCACCCGGAGAGGGGGCTCCTGCAGCCGAAGAGTTTTATCCCGCTTGCGGAGGAGACGGGGTTGATAGCGGCAATCGACCTCTGGGTCCTGAATGCCGTTTGCAGACAGGTCAGGACATGGCTCGATGCGGGGTTCCCGCCGTTTAGTATAACCGTGAACCTTTCGGCCAGGCTGTTCCAGGACCCGGAACTGGTGGTCAAGATATCGAAGATACTCAAGGACACCGCCTTCCCGGCCGATTGTCTCGGACTGGAGATTACCGAGAGCGTGGCGATGAGCAACATCGAATACACCGCGGAGCAGCTCGGCAAATTGGCCGAAATGGGGATGCACATTTTGATCGACGACTTCGGGACCGGCTATTCATCGCTGAACTATCTGAAGCGGCTGCCCATCGGACGGCTGAAAATTGACCGGACGTTCATAGAGGACATCCGGACCGACCCCGATGACCGCGCGATCATCAACGCCGTGACCGCGATGGCGCACAACCTCAGGATGAAGGTGATCGCGGAGGGGGTGGAGACGGAAGACCAGCTTGAATTTTTGCGCGGGGCCGGCTGCGATGAGATACAGGGTTATCTGGTCAGCAAACCGCTGCCGGCGGAAGAGTTCAGCAAATTAATCGCCTCCGGCAAATTTTCCGTCTGCCCCAAAGTGGGGTAGGAGCGGGTTTCACCTTTCGCGCGCGAAGCGCCCTGCGGTCCGCCGGGTCCAATTGCCCCTCCGGCTCCAATTGCCCCTCCGGGGCCTATTAAGCGTTCGGGTCTCTTTTACTGTTCGGGCCTGCGCGGCGGCTGCGGCTTTTCCCCTCTGCCAGGATTAGCGGGGGCAAATCTTCTTTCAGGAGGCAGTGCCCTGCCGGGCAGGGGCCTTTGCTGCCGAGGCTGCAACCGTTTGGTCTCAGGCGGCGCGTATCTTCGGGGCAGCGGCCTTATCTGCCTTTCCGGCGCCGCTCTTGTTTCAGGCGGCGATATCCTGCCGGAGGGCCTGCCGGAGGGCGGCCTCGTGATCTGTCTTCGGGGGGCGGGCGCGATTTCCCTTTTGCCTCCCGTAAACGGTCTTTGCCCGGCAGGCGGCGCAATTCGTCCCGCGGGCGGCCTGATGGGCCTGGCAGGCCGCATTACGGGTTTGCCCTTTCCGGGGGCCTTCGGCCTGGAGAGGGTGTGCACCGGCAGACGCCTGAGACTTGCCCCCCTGTGGAAGACCGACGTCGCGGGGTTTCTGGTGAACGGGCGCGACTGTCTCAATTTCGCCGTCCGCGGGTTCCTGAGCCTCTGGGGAGGCAACTTGGATGAGGGGACCGCTTTGCCGGACATGAGAAAACTTTCCCTGGCGGGCCGGATCGCGGGTCTTCGAGGGCTTATACGGCGGATATTGTCCAGGGTAAAGACCCGGTTTCTGACCGTTTTGGGGGCCAGATTTACCATGCGGGGGGAGGCTGTGGTAAAACTCCGGCGGCTGACGATGGTTGTCCCGCCGGCCACGTACACATTCCGGTAAACCCTGGTAATGTTTGTCCGGGTGACATAAATATTGGTGATATTTACGCTCCCTGGGCCGTAATAGCCGTATCCGTAATAGATCTCTCCCGGGGCCAGCGGGACCCACCCCACATAGGAGGGGGTATAGACCCAGCCTACATATCCCGGCCCCCAGTAGATTGCGCCCGGCCGGGGCGGCACCCAGCACCAGCCGATGTTTACGGCGAAGGTCCATCTGCCGTAGTGGTACGGGCACCATCCCCACGGGTCATGGGATATCCAGACCCAGTTGCCGCCCGCCCACATCCATCTGCCGAACCTGTAAGGGGCCCAGCCCGCGACAACGACCGTGGGGGTCCAGCAGTAGCCGTAATCGGGCAGCTGCACCCACCTGCCCCCCGAATCGAAATCATAGGAATATACATCCAGTTCAGGCGGCAGATAACGGTAACTCCCGCCCCTCTCGGCAAGTGTGAGGTCCCTTTCGCGGTTCCATGAAACCCAGGGGTCGGGCGCGGCCAGCGGCCCCAATTCTCCCTCGGTGTCCGGGCCGGCCGACAGCATCTGGCCGGCACGCACCTCTGTCCGTCCCGCCTGATTTTCGACGCCGACTGCTTCACTGTATACCGGGACGTCCGTGTACTGATAGTCCTGGGCCATATCGACTCCGAATTTCGAGCTCCTGAAGGCCCGTACCGACACATCGGGCGTATCCACCTGCATCACGCCGCCGGCGGTGACGGCCCTGAACGCCACATAGGCGCGGCCCTGGGCCAGATAGAGATGGCAAGCCCCTCCATTAAGTGAGAGTATCTGGAGCGAGGAGTCCTCATCCAGTCTTATATGCGAGCCGCCGGCCCCTTCGAGCTCGACCCTTCCGCCATTTGGCACCCAGAGCTGGTCTCCAGCCCTCAAGGGCCCGTTAATCGAGGCCAGGCCCCATTGCGGCGCCTCCGGCGTCTTTACCTGGACATCGCCCCTTATGAGACTTATCCGCATCCAGTCCGAACCGGCTGAATGGGCGGCAACGGGGACACACAGAAGCAGGGCAAGCAGCGCCGCGGCAATTAGCGTCTTTGCTCTCAAGGCTTTGATCCGCGCCTCCGATAAATGGATAGCGAGCATGTTCCCCGTGGTCTCCGCCGCGGGGTTCTTCAATCAGGATAATAAAAGTTATAGCACAGTTCAGGGCGTTTTGTCACGGGGGCTGGCCCTGCATCTGACAGGCTGCTGAAAAGTCCTCTTCTGGGAGGGGATTTATAAGGGGCGGGTAAGGGCTGGTGGGGGTTTATTCGAACAGGTGAGAGAGCGCGGATGTCTTTTCGGAGAGGCGTTCGGTTATTTCATTTTGCTCTTTTTTGAGCGCGTGCAGCTCTCCGGCGATATTCAGGGCGGCCAGTATCGCGGCGTTAAGCGGGGTGACATTCGGGGACTTTTCTATGACCTCCTTGATCTTGCTGTCCACCCAGGCGGCAAGCTCCTTCATCTCTTTTTCGGTCGCGTCGCCCCGGATGGTGTATTTGGTCCCCAGGATACGGATTTCGGCCTTGTTGGGCATCTGTTTTGTCTGGTTATTAAGTTTAAAACTTATTCGAGGTCCTGGAGCTCTTCCAGGAGGCCTTCTATCTGGGCCCTGATGCTGTTTTTCTCGCCGGTAAGGCCGACTATCTCCTCGTTTTTCTGGTTCACGAGCGCCTCCAGCTCCCTGGTCCTGCGCTCCAGCGCCGTCTTGGCCTCTTTCAATTGCCTGATTTTTTCGATAGCCGCGGATATCTGCGATTCAAGGTTTTTCAGTGTCTCCAATGTCAGCGCCTCCTTGCCAGTATCGAATTTTTGCGGGACCCGGATGCCCCCGCCCTTGCCACCATCATCAAACAATTTCTGTTCTTCCGGCATATTTTTCCCCCAGGTGCGCGCCCGCCCTCCAGCCCCGCGGGACACCTTCGGTTTTCAGGGGGCCAAATTTCCACCCAAGATTACCTTCGGTTTTCAGGGTTCCCGTCAGCGGTCAGAGAAAAATCCTTCGCGCCATCCTCCCTGCCGTACTCGTAATAAGTGGCTATTATACGCTTAATGTAATTTTTTGTCTCGATATAGGGGATGTCCTCGACGAACTCATCGACAGAGGCGTAATTGCCCGAGGCGAGCCATTTCCTGACGGTCTGCGGGCCCGCGTTATATGCCGCAAGCGTGGGCGCTATGGATTTGAACTCGCTCATGAGCTCATCCAGATAATAAGACCCCAGGGCGATGTTCGTGTTTACGTCGAATATGCCGGAGGGGCCGTATATGCCGGAGTTGCCGTCTATCCTGGCGCTCAAAAAACGGAAGTATTTTTTTGCGGTCCGGGGCTCGATCTGCATCAGCCCGATGGCCCCCGCGGCGGAGCAGGCCCCGGGGTCGAATTTGCTTTCTTCTCTCATGACGGAGAGCACCAGGTAGGGGTCAATCCCGGTATGGGAGCAGTTCTTCCGCACGGTCTGCCAGAAGGCCTTCGGGTACATTACGTCTTTTGGCTGCATCTCTTCAGGCAGCCTCATGGCGACCGAGATGGCGCTCCTGAAGGCGCCCATCCCCTTGAGCTTGCGGGCTATCTGTATCAGTGCGCCGGGGTCCATGAGCTTCCTTGATGAATAGATCAGGTCCCCCATGGCCTCTTTCTCAAGCCCCGCCTGCATGAGCACCCCGAACCTCCGGAAGGGGACCATGTCCTCGGGGTCTTGGGAAGCCGTGGGGCCGGCCCCCGGCCCTTTCAGGGCGATGCCGGTCTTGGCGGAGGCGAGGACGGCGTAATAATCGTCATGCCCGCGGGCAAGTCTTGTGTATATGCCCTTTGCCGCCTTCTCGTTTTCCTCTCCCCCGATTGCCTCAAGGCTCCTTGCCGTCCAGTAATGGTACATGGAATCCCCAAAATCCCTGGCGAGCATGGAGAATATGCCCAGGGCGTCATCGTAGTCCTTCTTCATGTAATAAAGCCAGGCGGTCTGCCATTGGGCGTCCTCGGCGGCCCAGGGGTAGTCGGCCGCCGTTTTTTTAAGTTCGAGCAGGGCGTCCTGCCAGTCCCCGTTTCTTCTTTCGATGGAGGCAAGGCCCAGCCGGAGATAAGCCACCCTCTTGTCGTGGGCCAGTGAGAGCGCATCGATTGCCTTTTTGAAGTCCTCGACGTCGGAGGCCCGGTAATAGGCCCGCGCCACCTGGAATGGGTCTGACGCCAGGCCGAATACGTACGCGGCCTCGTTATACCTTCTTTGAAGGAAAAGGGCCCGGCCGAGGAGGTCCAGCTTTTCCTTGAAATAGCTTTCGTCATCGGGCAGCGACAGGAGCTCGTGCTCCGCCTCCCTGGCCTCGTCAAGTCTCAGGAGGTTTTGCGCCCTGAAGAGCTGCTCCCTGGGGGTGGGCGGCCTGCCAAGCTCCGCCAGGGCCTTTTTCGATACGCTTCCAGCCCCGATGTAGAGCCGTTCAAGGATTTCCGCGGCCTGAGCGGTCCGCCCTTCGTCCCTGAGGAGCCCGGCCAGTTGCAGGTTCAAATCCCCGTGGCCCGGATAGCGTTCGGTAAAATCCGTCAGAAGGCGCACAAGCAGCCTTTTGTCGATGGTCATGTTTATGACCATTACCCTTGATTGCCTTACAAGCGGGCTCTTCGGATTGTCTTTCAGGAGCCTTATAAGGCAATCGATTGAACCGGAATCGTCCTTCAGTTGACTGTAAATCTCCGACTCGTAATAGAGGATGTAATCCTCCATGAAGGGCAGCCCTTTCAGTGCCAAACCGAACTGCGCGAGGGACTGGGCGTATTTTTTGTCATTCATGAGGGCCACCGCGAGCTTGAAATTTTTGGAGGCCTCCTCGAAGGACGGGTTTCCCCGGGCAGGGGCCGCGCTCTTATCTTCCGCCGGCCCGGCGGCCGGCCCCTTGGCCTGATTGGTTTTATTGGCAACGTCGGAGGTTTTATCGGCGGCGGTGGAAGGGGAAGACGGGCCCGCGGTCATGTTACGTTTCGTCCCGGCTTGGGGAATGCCGGGGGCCGCCCCCGCACACTCCGCCCTGGCAACCGGTATGATGAAAACCAGAAATAAGACTGAAAACAGCAGCCGACTTTTCATGCCACTAACAGTTCCCGATATCTTAGCCAATAAGGGGCTTGTAAAGCAAGGAAACGGGACCCGCCCGCCTGCTGATTTGATTTTTTGGGCTTTTGATTTTTGGTGCCCCAAAAAAACCCGTAGGCAAAAGAGCGGCTGAGCAGGAGGATCGGCGGTGCGGGTTATGATTTTTTAAGGCAACGTAGGCAAGAGGCGGCGAGCGGATTCGAACCGCTGCATCGAGGTTTTGCAGACCTCTCCCTTAGCCACTTGGGTACGCCGCCTGGGATGGAATTCGTTTTGCCCTCTGAAACTGGAGCGGGCGACGGGATTCGAACCCGCGACCCCAACCTTGGCAAGGTTGTGCTCTACCAGCTGAGCTACACCCGCTATCATAAAAAGCGCCTCCGCTTTGTTTCAGGCGGAACCAAAGATATATTATTGTTGATTCCGGTAGAAAAATCAAGAAAAGGCGTGGGGGGCGGAGCCCCAAACCCTAAGGGCGGGATGGGGCGGGTCAAGGTCCTTCAGTATTTCTCCCGGTGTATCCTCGACCGGTCGAACTCGCTGTCGTCGTGCTGCGCAAGCGCCCTGGCCGGATATCCAATCGGCATCATGCACTGGAGCCTAAACCTATCGGGTATTGCAAGCTCCTTTTTTATCAGTTCCTCCGGGCCCCCGGCGGAGGGCAGCGCGCCTTTAAGCTCCGGGCCCAGCTCCGCGTCGGCCAATTGGACGAAGCAGGCGCCCAGGCCCTGGTTTGTGGCCTCAAGGTATATGTGGGCCGCGCTTATGGAGCAGTCCTCCTTGAAGCGCCCGCCCCTTTCGGCGTCATAGCAGATTACGATGACGGCCGGGGCGTCCTTAGCGAAACCGGAGTAGGGGGTCATCTTTGAGAGCCTGGCTATCATCCCCCTGTCCTGGACCACTATGAACTCGACCGGCCGGCGGTCTCTTGCCGTCGGGGCGAACATCGCCGCTTTCAGTATCTCATCGAGTTTTTCGGGCTCGACCTTCCTGTCCTCAAAGGACCTGTGGCTTCTGCGCCTTATTATCGCCTCAATCATGAAATAAAAACCCTCCGGAGCCTCTCCCTGTATTAAGGAAATTCTAGCGCATTTCGGGTTTGCTTGTAACACCCCCCGAATGCCCCCCGAAATCACCCGTCTTTTTTTGTAAAATGAAACAAGTGAAACCTGTCCCCTGACAATAGAATATAACAATAGGATATAATTGAAGAATTAAAGGTAAAAACGATGAAAACCCAAAAGATTGAAGATGCGGGGGTCTTCCCCGGCAGGCGGGCCTTCCGCGAGCTTGCGAAGAAGGGCAACCTGGTGCCGGTTTACAGGGAGGTCCTGGCCGATACGCTCACTCCGGTTTCCGCGTACCTGCGTTTTTGTCTCCAGGGGGAGCGGCCCTCGTTCCTGCTGGAAAGCGTGGTGGGCGGGGAGAAGTGGGCCAGGTACTCCTTTCTGGGTCTGAAACCCAAGGCCGTGATAAAGGCGCGGGGCCGAAGGATGGAAATCCACCGCGATGGAGGGATTGAAAAACTGGAGGATGCAGCGGACCCGCTGGAGCGGGTCCGCGAATTCCTGGAGGGAATCAGGCCCGCGCAGGCCGAGGACCCCACGCTGCCCAGGTTTTACGGCGGGCTCGTCGGTTACATCGGCTATGACATGGTCAGGTTCATGGAGGAACTGCCCGACAGGGGCAGGCCGGGGCTCGACATGCCGGACCTGTTTCTCATGCTGACCGACACGATGCTGATATTCGACAACCTCAGGCAAAAGTTGAAGATACTGGCGAATGTGCACTTGGGCGAAGGGGAAGACCCGGATGCGGCCTATGACCTGGCCGCTGGGAAGATAGATTCCATCCGGCAGAGGCTTGCGTGCCCTCCCGAAAGGGTTTTACCAATAGAAGAAGGCGAAAAGCCGCGCGCACAGACGGCGGAACTCCGCTCCGTCCATGGGCCGGACGTCTCAGCCGGGGCGGAGGCCGGGGTGAAAAACCCCTTCGAGTCATCTTTCAAAAGCAAGCAGGATTTCCTGGATGCCGTGGCCAGGACAAAACAGTACGTGATGGCGGGCGATATCGTGCAGGCCGTCATATCCCAGCGGTTCCAGAGGAAGACCTCCGCCCATCCGTTTGCCGTCTACCGGGCGCTGAGGCTCATAAACCCCTCCCCCTACATGTATTACATAGACACCGGCGAGGAGCATATAGTGGGCTCATCCCCGGAGATACTGGTGAGGCTGGAGGGGGGCAATATTACGCTGCGGCCCATAGCCGGCACCAGGAGACGCGGAAGCACTGCCGAAGAGGACCTGGCGCTGGAAGAGGAACTCCAGGCGGACCCGAAGGAGAAGGCCGAGCATATAATGCTCGTGGACCTGGGTAGAAACGACGTGGGCAGGGTGGCCGAGACGGGCAGCGTAAAGGTGCCGGAGCTGATGGTGGTGGAGCGTTACAGCCACGTGATGCACATAGTCTCGAATGTGGAAGGGAAGCTCAGGCAGGGCAGCGGACCCTTCGACCTGCTCAGGGCGTGTTTCCCCGCGGGGACCGTCTCAGGCGCCCCCAAGGTGCGCGCCATGGAGATTATCGAGGAACTGGAGCCCGTAAAACGCGGCCCCTATGCCGGCGCGGTGGGTTATTTCAGCTACTCGGGCAATATGGACACATGCATAACCATCAGAACCCTTATAATAAAAGAAGGGATGGTGTACGTCCAGGCCGGGGCCGGCATCGTCGCCGATTCCGTCCCGGAGCTGGAATACGCGGAGACCCTCAACAAGGCCAGGGCGATGATGGAGGCTGTGGACATGGCGGAAAACGAAATCCCATCCGCCCATGGAGAAATCTGACGCCGGAGGAGTTTTAAAACAAAAAACCGGATATGCTCTTGATGATCGACAATTACGATTCTTTCACCTATAACCTCGTTCAGTATCTGGGCGAGCTTGGCAGCGACGTGCGGGTATTCAGGAACGACAAGATAAACGTCTCCGAGATAAGGCGGATGGGTCCGGCGCATATCGTGATATCCCCGGGGCCGTGCACTCCGAAAGAGGCCGGGATTTCGGTGGAGACGATAAGGGAGTTCGCCGGCAAGATACCAGTCCTTGGGGTATGCCTCGGCCACCAGTCCATAGGGGCCGCGTTCGGGGGCGACATCGTGAGGGCGCCGGTCCTGATGCACGGCAAGACCTCGCTTATCCATCATGACGGCAAGGGCGTATTCCAGGGGTTGCCTAATCCCTTTTCGGCCACCAGGTACCATTCCCTCCTTATAGCCAGGGAGACATTGCCCGCCTGCCTCGAGATAACCGCGTGGACGGAGTCGGGCGAGATAATGGGCGTGCGCCACCGCGAATACCCGGTTGAGGGCGTGCAGTTCCATCCGGAATCGATACTGACGCTTTCGGGCAAGGACCTGCTCAGGAACTTTTTAAATTTTAAAATCGGATCAAAGAGCGGGAGGGGGTCCGTATGATAAAAGAAGCCTTGAACATGTTCACGACAAACATGGACCTCACCGAGGCGGAGATGGCCGCGTGCGTGGAGGAGATCATGGAGGGCAGGGCCACGCCGGCGCAGATAGGGGCGTTCCTCGTGGCCTTGAGGATGAAGGGCGAGACGGTGGAGGAGATCACCGGAGCCGCCATGGCGATGAGGAAAAAGGCTCTCTCCATAAAATCACCCCCCGGCACCCTCGATACCTGCGGCACCGGCGGCGACATGTCCCGCACCTTCAACGTCTCCACGATTGCGGCGCTAGTCGTAAGCGCCTGCGGGGTGCCCGTAGCAAAGCACGGCAACCGTTCGGTCTCCAGCGCCACGGGCAGCGCGGACGTGCTGGAGGCCCTGGGGGTGAAGATAGACCTCGCCCCGGAGAAGGTAGAGAAATGTCTCTTCGGGACCGGCTTCGGTTTCCTCTTCGCCCCGCTCTTCCACCCCGCGATGAAATACGCCGTCATCCCGAGGAGGGAAATCGGCATAAGGACCATCTTCAACATCCTGGGGCCGCTTACGAACCCGGCCGGGGCCAGAAGGCAGGTGATGGGTGTCTTCGCCGCGAAGCTGACAAACGCCCTTGCCAATGTATTAGGCAGGCTGGGGGCGGAGGACGCGATGGTAGTCCACGGGGAAGACGGCCTGGATGAGATAACCATCTGCGACGGCACGAGGGTCTCGCGCTACAGGGATGGAAACGTCGAGGATTTCATAATCGCCCCGGAGGATTTCGGCCTGAAGAGGGCGGAGCTGAAAGACATACAGGGCGGCGGGAGGGAAGAAAACGCGGCCATCGCGCTTTCCGTCCTCCGGAGCGAGCCCGGGCCGGGCAGGGACATCGTGCTGATGAACTCGGCCGCGGCGCTCCTGGTGGCCGATACGGCCACAAGCCTGACCGAGGGATTTCAGATTGCGGCGGAGGCGATAGACTCGGGGGCCGCCCTCCGGAAGCTTGAGCAGATAAGGGAAATCTCACAAACTATTTAGAGGGGATGCGCGGGATGTTCCGTTTTTTGAGAAGACTTTTATGCCTGGTTGCAATCATACTGGCGGCCTTCCTCGCCATCTCGCTAAGAAGCGGCGGGGAAAAATTCCGGTGGTTCGGGCAGAAAGTCGAGGTCGAGAGCGTCAAGGTGGGCAGGAAGGCCGATAACGTAAAATATGTCGCCGGCAAGATAGAAAACGGCGCAAGAAACACCATCAGGACGGCCAAAGGCATAGTAAATGGCATCAGAAAAAAATAGGGGGGAGACCAGTCTCCAGGCCAGTCTCAAGTCAACACGTGGAGGCCAGCCCCCCTGGCCGACGCCCTGGAGATTATAGAGAAATAGAGGTCAATTGGTGGAGATTATCCGGTTTTGATAGAGACAAAAGGGCTTCAAAAGACGTTCAAACATCCCGCCGGGGAGCTGAATGTCCTTAAAGGCATCGACCTACGGATAGAAGACGGTGAGATGGTGGCCGTGGTGGGCGCCTCCGGGGTGGGCAAAAGCACGCTGTTGCACATCCTGGGCACGCTTGACAGGCCGAGCGGCGGGACTGTCCTCTTTGACGGCATCGATGTCTTTAAACTCCCCGAAAAGGCGCTTACGGATTTTCGAAACCGGCAGGTGGGCTTCGTATTCCAGTTCCATCACCTGCTGCCCGAGTTCACCGCCCTTGAAAACGTCATGATGCCGGGGTTTTTGGCCCGCCCCGGGGTGGACCGCGCCCGCCTGAAGACGCAGGCGGAGAAGCTGCTGGCGGAACTCGGCCTGGCGGGCAGGGCTTGCCACAGGCCGGGTGAGATGTCCGGGGGAGAGCAGCAGAGGGTGGCCGTGGCCAGGGCGCTCGTCCAGAACCCGTCGGTGATCCTTGCGGACGAGCCTACCGGCAACCTGGACACCCGGACCGGCAAAGAGCTCTTCGACCTCCTGTACAGGCTCAACGCGCAGAAGGGGATTACCTTCGTCATAGCCACTCATGACAAGGGCATCTCCGGCAGATGCGGGAGGATCGTCTCGATGACCGATGGCAGGATAGACGTGACTGAAAACGGCCTGGCGCCCCGGATTGTCGAAATATAAAACGGGCGGGATATGACGTTTACCGTTCTTTGCGTCCGGCTGGGCCTTTTATTGCAGGAGTGAAAACGCGAGCCCCCAGGGCAGGGCATTTCCCTTGGCCCCGGCGTCCTTGACCGATGCAAAGGCCGCGATGTCCCAGCGCATGGGCGTCTTGAACTCTTTTGATTTCACGTAATAGGCCGCCCGGCCGTCGACCCACCGGCCTGTCGCAAAATCCTTCACCCGGATTGTCTTTATGTCTTTCATGTCCCGGATGTGTATGAGCATTTCCCCTGGCTCATCGAAATAAAGGAACTGCCCGCCGTTTGTGACCGCGAAGCAGACGAAGGGGGAGTTGGGGTTTATCCCCATCCCGCACTCGGCGCACTTCGCGCCGGGCGGAATCCGGTACTGCGTTTGCGCCATGGCCCGAACGGCAAAGACCGCGCAGAAGACGAGCGCCGCCCAAGCGGCAAAAATTATGGATTTACGACATCTCATTTAGTTTTCCGCCGCTCATCCTGAACCTCCGGCCGGCCGTCTCGGCAAGGGCGGTGTTGTGCGTCACCAGGATAAAGGTTATTTTCATGTCCCTGTTTACCTTCCGGAAAAACTCCATCACCTCGGCCTCCGTCTCCTCGTCTAGGTCCCCCGTGGGCTCGTCGGCCAGGAGAAGCTCGGGGTTGTTCATGAGGGCCCTGGCGATGGCCACGCGCCTCTGCTGCCCTCCGGAAAGCTGGTACGGGTAGGCGTTTATCTTATCCTTTAGCCCCACGAATTCAAGGTAATCGAGCGCCCTTTTTTCGATCTCGCCGGGGTTGCCGTCCGGCGCGAAGATGGTCGGCAGGAGCAGGTTTTCCTTTGCCGTGAGCACCGGGATGAGCGACGCGAACTGGAAGATATAGCCTATCTTCGCGGCCCGGTATTCCGAGAGGCTGTCGTCATTCAAGCTGAAGATGTCCCGTCCCTCGAAGTAGAGGTTTCCCGATGTGGGCCTCACTATCGCCCCTATCATGGAAAGAAGGGTCGTCTTGCCGGAGCCGGAATGGCCCACGATGGAAATGAATTCCCCCTTTTCGACCGTCAGGTTCGCATCGTCTACGGCATTGATTTGCATCCCGTCTATCTTGAATGATTTCCTTAGATCCTTGACCATGACCTGGGACATCGGCTCAGACTCCTTTCGCGCCGGATTGCCGGTTTCTACGCTTTCAAGCATCATAATGTCAGGCCCCTCCTTTGATCTGCTCCATAAGGGCGCCGGCGATCCCCTCGTCGATGTCCTTAAGGGCCTTGTACTGCTCCAGGGCGGCCTTTTTGTCACCCGTCTTCAAATAGGCGTAACCCAGGTTGTATCTTGCGGTGGCGTAGCCCTTCCTGAGACGCACGGCCTTCTTGAAGGCCGTTATCTGCTTTGCGCTTTCCCCAAGTTTGCCGTATGCCACACCCAGGTTGTTATAGGCGACCGCATAGGAAGGCATGTATTTCACGGCCTTCTCATAGGCGGCAACGGCCTCTTTGGGCTTGTTCTGGCGGTCGTAGGAGACGCCCATCTTGAGCCAGGAGTAACCGTCGGAGGGCCGCAGTTCGACGACCTTCTTATAGGCCTCCGCGGCACGGTCGTAGAGGTTGTTTTGATAGTAGAGGTCCGCCAGGGCGTACCATGCGGATGAGTCCTTCGGGTTTTGC
Source organism: Nitrospirota bacterium (assembly GCA_021789555.1). Lineage (GTDB taxonomy): Bacteria > Nitrospirota > Thermodesulfovibrionia > Thermodesulfovibrionales > JdFR-88 > JAJYGJ01. The sequence goes on from JAJYJK010000005.1 coordinate 80,980, forward strand.
TCCGTCTGTTTTTTAAGCCGCAGGTAAACGGCGTCGCCGGAGTTGGGATTGGCGACCCCGGCCTTCGGCTGCTCTTTTTCCCTGCTGCACGCAGGTAAAAAGAAGACCGAAAGCGCCAGGATGCAGAGGAACAAACACGCAGCCGGCCTGAAAATGAAAATCCCGTTTGTTTTTTTCATTCGCCTTTCCTCACGGCCTCATAAGGTTCCATCCTGCTTGCAAAGACGGCGGGTATCAGCGACGACAGAAGCCCCGTCAGCACGGAGAAGACGACCGCGCCCGCCACAAGCTCCAGGAGCATCTGCGCCCCCGGCAGCAGATAGGGCAGCTTCAGGCTCTCCAGTATGAGGCCCTTGAAGAAATACAGCAGCGCGCCGCCGACGACAAGCCCTATCGCCCCGCCTACCGTCGATATCGACACGGCCTCCGTTATTATGAGCCTGAATATGTGCCTCCTCTTCGCCCCCATCGCCATCAGCAGCCCCAGCTCCCGCTGCCTCTCGTTCACTATCATGTAAAAAGCGAAACCCATCATCAGGAGCGCAAGCGCCCAGAGGATGGCGCTTACGGCCAGTATCCCCTTTAGGAGCCCGCTTAGCTGCCTTCTTACCGTGCTTATTACCGCATCGGATGCGATCGCCTTCACCCCCGGCACGTCGTGCTCTATCTTTATGACGAGCCTCTCCGGACTAAACCCCTCATCGGCCTTCACGAGCACCGCCGATATCTGGTTTCTGCCTATGGTGATGGGCTCCATCGCCTTCGTCTTAGAGGCCGCGGCCATCCTGTAGGCCGCATCCATCGTCATGAAGACCGAGCGGTCGAAAAAGCTCATCCCCGTCCGCTCCATCGTACCCTTGACGGTGAATGAGGTCCCGTAAAACGGTATCGTGTCGCCCGCTATCACGGGCACTTCGCGCCCCGTGATTATCTCGTTGCCGGTAAGCGGCCCCCCGAGATGGGTCTTCAGCCAGGGGGCCACGGTAAAGTCCGTCTTCGGGTCGAAGGCCACAAGGAAGGTGTCGACGCTGTAACAGCAACTGAATGAGGAGGGTTTTATGAAGAGCTGCGGCGAGACCGCCTTCACGCCCTCGACCTTCTTCACCTCGTCGAGGACCGAACTGTCCATGTAGAAACTGACCGGCTCGCCCGCCAGAAGCGCCGTGCGCGCCTGGGCCTCGTACTTCTCCGGCACCACAAGCACGTCCGCCCCGAGTCTGTAAGTGCCTATCTTAAGGGCGTTTTTCATGCTCGAGATAAACAGGGTCGCCGAAAAAAGCGTGCCCGTCACCACTATTACGGCCAGAAACAAAAGGAGACTCCGCACGGGCTTCCTCCTTATGTTCCTGATCGCCAGCGAAAAAATCTTCAACTTGGTTGCCATCGGTGCGGCCTCTCATCCTTCCCTGCTATTTATATATGCAGCTTTCCTTATGTTAAACAAATGCAGGCCGGCATTTCAAATTGTTTCGGTTTTTTTAAATTAGCCCGCGCTTGACACACACCATTCTCCTCCCATAAAACCTGTCGGGGGAGATGGAGGACGGGGGGCACGGGCGAGGGTGGAATTTTTTCCCGCCTCCCAAAAATCAAAAAAAAGAGGGGCGGTGTTTCGCCCCTCCGGTGGATATTGAGTCAAGGTCCTTTTCGTTTAAACCCAAGCCTGTTTATTGCGCCACGGGTTTATGTTTCATTCCCCATGCCACGGTGATGCCGCAGAGCAGCGGAGAGCCTTTGTCTATCCTTACTTCGATGCCATTGGGCACATGGCAGCTGGCGCAGACCGAGACCTCCTTCTCGACCGCATGGGTCTTTGTGTTTATCAGCATCAGTTTGCTGTCATTATCGTACGACCTTGCGGCGTAAAGGGCCGTTTTGCCGTCGGGACTGAATACGACGTGATGGCCGGAGCGGTTGGGAGTTTCGATAAAGTCGACGACCTTGTTTGTCTTCGTGTCTATTATCGCGATGCCGGGCGTGTGAGTGCCGGGCTTCAGGCCGGGATCGAACTCGTTGCCGCACGTTACCCACAGCTGTTTGCCGTCCGGCGTCATACTTATCTGGTGAAGGAAGGTCATCCTGGGGTCCGTTATCTTCGAGATGACCTTTTTGGTCTTCCAGTCAAGGACATAGACGATGCCGGAGGGCATATCGGAGACGTATGCCGTTTTATGGTTCCTGGTCCACGCTATGCCGCATACGCCCGCGCCCACGGGGAACTCATCCACTGTCTTTAAGGTCTTGAAATCCCATTCATAGACGTGCCCGTTGGCCATGTCCTCGAAATAGATGTGCTTACCGTCGGGACCCACAATCGCACCGCAGAATTTTTGGCCCACCTTCATCTGCTTTGATTTTTTGCCCGTGGCGAGGTCGTAAACGACGACGCTGCCGTCGAGGAGACCCACGTAGAGCTTGCCGTTAACAAGCGCGGCGCCATGCGTCCCGCCGGCCTTTTTGACCTGTTCGAACGTAAGGCCCGCCACCTTCCCCTCCATCTCGCTGCCGGCTTCGGTGATGACGACCCTGTCCTTCTCGATGTCTGTCGGCGGTTTCAAAGTCGCCAGGTTGACAACGGCCAGATGGCCGCCATGGCCGGCTATGAAGGCGATGCCTACAAGGTTGGACTGATTTTCAGCCGCCTGGGCCGAGTTTATGTGCGAATTCATCAGGAAATAGCCCCCGGCGATCAAGACCAGGGCCGTTATGACCAGTAAAGCTTTCTTCATGAAAATTCCTCCCTTTTGAGCTTTTTCTTTTTTATCCCTCTAGTAGTTTTCCCCGTAAAGATTTTTTTGATAAGAGAACGATTGGAAAAAAGACATCGTTGACCTAGGCTTCCACCCCCTCTCCCTCCGGCCAGTCAGCCCTGGACGCTCGACTCAGTAATCCCCGGAAAAGCTTAGCCTATTGCAGGAACTGGACTACTATATCCGGATTTTTTATCGATTTCAACTTAAAATTTTAATTATAAGGGAGCTATTGCGGAGCGGCGCAGGTTGCGGGAGCGGGGGGAGAAAAAAAGGGGGCGCTGTTTCGCCCCCTTTTCATTGTCAGCCTTTTTTTAAGGCGTGCGCCTTGTTTATTCCGTTACAGGCTTATGCTTCATCCCCCAGGCCACGGTGATGCCGCAGAGGTTCGGATGGCCCTCGGCCATTTTCACTTCGATGCCGTTTGGCTTATGACAGCTCTCGCAGACCGAGATATCCTCCACTATAGCATGGGTCTTCTCGTTCATTATCATGAGTCTGCTGTCTTTCTGATAGGTCCTGGCGGGTATGAGCACCCACTTGCCGTCCGGGCTGAAAGCAAGGTCGTGCGAATAGCGGTGCGGAGGCAGCACGATGTGGTCGATAACCTTGTCCGTCCTCGTGTCGATGACGACAATCTGGGACTTGTGAGTGGGCGGTTTCAGGCCCGGGTCGTACTCGTTGGGGGCCGATACCCACAGTTGCCTGCCGTTAGGCGTCAGATGTATCTGGTGGATGAACGTCATCTGAGGGTCCGTTATCTTCTTGATGACCTTCTTTGTCTTCCAGTCGAGCACGTAAATGATGCCCGTCGGCATGTCGGAGACGTAGGCCTTCCTGCCGTTATTGACCCACTGTATGCCGCATACGGCTGCGCCGATGGGGAACTCGTCCACCGTCTTCATGGTCTTGTAATCCCATTCGTAGACGTGTCCGTTGGCCATGTCCTCGAAATAGATGTGCTTTCCGTCGGGGCCCACGACAGCGTCGCAGAATTTCTGGCCCACCTTAATCGGCGCGGATTTCTTGCCTGTTTTGAGGTCGTAAACGACGACGTTGCCGTCAAGAAGCCCCGCGTAGAGTTTGCCGCCAACAAGCGCGGCGCCGTGCATCCCGCCGCCCTTCTTGGCCTGCTCCATCGTCATGCCTGCGATCTTGCCTTCCATCTCGCTGCCGGCTTCCGTGATGACTATCCTGTCTTTCTCGACGTCGGTCGGCGACTTCATGGTGGCGAGGTTGACCATCGCTATATGGCCGCCTTCACCGGAGATGAAGGCGATGCCGTGGAGTTTAGGCATGCTTTTTTCGGCCGCCTGGGCCGGGGTCGTGTGCGAACTTGCCAGGAAATAGCCCCCGGCTATCAGCGCGAGTGCTGCTACTGCAAGTAAAACCTTCTTCATTTTGATTCCTCCCTCGTTTCCCCCTCCCTTCTTTTTCATTTCATCCCCGCAAGGGGCCCACTTCAAATGACTGTATGTCTTCCACCCCCTTCCATTTCTGATTTAACCAGTACATTTCTAATATAAGCATTATTAAAAATAATGCCGATATAAAAAAATATATCTCAATATATAAATTCTTTGCAACTTGAAATTACAATTTATAAGTGAAATTACAATTGCAAATGGAAATGCCCGGCGGGGTATTCGCGCGGAATCAAAAAGGGGGGCTTTCGGCCCCCCTTTAGCGGTGAGGATAAGGATTTTTCCTTCTTTGTTATTGGTTCAATCCTGCATGGGCTTTATGAACTTGAAGTAAACCATCGTCCAGTTGCCAAGCATGATGAAGATTATGGAGACGATGCTCGATACGGCCAAGGTCGACACACCGGTCAACCCGTGACCGATGTTTCAGCCGCCTGCAGTGGCGGCGCCAAAGCCCATAAGCAGGCTGCCGCCAAAGACGGTCATGAGCTCGGCCGCGTTGGGCACCTTGAGCTTGAATTCCTTCAGGGCCTTCGAGCTCAAGAGCGCTCCAACCGGCACGACCAGGATGTAAATGGCGCTCCAGGTTATGTTGAGCCCGAAGAAATCGAACATCTGCCGCGGCGATCCGCTGCTTCTGTTGATTACGGCCAGAAAGGCCTCACCGAGCGGACCGGTGAATGAAAGTCCCCTGGGGTCCCTGCCGTATACGCCGGAGGTCCACCAGGCCGCAACGACCATCAGGCCCACAAGCGCGCCGGCAACGGACCATTTGTATCCTTTTGCAGGCCCCTTCTGAAATGGCTGCCCCTTGACGATCACTATGCCGGCCACCACCGTGATGACGGCTATTGTTATCCATATGGCGGCCAATCCCCCGCCGAAGAGGTCCGGCAGGCTGAAGGCGTAATTTATGCTGCCGTCGGGCGCGTGAATGCCGACTTTAAAGCTCCTCAGGAGAAGGTAAACGGGCCTCAGCACGCCTTTTGTCGTCGTTATGATGGCCAGGCCGAAGCCCAGCACCGCCACCATCGAGGCCGTGAGGCCTTCACCCACGCGGTAGAGTATACCGCTGCCGCATCCGCCCGCAAGGACCATCCCCAGGCCGAAGATGTACCCCCCGACGATGTTCGCCACCGGGGCGAAGACCTCCCTTGACAGGGTGAACGGGCCGTAGGCGTCACCGCCAAGCCAGTGCATGTCTTCAAGCAGGTTTGCGCCTATGATGGCGATAACCACGCTCAGAAGGTATGCCCTGAAGAGAGTAAAGTCGTTGATGAAGATGATGTCCCTGAAGGCGGTGTTTACACAGAACCTGCCGCGCTGCAAGACAAAGCCGAAAGCGACCCCGATGATGACGGCCGAGATCACCACAACGAAACTACCGGGCAGCAATTGCATGCTCTCCTCCCTCTTTTTGTTGTTTTTCGCGCTTGTCTCCCCAAATTTGGGGATGTTTTTAAAAATGCGTTTCATAATACTCAATCGGGGAAGGAAATTTCAATGCGAGATTCATGAAATTTTTTAATTACAGACCCCTCATGCCAGCTTTTTCTCTTTTTATTCCCCTATTTTGGGTATGATGCCGCGTATGAGGGCCTTTTTATAGACCCGCATGAAAAACCAGGCGGAAACAAGGAGATAGGCCAGGTTGAGGCCGGACGCCATGGCAAGCTGTCCTGCGGGAAAGACGCCCGGGTTTTTGATGACCGCCCTCATGCCCTCGAAGGCATGGGAGGCCGGGATGAGCATGGCCACGGCCCGGAGTGCATGCGGCAGCACCTCTACCGGATAAAAGACGGCCGAGAAGGGCAGGAAAAGAAAGGCGAGGGCCCAGGCCAGGATTTCCGCCTCCAGCCCGTAACGAAGTATCAGCGCGGTTGTGAATATGCCGATGGCCCATCCCATCGCCACCAGGTTGAGGGCGAGCGGCAATAGCGAGACGCCCAGCTTGAAGATATCGAAGGAATAGAATATCCAGCCCAGCGACGAAGTGACGCTGAAAGCCGCCGCCACCTTAAGGGCGCTTATGATCATGAGCGCCAGGAGGTACTCCGGGACCGTGACCGGGGAGACGAAGATGTTTATGAGGTTTCTTGCCCACATGTCCTCCAGGAAGGAGACCGATATCCCCTGTTCCGCCCTGAAAAGGACGTCCCACAGTATAAGGGCGCCAATGAAATAGGAGACGAAGACGGGGATGCCCCCCGTTGCGTTTCTCTGCAGGTAGAGGGTAACGAACCCCCACAAGAGAAGGTCCATCGTGGGCCAGTAGAATATCTCCAGCAGCCTTGGCATGCTCCTCCTGTAGAGATAGAGCTGCCGGAGGCAGAGCGCCCACAGGCGCCGCGCGCTCATCTTTTGCTCCCCTGCCTGGAGGGGCCAGGGGTGCGTTTGCCTTCAATTATCTTGAAAAACAGTTCCTCCAGGCTGCCGGCCTCATACTTGCCCAGCACCTCCCGCCAGGGGCCCTCCAGCAGCGCCTCCCCGGCCATGAGGAAGAGCACGCGGTCCGAGACCTCCTGCATCTCCCATAGGTTGTGTGAAGTGTAAACGACCGAGAGTCCTCTCTGGCGGCTCAACTCCACCAGCAGATGCCTGGTCTTGCGGGCTATCTCTGGGTCGAGTCCGGCCGTGGGCTCATCCAGAAGCAGTATCTCCGGGTCGTTTATCAGGGCCTTTGCAAGGCAGAGCCTCATCATCTGGCCGGAGGAGAGCGACTTTGTGTGTTTGTCCTTCAGATGATAGAGTTCGAACATCCTGAGCACCTCGGCGCATTTGGGCCGCGGCGATGGGACCTCGTACATATGGGCGTAGACCATCAGGTTTTCCCAGAGCGTGAGCGCCAGGGGGAGGGACACATAGTTGGAGGCAAAGTTCATCCGCCCCAGTATGCGCCCGCGGGTCTTCGGGGAAAGCCTTTCCCCGAAGACCCGGATTTCGCCCTCGGTGGGGATGATCAATCCAAGCAGCAGGTGAATCAGGGTGGTCTTGCCGGCCCCGTTTGGACCGAGGATGCCCAGTATCTGGCCCCGTGAAAGGCTGAAACTTACTCCTTTAAGCGCGAATATCCCCTTCTCGAAGGATTTGCCCAGTCCCTCGACCTCGATTACGGCCATAAGGGGGCCCGCGTCAGGCCCGTGTCCCGAAACCTCCGGCCGGGCGGTCATTCATCATCATCATTATTATTATCATCCCTTCGAGTAGGTCTTGACGTAGGATTCCTCGGCCCTGCCCACATACTCGGGCGCGGGCTTCATGGTCTTTTCCCCCGGCTGCCATCTGGCCGGGCAGACTTCCTCCGGATGCCCGGCCTTGTAGATGTTGGCCTGGAGTCTTCTGAGAAGCTCATTGGAGTTCCTGCCGATGTCCAGGTGGTTTACCTCCATGCCGACGAGTATCCCGGCCGGGTTGATGATGAAGGCGCCCCTTTGCGCGAGGCCGGAATCCTCGTCATGGACGCCGAATATCCTCGACACCTTGCCCGAAGGGTCCGACCCCATTTTGTATCTCACGTTCTTCAGCATCGGCTCGTCCATCTGCCATGCGAGGTGAACGAATTTGGTGTCCGTGCTCACCGTAACCAGCTCGGCCCCTTCCTTCTTGAAATTTTCATGCTGGCCTGCCAGGTCAGCGAACTCCGTGGCTCAGACGAACGTGAAGTCCGCAGGGTAGAAAAAGAGGATGGTCCATTTGCCCTGTTTCTTTAGCTCCTCAAGGCTTATCTCGCCGAACCCGCCGCTTGTCGGCTCGAAGGTATCGAGCCTGAAGTCGGGCGCCTTTTCGCCGATTCGTAGCGCGCAGCATCCTTCCATTTGAGTTCCTCCTTATTTGTTTGTCGTCTCTGTTTTCCGCTCATCGGACTCCTTGTAACAAGTATCCGACAGCATCGGGCCTTAGTCAATGAGCGCCCCTGCCTTTTGTGAAATCCCCTCCCTAAAAAGGGAGGGGATTAGGGGAGGGTGTTTTTTTCCCCCTCTCCCAACCCTCTCCCTCGAGGGAGAGGGTTTTACCTGAAGACTGGCCATAATTTATATTCATTACTAATCTATAGAGATTCTAAATTGTACCAAGGCGGTTGTCAAGAAAAAAATTTGATGATCTGGATCATAGCGCCTCCGGCGGGAAAATCCTTAAAATAGCCCCATGGGGCGAAAAACGGCGGATGTGGAGAAACTAAGGCGGGGCGTGCAGGCGGCGGTAGTGCTCCTGAGCCTGTTTTCCGGCTTCCGGCTTTACGTGTTTGTGGGCCGCCTGCTGCGCGGCGGCCCCCCGATATTGAGACCGATGATGGTGACGAGGCCGGCGATGGTGGACGGTTTCCTGCCCATCGGCGGGCTGATGGGGCTGAAACTCTGGCTTTCCACGGGGATATTCGACAGGGTGCATCCGGCCGCGATAATAATTCTTGCGGCGGCGATGCTCGTTTCGGCCCTCTTCAAGAAGGGTTTTTGCAGTTGGATATGTCCGGTCGGCGCGTTGTCGGAGGCGCTCTGGAAGACGGGAAGGAAGATATCCGGGGGGCGGGATTTCAGGATGAACAGGCGCCTGGACCATGCCCTGCGGAGCGTGAAATACCTCCTGCTCGCCTTTTTTGTCCTGATGGTTTTTTCGATGTCCTCCGGGGCGCTGGCGGCATTTTTGGACGGGCCCTACTGGGTGGCCGCGGACGCGAGGATGCTCTGGTTTTTCGAGTATATGGGCACGGCGGCCGGGGTGGTGCTGGCGGGGCTCTTCGCGGGCTCTTTTTTCTACAGGAATTTCTGGTGCAGGTATTTCTGTCCTTACGGGGCGCTCCTGGGCCTGCTTGGTTTTTTAAGCCCGGCGAAGATAACGAGGGACGACGCGGCCTGCACCCATTGCGGCGCCTGCCGGGAAAACTGCCCGGCCTCCATCCCTGTAGATGAAAAGAGGAGGGTCAGGACGCCGGAGTGCAGCGGCTGCCTCACATGCGTGGCCCGCTGTCCCGCGCCGGGGGCCCTCGCAATGAGATTCAATAAAAGTAAATTCCGCATCGCGCCGCTCCTGTACGCGGCCATGCTCCTTGCGGTTTTCTTCGGGACGCTGTACGCGGCAAAGGCGACCGGCAACTGGTCCTCGAATGTGCCGTATGCGGACTACCGGAGGATAATTCCGCTGATGAAGGATTTTGATTGACAGATAGGCCCGGTTTCCATACCGGTTTTCAGCGGCCCTTCAGCTTTCTGATATCTCTCAGCCACCTGCCGCATTTGGGGCATCTGTCCACCGAAAAGACCTCGATCTTGAGGAAACCGCCCGTCCTCACCTCTATTTCTATATACGGCACGTCTATGAAGATCTGGCAGCAGTAGTCCAGGCCGGTATCGACGGGCTCGTACCGGTGGAACTCCCTCCATATCTCGTCGGACTCTTCTTTGCGGATTCCCCGGCGGTCATTAAAATAATCCCTATTCATCAGGGGACCTCCCCTTTGAATCACTGAAGCTGAAAGCTCCTGCCTGACTTTGTCCATTACTGTTTTTCCTGCCTACAGTTTATCACGTGCAACCATGTTGTCTATCCGCTTTACTATGCCGGCATTTTCTGGTAAATGAATATAATTAATATGTGCGAGATAATACACGACGAGCTGGGGCCGCTCAAGGTAATGCGCCTGCATTGGGCGAAGGCCGGGCTTGAAGCAATCGTCGTGGTGGACAATATCGCGCTTGGCCCCGCCATGGGCGGCGTGCGGGTGTCGCCGTCGGTGGGCCTCGTGGAGGTGCAGAGGCTGGCCCGCACCATGACGCTCAAAAACTCGATTGCGGGCCTGTCGCACGGCGGGGCGAAGGCGGGCATCATCCATGCCCCGGGCGCCGGGGACAAGAGGCAATATTTTAAAATTTTCGCGGCGCTTATAAAAAATCTTGCCGAGTATATCCCGGGGCCGGACATGGGCAGCGACGAGGAATGCATGGCATGGATATACGAGGAGACGGGCAGGGCGGTGGGGCTTCCCGAGCGGATGGGCGGGCTCCCGCTTGACCGCCTTGGCGCAACGGGCTACGGTCTTACGGAATGCGCGGAGGTCGCCTGCCCCTATGCGGGGCTGAAGCTTGCGGGCGCCAGGATCGCCATACACGGGTTTGGAAGCGTGGGAAAGGCCGCTGCGAGGTTCATGCTCGAAAAAGGGGCCGTGCTCGTCGCCGCCGCGGACATCGGAGGCGCGGTATACCATCCCGAGGGATTGGACCTCGCGGAGCTTCTAAAGATAAAGCAGAAGACCGGCAGCATCGTCGGTTTCGAGTGCCCGGGCACAAGCTGCATGAAGCCGGAGGACATCTTTTCCGTCCCGTGCGATATACTTATACCGGCCGCCACGGCGGACGTCATAAACAGGGACAACGTCTACGGCATAAAGGCCAGGCTGGTGCTCCAGGGGGCCAATCTCCCCGTCACCAAAGAGGCCGAAGGGGTCCTTGCCAAACGCGGCATCCTGTCGGTGCCGGATTTCATTGCAAACGCGGGCGGGGTGATAATGGCGGCGATGGAATACGCCAAAAAGAGCAGGCAGGAGGCCTTCAAGGCCATCTCCGAAAAGATAAGGGAAAACACCAGGCGCATAATCGAGAAGGCCGGCTCCGAAGGCAAGCTGCCATGGGAGGCGGGGGCGGAACTGGCGAAAAGACGCGTGACGGAGGCCATGGAAAACGGGCAGCCCTGAACCCGCGCCACGGAGTGTTTCTGCGCCGCGCCCATGGAGTTGCGAATCGATGTGCATCATCGCGCCGAAGACCAGCGTTTCAACCGACGTCCCCATGGAGTTGCGAATCGGGGACGCCGGGCCGAGGAGTGTTCCGGACGAAGCGTGGCGAATCGTGACCGCCGCGTACACTGAACCCGGGTTGCCATGAACATCTATCAGGAAGACAGGACCGGGCGCGCGCTTGAGGACCTCAAAAAGTGACTGAAGAGCGTTTCGATATAAGAGCGGTCAGGGGCCTTTCGGAGGCCGAGGCCGCCCGCAGGCTGAAGACCGAGGGGCCAAACGAACTGCCGCAGGCCCGGAGGAAAAATCTCCTCAAAATAGCCGCAAATGTCCTGGGGGAGCCGATGTTTCTGCTCCTGATAGCGGGCGGCGTCATTTATCTGCTCCTGGGGGACCGGGGACAGGCCGTGATACTGCTTGGCTTCGTGGCCGTCATCATGGGCATGACCATCTACCAGGGAGGCAAGACCGAGCGCGCGCTTGAGGCCCTCAAGGACCTCACGAGCCCGAGGGCGCGCGTGGTGAGGGACGCAGCGGAAAGAAGGATACCCGGCCGGGAGGTCGTAAGGGGCGACACGATAATCATCTCGGAGGGCGACCGTGTGCCTGCCGACGCCGTTTTGGTCGCCGCCCTGAATCTTTTTGTGGACGAGGCCCTGCTGACCGGCGAGTCCGTGCCGGTGAGAAAAAATCCTTATGCCGAAGAGGCGCTGCCGGAGGCCGTTGCGCGTCCCGGCGGCGAGGGCATTCCCTTTGTGTACTCCGGCACGCTTTCGGTCGGAGGGTTCGGCGTGGCCCGGGTGCTTGCTACGGGGGCCGCGACCGAGATAGGGAAAATTGGCCGGGCGCTCCGCGAGATAAAGGCGGAGAAGACCCCGCTCCAGAAGCAGACGGGCGGCCTGGTCCGCAGCCTCGCGGTCGTCGGTCTTTCGGTCTGCGCGCTCGTGGCGGTCCTCTACGGCATTGCCAGGCGGGACTGGCTCGAAGGATTTCTTGCCGGCGTCACGCTTGCCATGGCGGTCTTGCCGGAGGAGTTCCCGATGGTGCTGACGGTCTTTCTGGCCCTCGGGGCCTGGCGCATGTCCCGGAGAAACGTGCTTACCCGAAGGGTGCCCGCGGTTGAGACGCTGGGCGGGGCCACTGTGCTGTGCGTTGACAAGACCGGCACGCTGACCACCAACCAGATGGCGGTAAAAAAGATATACCGGCCGGGCGGCGGCGATTTCGCTTTTTTCGACGTCGAGTCCGCGGCCGGCCGCCCCATGCCCGAGGAATTCCACGAGATAATAGAATACGCGGTGCTCGCAAGCAGGAAGGACCCGTTTGACCCGATGGAAAAGGCCCTGCGGGAGGCGGGCGGCCTCTGGCTCGTAAATACGGAGCATATACATGAGGACTGGACGCTGGTGCAGGAATATCCCATTTCGGGAAGGCTTTTGGTGATGTCCCGCGTCTGGAGGCCCAACGGCGAAAGCGATTACGTTATCGCCGCAAAGGGCGCGCCGGAGTCGATCGGCGACATCTGCCACATGACGGAAGAGGAGGGCCGCGAGCTGGTCTCGCGGGTAGACCGCATGGCGGGGGAGGGTTTCAGGGTCATAGGCGTGGCCAGGGCCAGGTCCAAACCCGCCGCCCTGCCCGACGGGCAGCACGCGTTTACGTTTGAGTTTCTGGGTCTTATAGGGCTGGCCGACCCGGTGCGCCCGGGCGTGGCCGCCGCGCTCGGCATGTGCCGCGAGGCGGGCATAAAGGTGCTTATGATTACAGGCGATTACCCGGTGACGGCCGGCATGATCGCCAGACGGATAGGGCTCGGGGGCGAAAGGCCGCAGATAATCACCGGCCCCGAGCTTCGCGCGATGGACGACTGGCAGTTAAGGCGCAGGATAAAAGAGGCGGACATCTTCTGCCGGGTGCTGCCGGAGCAGAAACTGAGGATAGTAAACGCGCTGAAGGCGGGCGGGGAGACGGTCGCGATGACCGGCGACGGGGTCAACGACGCCCCCGCGCTGAAGGCCGCGGACATAGGCATAGCGATGGGCGGGCGCGGCACCGACGTCGCCCGCGAGGCCTCCTCGATAGTGCTTCTGGACGACGACTTTTCCTCCATCGTGCAGGGCGTCAGGATGGGCCGTCGGATATTCGATAACATCAAGAAGGCCACGGTCTACGTGCTCGCCATACATGTGCCCATCGCGGGCATGGCGCTCATACCGGTCGTCCTCGGCATGCCCCTTGTTTTTATGCCGGTGCACATAGTGTTTCTGGAGCTGATAATCGACCCCGCCTGCTCGATCATCTTCGAGGCCGAACCGGAGGAGCAAAACGTGATGGCGCGCCCGCCGGCCAGGGGAGAGTCCCTCATCGGCAGGCGCACGCTTTTTATGAGCATGCTCCAGGGCGCAAGCGTGCTGGCCGCCGTGCTTGCCGTCTTCCTTGCGGCGGTCTTTCGCGGGCGGGCGGCGACCGAGGCGCGCGCACTGGGTTTTACGACCCTGGTCATAGCCAACCTCGCCCTGATACTCGTGAACCGTTCCTGGACGATGGGGCTTGCCGCCTCCCTGCGGGTGAGAAACCCGGCGCTCTGGTGGGTGGCGGGGGGCGCGGCCATCTTCCTGGCCGCCGTCCTTTATGCGCCCGCGCTGAGGAGCGTTTTCCAGTTCGGCGCGCTTGGCCCCGCGGACCTGCTGGTCTGCCTGGGGGCCGGCGTCGTGAGCGTATTATGGTTCGAGTGGTTCAAGAAGGCGGGCAGAGACCATAACAGGGCCTTGGGATAGGGGCGGTTTTTTTTAAAGAAATTATCCGGAATTGCGCGTGATCCATGCGCCCTGACGCCGGCAGGTTAAAAAGGCGTAAGGTATGATCCATTGGCACGACAGGACCCAGAAGAACTCATAGGCGATTACCCATGCGAAGTCGGAATCTTTTTCGTTGCAGTAATAGATTACCGCCAGCGGCAAGCTTATAAGTGAGACGACAACGGAATGGCGGAACAGCCAATGGAGGCTGGTCAACAGCAGGAAGTAACTGTGGAAAATAAGCAGATAAGGCACAATCAGGGTCGAGGCGATCAGCAGTGAATTGATCCTGAACCCCCACAGGTAGTCGCGCCGAAAGGGCTTGAAGATAAAAGACAGCAAGACTGCCGTTTCCCGGATGTTGCTTCTGGCCCATCTCAGAAACATTTTTGTCATCCCGCAGTAGCCCGGCGGCATTTGAGACCACACGACCGCGCTGGACTGAAAGAAGGAATGTAACCCCTGGGCGGTAATCAGGTTCGTCATCGAGCGGTCTTCACCCGTAAGGCAGGGCGCACCCAGGAAGGTCTGGTTAAGCCATTTCTGCAAGACCGGTCTTACCGCCGATGCGCGGTAGAGCGACAGGGTGCCGGGTGTGGTCAGGAGCCCGCGTATCCTGCTCTGGTACGCCCTCGAAAAAGTGAAAGACAAGGAGAATTGGACTTTCAGGAGACGGGTTATAAGGCTGTCGTTCCTGTTTAATACTTTCACGCAGCCGGCCACCAGGCCGATCCTCTGGTCCCGCACGAGTGGGGCGGCCCCGTTTCTGATCGCATTGCGCTCCACGATGCTGTCGGAATCGATCGTTACCCATACTTCTCCGTCTGCGTGCTGGAACCCCGTGTAGAGCGCGTGTCTTTTGCCTTCGTTGACGGGTTTCCTGATGGTCTTGACGTTTGCAGACGCTTCGGAGGCCGCCTTCTGTATGAAATGCCATGTGTCGTCGGTGCTCCCGTCGTCGACCACGATTATCTGGAGCCTGTCTTCCGGGTAGTTGCTCTGCGCGACGGAACTGATAGAGTCCTCCACAAGCCGGCCTTCATTGTACGCCGGAATAATTACGGAAATTGCAGGCAGACTCTCGTTGTCCACGGGCGGCACAGGCCGGTAGCCAAGCCAGAGCAACACCCTCCATATCATTGCACAGTAGTAAACCGCGCCGTAAGCGGACATCGTCCAGAACCACAACTTGCCCAGAGGCGCTTTCGGGACGTCCTGAAGAAAAGTGCCTGGGAACCCGGTGGCGGCGGCGGACAGTATTATGACCGCTGTGATGCCGGCAATCCCCCATTTGGCCCATATCTCCCAGCTTGCCGGTATCTGTCCCATTTTTATCCGGTCGGGCGTGACGAAGACATCTTCTTCCGGCGGGCTGTATATGCCTTCATCGGCAGGTGAAAGCCGGCAGGCCGATGCTATCCTTGCAGATGGGCTGTCTTCCGCCATAGTCTTTGCGTGTGCTTTATGCATGATTTCCTCTTGGAAAAAAGACCCCCACCGCCAGACGCCCATATTCTAGCATAAAGCCTTGCGGCCCGGAAGAATGCCGCGCGGAGGGGGATCCCGGTTTATTCGCATGCGATAAAAGGCCCTGAATCAGACAAAAATCTTCGCGTCCAGCACGAAGGCCCCTTCGGGCGAGAGGGCAAGGGGATTCAGGTCTATCTCCTTTATGAGCCCGGTGGCTATGAGCCGGGAGACGGTCACTAAAGAGGCCGCCAGGGCGTTAAAATCCACGGATGGCCTCCCGCGGACCCCCTTGAGCAAACCAAACCCCTTTATCCTCGATGCGAGTTTCAGCGCCTCCCTGCGGCTGGCCGGTGCGAGCGCAAAGGAGACGTCATGAAAGACCTCCACAAAAACACCTCCCAGCCCGAACATCACGACCGGCCCGAACTGTGCGTCTATAAGTCCGCCGGCTATCGTCTCGAGGCCGCCCCCTATCATCTCTTCCACAAGCACGCCCCTGGCCTTTTTTACATTTTTCAGTATTTCCCGTGCGGAGCGCTCAAGCTCCCCTTCCGTCCTTATCCCGAGCACCACCGCCCGCGCCTCGCTCTTCGAGCGGATATCCGGCGAGGCGGCCTTCACCACCAGCGGGAACCGGAGCTTTTTTCGATGAAGCAGACGGACGCCCTCGGTTGTGAAATTTCCCGCGGGTATGAAAAAACCCTTCGGGACCGACAGGCCAAGTCCCTTCAGCAGGCGCTTGACCTCATGCTCCATCGGCTGCCGCCCGGCCGTCTCGTCCAGGAGCGATTTAAGGGCGTCTTTGATCATAAAATTGCACTCGCCGCCAAAAATTTCACCCTCTCTACCTTTGCCCCAAAAAAGGGGACCAGTCCCCCTTTGGCTTTTTGTGAAACCAAGCAAGCACCTAATCCTTTTTTAGAAGTTTCCTTAGCGCCCGGACCGCCCTTTCCGGAGAATTCAAGGCCGGTATGCCGGCCTCCTCCAGCGTCCGCGAGAGTTTTTGGCCCACGGCGTCCCGGCCCGTATGGAAGACCATCGGCTTTCCGGAGCGCCTCTTGAAATCCGCAAGCACCAGCCCAAGCCCCTCCGTTATCCCCCGGACCGCCGACAGCGCGATTATGATAAAGCCGTCGTAGTCCTCTTTGAGTCCCTCCAGGACGGTGCGGTAATCCTCATCTTTTACCTGGGCGGTAAGGTCGAAGGGGTTTCCGGGCACGTAGAAGGGGGGGAATATTTTTTTAAAACGCGCGAGTTTCCGCGGCGGCATTCCCGCCTCATAAAAACCCTGCCTCGCGCATTCGTCCGAGGCGAGCACACCCGCGCCCCCTCCGTTCGTGAGGATGAGCACCCGGTTGCCCTTCAGGGGTTTTTGAAGGGCGAGCGCCCTGGCGCCGTCCACGAGGTCCTCGAAGTCGGCCGCCTCGGCCAGGCCGAATTGCGCCAGGACGGACTTGAAGACCCTGTAGCTGCCGGCAAGCCTTCCTGTGTGGGAGAAGGCGGCCGCCTGGCCCGCCGCCGCCTTTCCGGCCTTCAATATGAGCAGGGGTTTTCGCCGCGCGAGGGCGCGCGCCCGCCTTATGAACCTTCTGCCGTCCCTGACGGATTCAATATATGAGATGACGGCCTTTGTATTGTCGTCCCCTTCGAGATATTCAAAGATGTCGGATTCGTCTATGTCGGCGGCGTTGCCGTAATGCGCGGTTATGGAGCTGCCCACCGGGGGCTGCGACAGGGAAAACGCCTCGAAGATGAGCGACAGGACGGCGCCGCTCTGGGTTACGATGGCGACACCCCCCGGATGCGGACGCGACAGCCTTTCGGCCGTCAGTATGAAGGTATCGAGGCCGTTTGAGCTGTTATGCACCCCCATGCAGTTCGGCCCGACAAGTCTTATGCCGCCCTCGCGCGCTATCCTTTGGACGGCCTCCTGGAGGTCCATCCGGCCCGCCTCGGCAAAGCCCGCGCTCACGATGATGGCGCACTTGACGCGGCCCTTCAACTCTTCGAGTATGCCAGGGGTCTCCGGGGCTGGCCTTATGATTATCGCAAGGTCATTTTTGCTTTTGGGTATCTCGTCACCCCATATCTCGTCAATCGTGGCGTAAGATCTTACTCCCATGAGGCGACGGAATTTCGGGTTAACCGGGAAGACCCGCACTTTTGGCCGGAGTCTTAGCAGGTTTTTAAGGACGACGCCCCCGAGTTTGAGCCCGGTGTGGGAGGCCCCCACCAGCACTATGCTTCTGGGATTGAAGAGGGGCTCAAGCGACTTCAACGAAGGTTTATGCGCTTTCAACGAATATGAGCGCCGGGTCTTCGAGGAACCGGACGACCTGCGATAGAAACGCGGAAGCCTCCGCCCCGTCGGCCACCCTGTGGTCGAAGGTCAGCGAGAGCGGCAGTATCCTCCTTATCCCGATCTTTCCGGCCCCCCGCGAGCCGATTACCCAGGGCCTTTCGGATATCCTCCCCGTCCCCAGGATGGCCACATCCGGCCAGTTTATTATCGGTGTGGCGAAGAGGCCCCCGTAATGCCCGTAGTTCGTGATGGTGAAGCTGTTGCCCTTGAGCCGGTCAAGCGAGATCTTCCTCTGCCTTGCCAGCTCCGAAAGCTCCGCAAGCTCCGAGGCGAGCTCGATAATCGTCTTTTTGTCCACGTCCCTTATGACGGGGACCATGAGCCCCTCCGGGGTATCGACGGCCACGCCCATATTGATGTATTTTTTCAATACGACCTCTTCACTGCCCTCCGGGCCCTGGAGCGCGGCGTTCAGGCGCGGGTGGTCTTTCAGCGCGTGCCGGGCGGCCTTGATGAAAAAGGGCATAAACGTCAGATGGATGCCGCGCTCTTTCAGCGGCGTTTTTTCCCGCTCCCGCAGTTCCCATAGCTCCGTGGCGTCCGCCTCCTCGAAGACGGTGACGGAGACCGTGCCCAGTTGGGTCTTTTTGAGGTTTTTAGCGATGCTCTTTCTGAGCCCCCTCAGGGGCACGCGCTCCACGGGGCCGAACTCGTCGCCTGCCTCCCTGTAGATTTTTTTTGAGGAAAACCTGATTATGTCCTCCTTTGTGACTGCGCCGCCAGGGCCGGTGCCTTTTATGTTTTTCAGCGCGGATTCGCTGACGCCCAGCTCCCTGGCCGCCCGCCTTGCGGCGGGCATGACCGGGACGGGCTCCTCTTCCTCATGCTCCGGCAATTCCCCCATCACGGTGACGGATTTTTTTGCTTCCGGCCCGAATTGTTTTTTCGCCTCCGGCTCTGATCGTTTTTTCGCCTCCGGCTCTGATCGTTTTTTCGCCTCCGGCTCTGATCGTTTTTTCGCCTCCGGCTCAAAGGGCACCTGGCCGGCGACAAGGAATTTCTCCTCGGCTTCCTCCACCGGTCTTTCCCCCGCCCCGCCCGTAGCACCCGTTTGCCCGGCCGTAATCTCCGCAAGCGTCATCAATGTGTCGCCCACCTTAGCGGTCTCGCCTTCCTCCTTGTGTATCTTCATTACCCTGCCGCTTTTCGGGGACGGCATTTCCACGACGGCCTTGTCCGTTTCCACCTCGAGGACGTTCTGGTGCTCGGAGACGGCGTCGCCCTCTTTCACGAGCCATTTGCGTATCTCGGCTTCCGTTATGCCTTCGCCCAGGTCCGGGAGTTTCACTTCGTATGCCACGTTAGTATTTAAGGGCCTCCTCAATTGTTTTTCGAATGGTCCCTATCCCGGGCATGTAAAAATCCTCGAGCCTCGCAAGGGGCATTACAACATCGTAGGCGGCCACGCGCATTACGGGGGCGCGGAGATATGCGATCGCCTCCTCCGCGAGGCAGGCCGCTATCTCGGAGGCGAAGCCGCACGTCCTGGGGGCCTCCTGCACTATGACGGCGCGCCCTGTTTTCTTGACCGAGGCCATGACCGCCTCCTCGTCCCAGGGGCTCAGGCTCTGGAGGTCGATGACATCCGCGTCGAACCCTTCGGCGGCCTTCATGGTTTTCTGGAGCATGCTCCCCCAGGAGATGATGGTAAGGCCGCGGCCCTTTCTTGCCATCCTTGCCCTGCCGATGGGGATCGTGTAAGGCCCTTCCGGCACCTCCTCCTTTATCATCCGGTAAAGTCTTGCCGGTTCCAGGAAAAGGACGGGGTCCGGGTCCCGTATCGCCGATGTCAGGAGGCCTTTGGCGCTGGCGGGGCCGGAGGGCACGACGACCTTCAGGCCGGGGATGTGGGCGAAGAGGGCCTCGGTGCTCTCCGAGTGGAGCTCGATGGCCTTTATGCCCGCGCCGTAGGGAGTGCGGATGACAAGCGGGCAGGAAAACCGTCCGCGGCTGCGCGCGCGGAGCCTCGATGCGTGGCTGGCGAGCTGGTCGAATGCGCCGTAGATGAAACCCATGAACTGGATCTCGGCCACGGGCAGAAACCCGAAGGCCGCCATCCCGATGGCGGCCCCGACAATCCCGCACTCCGAAAGCGGGGTGTCCATCACGCGTTCGCCCCCGAATCTCTCGAGCAACCCCTCGGTGACCCTGAAAACCCCGCCGTTCACGCCCACGTCCTCGCCCAGGACAAGGACGGAGGGGTCTTTTTCCATCTCCTGCCGGAGCGCCATGTTCAGGGCCTGCACCATATTAACCACCGCCATCGACAAAACTCCTCATCTCGATGTCCTCCCTCCGGGTCGGCTCCTTGAAGGTGCGGGCGAACATCTCCGAGGGCGGGGGCGGCCCGATCTCCTCCATCTTGCGGAAGGCCTCATCGAGGGCGCTTTCGTTTTTCTCCTCCAGTTGCCTCTGGTAGTCCTCCGTCAGGAGGCCCTCTTTTTCCATATAGGTTTTAAGTCTCTTTATCGGGTCTTTTGCCCTCCAGTACTCGACCTCCCTCGCCGGACGGTATCGGGACGAGTCATCGGCCGTGGTGTGGTCGGAAATCCTGTATGTCTGGCATTCGATAAAAGAGGGGCCTTCGCCGTCCCTGGCTTTATGCAGGGCCTCGCTTGCCGCCCTGTAAACGGCAAAGACGTCGTTGCCGTCCACCTGGATGCCCGGAAACCCGTATGCAAGGGCTTTTTGCGCGAGGGTCCTCGCGGCAGTCTGTCTTGAAAGCGGCACGGAGATCGCCCACTGGTTGTTCTGGCATATGAAGACCACGGGGGCCTTGAAGACGCCGGCCATGTTGAAGGCCTCGTGGAAATCCCCCTTTGAGGTCGCGCCGTCGCCGAAATAGACGATGGCGGCCTTCTTCTGTTTTTTCAGCTTCATGGCGATTGCCGCCCCGACCGCGTGGGGCAGATGGGTCGATACGGAGATGCAGATGGGAAATACGCTCAGGTCGTCGGGACATTTCATCCCGCGTTCGTCCCCGGACCAGTACTGGAATAACATAAATATGGGATAGCCCACGGTAATTTGGACGCCCGTCTCCCTGAAGGACGGAAATATCCAGTCGGATTTTTCCGCGGCGAAGGCGCTTGCGGCCTGGGCCGCCTCCTGCCCTCGGATGGAGGCATAGGTGCCGAGCCTGCCCTCTCTTTGAAGCCTCAGGGCGCGCTCGTCGAACGCCCTTGACAGCAGCATCTTCTCGTAAATGCCCCTTATGTCGTCGCCGGTCAGAGACGGCATGAGGGCCTTGTCCGCATTGCCCTCCTCGTCGAGGATTTCAAGGCGCCTTACCTCAAAGGTCGCAATGGTCTTTTCCGCCATTTTTTCCTAAGCCAGTCTATCAGGGCGGGAGGGGGTTGTCAACGCGAGGCGCGCCCCCCAAAAAACATTTTAACCTGCCCCCCTTGACACTCACCGGCCGGTCTGATAAAACGTGATTAAAGGTACTGCCTTTTCCCGAGCGTCCCCCCACTTCCGGAAATTTCATCCTGGAGTGAATGCAAAATCGAAAGACAATTATCGCGGCAGACCGGGAGTCGTTTGACTCCGGGTTCGAGAGTAAAAACACCCCACAAAAGGAGAAAAAGAGTATGAAAACAAGATTTGCCATCGTAACGGCGCTTGTCTTCGCGCTCGCGCTATTGCTTGGCGCGATGACGGGCTTGGCCCAGGATGAAAACTCCGGCCAGACGGACCAGGGGATCGAGAACACCCCGGGCGGCGGCGCTTCCAACACCCCCAAGCCCTATGAGCGTCACGTGGGCGGCGTTATCCATCAGGCCCGCGGCGCGGTCCGCGTCCTTACTGCTGAAGACACGGGCGGCGGAATGGAAAACACCCCGGGAGGCGGCACCTCTAACACCCCCAAGCCCTATGAGCGCCGCCAGCTCCGGAGCGCGGCCCAGTTGTTTGCCCAGGCCAATATGGGCGGCGGCATGTCCAATGCACCGGGCACCGAGACCCTCCCCACACTAAGCGGCAACAAGACCGGGGAATTTACCGCCACGGTGAAGTCCGACGCCCAGAAGGTATGCGATGAGGTGGCCATGCAAAACGGCAAGAGTTCCTGCACGGCCGAGGCGGGCGCCGGCACGAACATGTGGTATTGCGAGTGCAAATGAGAAAATGAAAGCTCCGGGTGCGGGCCCTCATGATGGGCCCGCGCTTCAGGTGTGCCGAAGCTCTGGTACTGCGTCTGCAAGTGAAAAATCCGCAGGCTTTTGGCATGATAAAAATGGAGGCCACCCTTCTTTTCCTTCTTGCCCCGTTTTTTACATGACACCAGCTCAAAGACAAGACGCCTTCCGGAAATTGAAGGCCCTCCGGACACCGTTCCGGCGGACCTTCAATTTTTTTGGGCAATTTTTTTGGGGGCCATCCTTTTTTCAATCCGCTATAATGAGGGCGGAAAGGGGAGGGGAATGTCCTATTTCATAAGGCGAATGGTCCGTGCGGCCCGCCTGGAGGCAAACCTTTATGCCGAGGTCAAGGCAGACAGGAATGCCACGGGCCAGGCGATTGCCGTCGTGGCGCTCTCCAGCATCGCGGCCGGAGTGGGGTCAATCCCGAGGGGAGGGCCGGCCGGGATTGCCGTTTCGACTGTCTCGGCCCTTATAAGCTGGTTTATCTGGTCGTTGCTGGTTTACGTGATAGGGACAAAGGTCCTGCCGGAGCCGCGGACCGGCTCGGATTTTCCCGCGGTGCTCCGGGCCGCGGGCTTCGCGGCCGCGCCGGGCCTTATCCGGGCCCTGGGCGTGATCCCGGGCGTAACGGCCTTTGTCTTTCTCGTTGCCGCCTTCTGGATGATAGCGGCCATGGTAATAGCCGTGCGCCAGGCCCTCGATTACGGAAGCTCCTGGCGGGCCGCCGCCGTCTCCGTCCTTAGCTGGCTGATACAGGCCCTTATAACCGGCGGCCTCATGTACATGGCCCAGGGGCCGATGGCCCAGAAGTAGATTTATCCTGCGAGGATTTAGCGCCGCATCCAGCGGCACGAGACCATCACGGAAAACTCCGTTGTAATCAGTTTGCCGTTACCAGTTTGAATGTATGCCGCGCAATGACCAGGTCCTCGTTGGTCGGAATTATCATCACTTTGCATGGGCTTGCCGGCCCGGAAATAACGGCGGAGTGGGCCCCGTTTTTATCCGGGTCCAGCCCGTTTCTATCCGGATCCAGATGAATGCCCAGGTGCTCGAGCCCCCGGCAGATGTCCTGCCGGACCGGGGCCGCCCTTTCCCCTATGCCGCCCGTGAACACAAGCGTATCGAGGCCTCCCAGGACGGCGGCCAGCGCGCCCAAATGTCTTCGCGCATGGTAACAGAACATATCCACGGCCAAAGCGGCGCGGGGGTCGTCCCTCCTGCGGTCCAAAAGCGTCTTCATGTCCGGACTGATGCCCGAGACCCCGAGGAGCCCGGCCTGGTGGTTTACCAGGCGCGCCATCTTCTGCGCGTCATATTTTTTTTCGGCCATCAGATAAAGCAGGACGCCGGGGTCCAGGTCCCCGCTCCGCGTCCCCATCATGAAGCCCCCGGTGGGAGTAAAGCCCATGGTGGTATCCAGGGGCAGGCCGTTTTTGACCGCGGCCATGCTCGCCCCGTTGCCCAGGTGCGCGATAACGAGCCGCCCCGGTTTCTCCGCCGCCAGTGCGCTCAGGATGTATTCATACGAGAGGCCGTGAAAACCGTAGCGCCGCACGCCCTCGTCCCAAAAGGAGCCGGGGAGGGGAAAGCGCTGGGCGACCTCGGGCATCCGGCGGTGGAATGCGGTGTCGAAACAGGCGACCTGCGGGATTTCCGGGAAATGGCTGGCGACGGCCTCCATGCACCTGATTTCATAAGGCAGGTGCAGCGGGGCGAAATGGACAAGCCCTTTCAGCTCTTCCAGGAGGCGCGGCCCTATTATCGCCGGGCTCGCGTGGGCCGGCCCGCCGTGCACGACGCGGTGCCCCACGGCGGAGGGCCTCGGAAGGGCCAGCCTCTTCAGGGCTGAAAAGACCGCGCTTACCGCCGTCTCGTGCTCCCTGAATTCGCCCTGCGCGTCTTCGAGGACCCGGCCTTCCGGGTCACGCATCCGGAACCGTCCGCCCCTAAGAGCTATCCGCTCCACCTCTCCCCTGGCCAGCAGCGTCTCTTTTTCGCCCATGAGAAAGAGCGAAAATTTCAGGGAAGAGGAACCCAGATTGAAACTAAGTATGGGCTGCGCGCTTATTTATCGCCGCCTTTCCAGCGCCAGTCCCTTATCTCCGGCATGTCCTGCCCGTACCTGGATATGTATTGCCTGTGGTCGATGAGCTTGTCGCGTATCTCCTGCCTGGCATAGGCCGCGATATTGCCGAGCCCCGGCACGCGGTCGATCACGTCGCAGACGAGATGGAACCTGTCGAGGTCGTTTCGCACGGTCATGTCGAAGGGGGTGGTCGTCGTGCCTTCCTCCTTGTATCCGCGCACGTGGAGGTTCCCGTGGTTTGTCCTCCGGTAGGTCAGGCGGTGGATGAGCCACGGGTATCCGTGATAGGCGAAGATTATGGGCCTGTCTGCGGTAAAGAGGATGTCGAAATCCCTGGCGGAGAGGCCGTGCGGGTGCTCTTCCCGGGGCTGGAGCGTCATCAGGTCCACCACGTTTATCACGCGTATTTTCAGGGCCGGCGCATATTGCCGCAGCAGTTCGACGGCGGCCAGGGTTTCAAGCGTCGGAACGTCCCCGGCGCACGCCATCACCACATCGGGCTCGGAACCCTTGTCGTTGCTCGCCCATTCCCAGATGCCAATCCCCCCGGTGCAGTGCCGGACGGCGGAGTCCATGTCCAGCCACTGCTGCTCCTGCTGTTTGCCGGCCACAACTACATTTATATAATTCCGGCTCCTCAGGCAGTGGTCGGTTACGGAGAGCAGCGTGTTGGCGTCCGGCGGGAAGTAGACCCTCACGATATCGGCCTTCTTGTTCACGACGTGGTCGATGAACCCAGGGTCCTGGTGCGAGAAGCCGTTGTGGTCCTGCCGCCAGACATGCGATGTAAGCAGATAGTTCAGGGAGGCGATGGGGCGCCTCCAGGGGATTTCCCTGGTGGTCACTTTCAGCCACTTGGCGTGCTGGTTGAACATCGAGTCCACGATGTGGATGAAGGCTTCGTAGCAGGAGAAGAGCCCGTGGCGGCCGGTGAGCAGGTAGCCTTCGAGCCAGCCCTGGCAGGTATGTTCGCTCAGTATCTCCATCACCCTGCCGTCCGGGGAGAGATGGACGTCCTCCGGGATGGTTTCGGCCATCCATGCCCTGCCGGTGACTTCAAATAAGGCGTCCAGCCGGTTCGAGGCCGTTTCATCCGGCCCCATCACCCTGAAATTCCGCGCGCCTTTGTTCATATCCATTATGTCCCGCAGGAAGCGGCCCATTACCCTGGTGGCCTCCGCCTGCGCCAGGCCCGGCCCGGGGACATCCACGGCATACTGCCTGAAATCGGGCATCCTGAGGTCTCTCAGCAGGAGCCCGCCGTTTGCATGAGGGTTTGCGCCCATGCGGCGTTGCCCTTTCGGGGCCAGTTCGGCCAGTTCCGGCATCAATCCGCCGTCCGCATCGAAAAGCTCTTCGGGCCTGTAGCTTTTCATCCAGTCCTCGAGTATCTTTATGTGCCCCGGCTTTTTGTCCATGTCGGCAACCGGGACCTGATGCGCCCGCCAGAAACCTTCCGTCTTCAAGCCGTCCACTACCTTTGGCCCGGTCCAGCCCTTGGGCGTCCGCAGGATGATCATGGGCCAGCGCGGGCGTTCGGCAACGCCGCTGCCGCGGGCTTTTTCCTGGATCGTCTTTATCTGTCCGATCACCGCGTCCAATGTCTCCGCCATCAACTGGTGCATGGGCTCGGGGTCGGACCCTTCGACAAAAAAAGGCCTGTAGCCGTAGCCCGCAAACAGGTCTTCCAACTCCTCGTGGCTGATGCGGGCCAGGACCGCGGGGTTTGCAATCTTGTACCCGTTTAGGTGCAGGATGGGGAGCACGGCCCCGTCGGTGACCGGGTTCAAAAACTTGTTCGAGTGCCAGGCCGTAGCCAGCGGGCCGGTCTCGGCCTCTCCATCGCCGACAACGCACGCCACGATGAGGTCCGGGTTGTCGAAGGCGGCCCCGTATGCGTGAGACACGGCATAGCCCAATTCCCCGCCTTCGTGTATGGAGCCGGGGGTCTCGGGGGCCGCGTGGCTGGGGATGCCCCCCGGAAACGAGAACTGCCTGAACAGCTTTTTCATGCCCCCGGCGTCCTGGGAGATGTCGGGGTATATCTCAGTGTAAGCGCCTTCGAGATAGGTGTTGGCTACAAGCCCCGGCCCGCCATGGCCGGGCCCCGCGACATAGATAACGTTGAGATCATGCGCCTTGATCACGCGGTTTAGGTGGGCGTAGATGAAATTAAGGCCCGGGGTAGTCCCCCAGTGCCCAAGCAGCCTGGGTTTGATGTGGTCCAACGTCAGGGGCTCTTTTAGCAACGGGTTATCGTACAGGTAGATTTGCCCGGCTGAGAGATAATTCGCGGCACGCCAGTAAGCGTTTATAAGCCTCAACTGATCACCCGTTAAAATCATCTTCATCATTCCTCCGCCGGCTCCAGGCGATTTTGCCCTCCGTTTTAAAGGTCTTCCCGCAAGGACGCGGCGCATTGCTTAAAACTCTCGTGTAAAACTCCCCGCAAGAAGCTGCGCCGTTTTATCCGCAGATGAATCCAGTATTGCCATCATCAGGGGCTTTGTCAACAGGAATCTTTCCGTTCTGTCCATTTACTTGCCACGGGGAAGAACACCGTGGGGTAGATCAGATCAATTGACATTCCGGCCGCCTTGCAGTTAACATCTCATTTACAGCCTAAATTCCGCCAAACGGCGGATGCGGGGGAACCGGAGTCCGGGGCGAATTCCTTTACAGGAAAGGGTACTTCCAGCCCGAGCCCGTCAGCTAACCTCGCAGGCGAAGTGGAGGAGAGATTATGACTAGCATATGCCAGGACTGCCGTAATTCGTCCTTTCTTCACGGTGCATCCCCCCGCCTTTTTGGTGCATTCAATGTCTATTAAGGAATTCCTCATCGGCAGCCCCATTGAGAGCATCAAGGAAAAGCATGAGAGACTGACAAAGACCCTGGGGCTTGCCGTTTTTTCCTCGGACGCGCTCTCCTCCGTGGCGTACGGCACCGAGGAGATCATGATCGCCCTTCTGGCCGGGGGCGCGGCGCTGCTGCATCTGACCATGCCCATAGCGATCACGATAGTCGCCCTGGTCACCATCGTGGCGACGTCGTACTTTCAGACCATACACGCCTATCCGTCCGGGGGCGGGGCCTACATCGTGGCCAAGGACAACCTGGGCGCGTATCCGGGGCTTGTTGCCGGGGCCGCGCTCCTGGTGGATTACGTGCTTACGGTGACGGTCAGCATATCGGCCGGGGTGGCGGCCATAACCTCGGCGTTTCCGGCGCTGGCGGAACACGCCATCGCCTTATGCCTTTTTGCGATCTTCGCCATAATGATCGTCAACTTGAGAGGGGTGAGGGAATCGGGGAAGGTGGTCTCGTTTCCGGTCTATGCGTTTGTCGGGGGGCTGTCGCTGCTGATAGCGGCGGGGCTTTTTAAATGGGTCGCGATACCCGGACCGGGGATGCACAAGGAGGTTGCTTCCGCTGCCTCCGGGGCGCTGCCGCTTTTTATCATCTTGAGGGCATTTGCCTCGGGGTGCGCTACCCTTACCGGGATAGAAGCGATATCCAACGGCGTGCGCGCGTTCAAGGAGCCCGAGGCGAAAAACGCCGCCAGCACGCTCGCCTTGATGGCGGTCATCCTGGGTGCGCTCACCCTGGGCATTGCTTTCCTGGCCCAGGGCTTTCATATCCTGCCCAAAGAAAACGAGACGGTGCTCTCCCAGCTCGCAAGGGCCGTCTTCCACACCGGCCCCATCTACTATCTGATACAGTTCTCCACGGCGCTGATACTCATCCTGGCCGCCAACACGTCTTTCGCGGACTTCCCGAGGCTCTCCTCCATCATGGCTGCCGACAGGTATCTGCCCAGGCAGCTCAGCAACCGCGGCGACAGGCTGGTGTTTTCAAACGGGATACTCATACTCGGCATCGTTTCGGCTGTGCCGATAATAATATTCGGGGGCAACACGAACGCCCTTATCCCCCTGTACGCGGTCGGCGTCTTCACCGCATTTACGCTCTCCCAGGCGGGGATGGTGAAGCACTGGTACAGACTCCGGGGGGAAGGCTGGGTCAAGAGCATTATCATAAACTCGGTGGGCACGATTGCCACCTTTGTCGTGTTTCTCATAATAGCGGTGACCAAGTTCATGCACGGGGCATGGATAGTCGTCCTGGCGATACCGGGCCTTGTGCTGCTGACCCGCAAAATACATTCCCACTACCTTGACGTCGCGAAAGAGCTGTCCCTGGAGACCGGGGTCAAAGAGGCCGAATACAGCCACCACACGGTCATAATCCCGCTTTCGGGCGTGCACCGGGCGGTGCTGAAGGCCGTAAAATACGGCAAGGCGCTCTCCGATGACGTGAAGGCCGTTTACGTGGTGCTTGACATGAATGAGGCAAAAAAACTCGAGGAGAAATGGAAGGAGTTCGGAATGGGGGTGCCGCTCATTCTGCTTCATTCCCCTTACAGGTCCGTATCCGGCCCTTTAATGGACTACATAGAAAGCGTCCAGGCCGAATATCCGGCCGGGGTCATAACGGTCATCCTGCCCGAGTTCGTGCCGCTGAAATGGTGGCACCATCTCTTACATAACCAGACTGCCCTTCTGATAAAAGGCAAGCTCCTCTTCAAGAAAGGTGTGGTCTCGACAAGCGTGCCTTTGAGACTGCAGAGGTAAACAGTCTCCTCGTCTGCCCCTCCTTGTCTTGCATTCTGCAAGGAGCGGGGAAAGGCCTGACAAGCCGTTTACGGGGAAGTTTGTCGTCCGCGTTTCCCCCGAACTGCACAGAAAGATTTACCTGTCGGCAAAGCTTTCCAATGAGAGCATAAACCCTAACGGCGCATACAAAGGTTTTTTTGTCATTCCGGCCAGAATTTTATTTTATTAAGGATAAAATCGGGCGGAATCCTTCCGAAAAAGAAGGGTTCCCGACGCGCGGAGCCCGTCCCGGCTTGTCCGGGGCTTGCGGGAATGACAACAATGAGGAGTTCACTAATTGTGATTTCCATTTTTTTCGGAAAAGACTCGCAAACCCGGCTGCCAGCAATATTTTGAAGGCTTTTGAAATTAAAATTATGCAACTACGTTAATGCGTAGGTGAACGAAAAACCGGCCCGCGGCGTCAATGGGACGCTGAAAGGACGCGGGGCATAAGACAAAGCTGAAGTTGAAGCGCGCCCAGAGGGATTCGAACCCCCGGCCTGCGGATTCCAGTCCGAAAGGCCGGGAAGCCTGCGGCATTTTGACGCCCTTTTCCTTTTACCGTAAGGTAAAATAACGAGTAGCGAAAGGATTGCTGCAAAGGAGGTGTTGGACATGGACAGGTTTAACAGGATAACCTTTGACCCGAAGATCATGGGCGGGCGGGCCTGTATCCGCGGGATGCGTATTCCGGTCTCCGTGATATTAGGGCAGATCGCCCACGGCGCAAAGACGGAAGAGGTTCTTGCCGATTACCCGGACCTGGAACCGGATGACATCAAGCAGGCGCTTGAATACGCCGCCTGGCTGGCCCAGGAAGAGGTCTATTCGGCATAGGATGCGTTTTCTTTTAATTCTTCGGGAAAGGAGGTTGGAAGATGAGCTTATATAAGTTTTCAGTTGTAATCGAAAAGGACAAGGAAGGTTACTCTGTAGTTGCATAAATTCCAGGAAAAATTCATCCCGAAACACTACAAAAACGGCCTCCTGATTGGTTAAAATTGACGATGCCAGTCGCAAAATCAACCAATGCAGGAGGCCACTGAAAGTGA
>JAJYJK010000098.1 GCA_021789555.1 Nitrospirota bacterium
CCAAGTCCCCTCTTGTCCTCAGGGACCTTGAGATTATAAAAAGAGCAAGCGACGCCGAGGTTTGCTTTACGATAACCACCGCCGATGAGAGGATAAGGAATATCTTTGAGCCTGGCGCGCCGCCATTGGCCAAAAGGATCGACGCGCTGGAGAAGCTCCATTCGGAAGGGATCAGGACCCTTGCCATGATCGCGCCGATACTGCCAGGTGCCGAGGGGCTTATAAACGGATTAAAGGGCAAGGTCGACCAGATAATCATTGACCGGCTGAACTATCACTATGCTGACTGGGCATATAAAACATACGGACTCGAATGGGCCATGGAAGACGGCTTCTTCCGCCGGATGGCGGATGAGCTGAAGGCGGCATTTGAAAAAGAAGGAATACCATGCCAAATCGTGTTTTGATGAATTTGCCTGAAACGTTCGAGCTGAGTTTTTCCCGCCTGCCTGGCGGGTCGTTCCGGCTTACAGCTTCGCAAATTCTGCCGCTTGAGCCCGCGCGGGCGTTCTCGTTCTTCGAAGACCCTCATAATCTTGCCTATATTACCCCCCAATGGCTGGAATTCAAGCTGCTGGCTGATGGCGGAGGGCGGGCGTTCGAGGGGGTGGAGTTCAAGTATACGATAAAATGGCTGGGGCTCCGGATTCCATGGCGAAGCCGGATCGTAAACTATCATCTGCCGCGTGAGTTCACCGATATCCAGGTCATCGGGCCATATCAAAAATGGGTGCACGTCCACACGTTCCGCCTCATTTCGGAAGGGACTCTGATGAATGACAATGTGGACTACAGACTGCCTTTTGGCCTGGCTGGACGGCTTACGCACATCTGGATCGTGGAGAGCCAGCTAAGGAACATCTTCACCTATCGGGCGTTGCGGATAAACGAATGGGCCCAAAGGAATATTTAGCACCTGTGTTTTTAAAATCCCATGCACTTGTGACCTGAGCGCCTCAAGCCGGGCAGTAAGCGACTGCCTGCGGGCGGGCAGGAATGTTAACCTTGCAGTTGCATAAATTACGCATCCTGAAGCCTTAAAACCATTGCTGGTAGCCAGTTTGCATGCCTTTTTCTGGAACTAAGAGGAATTCACTATTACCCAAATCCAGCGGTAAGGCGGCTTAGCTGAGGGCAGCGGCTGGAAAAGGGTGCTGATAGGCGACCTGAATATGATAAGGCGGTCAATTTCGAGATGATGGAAGCCTTAAGAAGATTATTTGCCGGAAGGAGCGGCGGATTTCGCCCGTGATTGTGAAAAATGGGCAAACCTCTCCAGCGGCCTTCCACACCGGAGGGGAAGCGAAAAAGGTGTTTCAGTGAAAACTGAGACTGACGATACGCTCGTAAGCAAACATGATATCGTTAAAACGGTGGACACCTTGAGCAAATCTCAGGGCGATCTTCCTGCTATGCCTGACGACTCGCGCGGCAACATTGAAGAACCGGTATCTCAGGGCCTTGAGGAGTTTCTTTTTGTACATGCTCGGCAATGCCAGTCTCTTGATCCAGCTTACGATGCTATAGGCCAGCATGCCAATGGTCAGATACGCCCAGTTTGCATGGAACTCCTGGCAGGGGAATCGGTCAAGCGAAAGCCCGTACTTCGTTTCCTTAATGAGATTTTCCACGATTGCCCGGTCCAGATGAAAAGGGACAAGCTCTTTAGCCGGGTCGTTCCTGTTTGTGACGATTATATGGTATCTGTAAACGGTATCGTCCAGAAGGGTCATCTGTCCGCCGGAAGGGATCTCTTCTCTTCTGACCACAAACCGATATGCTTTAGGCCACTTGATAGGCTGATAAGCGAGTTCGGAGACCCAGACCCTGTCTTCGATCTTTATCCATTGGTTTTCGGACAGCGCCTGCACCGCCCGCATCACCGGGGCCGTCTGATCGCCGGTGATGCTGAAACCTATGCCCAGCCGCTCGCATTCCGCGACGATTTCCTTGTCGTAGAATCCCGAATCCATGCATACGTAGACGGTATCGGCAAGGTCTTTGACCTTGTGATAGCACTCCCGGATGAAGCTCACGGCCCCCTCCGAGGTGTGCACATTGCCGGAGCGGAGCCTGCTGTGGAGCCAATCGCCTGTCTCACGGATAAACCCCATGATCGGATGCAGCGCCCTGATGCCGGTGTAAGCCCATTTGGCGCCTTCTTTCTTGCTGCCGTGCACTTCATCGAGGGTGGAATCGATATCGATGGTGATCGCCTGCATCCTTTCACCGTTTGCGTAAACGGTGCGAAACGCCCGGGTGAGAACGCTTTCAAGCTGGCGGATGTGGCCCAGGTCGAATCTCCTGAGGAAGTCCCCCATCGTGGTCGGATGGGGAATGTCTCCGTGCCGCCAGATTTCCTTGAACGCCTCTTCCTCTCTGAGGACAACCAGATCATCAAGACAGGTGCTGCCGGTGATCATGCTTACCGCGAGCCCCAGAACGGCCTCGGATTCCTTGAATCCGCTTTCCCGCTTCTTGACCTTGACCGCGGAATCGATCATCTCCGGCAACCCGAGTTTGCGTATGAACTCGTCGATCAGAAGACCGCCGCCGTAACTGATCAAGGAGTCCTTTCCTTCTTCGAGAACGACCTTGATCCTCCTGGTGACGTTGACCTTCTTGATCTTCTTCATCTGCACCTCCCGGGTGAACGGAATGCAGATAATGTACCATGTGAGCGGAGCCTTATGTATGGCTAATCTTATGGGTTACGGAAATATTTTTCAGGGCCTTACCGCTGGATTTGGGTATTAGTGAACTCCTCTTGTTGTCATTCCCGCAACCAAGCACTCAACGCCTTGAGTGCTCGGGCGTCGGGAATCCTTCCGAAAGACGGGAAAAGATTCCGGACAAGCCGGAATGACAACGTCGCAATGCAACGTTAGGGTTAATATAAAAAAATGCAAAATATTTCATTTGTTGAAAACGAGGGGAAATCGCTGTTTTTCAAGTGGGCGACTGCTCTGGCGCTTATCACCATTTTCTACAATATGGTCGAAGGCCTGGTTTCAGTCGTTTTCGGAGCCGAGGACGGTACCGTCACTCTTTTCGGTTTCGGCGTGGATTCCTTTGTTGAGGTAGTTTCGGGCATTGGAATATGGCATATGGTCCGGCGAATGAGACAAAACGGCAATGAAAGTCCGGACCGTTTTGAAAAGACTGCCCTCAAGATAACCGGCACTTCCTTTTATATTCTCACTGCAGGCCTGGCAATAACGTCCTTGGCAAATCTTTACATGGGATATAAACCGAAAACTACTTTCTGGGGTATTATCATAGCAGCCGTATCTATTTCTGCCATGTGGGCGCTCATTCATTTCAAGGTCAAGATCGGAAGAAGATTCAACTCCCGGGCGCTACTGGCCGATGCGGCTTGCAGCAAGACATGTCTGTATCTATCAGTTATTCTTTTAATCGCAAGCCTGGCCTATGAAATGACCGGGATCGGTCTGCTGGACTCGCTCGGCGCATTCGGTATTGCGGTCTTCTCCTTTAAGGAAGGGCGTGAGGCGTTTGAAAAAGCCAGGGGCGAATTGTGCCGCTGCGGGGGTGAGTGCAAAGGTTAAAACCGCATCAGGCTCCAGGGTGCCCTCTTTCATGCCGTATAAAATGCGATAACCTCTTCGCAGATTGGCCCGGGTGCATCTTCCTGCACAAAGTGTTTAGCGCCTTTGAGGATGCATGTACGGCGGTTTTCAAAAATCGATTCGAACCGCTTTCGCTCTGCGTCCCTAAATGCAGCGTCCCGGTCGCCCCAGAGAATAAGGGTCGGCTTATTGCTTAATCTACCGAGGTTTGATTCCACCTCAGCAAGGTATTCGCGGCTGTGGAGAATCTCTCGGGGAAAGATGGCCGTCGGTAGGCGTGATGCGCGCGTTTGAAACGGGCCACGGTAGACGCGCATCTCTGCGGGTGAAAGCCGTCTGCTTATACCCAGAGGCAGGAACACATTGACGAATGCATTGAAATTAAGGATGAGGAAGCGCCCAACAG
Source organism: Nitrospirota bacterium (assembly GCA_021789555.1). Lineage (GTDB taxonomy): Bacteria > Nitrospirota > Thermodesulfovibrionia > Thermodesulfovibrionales > JdFR-88 > JAJYGJ01. The sequence goes on from JAJYJK010000098.1 coordinate 3,997, forward strand.
GGCTTCCCGCAATCTTCGAAAACCGCTCAATGTGTTTTATGCCCTGTGCTGGCCATGCCCATGTATTGCAGATAAGAAGTGCGCGGATGCGGTCCGGGTGGCGTCCGGCAAAGCCGAGCCCGATAGGCCCGCCCCAGTCCTGGACCATCAGCCCGATTCCATCCAGGCCAAGCGCCAGGACAAATTGATCAAGTATGACCGAGTGATCACGCGGCTTGAAGCTGTAGCCCTGGCGGGCGGAGCTGAGGCCGAATCCCGGGTAGTCAACCGCCACACATCGGAACCTGCCCGAAAGCCGCGTAATTATGTGGCGGTATAAGAAGGACCATGTGGGGTTGCCGTGAAAGAGCAGAAGCGCTGGCCCGCTCCCCTCGTCAACGTAATGGACGCGGGTGCCCTCTATATCCATAAAGCGGCTCTGGAATGGATAGAGCTTTTCATCAAGCCACTGAGGGCGCATCGGCTGATTTTTCATATCCGTCCACCGGCCCTTATCAACAGCATGAAAATGAGGGCGTGCGACACAAGCAGGGGCGGAACTATCGCCGTTACGATGTAGAACCCGGTGCCCAGTGCCCCTGGCTCCAGACGGACACGCGCACCTTTATAAAACGCGAACAGCAGGTCCGCAGCTCCCCAAATGTTGAATATCCATGCTGCGGCAATGGCCCAGGAGGCAGCATGCGCCAGCGCCGCCGTGGTAATGATGGCAAGAATCCCAGCGATTAGGTCACCGTACCCGGCGGGCATCGCCCACGCTCTTGGCAGCGATGCGGACACTACCCCTGGCACCAAGAAGCTGAGTCCGATAAAACGAAGAAACATGTGCGGCGCCACCAGCCAGGTCAGTGCCTGCTGGACATCGAGGGCCCGAAGCCAGGGCCACACAAAGAGCGCGGCGACAAAGATGGAGCTGAGCAGGCTCATCAGGATGCTCAGTCCGAAGGCGGCCCGCGGGTTCATTGGCCCGCGCCCGGTGCTGACACTCCGATCTCGTGCATTTGCGCCTTGAGCGCCTCAAGCCGGGCAGTAAGCGACTGTTTGCGGGCGTCAAAGGTGGTAAGCGGAGTAACCTCCGTTTCCATCCGCGGCCATACGGGCAGGCTCGTGATCAGGTCATCCAATTCCTGCGCGGACTCGGCATTCACGATGAGCGCAAGGGCGACGGCCCCGCTCACGGGTCCGCCTGCGGCGATCTTTTTCTCCTCCTGCAGCTTCTTGCACAACTCCAGCGTGGGAAATATGAACTGCTCGATAAAAGCCACCCCGTCCTCCGGGGTCATCGGACGGTCGGAACTGCTCAACCGCAATTGGACCAGATATTGCATGAACGCTCTCCTTTCTTAATCTCTTATGGGATGTTACGATTGACCTGCTCTTAGGTGGTACTTTTTTAAATCATATCACCTGCCCCAGAGATTGCTCCCGATTTTATTCGCTGTTAACCTGATACTATAGAAATAATTGCCGGATGGCATTTTTTTAAGGAGGAAATGGGATGAAATGGATTACTCGCGAAAGGGTCAAGGTAGACCGGGTTGCTTGCCCATGGCTGATCAGGAGATTTATTGATCAAGAGGCCGAATTTATCTTCGTCC
>JAJYJK010000030.1 GCA_021789555.1 Nitrospirota bacterium
AAAAAAGGCAACCGCAACCTCTTTAGGAAGATGAGCTTCCAGGCCCAAAAACCACTGGCGGCCACAACACCATGACCGGACATTTCTACTTTGCCGGAAACCGGACATTTCTACTTTGCCTTGACAACAGGCTCGATGCGTGTTGAAATCTCTTCTGTCTGATGTTATAGTGTCACAGGGGGGCAGGGGGAGGCTTGGATGACATCCGGAGTGCGCGACAGACGGCACTTTATAAAGAAGGGCCATGACCGGGATCGGCATGGCCCTTCTCTCATTGGTCCTATGCGCTGCCCGATGAATGGATAATTATGTCAACCAGGGCATATTTAGGGCTTCAACTGATAGTCCTTACAATCGTTTCGATCATTTCCCTGGCAAGCCCCTGCGCATATGCGAATCTCTCCCCCGGCGCAGTGAAGACGGGACAGGAAACAGGCAGACCCGAGACCGGTTATTTGAAATGCCTTCGCTGCCATAGCGATTACAGAAATAATCATCATCCCATCGATTTCGCTCCCTCCCTCGTAATCAACACAGCCGTTTTCCCCTTATATGACGGCAGGATGCAGTGTCTTACCTGCCATGTCCCGGACCACGGAAAGGGCGGCAAACTGCTGCGTGGGGGGCCTTACGCCGACCGCAGAGAGATTTGTTTCCGGTGTCACTCCCGCGACAAATACTCCGGGATCGATCCCCATATCATGATGGACGACAACGGGGTGATAATTAAAGTAAACGACAGGCCCGTATGTCTCATATGCCATGCCAGGATGCCAAACCCGAAGACGGACAGGGCAAAAGACGTCCTTTTCAGGGCCGACGTGGCTTTCCTTTGCTGGCGCTGTCATTCCCTTATGGTCAGCCCCGTATTCGATCAGCATTTCCTCGCGACTCTGCCTGCCAATATGCGCAATTATCTGAAGAAAAATGCCCGGACCCTGGGGGTGACTATTCCCATGGTGCCAAGAAACCGCATTACCTGCTCGACGTGCCATGACCCACATCAAAAAGGAATAATCGTATATGAGCCCTCATCGAAAGGCGCGGATTCCAAGGACCGGCTCCACCTGCCCGTGCCCGATCTCTGCCTGGTCTGCCATCGGATGTAAGGGCCTTCAGAAGGCGGGACCCTCACGGCCCCTTTCTCTGCGGTGCAGGATGCGGCGGACCCAGACCTCGGTCAAACCGTACTTCCGGGCGAGTTCCTTGTAGTTTGCTCCGTTAAACTCCTGGCGTATGTACTGATCGCGCTTTTTAACGATGAGGCTGCCTATCTTCGGGAAATAGAAGGGCAGTCCTCCAAGCTCTTCCGAGAGTTTTAGCGCATTTTCCACGCCCACTACCCGGGCAACGGCCTGATAGCCTTCAGGCAGGTCTTCCGGCCGCATCTCTCTCGCTATCTCATCAAGCCATCCGCTCATATAAATGTGGAAGGTCGACAGTCCGGATGCGGGCCGATCATGCCGCTATTTCCGTATCTTTCAAACTTCCTTTGGAGCGGGCCGCCTCTTTATATCCTTCATCTTCAGCCGGGCAGTCTTTCCCTATCCGCTCAAGATCGACCTCATAGCCGAAGACATCCTCTGTCTTGCGCCGCGCGCCCGCCTTTAAAAGGGTCTCCTCGTCAAGGGCGGCCATTTTTCCCTTGTCCGGGGCCTCGGTAACGCGGATGCAGTTTTTTAGCCCCAGATTCTTCAAAAGCTCGACCGTGCGCTTCATGTCCGAAATGACCAGCCTCGTAGAGAGCCGGAAGGAGATGACGCCGAACGTGAGGGCCATGTGCTTTTTTTCGCCAAAATCCGCCCGGCGGTTGGAGGCAAATCCCTCCATGGCCGCCTCCAGAAACACCCTTTTTTCCTTTAAAGGCACGCCAGCGGCCTGCGCCCGCTTTTTGATTTCCATGACCTTCGCGTTCATCTGCGCCTCGATCCGGGCCAACTCCAATTCTATAATGCTTATTTGCCTTAATGCCTCATCCACTTCATCCCATGTCCTGAACCCCGCTTGCGCCAGGCGTTTACGCATTTTATTTCATACCTCCTTTAAAAACAGTCGCCAAGCCCGTCGTGCCCGATATCTTGGTCTGTAAGTCTTGCAAAAAATTTCTCTTTGCGGATAAAATATCGGAAAAACGATAATTAGTTAAGGCCCGAAATGAGATTTTTGAGGTTCGATTCATAGTGCAGGATCTTCTGACGGAGAAAAGGATGTGGATATGTTTTTAATTTTCCTTTTTTTAATTGAGTTTGTTGTCACGCTACTGCCTGTCCCCCTCCACATCGCTTTCCACCTGCCTCCCGGGGTTGCCAGCGACCGCAACCCCAACACAGTAAATTTAATCGGCATGCCGATATTTTGTCAAGAAAAAAATTCAAGATGACCATAGGGAAGAGAATAAAAGGGTATCGCTTAAAAAAAGGTCTGAAAGTTAAGGAATTTTCTGAGAAAATAGGTATTTCTCAAGGGACCCTCTCAGATATTGAAAACGAAAAAACGAAACCTTCCGCTGACACCTTGAGCCTGATCATTCGTCATGCCGATATAAATCCCAATTGGCTCCTGACGGGCGCGGGCCCGCTGACCAAGAAATTTGTTGCGTTCAATCACTGGCAGGGGATAGACCCTGACACTGGCGAGAAGCTTTATGCAACCAATGAAGGTTTCATGCCGGAATCCGAAGTCGAAGGGCGACTGAACATACGCGAAGGCTCCCTGGAGGAGTATTTCTCAGGGCAGCCCAAGACAAAGGCGGTGAAGCATTCCATCTCCATATCGGGTTATGACAAAGAGGCATGGCTGCCCGTTTATACGTTTGCAGGCGCCGGGACGCCCAAGGAGCTGACCGAGTACGAGCCGATAGAGACAATCAGGCTGCCCGAGGAGTTCGGCGGCCCGGCAATTGTGACGGTCAAGGTGCGCGGCGAATCGATGATGCCCACCATCTGGGACGGGGCGCTCTGCGGAGTCAACACCTCGGCCCTAAATATAGTGAGCGGCGAAATCTATGCCTTCTGGCTGCCGTACGAGGGGGCGGTAATAAAGAGGGCGTTTGTGGGATATGAAAAGCTGATCTTGAGATCGGACAACCCGATGTTCCCGCCAATAGAGCTGCCAAGACAGGAACTGGACGCCCAATCGGAACTCTACCGGCTCCTGGGCCGCGTTGACTGGATCGTCCAGAGGAGGCAGACTTAAGATACGCTTTTGTTTGTCAGGCGGCCTTATCGAACCTGTTTAAGATCGATATGATCTCATCGATCACAAGACCCGCCTCGGAGATGCACTGTCTGGAGTTGTCCTTGTCGCCCTTTTTTGCCGCCTCACAGGCCTTCAACCCCAGGTCGTGGAGCCGTTTGTGCGGGGATTCCAACTCATTATAGGCGGCTGTGCCGCCGAAATCTCTGCGGCCCTCCCCGTAATACCATTTGCCGATGCCTGATCTGTCGGCGTCCAATTCATCAAGGGGAATTGACGTACCCCCCGCATCAAGCAGGTCCAGTATCCCATGCAGCCAGAGCACATAATCCGATTTCAGCACGCCGATCCTCACAACAGGGTCCGTGAAACCCTCCAGTATGCCTAAAAATTCCCTGGCGTTTAAATTGAATTTATTGAATGACAAGGCCATTTCCTTGACAGTCTGGGAACTCTTCTTCGCGTCCTCGGTGATGCCGCCTAAATTATTCGATATCTCGGTCGCCGTGGCGGACTGCTCCTCGGTCGTGGTCACCACTTCGCGTATCATGTCGGAGACTTTTCCGAAGCTCGCATTTATCTCCTTGAAAGATTCCTCCAGTTTGCGCGCAAGCCCGCTTGTCGCATTGGCCTTGCCCACCGCCAGGTCCATCATGTCCGTCGCCTGGACAATGCCCGAATGGATCGACCCCAGTATGTTGTTGATATCGCTTGTGGCATTTGACGTCCTCTGCGCCAGTTTGCCCACCTCGTCGGCTACTACGGCAAACCCCCTTCCATGCTCCCCCGCCCTGGCGGCCTCTATCGCCGCGTTCAGGGCCAGCAGGTTTGTCTGATCGGCGATGTCCTTTATAAGGACGACTATCTCATCTATCTTCTTTGAAAGGGAGGCAAGGTCCTTTACCTTTGAGGATGCGCTCTCTATCCGCCCGTTGACCTCCTCGATTGAAGAGACGGTCTCGCCGATTATCATCTTGCCCCTGGCGGAGACGTCCTTCGCGTTTTCGGCCGATTGCGAGGCAGTGTTTACGTTTCGGGCAATGTCCCCGATTGTAAAGGACATTTCCTCGGTGGCAGCTGCGGCGGTGGTGGTGCGTTCAAGGTCCTTGTCCACTTTCTGCGAGACGCTTTTCCCATATATGGTGAGGTCCGTGGCGTCCTTCAGGACATAGGCCGTCTTGCCTGCTATCTTCCTCAATACTTCCTTCATTGTGGATATTATCCCGTTTACGTCCCCTGCAAGCTCGCCGAACTCGTCATCGGTCTTTGCCTCCAGGTTTATGGTAAGGTCGCCAGACGCGATCTTTTGGGCGGAGGCGCCGATGTTGCGAAGGACCTTTATCATATATTTGTTTATGATGAGAAAGGTAAAGACAAAGCTTGCGGTAAAAACGACTAAAACAACCGTCAGGACCAAGATTACGGTCGACCTGATATACACTTTGACCGCGTCCAATCGTTTTGCGAACTCCGCCCTGGAGCTGTCGATAATCCCGTTGGCCGCAATCAGAAAAGTCCTTGACCTCTGCGCCTGTTTGGTTTCAAGGATATTCATGGCCTGCGCGAGTTTTCGGGATTTAACCAACGGGATGAGCTCTCCCTTTATTGTCCCACTGAAAGGCGTCCAGGAGCTTTCAATATCGCTGATCTGGTCCTTATAAACCCCGCTTTGGAGTTTCTCAAGGTCCGAGTTGGTCCTTTTTATATAAAAATCGATGACTGCTTCCTGCCGGTCCCAGACGGACGGGTCCCTTGACAGGGCCATCCTGAGGAAAGCGGCCCTCACGGCATTGATGTTTGTCTTTATGTCGGAGGTGAGCTGGATATCGCCGCTCATGGCGATTATGGAATCATAACGGCCCTTGATCTTGAAGAAATTCACGCTTATAATGGCCAGGATGCCGACTATCAAAAAGCTGATGAATACATAGCCGGCCAGCACCTTGCTTTTAAGCCTCATGGACAAAAATTTTTTAAACAGCCCTTTCATCTAGCGTCCTCTCCCCAAAATCAGGGGCTTGCACTTTTCCCATGGAAATGACCCATGAAATCGCCTCTCCGGAGACACCTTTAGTTTTAAGACCTAATTATATAATCGAAATCGGCGCGGAAAAACTTTAAGCCGAGGCGGGTAAAGGCCTTTCCCAGGGGATGTAATAAGGCATTGGGCTCAAGGGCAAGGGTCTCATTTCCATCCCCTTGTCCTCAAGCCCATGAAGTGCCGGACCCGTTCCCTATACGTCCTACTGAGCGGGCGCGTTGACGCCGCCGGCAGGCGCAGGGGCATTGCTCGGAGCGTTTGAAGGCGCCGCGGCGGGAGCGGGCGCGTTTGAAGGTGCGGCAGGCATCTCTTTTTTCTTGCAGCCGCCAACGCTGACAAGCGCGGCCGCCAGCAAGATTGTCAAGACCAGGGACTTCAAATATCTCATCTCTCCGATCCTCCTTTATTGAGAGCGGAATGGATTGCCTTTTATTTTTTAGGTTATCAAAATATGACGTTAAGTCAAGAAAGGATGCGGCTGCGACCCCGGGCGCATGGAACGGTAGTATTCCGATTCCAGCAGCCGTCTTTTTATCTCGAGAGCAGGCGAGTACCCGCCAAGGCCCCCATCGGACTCTATGACGCGGTGGCAGGGCAGCACTATGGGCAGAGGGTTTTTTGCCAGCGCCTGCCCCGCAGCCCTCGCGGCTTGCGGACGGCCGACGCGGGCCGCAAGCCATTTATAGGACCTCGTCTGCCCGTATGGTATCTCCCGAAGCGCCAGCCATACGCTACGCTCGAAGGGGGTGCCATCCACGAGCACGAAAGGGTATGTGAAGGTCCTGAGGGCGCCGTCAAAATATTTCCTGAACTCGTTTATCAGGGCCGGGGCCGCCGACGCCTGCCTGCATCCGGAGGGCTCCCGCCTGATTGACACGCCGGCAAGTTCTCTGCCCTTTATCAGCAGGTACAATGGCCCGACAGGGCTCTCGAAGCAATCATAAAAAATACTCATCGCAAATGAGCCTCAGACCGGAATAATAACAGCAAAGCTCGCTGTCCATATCGTTTAAAAAAGAGCGCTCCTCCCCATCCTCAAACAAGACCCTGACCATGCAGATACCCCCATCCAAGACAGAGTGTTTTTCCTCTACCACTTCCCCGACGCCCCAGAAACCATACCTGAGATGCTTTACCCTGTCGCCGGTCCTTAAATACAACCTCTTGCCGCGCACAAAATATTATAACAGTTGGCCGGCAAACGCTAAAATCTTTCAAAAACCTGCCTTTTTATGGTATAAAAAGAGATGCCTTTCCGACCCTAGTAGGAGGATATAAATGAAAAAATTTGTGCTGTTCTTGGCAATTCTCGTTTTGGCGTCTTCGTTTTCCTGCGCAAAAAGCAAAAACGAGGCGAAATCCGCCGACAATTCCCCTGTCCTGGCCAGGGTAGGCGATAAAGCCATAACGAAGGCGATGTTCGATGATGAGCTAAACGCCCTTCCACCCCAGATAAGGGACTACTTCCTGAAACAGGGCGGAAGCCAGGCCTTCCTGAACGAGATCATCAACAAGGAACTGCTGTACCAGGAGGCCGTAAAAGAGGGGATCGATAATGACCAGAGGCTGCAAAAAGCGGTTGAGGACTATAAAAAAATAACCATGGTAAAACTGCTGCTGCATAAAAAAATTGAAAGCAGTCCCACGGTCTCGGACGCGGAAGTCCAAAAATACTACGACGATCATAAGAACGATTTCAAGATGAAGGGCCCGGGGAAAACCGCCAAGGTGGTCCCGTTCGATACGATTAAACCCCTTTTGCGCCAGCGCATGATCGCGGCAAAGCAGGAGCAGGCCTTCTCGGACTACGTAAATACTCTCAAAAAGACCACAAAGGTCGACATAGACGAGCAGGCCGTAAAAGCGCTGAATGAAGCAGCGCCGGCCATGGGAAATACGCCGGTCGAAAAATAGCAGGCCCGATACCACTTCAGTCTCTATTGAAGATTCCCCGCAGGCCAGCCTGCGGGGAACTTTAATGTAAACCCCGTGGCAAGTCTATATCCACGGGCAATACGCCCGCATTGAAGAACCCCCCGGCAGAGACCGCGGGGAATCTTAATGTATGGAGTAATCTACCAAGACAGGCCCTTCCTGCATATTGGGACAAAAGGCAGCAAACTTGAAAAGACAGCCCCTAAATGGCTATATCTTCGGAATTTGGACCGAACAGAAAGTATCCCCGATTGGCACCGCCTTTTCCACGACGGCGGTCTTGCCGAGGAGTTCCGAGACTAGCTCGACCTCGCTATTGCAGGCCTCCCTGTAGCGGTTCGATATCCTTGAAAGCGGGCAGTTGTAGAGATTGAGGGCGTAGTATTGCCCCTCGTCCTTAAGCTCGACAAAATAGCCTTCCTCTTCAAACAAATTCGACAGCGCCCTGATCTTGGCGTGGAAATCGTGCCGCGAAAGAAGCTTTCCCCTTTCTTTCAGAAGCCTCTCCTTGCGTTTTTCGAAGAGGGCCTCTATCTTGGCCCTGCCGTCCATGGCCTCCAGGTCCGAAAGCAGGTCAAGCGCGAATCCGGGGTAGCTCTTGGGGAAGATATCGTCGGCGCTGTCGGTAAGTTTGTAGACGAAAACCGGCCTTCCAATGCCGTGCTTTTTAGTCTCGTAGTTTATTATGTTTTTTCTCTCGAGGGCGATGAGGTGCTGCCTGACCCCCATCGGGGTGATGCCTATCTCTCTGCTTAATTCATCGGCCGTCAGACCGCTGGTCTTTTTAAGCAGCATTATTATCTTGTCTTTAGTCTGGCCATCTTCAATACGCATAGAGTCCCCCTCCCATGAGTCAAGCCAGCTACAACTAATACTAGCATAAATTTAAAATTTTGTAAATAGTTATTTTTAGAATTTTAGTCTTCCGGCCCCTGATACGGGACAAAGCAGGATTTGTCCCGTATCGTCCGGATTTTGGGTGCTATAATAATTCTACGAATCCACAAAGCAAGACAGGGGAGGCGGAAGATGATAGTCGTGGCCGACAACCTGAACACCAGAAACAAGCCATATATGGCCGCCCTGGAGGCCTGGGATTCAAAGGGGCTTGCCGTTATGGCAAAGGCGCTTGCCGGGGCGCATGCGGACGTCATAAACATTCAATGTTCGCTTGACGGCTCCGGGGACGAGCAGCGGCTGCCCTGGGCCGTAGAGGTCATCCAGGAGGCAGCGGCAAGCACGCTCTGTCTGGATTCAAGGAATATCGAAGGCCTTAAAAAAACGCTCTCGCTGGTAAAAAAGCCCCCTATGATAAATTACATATCCGAAACCGAGCCGCCGGAGCGCGAAGAGTGCCTGGCGCTGGCCGGACGGGCGAAGGCCTATCTGGTCCTGAGGGCTTCCCGGGGCAGCATACCCATTTCTTTTGAAGGCAAACTCCAGATACTCGAGGACCTCCTGGAAGCGGCAAACAAGGCCGACATACCCAATGAACGGCTTTTCCTGGACCCCTCCCTGGTCCATATCGGCAGGGGTTCCGGACAGGACAATATCCTTAACGCGCATGAATGCATACTGGCCGTGAAGGAAATGGTGGAGCCGCCCGCAAACACAATCGCCTGGATATCCAATGTATCAACCGGGATTCCCTCCAGGCCGGTGAGAAAACGGACGGAGGCCAACATACTCACCTATCTGGCCGGGGCCGGGCTGGACGCCGCGATGGTCGACGTCCTCGACCCCGAAATCCAGAAGGCCCTCTATTTCATAAAATCCTTCAGGGATGAGATAGTCTTTTCCCCGGCGGACATTCCTTGAAATCATGATGCCCCGGCTGCAATACAGGCCTTAAGGTCAGATGCTGAAACTCCAGGACGGAATAAAGGAGATAATCAGGAAGACCGCCACCTCCATTCCCAGGGACGTGGAGGAGGCGCTCATGAGGGCCTTCAAGGCCGAGCCCGACGGCCCGGCAAGAGAGGCCCTGGCCAACATGCTCGAAAACGCCGCGATTGCAAAAAACGCCTCCAAACCCCTCTGCCAGGACTCGGGAACGCCGGTTTTCTACGCGCGCGTCCCAAAGGGGCTTAACTTCGCGGTCATCGAAAAATCCATAATCGAAGGGGTGCGGCTTGCCACCCGCAGCGTCCCCCTGAGGCCAAACGCCGTGGATGTGCTCACGGAGAAAAACTCGGGCGATAACACCGGGGTCGGTTTCCCGGAGATATATTTCGAGCAATGCGAGGAAGATACCCTTGTGATAGACTTGTCTCTAAAGGGAGCCGGAAGCGAAAACGCGGGGATGTTTTACAAACTTCCGGATGAGAGGTTGAAGGCGGAGCGGGACCTGGAGGGGGTCAGAAGATGCGTCCTGGATGCCGTGTATTCGGTCCAGGGCAGGGCGTGTCCCCCGTACACCGTGGGGGTCGGGATCGCGGGCACCAGGGTGGCCGCAGCCGCGCTCTCCAGAAAGGCCCTGATGAGGAAGCTGCCAGAGGGGGCGGAAGACCCCCGGATAAAGGAACTCGAAGAAAAGCTCCTGGCGCAGATCAACGAGCTTCGCATAGGGGCCATGGGCCTGGGTGGCGGCTGCACGGCCCTGGGGGTGAAGATAAACCACGCGCACAGGCACACGGGCTCCTATTTCGTCGATATCTCCATCGCATGCTGGGCAAACCGCAGAAGCAGGCTTGTCTGGTAGGAAACAGATAGAAGACCTTGGCTGAAAAGAAACCAATAACGATTGAGACCCCGCTGACCGAGGCCGCCGCGCGGGCGCTCCGGGTGGGTGATCCCGTCCTCATAAACGGCATTGTGCTCACGGCAAGAGACAAGGTGCATAAATATCTGGTAAATAAAAGGCCGCTTCCCCAGGATATGCCCTTTGAACTCGCCGGGGCCGCGCTCTACCACGCCGGTCCCCTGATGAAAGAGGCAAACGGGGGATTGGAGGTCGTAGCGGCCGGGCCGACTACCAGCCAGAGGATGCAGATGTATGAGCCCTTCGTAATCAGGCATTACGGGATAAGGGGCATCATCGGCAAGGGCGGCATGACCGGGGATGTGATACGGGCGATGCAGGAGGCCGGCTGCGTCTATTTTCACGCGATAGGGGGCGCAGGGGCCCTGCTTGCCGGGAAGATAAAAAATATAGAAGGCGTCTGGATGCTCGAAGAGTTCGGCCGGGCGGAGGCCATGTGGGCCTTTCGGGTCGAGGACTTCCCCGCGGTGGTCACCATCGACACAACGGGGGCGAGCCTACACGCCCAGGTGGAAAAACTCTCAAAAGAAAGGCTGGAGGGCCTGCTTTCACCCTGACATGCTGCTTTTTATCGCGGGGGGGACCGGATTTGTCGGCGGGCACCTGATGCCGGAGCTTGCGCGGCGCGGCATCGGCGGCAGATGTCTGTTGAGGAGCATGAAAAAAGCGCCCCTCTGCGCCGGGTTCGAGACCGTCCCCGGCTCCCTCGACGACATACCGGCGGGCAGCATGGACGGCGTGGACATGGTTGTGCACCTCGTGGGCATCATGTCGGAAGAAGGCGCAAGCACATTCGAGTCCGTCCACGTCAAGGGCACAACAAACCTCGTAAACGAGGCGCTGAAGGCCGGGGTGAAGCGCTTCTTCTATCAAAGCAGCCTGGGGGCCTCCCTTCAGTCCGCCAGCATGTACCAGAAATCCAAGGCGCGGGCCGAAGAGGCCGTGACGGAATCCGGGATGCACTACACGATATTCCGCCCTTCCCTCATCCTGGGCCGGGGAGACGGTTTCACGAAACAGATTGTTGCCATGATAAATTCCTCCCCGGTCGTGGCGGTGCCGGGGACCGGCATGGCGAAATTTCAGCCCCTCACCGCGTCGGACTGGGTCAGATGTTTCCTTGCGATGCTCGAAGACGGGCGCTTCCTGGACAGGCTCTGCGAAATCGGCGGCCCGGAGCAGTTTTCATTCAATGAGCTTATAATGCTGTACATGAAGGCCATGGGCTCGGGAAAAAGTGTAATCCACGTGCCCGCGGGCCTGGTGAAGGCGGGACTCTCCGTCCTTAAGTTGGCCAGGGCCGCCGGGTATAAAAGGTTTCCCCGGGTGGGCCGGGACCAGCTTACCCTGCTTGAAACGGACAATATAACGGATACGGATTCGATAAAAAAACAGTTCGGTTTCGAGCCGGAAAGCATAAGGGGGGCGCTTAAGGAATTTCTGCCTGCTGAATGACTAGTGTAGTGTCCCTAACAGTTCCTTACACTTTTTTGGGCTGTCATTCCAGCCAGAATTTTTCTTTTAAACGAATAAAATCGGGCGGAATCTCTTCCCTTTTAAAAGAAGGGTTCCCGACGTGCGGGAATGACAAATAAAGTAAAGCTATTGATCTTCCCTGCGGCAAGGGGACTAGTCCTCGAAGCGTAATCCGCAAAACCTTACTTTACGACAAGGACGGGGCAGGTGGCGTAATCGACTATCCTTGAGGAGATGCTGCCCAGGAGGAATTTCTTCGCCCCGTGCCTGCCATGGGAGCCGGTCACAATAAGATCGACCTTCATCTTCTTTGCGGTCTCCAGTATCTTCTCGGCGGGGTCGCCCTGCCTCAGGATGATCTTTGCGTCTATGGACTTGCCGGAAAGCGAGGCCCTTATCTTTTCCAGCGCGGCCTGGGTCTCCTCGGTCATGATCTGTGTTATCCGCTGCCTGTCAAGGTCGGCAAGCTCGGTAAGATAAAGTTCCGGTATAACGGAGAGGACCGTGATAGAGGATTCGAACTTCATTGCGATCTCCGCGGCCTTCTTCAGCGCCTTGTCGGAGGCCTTAGAGCCGTCATGCGTAACCAGTATCCTCTTCAATCCAGAACCCACCTCCCGGGAAAAATCGCGCATCGCTATATAATTCTAGCAGTATTTCATCCAAAAAACCAAGGGGATAATGGAGTTTCCACGTATTCCGGCAATAAAAAGGGGGGGTTCGGCAAAAAAAGGGAGGGCCCCGCGGGCCCTCCCTTCGTTTTACCGGGTTTTTACGTGATTTCCTTTCAGGAAATAAATTTCATCGGGTCTCTGTACTCATGGCACTTGGTGCACTTTTTCTTTGCAATCGCGGGTGTTACCCTCCAGATATGGGGGGTATGGCAGTCGGTGCACTTCATATTCATCATCTGGATGTGCAACTGGTGCTTTCCAGTGCGCATTATATCCGGATGGCAATGTATGCAGACAGCCCGGTCCGGCAGCAGGTTGCCATGCGGTTTGTGGCACTGGTAGCAGTAAAACTGCATCGGCGAGTCCGGACTCCATGTTATCTTGGTCGCCATCCTCACAAGCGCGGACTGCGGCTGATAGTGCGTGACGTCTATGGTCTTGTCAGCCATGAGCTGTTGTCTTGTCTCCTTGGAGCCGTGGCAGTAAAGGCATTTCAGCCTGTCCGGTTTCAGGTCCGGGGTCCTGTCGGTATGGCAATTCAGGCAGGCAAGCCCCTTCATGCCGACGCCGTGCACTTCCCTGCCGGGGTGGCATCTTAGGCAGAACCTTGGCTGGGGCCTGAAGTGGTGGACTATATACCCATGACATTTTGTGCATTCTATCTTCTGCGCGAAGAAGTGCTGCGCGTGCATCGGAGAATTGTTTATCTTGGGAGCCTGCGGGTAGTGGCTGTCCGTGTCGTAATGGCAGTTGACGCAAAGCTTCCAGGGCACGATGGTCTCCCCATGCCTCGGCGGTACGGATTTCGGGTTCTTGAATATGAAACTTATGAGCAGCTTGTTCTGGTCCATGAGGCTCAGGTGATGACACTTGTGACAGCTGATGCCGGTGTGAACGCTCCGGGCCCACGCCTGATACGCCGGAGTCATAAGGTGGCAAGCCACGCAGAATTTCGGATTATTTTCCTTGTAGTCCCAAAACTTGTAGCCGCCAAACGCGCCCACCGCAACGATCAACACGAAAATTGCGGCCAAAATCAGTTTCGACTTCCCCGAACTTAATGCCATTACAGATCTCCTTCCCCCTTTTTGGAAATTTACCTACAACCACTCCTCAGAGCAGGGATATACTGTATCGTCTATTACTCGATCGATTGTCCCTCCTCAGGTTTGCTTGATATAAATTGATCTTCCCTGCGGCAAGCCGCAGGGAATCTAATGTAAGGAAATTTCCTTATTACATTCGCTCGCTTGACCCCGTGGCAAGCCACGGGGAATACGCTCGTTGTCCATTTACAAATTCTTAAAGGCATGATAAGCCGCCCTGGCGGTCTTTGCTATATCCGCCGGAGTATGGGCCAGGCTGATAAAACCCGCCTCAAACTGGCTCGGCGCCAGGTTTACGCCCCCTTCAAGCATCACGCTGAAAAACCTGCCGAATTTGGCCGTATCTGCGCTCTTTGCGCTTTGGTAATCGAAGACCTCCCTGCCGGTGAAATATGTGCAAAACATGGTGCCGGCGCGGTAGAATTTCACTTCCGCCCCGGCCTTTCGGGCGGCCTGCCCGAGGGCCGCCTCGAGCTGTACAGCCCGCTCCTCGACCCTGTCCCAGACGCCCTTGCGGGAGAGTATCTTCAGGGTCTCTATGCCGGCCGTCATTGCAAGCGGATTGCCGGAGAGCGTGCCGGCCTGGTAGACGGGGCCCTGCGGGGCCACCATCTCCATTATCTCCCTCCTGCCGCCAAACGCGCCGACCGGCAGACCGCCGCCTATCACTTTCCCAAGGCACGTCATGTCCGGCTTTATCCCGTAGCGGGCCTGGGCCCCGCCGTACGAGACCCTGAAACCCGTCATTACTTCATCAAAGATAAGGATAATCCCGTATTTGGCCGTCAGCCTCCGCATGGCTTCGAGGTAGC
This sequence comes from Nitrospirota bacterium, assembly GCA_021789555.1. Classification (GTDB taxonomy): domain Bacteria; phylum Nitrospirota; class Thermodesulfovibrionia; order Thermodesulfovibrionales; family JdFR-88; genus JAJYGJ01. Next base: position 14,001 of record JAJYJK010000030.1, read on the forward strand.
CCGGCTTGGGAAGGACACATCCTATATTGCCCACTACGGGCTCCACGATCAGGCAGGCGATTTCGCGCCAGTTTTTTTCTATTGCGCTTCGAAGGGCCGTCGGGTCATTAAACGGCAAAGTAATGGTGTTTTTGGCGTATGATTTTGGGACGCCCGGGCTGTCCGGAACGCCGAAGGTGGTTGCGCCGGAGCCTGCCTTCACCAGAAGACCGTCGGCGTGCCCGTGGTAGCAACCCTCGAACTTTATGACCTTGTCCCTGCCGGTAAAACCCCTTGCCACCCTGATGGCGCTCATCGTGGCCTCGGTGCCCGAATTCACCATCCGCACCTTGTCCATCGAAGGGTAGGCCTTCAGGACCAGCTCCGCAAGCCCGACCTCAAGGGGTGTGGGTGCGCCGTAACTCGTCCCTTTCCCGACCGCCTTCCGGAGCGCGGAGACCACCCTGGGGTGGGCATGTCCCAATATCATCGGCCCCCAGGAAAGCACGTAGTCTATATACTCGTTGCCGTCGACATCATAGAGCCTCGCACCTTTTGCGCGGGAGATAAATGGAGGGGTCCCTCCCACGGCCTTGAAAGCGCGCACAGGGCTGTTTACGCCACCGGGCATCACGGCCAGGGCCCTCCTGAAAAGGGCCCTGGATCTGCCTAGCCTCAATTTTTTTCTACCTCCCCAGAAACTTATTAAAAATACCATAAAATTTCAAAAAAAAGAAACCTGTTAAATGCAGCTTGACGGAAAACGCCGGCCGGTATGATCCAAATCAGTGCGGGCCGGGGCAGAAAACGCTAAATTAATTATGTATAATAAAATCAAAAAGGAGGTAATTTGGCATGCTTCAGGGTGAAGGCACGCTTTACGATAAAGTGAAGGTGGTTATCGATGAGGTCAGGCCGTTTCTGAAGGCCGACGGCGGAGACGCGGAGCTTGTCGAGGTATCAGGGGATGGGATTGTGAAACTGAAACTTCTGGGCGCCTGCGGCCATTGTCCGATGTCCATCATGACCCTGAAGATGGGCATTGAAAAGAAGATAAAGGAGAGGGTGCCGGGGATAAAGGAAGTCGTCGCCGTCTAACGGGGTTCACCACCCCGTTACTACGTGGTAAGCTCCGGCGGGAATCCGGTTTTTTCAATGATTTACAGTTAACTATAGTTAACGTGGATTCCACGCCCGATTTTATCCTTAATGAAATAAAATTCCGGCCGTTGAATGACGAACTGTAGCTACCATCTTTCCTTCCTGGAGGCCAGCCTGAAAAGCGTCAGGGAGATAGCGAAAAAATACAGCCCTGAGCAGATAGAAGGCTGCATAATAACGCAGCTTGAGACCGGAAAAAACGTCTGCCTCAAGGACAGGACCCACGAAAAGATCGTAAGCGAGCTTGCCAAGGCGGCCTTCGTGAAAACTCTGATGCGGGAGAAAGGCCTGCCGCTGGCCGACGCCCTGCGGGAGCTGGCCCAGAGGATGCGGCGCATCCAAAGCCACGCAAGACATGATGAGGCGGCCGGCGCAAGGCGAAATTCTGGAGACTGAAGTAAAACAACATCGGGGTCAAGGGAAAATTCCCTTGACCCCGATGTTTGATTTTTGTGAAACCCTCTCCCCTAGAACAGTCCCTTCACCTTGCCGGCCTTGACGTCCACGTCGACCCTCCTGTAAGCGGGATCGGAGCTGGTGCCCGGCATGAGTTTTATGGCGCCCGCCACGGGGACGACGAAGCCCGCGCCGCCATAGGTGAGGATGTCACGGACGAGGAGTTTCCAGCCTTTTGGCACGCCTTTAATATTGGGGTTGTCTGTAAGGGAAAGATGTGTCTTCACCATGCAGGTGGCAAGCTTGGAGAGGTCCGGGTCGGCCTCGATGCGTTTGGCTTTCGCGAGGGCATCGGGCGTGTAATCGACGCCGTCCGCGCCGTAGACCTCGCGGGCGATGAGCTCGATGCGCTCCCGGAGCGGGGTCTTCAGCTCATAGAGGAGCTTGAAGGAGTTGGGCTCGTTGCAGGCGTCGACGACGGCGTCGGCAAGCTCGAGGGCGCCCTCCCCGCCGTACTGCCAGTGTTTGGAGACCGCCACACGCGCCCCGGCCGCCTCCGCAAGCCTTTTTACGGCCTTTATCTCGTTTGGCGTATCGGTGTGGAAGGCGTTTATGCAGACGACGGGGTTGATGCCCGCTTTCTTCACCGTGCTTATGTGATGGATGAGGTTATTCGTGCCCGCCTCCACCCAGCCCACGTTCTCCTTTGCGTATTCGGCCGGGATGGGCCTGCCTGGCACCGGGATTGGCGCGCCGCCATGGCATTTCAGGGCCCTTATGGTCGCCACGATGACCGCGGCATGGGGTTTTAGACCGGAGAAGCGGCATTTGAGGTTCCAGAATTTTTCGAAACCTATGTCCGCGCCGAAACCGCTTTCGGTTATATGGTAATCCGCGAGTTTAAGCCCCACCCTGTCGGCTATGATGGAGGACTGCCCTATGGCGATGTTCGCAAACGGCCCGGCGTGGACGAGCACCGGCTGCCCCTCTATGGTCTGCATGAGATTGGGGTTCAGGGCCTCCACCATCCAGGCGGTCATGGCGCCGGCGACCTCCAGGTCCTCGGTGGTGACCGGGGCGCCTTTCTTGTCGTATGCGACGACTATCCTGCCCATGCGCTCACGCATGTCCTTGAGGTCCTTGGCCACGGCCAGTATGGCCATCACCTCGGAGGAGACCGCGATGGCAAAGCCGGAGTTCATCATGAAGCCGTCCTGCTTTCCGCCGATGCCTATGACAATGTCCCGCAATGATTGGGCGCAGAAATCCATGATCCACTTCATCTCGACGTTCCTGGGGTCGATGTTCAACCTTTTCAGTTTTCTCTTCGCAAGCTGTTCATCGTCGTAGTTGAACTCATGCTGCATACGCGACGTAAGGGCGACCATCGCCAGGTTATGGGCGTTCATGATGGCATTGATGTCGCCGGTGAGCCCGAGGGAAAAAGGCGTAAGCGGTATGCACTGGGAGAGCCCGCCGCCAGCCGCCGAGCCCTTTATGTTCATCGTGGGCCCGCCGGAGGGCTGCCTTATCGCGGCGATGACCTTCCTGCCCCGCCTGCCCATCCCCTCCGTAAGCCCCATCGTGGTCGTGGACTTCCCCTCCCCAAGCGGGGTGGGCGTGATGGCCGTGACATCGATGTACTTGGCGTCCGGCCTCTTTGCCAGCCTTTCGGTTATCTTCTTGAAATCGAGCTTTGCGACGTAATGGCCGTGCGGCAGGAGTTCTTCTTTTTCAAGGCCAAGCTCTTCGGCCAGTTGATAGACCGTCTTCATGTGCTTTTCCGCTGCTTCGGCGATCTTCCAGTCGGGGTTTTCAGTCGGGTCAGGCATCACTGGTACTTTTGCGGCCTTCTTTGTAGCCATCTCTATCGGACTCCTCCTTGCGAAGTGGTTTTAATTTAGCGGAAAATCTGCTTTCTGCTGCCCTTTCACTCCTTCGTAACGGCCTTGAACCTGCAGATGTCGAAACAACTGCCGCATTTGATGCAGATGGCCGTGTTCAGCGTATGGGGCGTCTTTTTGCGGCCGCTGATGGCCCCCGCCGGACAGACCCTCATGCAGGCCCCGCAGCCCTTGCAGAACTCTTCGCGGATCCGATAGGTAATAAGGGCCTTGCACGCCTTGGCGGGGCATTTTTTTTCGAATATATGCGCCTCGTATTCGTGCCTGAAATACTGCAGCGTGCTCAAAACGGGGTTTGGCGCGGTCTGGCCCAGGCCGCAGAGGGAGGCCGATTTCACGTCCTTCGAAAGTTTCTCCAGCAGGGCCAGGTCGCTCTCCCTGCCCTCCCCCCTGGTGATGCGGTCCAGTATCTCATAGAGCCTCTTTGTGCCCACGCGGCACGGCACGCATTTACCGCAGGACTCCGTCTGCGTGAAATTGAGGAAATATTTTGCCACATGCACCATGCAGTCGTCTTCATCGAGCACTATCATGCTGCCCGAGCCCACTATGGCCCCGAGCCTGACCAGGTTCTCGTAACAGACCTTTGCGTCGATAAGGTGTTCCGGGATGCAGCCGCCCGACGGGCCCCCCGTCTGCACGGCCTTGAACTTCTTGCCGCCCTCTATCCCGCCCCCGATTGAAAAGATGATGTCCCTCATGCTTATCCCCATGGGGACCTCTATGAGGCCGGTATTCCTCACCTTTCCGGTAAGGGCGAAGACCTTGGTCCCCTTCGACCTCTCGGTGCCCAGGGAAGCGAACCAGTCCGCCCCGCGCCTTATTATATAGGGGATATTGGCGAGGGTCTCGACGTTGTTTATTACGGTCGGCCTCCCCCAGAGGCCGCTTACGACCGGAAACGGCGGTTTCGCCCGCGGCATGCCCCGCTGCCCCTCGATGCTCGCTATGAGCGCGGTCTCCTCGCCGCAGACGAAGGCGCCGGCCCCGGCCTTCACCTTCACATCGAAGTCCAGCCCCGTGCCAAGGACGTTTTTGCCGAGCAGGTTTCTTTCCCTGGCCTGTCTGATGGCTATCTTCAGTCTCTCGATGGCAAGCCCGTACTCCGCCCTTATGTATATGTATCCTTCCTCCGCCCCGACCGCGTAGGCGGCCACGAGCATGCCTTCCAGGACGGCGTGCGGATTGCCCTCGATAACGGCGCGGTCCATGAACGCCCCGGGGTCCCCCTCGTCGGCGTTGCAGATGATATATTTCAGGTTTTTATCCTGGCTTGTTTTGGGGGGCTGTTTTCTTGCCACCTCCCATTTCACCCCGGTCGGGAAACCCGCCCCGCCCCTTCCCCTGATCCCCGATTTCTTGACAATCTCTATGATCTCCTCAGGGGTCATCGTGGTGAGCGCTTTCCTGGCGGACCCGTATCCGCCGCCGTCGATGTAGGCGTCTATGTCTTCAGGGTCGATCTCGCCGCAATCGGAGAGCACCACCTTCACCTGCCTGTCATGGAAGGTGTGGTAGTCCTCCTGCACCTCCCACTCGGACACCGGGGAGCCCCCGATGATATGCTCCTCCACTATCCTGGCGACCATATCGGGTTTTATGTACTGGTAGGTGGTCCTCCGCTCATCGATTATCACGTCCACGAGGACGTCCCTGGAGCAAAAGCCCCTGCAGCCTACCTTATGACTCGCGCAGTTCTTATCGAGCCGGGCGGCAATGCCCGCCTGCCCAAGAAGCCCCTTGAAGGCGTCGAGCACCTCCTGGCCGCCCGCGGCTATCCCGCCGGTGCCCATGCAGACTTTTATCTCAATCTTTTCCCCGTTGTTTTCCATCGTCAGCGCCTTTGAGTTTTATTACCTCTTTCGTTATCTTGTCGGCATTCATCTTGCTGTGGACCCCATTGTTTATGATTATGACCGGGGCGATGGAGCAGGCCCCGACACAGTTGATCTTTTCAAGCGTATAATTCATATCCGGGGAGGTGTCCTGCCCCTCGGGGATGCCAAGCTCCCGGCCAAGTATGCTGATGAGGTTCTCCGAGCCCTTCACATGGCAGGTCGTCCCGGTGCAGGCCGTCACCACGTTCCTGCCCCTCGGCCTCAGATGGAACTGCGCGTAGAAGGTGGCGACACCGTAGAAATGGCTCCTCGGCATCTCCAGCCTGTCCGCAGCGAAGTTGACCGCGTCTTCCGACAGGTAGCCGAAAACCTCCTGTATATCCTGGAGTATCGGTATGACCGCCCCCTGGTCTGCTCCGCGCCGGGCGCAGATTTCTTCCAGCTTTTCCAGGTCGGCGGCCTTCAGGGTCTTGCATGTCTCTTGCATCTTGTCTTCTCCTTGAACAATCCCGCTTCCGACGGTAGAGAGTTTTACATTTTAACAGCCGGCTCCGGGTATTTTCAATCAGGGCAATAAAAACATAAATAAATTCAATAATCATATTATAATATTCCCGCCCGCCCTCCCTCAAGGTATGGGGCTCCGCCCCTATAACCCCGAAAACTACAAATCTAAAGACCCCGCAATCCCGAAATCGCCGGCTATATCTGCCTGCCCTTGACAGAGGGAGCCAAGCGGACGGAAACACATCGCCTCGTCCTGACAACCGTTTGCCACTCGCCATGAAGACGATTCAACAAAGCCGTCTGGAACGCCCGGAACCGCGCGACCGATGGAAAGGGCGGGCAGATATCAGCCCGGCCGTTAGCCGTCGGGGGGCATGGGGGCGCAGCCCCCAAACCTTATAAAGGGCGGGTGGGTGGGGTAAAAATAAAAAATGCCTTTTTGATGAGGCAGCCTGATTCAAGTTATAATCCATTAATGATCTACCTGGACAACAACGCCAGCACCAGGCCCGCCCCCGCGGTGCGGGAGGCCGTCTGCCGGGCGCTCGATGAGTTTTTCGGAAATCCCTCCAGCGGGCACCTCTTCGGGCGGAGGGCCAGGGCGCTCATCGAGGAGGCAAGGGGCAGCGTGGCCTCGCTCATAGGCGAGGCGGACGCCTCGCGGATATATTTCACCTCCGGGGGGACGGAAGCCAACAACATCGCCATCTTCGGGGCCGCCGGGACCGCCAGCGGGACGAGTCGGGCCGGAAAAGATAAAATGCCCGTGCGAGGACATATAATAAGCCAGCAGACGGAGCACCCGGCTGTCCTGGCCCCGCTGAATGTCCTGAAGGAAAGAGGTTTCGAGATAACGCTCCTGCCGGTCGACCGAAACGGCGTGATAGAGCTTAAGGCGCTCGAAGGAGCAATCAGGAAAGAGACCGTCCTCGTGAGCATAATGCACGCAAACAATGAAACGGGCGTCATACAGCCCATAGAGGAAGCGGTCCGCATCTGCAAGGGGAAAAACCAAAAGACCCTTTTCCATACGGACGCCGCCCAGACCGTGGGCAAGGTCCCCGTTGACGTGGAGCGGCTCGGCGTCGACATGCTCTCCGTCGCGGCCCATAAATTCTACGGCCCAAAGGGAGTTGGCGCGCTCTATATAAGAGACGGGGCCCGCATAAAAAACACTATAATGTTCGGCGCGGGGCATGAAAGGGGAATCAGGCCGGGGACCGAAAATACACCTTACATAGCCGGACTTGGCGCGGCCTGCCGCCTTGCAAAAGAGGAATTGCCGGCGACGGCCGCCAGACTGGAAAGATTTAGGCAGATGCTCTTCGGATTTTTGGAGATGGAGTTCCCCGGGGTCAGGATAAACGGCGGCGGAGCGGCCAGGCTTCCAAATACCCTCAACGTCTCGATCCCTGGCGTGGAGGGCGACCGCCTGGTCCATCACCTCGCGGACAGCGTGGCCATCTCGGCCGGTTCCGCCTGTCACGAGGGCAGTAAAACCCCCTCGGCCGTCCTCATGGCGCTGGGGGCAAGCGATGAAGAGGCCTTCTGCTCGGTCCGCATAAGCCTCGGGAGGGAAACCACCGAGGAGGAGATTACAGAGGCGGCAGGACTTCTCCGAAGGGCTGTCCTTCAACTGGCCCAAGCACGGTAAGCACGGGGCTCTTTCCTTTTATGACCAGCTCCGCCGTCGTCCTGAGCCTTGGAAGCGTCACGGCGTCTATCTCCGCGATTATCTCGGCGGGCGTGAAGTGGCGCTTGAAATAAATCTCCTGCTTGGCGAGGTTCTGCATGAGGGTGGATGTGGATTCGAGCCCAAGTATCAGGTTGCCCTTGAGCTGCTCCTTCGCCTTGTCCAGTTCCGGCTGCTCAAGGGTCTCCGGCAGCCTGGAGAGTATCTCGAGGGCCAGGGAGACGACCTCCTCGCACTTCTTCTTCCCCGTACCTGCGTAAACGCCGAAGACGCCGGTGTCGGCGTAGGAGGAGATGAAGGAGTAAATCGTGTAGGCCAGGCCGCGCTTCTCCCTTACCTCCTGGAACAGCCTGGAGCTTATCCCGGCCCCCAGTATCGTATTTAATATGTAGTATTCATATCTCTTGGGATGGGCCTGGGGAAGCCCCTGCAGACCGAGGCAGATATGCGCTTCCGAGAGCCTTTTCTTGTGGATGTTCACCCCTTTGCAAAAGGGGGGCAGAGGCACGGGCTCCGGCTCGGAACCCCTCCTCAGATGGCCCAGCTTCGAGTTGAGGATTTCAAGCAGCTTTTCGGGCTCAAAACTTCCGGCGCAGGCCACGATGGTGTCTTTCGTGCCGTAGAACCTGCGCACGTGATTGACCAGGTCGTCCCTGCCAATTCCGTTTACGCTCTGCCTCGTCCCCAGGACGGGGCGGCCGATGCCTTCTTTCCCCCAGATGTCCGTGCTGAAGAGGTCGTGCACGAGGTCGTCCGGGGTGTCCTCGACCATCTTTATCTCTTCCTTTATTACACCGCGCTCCTTCTCGACCTCCTCGGCAAGGAGGCTCGAGTGGCAGAATATGTCGGCAAGCACGTCGAGTCCCTTCTCCATGTGCAGGTCCAGGACTTTCACATAAAACGCGGTGTTTTCCTTGGAGGTAAACGCGTTGAGGTCCCCGCCAATGTTGTCTATCTCAAGGGCGATCTCGCGCGCGCTTCTCTTCGCCGTGCCCTTGAAGAACATGTGTTCGAGGAAGTGGGAGATGCCGTTTTTCGAGACGGGCTCGGCCCTGGAGCCCACCTTTATCCAAATGCCGGCCGTGAAGGACCGGACAGCCGTCATCCGCTCCATCACAACCGTTATGCCGTTTTCGAGAAGCTCTTTTCTGAACAATAGGACTGCGGTCCCTGGGACTCTGCTTCATCCCGTTTCCGCTCTGACATGCCCGCGCTTTGGGAAGCGGGCAATTTCACGCTTTTTTTAAATAGTCACCCGCCGTGGGAAACCACGGCGCGCCCGATGCCATATTAATCTTCGCCGGGTTTCAGGATCTCTTTGCGCGAAAGCCTCACGCGGCCCTGCTTGTCGATCTCGATCACCTTCACGGTGACCATGTCTCCCTCGTGAAGGACGTCCGTCACCTTTGCTATCCTCTTATGTGATATCTGGGAGATGTGCACAAGCCCGTCGATGCCGGGCATTATCTCCACAAAGGCGCCGAACTCCGCTATGCGGACCACCTTGCCCTCATAGACCTTTCCAAGCTCCGCCTCGGCGACTATCCCCTCTATTATGGCCTTCGCCTTCATGGCCGAGGCCTCGTCGTTTGAGGCGATGTTCACGAGGCCCGTGTCGTCTATGTCTATCTTGACGCCGGTCTCCTCGACGATTCCGCGTATGACCTTCCCGCCGGTGCCGATAACTTCCCTGATCTTCTCCGGTTTTATATGCATGACGTAGATGCGGGGCGCGTATGGGGCCAGATTTTCGCGGGGCGCGGAGAGGACCTCCCTCATCTTGCCCAGTATATGCAGCCTTCCGGCTTTCGCCTCATTTAAGGCCTCCTCCAGGACGGCCCTGTTAATGCCTGCCTTCTTCACGTCCATCTGGAAGGCGGTAATTCCCTTCTCGGTGCCCGTCACCTTGAAGTCCATGTCGCCCAGGTGGTCCTCAAGCCCGAGGATATCGCTTAGTATGACGACACTATCTTCCTCAATCACGAGCCCCATGGCTATTCCCGCCACCGGCGACTTTATCGGCACCCCGGCATCCATTAAAGCAAGGACCGATGCGCATACGGTTGCCATCGAGGAGGACCCGTTAGATTCGAGGATGTCGGAAACTATTCTTATCGTATAAGGGAATTCCTCTTTTGCGGGCACCATCGGTTTAATGGCCCTTTCGGCAAGCGCGCCGTGGCCTATTTCCCTTCTGCCGGGGCCCCTGAGGAACTTGACCTCGCCCACGCTGAAGGGTGGGAAATTGTAGTGGAGCATGAACCTCTTGTAGCTTTCGCCCTCGAGCGCGTCTATCTTCTGCTCGTCCTCACCGGTGCCCAGAGTGGCGGCACAGAGCGCCTGGGTCTCGCCGCGGACGAAAAGGGCCGAGCCGTGCGCCCTGGGCAAAAAGCCGACCTTGCCGTATATCTTCCTTATCTCGTCAGGACGCCTGCCGTCGGCCCTGACACCCTTTTTCACGATCATGTCCCGGACCTGTTGCTTTTCAATCTCGAAAAACGCCTTGGCTATTTCCTTGCTCCTGTCGGCCTCCGGCGTATTGAGCTTTTCTACGGCCTCTTTACGGACCAGGTCAAGCTCCGTCTGCCGCTTGAGCTTGTCCGGGATGACGATGCACTCGGCAATCCTCTTTTCACAGAGGTCTATTATTGCCCGCTTTAGTTCCTCATCTGTTGGCTGCGGGATAAGCTCGCGTTTGGGCCTGCCCGCCTTCTCGCGCATCTCCTCCTGGAAACGGCAGAGCCTCTTTATCTCGGCATGGGCCGTCTCTATCGCCTCCAGCAGAAGGGACTCGGAGACCTCCGAGGCCCCGCCCTCGACCATCACTATGAAGTCCTCGGTGCCGGCCACGGTGATGTTCAGCTCAAGGGAATCGGCCTCGGCCAGGTTGGGGTTCAAGATGATCTGCCCGTTCAGGTAGCCCACCTTCACGGCACCGACCGGGCCCCCGAAGGGGATATCGGAGAGCATGAGGGCGCACGACATCCCCAGGATGCCCAGTACGTCCGATACGTTCTCGTCCCCGAAGGAAAGCAGTGTCGCTATCCCCTGCGTCTCCGAAAAAAAGCCCTCCGGGAAGAGGGGCCTCAGCGGCCTGTCAATCAGCCTGGAGGTCAGCACCTCTTTTTCAGACGGCCTGCCCTCCCTTTTGAAAAAGCCGCCGGGTATCTTGCCCGCCGCGTATGCCTTCTCCTGGTAGTCTATCGTGAGGGGGAAGAAATCAAGCCCTTCCCTCACCTTCTTCTCGGCCACAGCCGTAGCCAGCACGACCGTGTCGCCCAGCCTCACCAGCGCCGCGCCGTCAGATTGTTTCGCAAATTCCCCTGTTTCGACAACAAGCCTGCCACGACCGAATTCGGTCTCAAATGTATTCATATCTTTCTTTCTTATTTCCGGATGCCCAGGCCCTCGATGACCTTCTCGTAACCGGGCCTGTTGTGGGATTTCAAATAGTCGAGCAGTTTCCTGCGTGTTCCGACAAGTTTCAGAAGACCGCGCCTCGAGTGGTGGTCTTTCGTATGGGTCTTGAAATGCTCGGTCAGATAGTTTATCCTCTCGCTCAAAAGAGCCACCTGCACTTCAGCCGATCCGGTGTCCTTATCATGGACCTTGTAAGCTTCTATGATGTTCTGTTTCTTTTCCTTGTCGAGTGCCATTTTTACTCCTCGCGCATCCTTTCTAGTCCTTTCTTTTCATTATATTTTATTTCGAAGTACTAGGATAGCACAACATTTGCCGCCATGTAAAGCCGGTATTTCAAAAAAGATTTTTAAAATTGACAACTTATGATTTTTGAGATTAGAATAAATCAGCTTCACATTTCCCTGGGATGCGCCCATAGCTCAGCTGGATAGAGCGTCGGACTACGAATACAAAACAGGCCCTTTCACGTTTCTTTCAAAAATCATAAGTTATTGAAAATATTGGATTTGCCTTTTGTGTTTAGAGGGTAAAAACGGGTAAAAAGAGGCATTTTTGGGGCTAGTCCCCCCTAAAAGTCACCCCTACAAAATCAGGGGTGACCCCACACTAATTTCCGCATTGTTCGGAGATTGGAGAACTTTAAAGGACACTTATTAGAGTGTCCTTTTTTCTTGAGCTTCGTAAAATTTTCAAACAATTGCGTTTTCGATAAAGATCTGAAATTCAGGAGGGTGAAACTTTTTTACCTCTTCCCACCGTTTCCTGACGAAAGGAAAAGAAAACATGTCCGATACATCTCTTTGAAAACTATCCAAACTTCTAGAATCAGCCAGATTATATTTATAATCCCAAAAAATGCGTAAGGAATGATTAATTAATAATGTTCCGAGAAATTTTGTTCTAGCCTCATCTTCGTCAACCCCCATTGAAGCAGCTAAAGTTTTCAAAAGATAAGGATCACAGATAATTTCCAGATATAAATCCCTATGTGCATCTAAAACATTATGGTGAGCTATACTTATATTGGAAGCAACTTGGTTTTGCAATTCGCGCGTTAAAAGCTTTGTAGTTTTTCTTGTTGAAATCCAGAGTAGAAACGTGCCGACGGTATAAATTGCTGTAAAAACGGCAGTAAGTATGCTACCGACATCACCGGAGCTCAACAGAGCAACTCCAAAGTTTAGTTTTCTTTATATCGACAGATTTCTTCAGAGCTTCTTCTTTTAAAGATATATAATAATGTATATATTCGGCGGGTAGCTTCTTAACTCCCAAAAACTGGCCTATAAGATCATATTCCATGAGGTAACAAGTTTCGTTATCGAATAACCAGAAATCTTTGAGTATTGGCACTTGGGTTTCAAATAAAGGCATATTATCATACATAATAATTCCGATCTTCTCGCCCGCTTTAACGCTTTGGGAATAACCCCATGCAATTTCAAATTTAACATAACTATGCATTGGTTCTCGTACAAGACGCACCCTTTGAAAAACTATTTCATTAGCTGTTCCGGTTTGAACAAGAGATAACCATTCTTTGTTAAAATTATTAGGAATAGTTTTAATTCCGGCTAGATAACTATTGTAAAATTCAGCTTCTTCAGGAATCGTGTAAAGATCAAGCATTTCGAGTCTAAAAGCTGATTTTTTAACGGCATCAAAAGAATTACCAAACGTTTCCAGGTCGGAAGATGCATATATATTCTGCAAAAAAGCCTTACCGGACATAAATCATTAGAAAATACAAATTATTTAATAATTTTAGATAAATTTTTCAGAAGATCCGCATTAATCTCGACAAGCGCCTCATTACTGGCCATCTCTACTTGATTCCTTATTTCGTCCGGCGTTACGAAGCCTTGAACAAAAATACGCCCATCACTGGCTCGGTAAATTGCAGGACAATTCTTACCCCCACAGTCACCTTCCACAAGAATAGATACTTTAATTTTTTCCATGAAGACCTCCTATTTTTTTGAGTGTAGCAAAAAAAATGAAATCTATCAAGCATTTTATATGTTTTCACTGTTTAAAATTCGCTTTCGTGGCCTATCACGCGTTCTTATCGTAAGCGGTTAATTAACCGCACTGCGGAAGGGCGGCGTCGAACTCGCTCCTGTCGAGGTATAGCGGGGTAAGTTTACGGTAATCCTCCGACGTCATTGCGTATGG
>JAJYJK010000031.1 GCA_021789555.1 Nitrospirota bacterium
CGGGCATTATCCAGGTCCAGAGCATGTCCTTGTATTTTCTCATGCGGCCCTCCCCGGCAGGCGGATACCCTGCGCCCTCTGAATAAGATTATAGCAAGAGGCATTAACCGGGGAGCCCCCCTTTATCATGAAACGTTCATGAATGTTTCACATTTGGTAACATGGTTTCATTAAACTGTAACCGGTCATTCAGCATCAACAGCTCATCACATCTGCATTATCTGATTGGAGCGAATATTGCGGCAATAGAGAGTCCGGATTTTTGCATCATTATTTTGCTTTTTTAACGGGCGCAGGATTTCCTCCGGGAAGAAACATCCTTGAGGGCCGAGGCATGGTGCGCTGTACCCCTTCTTATCCGCACATTTGGGAAGAAGCGGCGGATACTAAAGTATGCCCCGTAAGTTGGCATGTGCTGGTCCCGGAAGGATGCAGGTTAGCAACAGATAATCGCGCCTTTAAAAAGCGGTGATAACCACTGGAACTGCTAAATGCGTCACGTTCGGTGTTGGCGCAAATGCCATAATATTCGAACCGGACAAGCAATGTCCAGTTCGAACGTAATTTTCTTTTTCAGGCGTTATTGTTTTTCTCAAGTATTTAGTTTAAAAAAACTAAGGTAAATGCTTTTTTCATTGATTTTCCAAATTTCATTATTTACAATCAAAACCTGTCAAGCATTAAATGGCATTTTGCCATATTTCATTCAATTATGAATTAAGGAGGGAATTAGCGGTGAAGAAAAGTATCAGGTTTCTTTTTTATTTATGCGTTGCGGGATTGATTGGCGGTTGCGCGACAATATTAAGTGGAAAGACTCAAAAAATCAATGTTACTACAGCAAATGGCAACCAAGAAACAGCTTTAGTTGATGGCAAGACGTATACTGTACCATCAATTATTGATGTTGATCGCCAGGATAAAGACATAGTGATCGCGAATGAAAAATGTCCTAATCGACAAGCATTGCTTACAAAATCAGTTAACCCTACATTCTGGGTGAATATTCTTTCTGGCGGTGCTTTTGGTTCCACTACCGACTATGCTTCGCATGATATGTGGCAGTATGATCAGAAAAATATTGCCTTACCGGAATGTCCATCAAAGTAAAAAAGGAAGACGCACCATTTCAAAGAGGGGGATTAAAATTAATCCCCCTCTTTTTTGTTCTCTTCCTTCTTTTGCTTCATGTCCGTGTCAGTTACGCTGAAGACCGCCGTAAAATTATCATGGATCGCATTATAAAATCCGCTGTTGAAAAAAAATTGTACAAGTCCTACGTATGGAAGGCCCTATTACAGGCACCAGGCGGTCTGGAGATAAAAGATCCCCAATTTATCTTAACCGTGAATAATTTCAGTTTGAAAAAAGAACTTGAAAAAACAATTCAATCATTTTTTGAGGCGCCAGATACGATCTGTAGATTCCCAGCGAGATATTATTGGATAAAATCCGAACTGGGGCTTAATGACGGCATTTTCCCATCGGCCAGTTGCCCAGCCTTTCAGGAATACCTGAAGCGGACGCCCGCGCAAACTATATGCCTGGTTTTTGTTGCAGAAGATGTTTCTGAGCCGTCCAGCATGATGGGACATGTCTTCCTTAAACTGTCAGGGAACGATTACAAGTTGGCCCATGTGGCTCATGCGGTCTCTTTTTATACCATTATAAATACCTATAATATTCCGTTTCTGATCATAGAAAGCACCCTGACGGGCATGAAGGGATATTTCTCGTTATTGCCTTATAAAGAACAACTCAGTCAATATCTGGAGGAAAACAGGAATGTCTGGGAATACAGGCTGCGCCTGTCCAGAGAAGCCAGGAAATTGATTTACTACCATATATGGGAACTCAAGGACCTGCGCATGAAATACTTCTTTACCGGCTATAATTGTGCAACGGTGATTTATGACATCCTCTCGTTAAGTTCGAGGAATTTTTCGAGAGGCGACTATCTTTGGATAACTCCGAAGGACGTGATAAAAGACGCTTATAGGAACCATTTGATTGCAAGCGCAAAGCTGATCCCATCCGATCAGTGGAACATAAGAATGCTCTCGGCGGCACTGAATAAAGGCAGCACGGATAATATTTATACGTTGTTTAAAAAGAAAGATTTCAGCCATCTTGCTCTAAGCGGCGATATCGCCAAAGGGCTTTACGAGCGGGAATTGATACTTTCCTATGGCGATTATCTCTACAGGCAAGGGAAGATAAAGGCTGCGAGTCTAGATGCTATTGAGGACAAGATGAATAAGCCAGCGAGCGTATTGGATGGCAAATATCATATCGATTTGTCCGAATACAAGTCACCGCTTAAAACCAGCGGCGAGAGCCAGCTTGGAGTTGGATATAAGATGTTAAACAGGCACAATTATCTGAAACTGTACCTTTTGCCCGCCTCAAATACACTTTCAGACGATAACCGGGAATATTTTAATGAAAACGTCCTCAAACTGGGCGAGACCAGTTTATTGGTAAACAGGAGGTCCATTAAACTGGAATCATTCCAACTATACGCCATGAAATCCTTTGTCCCCTGGAATAAATTAGTTAAAGGCATATCCGACGAGGTCCATCTGGGCCTGGAACAACATTACGACAGGGAATTGAAGAGCCACCTGGCGGCGAACGCTTCCGCTGGCGTCGGACTGACCGAAAGACTATCGCCGGACATGGAAGTCTACGCATTAATGAACGCCGGGCTCGGTTACGGACACTCCCGCCTCTATCCTTATCTCTATCCAGAGGTAGGTGCAATAATATATGACATCATGAACATGAAAACTGTTCTCTTTTACAAATACGTCTATAACCAACTCGGCTTAAACGATTTTTACCATGATTTTGGCATTACACAGTCTTTTTTTGGGTGCAGGGGATTTAAATTCGAATTCAATCTTGAACACCGCTTTAATGACCTGCGCTCGGACGATACGTACGAAGTGATGTTGAATAAATATTTTTAGGAGTGTTCCACTTCTCATCCTTTAGTTGCCAGCCCGAAGGCTCGGGCCTATAATATGTTTAAGGGCCGGTAGCGCCTAGCGCGGCACACACCTTAAGAAGGACGGCGGCAAAAATCAAATCCTTAAGAGTTCTACTAATATGCATCTTTTCGCTATTTTATCTGGGATGCGCCGGGTTGTTCTTTTATCCGTCAAAAAAAGAACTCCCGAATGCAAACCTCAGGCGGTATGACTATACTCAAATATATTTTACTTCTACTGACGGCGTTCTGCTCAATGGCCTACTTCTGAGACCCCGGACTGTCAGTAGCGCGGCGGTGCTTTATCTTCACGGAAACGCTCAAAATGTCGGTGAGCAGATAGATAATATCCTGTGGCTTGCCGATGCTGGATTTACGGTTTTCGCCGTCGACTATAGAGGGTACGGAAGGTCAGGAGGCAGTCCGGATATCAAGGGAGTCGATGAGGACGCTAAGGCCGCGCTTAAAGAGCTTGGAACCCTCTGCCCTGCTCTAAAAGACAGGATAATTGTATTTGGCCAGAGTCTGGGGGGATCCATCGCCATTTACGCGGTGGCCAATTACAAACCTAAAAGTGACATTAAAGCACTAGTGGTTGACAGCTCATTTTCTGGTTACAGGGAGATTGCACGGGAGAAAATAGACCATTTCTGGCCGTTGAGTTATCTGCTTTATCCTCTGACATTTACGATAAACGATCGTTACAGTCCGTCCTATTGGATAGACAAAATAGGGCCAGTGCCTCTCCTGTTAATATGCAGTACAAATGACCCAGTGGTACCGGCCAAAAACAGCTACAGGCTGTTCAAGGAAGCAAAGGGGCCCAAGGAGCTCTGGGTCACCAATATTCCGGGGCATATCAGTTTCCTTTCTAGAGAAAAAAACAGGGTGGCTTTAATTGAATACCTCCATCAACATCTGGTTCAAACGTCTGTGCGGCGTGCCAGGGCAGGAAACTAAATCATGCTAGTCTGATACTCAATTTCTTGCCGAGCACAAGCGCAGCCTTCTCAAGAGTATTAAGCGTGACCGATATATTTGCAGGGTCCAATAGCCTGTCCACAGCCGTCCGGCTCGTCCGCATCCGGGATGCCATCTCGACCTTGGTCAATCCCTTTCTCTTCATCTCCTTTTCGATCTGAAAAGCAAGCACACGTTTCGCAGCAACTGCTTCCGCATCCGCGAGCATATCCTGCTCTTTAAGGAAATCGTCAAAGTCGCCGCCTATATGTTTTGTTTTCATATTAACCTCCAAGTATATTCTTCAATCTTTGCCTAGCTGTCCTGAGTTCATTCTGAGGTGTTTCCTGTGTTTTTTTTACAAACCCATGAAGAAGCACCATAGTATCTCCCTTTACCGTGAAGAACGTCCTGGCAATGCCATCAGCAATGTTTGACCTGACTTCCCACAAATCCTTTTCAATTTTCCTGATAAGGGGCATGCCCAATGGCCAGCCGAACTGAGCGGTTTTTATATCATCGCCCACGGCCCTCCGGTCTTCTTTTCGCAATTCTTTGAGCCATTCCCTTACGGGTTCATTGCCATTTTCGCTCCGGTAGAAAAATACCCGTAGAATCGGCACCCTGTCATCCATCATTTAATGTACCTTATTTGATGCATATTGTCAAACCGAATTAAAAGCTCATTGAATATTGCCACTTTCTACCATAATATGAGAGTCAGCCGGTCTTAACAGCTCGCATGTTAGGGGACAAACTTCGCACAATTTGTATCATAGCTCAAGGCGAGGAGTGCTGGACGAAGCCTTAATAGAGATTAATTTCCCTGAAAGTGTCTGCTCGTGGACGCACTCAAAATCCGAGGATTATCCGCAGGCATCCTGAAAAGGTCTTCTTATTGCCCGCCCTCTTCCGCTGCGGGCACGTCGAGTTTTATATGTAGCTCCCTTAGCTGTTTTGGCTCCACGCCCGAGGGCGCGCCGCTCATCAGGTCCGCGGCCTTCGCCGTCTTCGGGAAGGCGATGACGTCCCTTATGGACTCCGCTCCGCACATAAGCATTACGAGCCTGTCCAACCCAAGGGCAAGCCCGCCGTGCGGCGGGGCCCCGTACTGAAGCGCCTCCAGGAGGAAGCCGAACTTCATCTGCGCGTCGGCGGCGGAGATGCCCAACATCGAGAACATCCGGCTCTGGAGGTCCTGCCTGTGGATACGGACTGAGCCCCCGCCGATCTCGCAGCCGTTAAGCACCACATCGTAGGCCTTTGCCTTAAGCGAAGAAAGAAGCTCCTTGTCGTTTATGTCCCCGTCCATGATGCGCGGCACATCGGGGTCGGACGGGGAAGTAAACGGATGGTGGACGGCCGTGAAGCGGCCCTCTTCCTCGTCCCACTCAAGAAGGGGAAAATCAGTTATCCAGCAGAAGCGCCACTCGTCCTCTTTGAAATCCACGGGATATCTTTTGCCAAGCTCAAGTCTCAGCTTCCCAATAACGGCCTGTGCGGTTTTCTCCGAGTCGGCGACGAAGAGCATCATGTCGCCATCTTCCGCCTTGAGTTTGCCGGCCATTTCCCTGAGCGCTTCTTCAGGGAAGAATTTGGCTATGGGCGAGTCATATTTGGTTATTGGGGAACCTGGGCCGCTTTTGATTTTTATCCAGGCCAGGCCCTTCGCGCCCATCTCTTTTACGGAATTAGTGAGGTCGTCTATCTCTTTTCTCGACAGGCCGGCCATCCCGATTCCCCTCAAACCAAGCACCCTGCCGCCTTTTTCGATGGCGTCCAGAAATACCTTGAAAGAACCTTTCTGGGCCGGCCCGGCCATGTCGCAAATCTCGCGCCCTATTCGCAGGTCCGGTTTGTCGGAGCCAAACCGCTCCATCGCCTCTTTATAGGAGAGCCGCTCGAAGGGCACCCGTTCGATTTCGATATCCAGCACCTGATGGAAGGCGGCGGCCAGCATGCCCTCCGTTATCCTCATGATCTCATCCCCGTCCATGAACGAGGTCTCGATGTCCACCTGGGTGAACTCCGGCTGCCTGTCGGCCCGGAGGTCCTCGTCCCTGAAGCAGCGCGCCACCTGGAAATACTTCTCGTAACCCGAGGCCATCAATATCTGCTTGAAGAGCTGCGGCGACTGGGGCAGCGCGTAGAACTGCCCGGGGTTCACCCTGCTTGGCACCAGGTAGTCCCTCGCCCCTTCGGGGGTGCTCTTCGTTAGCATCGGGGTCTCTATCTCCAAAAACCCCTCGGAGTCGAGATAATCGCGGATGGCCTTCACCGCCCTGTGTCTGGCGATGAGGTTTTTTTGCATCTGGGGGCGTCTGAGGTCCAGGTACCTGTGGCGCAGTTTCAGGGTCTCCGAGGTGTCCTGGTCCTCAAGCCCGAAAGGCAGGGGGGCGGCCTCATTCAGGATGGCGAGGCGCTGCGCGTAAAGCTCGACCCTGCCGGTGGGGATGCCCGGGTTTTCAGTCCCCTCGGGCCTCCTGCCCAGGCTGCCCGAGACCTCGATTACGTATTCGGCCCTGAGACCGTGGGCAAGGTCGTGCGCGTCGCGGGCGACTTCAGGGTTGAAGACGACCTGCAGGAGGCCGCTTCTGTCCCTGAGGTCTATGAATATGAGCCCGCCATGGTCCCTGCGCCTGTGGACCCAGCCCGAAAATTTCAGCTCCTGCCCGATGAGGGCTTCACCGGCCGCGCCGCACCCCGTCCTGGCGCTCATCCAATAAGGTCCTTCCCTGTTCCAACTTTCCGGCTGCCTTCAGTGAAACCGCTCTGCCGTCTTATCTTCTCCATCTCCTGCGGTGTGAGCGGCCGGAGCCTCCCCGGCTCGAGGTCGCCAAGAGTTATGCCGCCGATGCTCGTCCTTTTCAGCTTGAGCACCGGATGGCCCACATGCTCGAACATCCTTCGCACCTGCCTCTTGCGGCCCTCGTGTATGGTGACTTCCAGCCAGGAATTCTCCCCCTCGGTCTTCCCGATGGGTTTCACTTTCGCGGGCTGCGTCAGGCCGTCTTTAAGCCGGACGCCGCGCCGGAGCTTTTCGATTTCCTCCTCCTCCAGGACCCCTTTGACCTTCACCTGATAGGTCTTCCGGATTTTCCGCGAAGGGTGCAGGACGAGATTTGCAAACTCCCCGTCGTTGGTTATGAGCAGGAGCCCCTCGGAGTTATAGTCCAGCCTGCCCACCGGATAGACCCTCTGCCTTATCCTGCCCAGGAAATCCTTGACAGTGGGCCGGCCCTCCGGGTCATCGAGGGTGCTCATGACGCCCCTTGGCTTATTGAAGGCGAAGTAGGCCCTGGGCCCCGGCCTCTGGAGGGGTTTCCCATTCAGCTTTATAAAATCTTTCCCGGGGTCCGCCTTCATGCCCAGGGTCGCCACCTTGCCGTTTACAAGCACGCGGCCCTCCGCTATCAGCTCCTCGGCCTTGCGCCTGGAGGCGACCCCGGCTTCGGACAGAATTTTCTGTATCCTTTTTTCCATGATTCCTTTTCCATGATGATTCCTTATCCCATGCTGCGGGGGGACCGACCAGTCCCAAGAGACCAGTCCCAAGGGACCAGTCCCAAGCTTGCTATTATACCAAAGAAGACCTTTTCGTTATCTCCATATTACCGCGATTCCGGCAAACGCGAATTCGCCGCCCAGGCCGGGGAGAGTTGAAAAATTGACTATGTCCGCATACCCGGTATAATTTAGCTGAAAAGGAGGCCAAACCGATGCTTAAATACATTATTGGGATATCGCTCATCCCCGTTTTTCTCATTGCCGGCTGCTCTTCGGTCAAGTACGAGTCCGCAGGCACGCCCTCGGAGATGCCTGAATACTCGCTTGGCTATCTGAAGGCAAATTTCCATAAACCCGTATCCGATGTCTATAAAGCGACACGTGACGCATACAAAGACCTCGGCATAGCCATCACAGAGGCGAGGGCGGACAGCCTGACCGGCCTGGTCTCGGGCAAACTGGCCAACGGGAACACCGCAACGACCGATATGCAGGCGCTGACCGAAAAGAAAACGGCAATATCGATCAGGGTAGGCACCACCGGAGACAAGGATTTTTCCTATATCCTATACGACAAAATAAAGAAAAATCTGTAAATGCACAAGAAACTGAAACTCCTTGCCGCCCTGGCCATCCTGGCGCTCGCAGCCTCCGGTTGCAGTTTCATTAAATATGAGCGCGAGCAGACGACCGGCAGCGCGGTCTACTATGAAGGGCGTCTGACATCCAGGATCGAAAGACCGCTTGATGACGTGCAGAATGCCGCCCTTGCCGCATACAGGCAATTCGGCATAGTCATAATTAAAAACGCAAGCGACCGGCTCTCGGGCGTCGTCCTGGGCGGCCTGGCAAGCGGGGACCAGGCGGACACCAAACTCAGCTCCATATCCTCCGGAGAGACGGAGGTCTCGATAAAAGTGGGCGGCGACGGCAACATATACATCTCCCACAGGATTCTGAAAGAGATCAAGCGAAACCTCAAAAGACCGTCACCGGGGCCCCCGCCTTGAGCCCGAGGGCCCGGCTGGCGTCTCCGCCGGGCATGAAAATCTCCAAAAGTCCGTCGGAGTTCACAAGCGCATGGGGGTCCCTGTCCCTGTGAGAAAGATAGAAATCAACGAGCCCGAAGGTCTTCCCTTTCACCCTTACACGTATGCGGTTTCTGTCTCTTCCGAGCTTCAGGAGATGGTCCGGATCGATATTGGTTATGCAGTTGCCGAAGCGGTCCACATGGAGCACGCGGCCCGAAATCCCGCCCTCCTTGCAGACCGGCTCCGGAAGGGGCAGCTCCACCGGGTCTTTTATCTCGGGCCCGAAATCCTCCGCCCTCACCCCCCTTGAAAGCCAGGCCGCCACCGGGGCGAAGACATCCCTGCCGTCAAAAGTCGCCCCCTGCAGACCAAAAGAGGCCGCCGCACCGAAACTCGCGGACGATGCCCGCCTTTTGGACGATACCCGCCTCCTAAACTCAAGCGTGAATCTTTCTTCGGTGATGCTCACTATCTTTTCGGCCCCGGGGAAAAACCCGGTAAGGACACCATTATCGGGCCCCGTGAAATGCACTCCGCCCGCGCGCACGATTATCGCCCTCCTGCCGGAGCCCACACCGGGGTCCACGACCACGGCATGCACCGAGCCTTTGGGGAAATATTTCACGGAATTTCTCAGAATGAATTGTGCGCCCGGTATGTCTCCGGGCCGCACGCCATGTGTCATGTCTATGATATTCGCGCGGGGATTGATGGAGAGGATTACGCCCTTCATCACCCCCGCATAGGCGTCCTCCAGGCCAAAATCCGTCAGAAGCGTGACCGGCCCGCGGGCTATTTTCGATTCATTTGCGGGCGCAGACGCCGTTTTCCCTTTTCGCCCGCGAATTAACGGAGCGCGGCCCCCCGGCATACCCCTCTCAGATATCATTCCCGGTCCTGAGGCCGCCGGTTATCCGGGAGACGTTTTTAATGCCCCTGTCCCTCATATATGACTCGAGCCCCTCCAGGACCCTCAGCGGAGCGAGCGGGTCCCTGAAGATGGCGCTTCCCACGGCCACGGCCACGGCCCCTGCCAGCATGAACTCTATGGCGTCCGCGCCCCCCGAAATCCCGCCCATCCCGATTACCGGTATCTTCACCGCCTGGCTTGCCTGATAGACCATCCTCACCGCAATGGGTTTTACGGCAGGCCCGGAGAGTCCGCCTATCACGTTTTTTATAAGTGGCCTTCGGGTGTTTATGTCTATTGCCATCGCCGGGATCGTGTTTATGAGCGAGACGGCGTCTGCGCCGCTCTCCTCGGCGGCCCTTGCGAACATTGCCACCGGCGCATCCGGGGTGAGTTTTACGATAAGCGCCGAGTTTCTTACCTTCTTCCGCACCGCGCCCACAAGCCGAACGAAACTCCCCATATCGCGTCCGAAACCGATGCCGCCCTTTTTTATGTTGGGGCAGGAGACGTTAAGCTCGATTGCTTCCACGCCCGCCCCGTCAAGCTCGCTTGCAAGCCTCACGTATTCATTTGCGCTCGTGCCGATTATGTTGGCGATAATGGGGACGTCCCATTTTTTCACAAAAGGCAGTTTCTCTTTCAGAAAAACCTCTAATCCAACATTTTGAAGCCCGATGGAGTTTATCATCCCGCAGGGGGTCTCGGTTATCCTCGGCGTGGGGTTGCCCCGCCACGGCTCAAGGGATATGCCCTTCATCACCATCGCGCCCAGCCTGGATAAATCGAAGAACTCCGCAAGCTCTTCCCCGTAGCCCGCCGTCCCGGAGGCCGTCAACACGGGGTTTCGAAGCTTCAGTTTTCCAATCCTCACCTGAAGATCAGTCAAAAAAGACCTCCCCGATTGGAAAGACCGGCCCGTCCTTGCAGGCCCGCTTGTAGCCGCCGGCCGTCTTGACGGCGCAGCCGAGGCAGACGCCTATGCCGCAGGCCATCATCTGCTCCGAGGAGATATAGCCGGCCACCCCAAGCGCGCCTGCCGCCTTGAGCATTCCGTTCGGCCCGCACGCATAGAGTAGTTGGTCCCGCTTGTCCCTGCCCGCAAGATACGCCCTCACCGCGTCTACCGCCGTCCCCCGAAACCCCGCGGAGCCGTCCTCGGTGGCGAGGGTCAGTTTGGAGGAGAGTCTTTTCAGCTCATCGGTCAGCAGGAGGTCCTGCCCGGTCCTGCCACCGTAAAAAAGATGCGCCCTGCCCTCAAGCGCCTCCAGAAGCGGATAGACCGAGGCGATTCCCACCCCGCCCGCGACGACTATCGGATTTTTTCCGTCAGCGGCTTCAAGGGGGTAGCCGTTGCCAAGCGGGCCCAGGATTTCAGCCGCGTCGCCCGCCCGAAGCCCCGTCATGAGCGTCGTGACCTTGCCCACCACGCGGTAAAGGATGTCGATGGTGTTTCGCTTTTTCCTGAAATAGCAAAACGGGCGTTTAAGGAAGGGGTCTTTTCTCGAATCGAGCCCGAACATGAAAAACTGTCCGGGACGGGGACGGGGTATTGTGCGTTCAAGCGCCAGCCTCAGGATGAAATTTGAACCGTTTAATTTTATATTTGCGCGGACTTTCCCCCGGCAGAGGCGCGGAGAGGTAAAAATATCAGACGAAGCTGACTTCAATGATCTCGTATTCGATCGTCCGGGCAGGCGCCTTTATCGTGACCGTGTCCCCGGCCTCTTTTCCCAGGAGGGCCCTGCCCACCGGCGAGCTTATCGATATCCTGCCCTGCTTTGCGTCGGCCTCCTCGACCCCGACCAAGGTGAAGACGTACTGCTCATCGGCCCCGGTGTCCAGGACTTTTACCGTGGCCCCGAACGCGGCCCTGCTCTGGTTTATCGTGGACGGGTCTATGACCTGGGCGAGGGCCACCTTCTGCTTAAGCTCGATAATCCTGCCCTCGAGGAAGGACTGCCTTGCCTTCGCCGCGTCGTATTCCGCGTTTTCGGAGAGGTCCCCGTGGGCGCGCGCCTCCTCGATTTCCCTGATGTTCTTCGGCCTTTCGATCTTCAGGAGCCGCCCCAGCTCCTCCTGCATCTTTTTGTAGCCGTCCGGCGTTATCGGGAATTTTTGAAGCATAGTCACAATTTATCAGATTTACGCCTTATTTTTCAAATCAGAAGCGGATTTCCCGCCCGGCCTTTTTATTAATTGGGGCTTCGCCCCGCCCCCGAAAGGCGAAATCCTGCATGTCCCGATTTTGGGGACAGGTTTTATCGATATAATTCACTCCCGCACCCATGGGGGCACTGCAAGGTGGAAGCGCAGGGCAAGGGAGCTGACATAAGGCTCATACAGGGGGCGCAATTCCGCGAGCCTTTTCCCCATCTCGTCCTCATCGGCAAGTCTTAGCCCTTTTTGCGAGATCATGGACCGGAGGCGGAGCAATTCACCGGGCGGCAGGCGGCCGGACCCGGATTTCTCCGGGGGGCAACGCAGGGCCCTGGACAGATCGGTTATCGTATGCCTGGACATGGCGAAGGTCAGCTCCGCCTGGCATTTGCACGCCCCTTCCACTCCGGACATTACAAAGGCGCACGTGTCCAGAATCGCGGCGAGCGCCGTCAGCCAGGACTGGTTTTCATGCTCGGAGCGGAAATAGGCCAAAACGGGATACGAGAGATGGCTTTCATGCAGTTCCGCCGCCCATCTTTCCCAGTCATAGAGCAATTGATGAAGGACATCGAGGTTTCCCCCGACGATATGTCTTGCCAGTATCTCCGAGGCCGCGGGCGGCGAGCCGATGCGGGCGTCCAGGATCGAAATCTGCGTTTCGCGCCTGTAGAAAAACTGGTTCAGGGCCGGCAGAAAGCTTATTATTATGGCCAGGAACCCGAAGCCGAGGCCCGCCTCCAGCACTGTAAGGGCCCTCGCGGCGGCCGCCGCGGGAAGTATCCGCATTTGATAACATGCTAGCAGCATATCGGGCGGCTGTCAGCACGCCGCCTTATGTGAAACCCTCTCCCTTGAGGGAGAGGGTTGGGAGAGGGTGTGTTTTGGCTGTTTTGTTTTGCCTAAACCCACGCTTTTGTGATAATATTTGAAATTTCCGAGACAAACATCCGAAGGAATATCACGATATGGCGCGAAAAGGAAATAAAAGGGCGGTCAACGTAGGCATTCTCGGCTTCGGCACGGTCGGCAGCGGCGCGGCCCGCATACTTGTTGAAAATGCCGGGGTCCTCGAAGAGCGGCTTGGCTTCCCGGTTGTCCTCAGGAAGATTGCGGACCTGGACATCAGGAAAGACCGCGGGATAAGGCTCGGGAAAAGCGTGCTTACGACCGATGCGAGAGAGGTCACGGACGACCCGGAGATAGATATTGTCGTGGAGCTTATCGGCGGGCTCGGGGTGGCCGGAGAGCTAATCCTGCGGGCGATAGAAAACGGGAAAAACATCGTCACCGCCAACAAGGCCCTTCTGGCCGAACACGGGTCCCGGATTTTTGCCGCAGCCGGAAGGCGCGGCGTCAGCGTCGGTTTTGAGGCCAGTGTGGGGGGCGGCATCCCGATAATAAAGGTCCTCAGGGAGGGGCTCATTGCAAACCGGATAAATTATGTCTACGGGATCGTAAACGGCACCTCCAACTATATCCTCACAAAGATGACAAACGAGGCGGTTGAATTCCCGCAGGCCCTCAAGGAGGCCCAAGCGCTGGGCTATGCCGAGGCCGACCCGACCCTGGACGTAGGGGGCGCCGATTCGGCCCATAAGCTCACTATACTTGCCTCGCTGGCCTTCGGCATACCGCTTTCATACAAAAGCGTATACACGGAGGGGATAACGGAGATCACGCCCCAGGACATAGCCTTTGCCTCGGAGCTTGGGTTCAAGATAAAACTCCTTGCAATCGCCAAGGCGGAGGGGGGCCGGGTGGAGCTGCGCGTCCACCCGACGATGCTGCCGAAGGGATATCTCATCTCTAAAGTCGACGGCGTGATGAATGCCATCTACGTAAACGGGCGGGAAACCGGCGACACCCTTTACTACGGCAGGGGGGCGGGAGACATGCCGACGGGCTCCGCCGTCGTAAGCGACATCGCGGAGATAGCAGGCAGGGTAATGAACGGGGCAAGGCCCAGGGGCGGCCCGGTGACCGCATCCTCCCCGATGGGCATACGCCCGATAGACGAGGTGCAGGCCAGGTACTATTTCCACTTCGCGGCCCTGGACAGGCCGGGCGTGCTTTCAAAGATTTCAGGCGTCCTCGGGCAAAACAACATAAGCATAGCCTCCGTAATCCAGAAAGACAGGAAGGAAGGGGAGGCCGTGCCGATTGTAATCCTCACGCACAAGGCGACGGAGAAAGACGTGAGACGGGCCTTAAGAAGAATAGACAGCCTGCCGGCCGTGGCTGCCAAAAGCCACCTGATAAGAGTCGAAGGCGAAGAATAGTTAAGTAAATTCTTTTTCAATTTGAATTTAAATGGATAAATTCTTATAATTTGTTCATAAAGATAATCAATAGTCTTTGGGGAATTGAAGGGGATGGGGGAGGAGCAGAAAATGCAGGAAGAGGAAAAGCCGGTCAGGAAGCTGGACATAAAGGGGCTTGTCTGCCCCTACACCTTTGTAAAGGCCAAGCTGGCCATGGAAGACATGGAAGTGGGCGAGGTCCTCGAGATTGTGCTTGATTACCCGGAGGCCGTAAACAACATACCCAAGTCTATGCAGGACCACGGCCAGAAGGTGCTCAAAGTGGACAAGACGGGCGACAAGGAATGGGTCATCGTCGTGCGCAAGGAGAAGGACTAGGATGGAGTTTACCGATCTTCAGGTCCAACGTTACAGCCGGCATATCATCCTGCCCGAGGTGGGCGGCAAGGGACAGAAAAAACTCCTGGCCGCGAAGGTCCTCATCGTGGGGGCCGGCGGACTCGGCTGTCCGGTCGGCTATTACCTTTCCGCGGCCGGCGTAGGGACTATCGGCATCGTGGATGACGACGTGGTGGAGGTCTCGAACCTCCAGAGGCAGATCGCCCACAGCACGGGCACCATAGGCATGCCGAAGGTGGAGTCCGCGAAGAAGACCTTCGAGGCGCTGAACCCGGACGTGAACGTGATCGCGATGAAGGGCCGTCTGAATAAAGACAATATAACCGATGTCCTTAAGGACTATGACATCGTAATCGACGGGAGCGACAATTTCCCGACCCGCTACCTGGTAAACGACGCCTGCGTGTTCATGCGCAAGCCGCTCGTAAGCGGGGCGATACTGAGGTTCGAGGGACAGGTGACGACGATCATTCCCCATGAGGGGCACTGCTACCGCTGTCTGTTCGAGGCGCCGCCGCCTCCGGGGCTTGTGCCCTCCTGCCAGGAGGCGGGGGTATTAGGCGTGCTGCCCGGGGTCATCGGCGCGCTGGAGGCAACGGAGGCCCTGAAGCTGATACTTGGCAGGGGAGAGCCGCTGAAAAACACCTTGCTTATCTACGACGCGCTCACGACTTCTTTCAGGAAGGTAAAAGTCCCCAGGAACCCGGACTGCCCGGTCTGCGGACAAAACCCCACCATTACGGAGCTTGCGGACTACGACGCAGGATATTGCCAGAGATGATTAAACACCCTCTCCCAACCCTCTCCCTTTTTAGGGAAAGGATTTAATTAAAGACAAATTTTTTAAAAAAATCACTACCTTGCGCGAGATAGAGATACCGGCCGGCATCTATGACCTGATGGTCGGGCACGCCCTTTCCGGCAGCCCCCTTGAGGTCTGCGGCATCCTGGCTGGAAGGGGCAATCGCGTGGAGCGCATCTATCGGGGCAAAAACGTGGACGCCTCGGCTGTCAGCTATGAGCTTGACCCCCGGCAACAGCTCGAAATCGACAAGCAGATGAAGAAGGACGGCCGGGAAATGCTCGCCATCTATCACAGCCATCCGGGCGGCCCCGCATGCCCGTCGGCCAAGGACGTATCGCTTGCCTTCTGGGACACAGTTTACATAATAATCGGGCTTGCGGGCGGAAAACCCGACGTCAGGGCTTTTACCATGGAAAACGGGACGGTCAGTGAGGCCGCCTTACGGGCCGTCTGAAAAGATTTTTTAAAAAAACCTTTTCCCCTAGTATCTGCCCCGGCCTCCTCCTCTGCCAAACGGTTTTCTCTGCTCCCTGCCTCCCCTTTCGGCCGGCGGACGCGCCTCGCTTACCTTCATCGCGCGGTCCAGGAGGTTCGTTCCGTTTAAGCTCTGGATGGCCTTGTCCGCGTCCTCGTCCGAGGTCATCTCGACAAACCCGAAACCCTTGGAACGCCCGGTCACCTCGTCCTTGATCACCTTTACCGACTGGACTTCCCCTATCCCTTCAAACACCTGGCGAAGGTCGTCCTCGGTGGCGGCGTAAGACAGATTCCCCACATAAATCTTCTTCATCCCAGTCTCCTTTCTGCTGACAGGTTTCTTTCGGTTTCACAAAAAAACAAAAATCGCCCCACCGCCTTTGCGGGCACTCACAGACCAATATCTTCCTTTTTGAACCGAGGGGTCATGGAAGAAATCAAAAAGGAGGCATCATTTTAGCAGCCCGGGCAAACAATAATACGTTCCATATTCTGATTGAAATATGGCACATTAAGGGCGCGCAGTCAAGAGGAATTTCATCGTGTCTATCCCCTCACCTCCGCTTCGCTCCAGCTTTTCCAGGACATCAATTATGCAGGAACCAATAGTCAATGCCTGCCCTGTGACCCTTCCTGGAATTAATGCCGTTTACTGTTTTAAAGTAAGAGCCCGCTGTTTTAAAATAAGAGATTGCCATGTGGGGGCTTGCATGAGGATATTTTTTTCCGGCATTGGGGGAAGCGGGGTATCGGCGATAGCTTCCTTCATGGCCGCGGGGGGCCATGAGGTAAGCGGCTCCGACCGGGCCTTCGACCTCGCCCCCGCTCACCCGGTCGCCGCGCTGCTTGAGGGCAGCGGCATCAGGATATTCCCCCAGGACGGCTCCGGCATAGACGGCGCACTGGATTTCGCGGTGATGAGCACGGCAGTCGAGGCCGGAACCGCGGAGGTCGTAAAGGCGAAGGCCCTCGGGGTGCCGTTAAAGACAAGGCCCGAGTACCTGGCCGAGCTCTCAAGGGAGTTCGACACCATCGCCGTCACCGGCACAAGCGGCAAGTCGACGGCCTCGGGACTGACGGCCTTTCTTATGCGGGAGCTCGGGCTCCAGCCGAATTTTTTAGGCGGCGGCAGGGTGAAGGCCTTCAAAAACGGACAAAGACCCGGCAACTTCCTCGCCGGCGGCTCGCGCTGGCTCGTGATGGAGGCGTGCGAGTCCGACGGCACGCTCGTCAACTACCGGCCGCGCCACCTGGCCATTCTCAATCTTGAGCTGGACCATAAAGGCATCGAAGAGACGGCGCGCATGTTTGAAAAAATTGCGGCAAACACCTCCGGACTCAGGATTATAAACGCCGACGACGCAAATCTAAACGGCCTCCAGGTGATTAAACAAAAAGGGGCCGGGCAAAAAAGGGACGCCATACAAAAATTCGGCATGGGCCCCGGCGCGGATTTCCGGGCCGAGGACCTGGCGCTCCATCCCTTTGGCTCCGAATTCACGGTGAGGGGCGTGCGGTTTAAACTCGCCCTGCCCGGGGCCTACAACGTATATAACGCCCTTGCGGCGATCGCCATCGTCTCTGGCCTCGGCGGACCGCTTGAAAAGATTGCCGCCGCGCTGCCTCGATTCAGCGGCATAGAGCGCAGGTTCGACATCCACTTAAACGCCCGCGGCAAGCTGGTGATAGACGATTTCGCCCACAACCCGCATAAGATATCCTCCCTCATGAAGGCCGTAGGGGCGATAAAAGAGCAAAAACGCGTCTGCTACGTGTTCCAGCCCCACGGGTTCGGCCCGGTCCGGATGATGAAAAACGAGTACATCGAGGCGTTCGCCCAAAACCTCCGAAGCGGCGACCTCCTCATCCTGCTGCCCATCTTCTACCAGGGCGGCACGGTGAGCATGGACATATCCAGCGGCGAGCTTGCGCGCGCAATTGCGGGGAGGGGGAAATCCGCCGTCGCCGTCTCCGGCCGGGCGGAAGCCCTCAGGCACGCGGGCAGCCGGGACTGCGTGGTCATCATGGGGGCAAGGGACGAGACGCTTTCCCTGCTGGCAGGCGAGGCCGCCCGCCTCCTGGCCGGCAAATAAAATATACCGTTTCCCCTGCCCTTCTGTCTTTCCGCAGCTGCTTTTTTTGCCCCACACCTTTCCCTCCTCTTGACTCCCGTTTTGAACATGAGAAAATTGAATTGGCGGAAGGAGGATACAGGGCTTGGTCATGAAGGTCAAGGCGGACCAGCGGACCGAAGCGTGCATAGCGGTTGAAATCGCGTGCGCCGACATATACCGCGGCCTTTCCGAGCGCTTTCCGGAGGAAGGTCTTTGGCAGGAGCTCTCAAGCGATGAGCGAAACCATGCGGTTTTGCTGCAAATGGCCAGAGGCGGCAGGGAAGGCGAACTGATCGATTTTCTCGACCGCGAGACAATGCCTTTCATAAACGAGGCCCTGGGATGCGCAAGGACCTTTAAAAAACGGCTGGAGGCCGACGACCTGACTCTGGAGGACGCGCTCAGGATGTCCCTGGAGCTTGAAAAAAGCACGGTCGAGGGCTATTTTTGGGACGCCCTGACGGGGGAGACGGAATTGCAGGCCATAAGCCGGTTCAAGCAACTCATCGAAAAAGAGCAGTCCCACGGCAAAAAAATCCTAAACTCCATGACGGCTAAGGGTATCATCGCGCACACTGGTTTCAGGCCGGAAATCCCCGTCGCCTGAAAATACGTTAAAATTAGATGTGCGTGACGATGCCTGGAAGCAAAATATCTCTTTCGTCCTGGTTTGCCCCAGGGAAGCGGGAAACATAGGGGCCTCGGCCAGGGCGCTCAAAAATTTCGGTTTCCCCCGCCTCGAACTGGTGGCCCCGAAAAAATTCCCCGCGGAAGAGGCCCTCTGGTTCGCCCACGGCGCCCTCGACGTACTGGAAAACATAAAAATCCATGAAGGCCTTGAAGATGCCCTGAAAGGCAAAACCCTTATAGCCGGGGCCAGCAGGAGGGCCGGAAAGCAGAGGGGGCCCGTCCGCACGCTGAAAGAGGGCGTAGAAAGATTAAAAAACCATGCGCTTGAAGGCCGGCCGGTTTCAATCCTCTTTGGCAGCGAAGACCGGGGGCTTTCAAACGGGCAGACGGAAGAGTGCGCTTTTTTGATGAATATCCCGGCCGGCCCGGAGATGCCCTCCTTCAATCTCTCCCAGGCAGTGCTGCTTGTGGCATATGAACTTTTCCTCGCGGACGGGCAGCCGCAGGATGCGACGGGGGGCAAACAGCCCAAAAAGGAAAAACTTGCCGCGCACGATGAGATGTCCTTCTTTTATGCGAGGCTCCGGGAGGTCCTCGACTCCCTCCACTACATACCCCGCGGCAACAAGGACATGGAGATCACCATACTGAAAAACCTCAAGCAAATCCTCTCAAGGGCCGGGATTACCGAATGGGAGCTGAAGATGCTCCACGGCCTCGTCTCACAGGCCAAGACCCGGCTTGGATAAAACCGTCAGCCGCCGCCAAAAAATCCGGCAATTGCGCCGCCGCCCCGCATCCGCGCCTTTTGTATTTTTCAGGCGCGGGGCGTCCAACTCCTTGATTTTATGAAGAGCCCGCCATCCACCCCCATACAAGACAAGACAATTTCAAATCGGCTTAAATGGTGATACAATTTGAAAAGTATATCTCTTTTCCGGAGAGCAACCGATGCTAATCGCACTGCTTTGCTGGGAGTCGCTTCATTCAATAGCCGTAGGCGGGGTGGCAGTCCACGTCACGGAGCTTGCGGCCGCCCTTGAGCGCAGGGGCAACGAAGTGCATGTCTTTACAAGGATGGGGCGGGGCCAGACGGCATACGAAAAGATAGACGGCGTGCACTATCACCGCTGCCCCTTCAGGCTCAGCCCCGATTTCGTCGATGAGACACTCGACATGTGCCGCTCCATCGTCCACCACGTCTACAGCACCGAGGATTTCATGGGCAGGCATTTCGATATCATCCATGCCCACGACTGGCTTGCGGCGAGCGCCATGATATGGATAAAACAGGGGCGGGGGCGCAAGGGGGTGCTGACGGTGCACTCCACCGAGTACGGCCGCTGCGGCAACAATTTCTACGACGGCAGCTCTTCGCGCATCCGGGCGATAGAGAGGGCCGGCGCCTTCTGGGCGGACAAGGTCATCGCTGTCTCCCAGGGCATTCAAAGGGAGCTGATGTGGATGTATGAAGTCCCCCCGTGGAAGATATGGGTCGTCTTCAACGGGGTCAATCTCCATCACTTCGACGGCTGGATTGTGCCGGCCCAGGTGAAGGCCCTCTACGGCATCGGCGCCATGGACCCGATGGTCCTTTTCTGCGGGCGCATGGTTTACCAGAAAGGCCCGGACCTGCTGGCGGAAGCCATCCCTTATGTCCTTTGGTATTACCCGAACGCGAAATTCGCCTTCGTGGGCGACGGGGAGATGAGGGGGCATGTGGAGGCCAGGGCGCGCCACCTGGGCGTTGCGCACGCCGTCAGGTTCCTGGGCTTCAAAAACGGCTCGGAGCTGGCGAACCTCTACAAGGCCTGCGACATGGTCTGCGTGCCAAGCAGAAACGAGCCCTTCGGCATCGTGGTGCTCGAGGCGTGGAGCGCGGGCAAACCCGTCATCGCCACCAGAAACGGCGGCCCCGATGAGTTCGTATGGCACGAGGTGGACGGCCTCAAGATAGACCCGACACCGGAGTCGATCGCTTGGGGGATAGGCACGCTTTTCACGAATTTCGAATGGGCGAGGTGGATGGGGGGAAACGGCAGACAGGCGGTCGAGAAGGCCTTTTCCTGGGATGCCGTGGGGGGCCACGTCTTATCGGTCTACCGCAACATCCTAGGCATAAAAGACGAGGATATAGCCGATTGCGAGGTCCGCCGCGAAATGTGCGAGGCAGGGCGCTAGCATGCCGCCGGTCCTGTCGCGCAGATACCCGAGGACAAGCCCGTAGAGCAGGGCCATCGCGTAACCGTCCGCCCCGTTCGGGAATCCCCCAAGGTAGTGGGCCGCCGCGAATGCGGAGGCCTGCAGCAGAAGCACAAATGTCTTTGCTCCGAAAGTTTCCCCCCCGAACACGCGGCCCAGCGCCTCCTGCAGCACGCCCCTGTAAATCCCCTCCTCGGCCAGGGCATTCACCAGCGCAAAGGCAGGCGCGCCAAATACGAAAACGGACCACAGGGGCAAGCGCCGCAGGGACTGCCTTGCAGCCTCGAGGCCGGCCGCCGGCAAGCGGCCAGACGCCGCATGGTGACCGGTCACCAAATTTGCCCACAGGACCAGGGCCGCGGTCGAAACAGCCGCGACGACGATAACAATCAAAACGGAGGTTTTGCCGAGCCTGCCAGCCCTTATCCATGAGAGCGCCTCTTTTCTCCGCGGAAACGGCAACACAAGAAGCGTGGACGCCAGAAGCGGGAAAAGGGATTTAACGGTCGGCAGGCCAAAAAACGGAGGCAGATGGATTTCAAGGGCGAGCATGAAAAGAAGGAGCGCCGCATGCAAGACATCCCATCCCCTGAAAATAAGCGCCGCAGCCAGCAGGCACCCCGCCCAAAAGGGCAGAAGCCACCCGGTCCCCGTGAAAACGGCGATGCTTACAAAAATGATTACCGCGGGAAAGAGGATTTTTATAAGCGGATTTTTCACCCACCCGCCCAGTCTTTACCCCCCCCTACCGGGGGACTTTTCCTTTTTTGATCTCCTCTCCCAGGATGGAAGATAGCTACAAAAAGCTCTTGCCCCTGGGGCCCCTTAAGCCAAAGATTTCGGCCACCGTGGCGCCCAGGTCCATGAATCCCGCTCTCAGTCCCAGGTCCCTGCCCGCCTTCCCTTTACCCGAAAAATTACCTGAAAAAAGCAGCGGCACAAGCTCCCTCGAATGGTCG
Source organism: Nitrospirota bacterium (assembly GCA_021789555.1). Classification (GTDB taxonomy): domain Bacteria; phylum Nitrospirota; class Thermodesulfovibrionia; order Thermodesulfovibrionales; family JdFR-88; genus JAJYGJ01. Next base: position 21,411 of record JAJYJK010000031.1, read on the forward strand.
GTGCCGGGCGTTGTGGGATCGTTCCCGTGGTCTGCGGTTATGAATAAAAAATCCTCAGAACCCAATATAGGTAAAAACCCGTTAAACCATTCGTCAAACCCCTCCAGGGCGCGGGCGAACCCTTCAGGGTCGTTCCTGTGGCCAAAGAGGGTGTCAAAATCGTTCAGGTTCGCAAACACAAGGCCCCGCGCCTGTCTCTTGAGCAGATTCACTATCTCCTCCATCCCCTGCGCGTTTCCGCCCGTCTTTATCATGCCGTCAGTGAAACCCCGCATACCGAACATCTCGGCGACCTTCCCCACGCTAAAGACAGGGACGCCTTTTGAGGCCAGTATGTCGACTACCGCCTCTTCCGGGGGCGGCAGGGGGAAATCCTTTCTTTTTGCGGAGATGCGCCTGAAATTCCCGGGCGCGCCTTCAAAGGGCCTGGCGATCACGCGGCAGACGTTGTCGGGGGAAACGAGCATCTCCCGCGCCGTCTCGCACATCCGGTAGAGCCCTTCCACCGGGATTACGTCCGCGTGCGCCGCAATCTGAAAGACGCTGTCCGCCGACGTATATACAATGGGGGAGCCCGTCCTCATGTGCTCTGCCCCCAGTTGCTCTATTATCACGGTGCCCGAGGCGGCCCTATTGCCCAAAACCTTTCTCCCGGTGCGCCGTTCGAATTCGGAGATGACCCGGGGCGGAAAGCCCCCGGGATAGGTTGGAAACGGGGTCTCGTTCAAAATCCCCATCATTTCCCAGTGGCCGGTGATGGTGTCCTTGCCTGCCGAAAGCTCCCGCATCCGGCCAAAGGAGGCGGCGGGGGCGGCAACCGGTGGGACGCCCTTTATCTCCATGATGTTTCCAAGGCCCAGCCGCCCGAGCGCCGGCAGTTTCAGTCCGCCCGCGGCCTCTGCCACGTGCCCAAGCGTGTCTGCGCCCGCATCACCGTAAAGGGCGGCATCCGGGGCCGCACCCGCGCCAACCCCGTCAAGCACTATGACGATCGCCCTCATGAGCGGGCCGCCAGGAAGCCCGTGATGCCAAGGCGCATCATCATTACGGCTATCGCCGCCAGCACCAAAAGCATTATCTTGGAGAAGACGAGTATGCCGCCCCTGCCGAAATACCTGACTATCCTGTGGGCCTGGACGAAAGTGATCCAGACGATGCCCAGGTTCAGTATCAGGCTTGCGGCCGTAAAAAAAAGCCCGTAGCGGTCCAGAAGCACAATCAATGTCGTAAGCACCGCCGGCCCCACTATGAGGGGCACGCCTATCGGGACCGCGCCGAATTTGCCGGTGGGCCTTCTGGCCTCGGAGCCCCAAAGCAGGTCCCGCACGGCAAATATGAGAAGGACGAGGCCGCCGGCTATCTTGAAATCATCGGTGGTAATGCCCAGGGCCCTGAAGACCGCCTCCCCGAACGCAAGGAACCCCACGCTCACGATGAGGGCCGTGACAACCGAATCGAATATTATCGACTTTACCGCCTGCCGGTCCAGCCCCTCCGTAAGCGAGATGAATATCCCCAAGGCGGCAAATACGTCTATAGCCACAAAGATCGGGATAAATGTGCCCAGCATGCCGCTTGCAATCCGGCCCATGCACTTTATTTTAGTGAACCCCGGTAGAAAAACAAAGAAAAAATAAACACCCTCTCCCAACCCTCTCCCTTTTTAGGGAGAGGATTTAACATAAGGTAACAGACTTGCCTTTAACGAAATCCCCTCCCTAAAAAGGGAGGGGATTAGGGGAGGGGTGTGGACTTTAAAGGCCGAGGGCTTCCAGCACTGTCCGGACGCGCTCCTCGATGCCGGTTGCCCCGTGCCCAAGGCAAATCGTCCGCGCCTTTAGCCGCCGGTCGCTTGCGAGGCCGAGGACCAGGTAGTTCAGGTGCTCCATATACGCCCGGTTCAGGGCGGCTTTGCCTTCCTCATGCACAAGCTTGATCCCCGGCTGGACGACTACGAGCGCGTCAAAAAACCTGTTGGCCGACTCGAAACACCGGTCGAGATACGCCTCCAGACGGCCGAAATCCGCCTCGGTGGCCCCCTGTATGTCCGCCAATGTGTAAGCCATCATGTCGACAGGGGTCCTGTCCGTGACGAAACCGCCCGATGTCTGCCGCCATATCGCCTCGGCCGCCTCGAGGACCTTGTCCTGTATCCACAGCCTTTTTTCGAAGGGAAGGGGTTTTGCCGGGTCGAGGCCGAATTGCCTAAAAACATCCGAGGTGACGGTCTGCACAAAGGGCATGCCGGCGCGCCTGGAGATAGCAGCGGCGAGGGTCGTCTTGCCCGTCCTGTGGCTGCCGCACAGCCCTATACGCATCAGGCGAGCGATTCCTTCAACCTGATGATAAGCTCGAAGACTTTCAGCGCCTCGGTCTCGGAGAGCGACCCCGTGCCGCAGGCGGGGGTGAGCAGTATCTTTTCCCTGAGCAGGTCGGCCGGCACGCGGGCGGAGAGCTTTTCGAACCTCCGCATGAAAAGGGCGTAAATGGACTCTTCGGACTCGCTGTTTATGGCCTCCGTCGTGGGCACAATCCCCCAGGCCAGGATCCCGCCCCTCTTCAGGAAATCCTCTATCTCGCCCGGATATATCAGCAGCGTGTCGCCGTAATCATAGGCGTCAAAATTCAGAATCTCCACGCCGGATTCAATCAGGAGGGGCCATTCGGCGCGGCCGCAGCAATGTATGCCCGGCGTGGCGCCGCACCTCTTTATAGTCTGCACCATTTCCCTTAAGAGTCTCAGCGCCTCCGCCCGCTCCACGGTAATGTACGCGGTGCTGCCCAGCGCGCCCGCAACCGGCTCGTCTATGAATATGACCACCTGGTCGGCCTTCGCCCTGAGGGCGTCGATCTGCCAGCGGGCCTTGGCCTCCAGGCCCATCAGGTAGACCTCTCTAAGCTCCTCGTCATAGTAGACCGGCTTGCCCCTGCTGTCGTTCAGGCCGAGGGTGAAGGTGAGGGGCCCGGTGACGTGGCCCTTGAGGCAATTGAAGCGCCGCCCTCTTGTAATTCTTAGAAATGCGTGGAGGCCCTCGGCGAAATTCTCCGAGATGGCGATGCGGGTCTCCTCGGTGCAGAACTCGTAAAACCTCTCCAGCTCGTCGCTGCCGCTTCTGTTGACCCAGACGCTCTTCCTCTCATCGTCGACCCGTATGAAGGGCAGCCCCTCTGAAAACTGGGGTATCATCTGCTCCCTGAAGGAGACCCTCGGCAGTTGCGGCCAGAAGGGGATGTCGAAGGTCTCAAGCACCAGCGCGACCGCCGCCTCCGCATCGGTATGGGGCAGGCTGCCAATGCCCGTCGTCTGATATGGATAAAGCATACAAAATGATAACCTAAAGCCGAGGCCACCCGCAACGTGCGGGCTGACGATCAACAGTCCGTCCAGAAATCTGTTATAATTTCAATTTAATGAAACTATTTTATGCCATTCGTAACTAATACACTTTGGAATTATGCGAAGATGCTCAATCTGATGCTTTTCTGGTGAAAATGATTTTGAAAAAATCTGATCATCGCCACCTTAATACAAATGTTTATCTGTGCTGTGCAAATCAGGATCAATGGTTAAATCTTATTCTATCTTAAACTCTAGTATTCTTGCCGCATGTCCGTTTTCAGCTGGAGCGGCCACATAAATTCTATGCCGCTGCGGGACCAACAGAGATGTTCTCGCCCCGGGAGAGGTATGTATTTTTGAAATGACCCCATGCCTGTTCTTCCATGGAGCGATAACGTCAAGGAAACCGGTCCCACATGAACAATAGATGAGTCCGCTTTTTGGATCGATATACATATCATCTGCATCTCTCGATATCCTTGTCCTGCAGAGCAGTTTACCGGAATGGGTATCATAGGTTACCAATATTGCTGGAACCCATGCCCCGATAAATAAGCAATGTGTCTTTTCATCAAGAGCCATAGGAAAATTATCGCGAGCTGGAGTGAAACGCCATTTTGACACGATTTTCTCTTGCCTTATATCAATGACGGCTATTTCTCTTTTGCCTGGCACATTCACGTACATCTTTTCCGAGACCCCGTCAATCTGAAAAGATTCCGGATGTGCTCCCAACCGGATATCGCCAATGCGCCTCAGCCCCGGAAGGCTGACAATTCCAATCGCGCCCTCCCCGTAAGCCACATAAAGCCTTGTCCCTGATGGGCCAAGCCTCATATTGTCGGCATCGCCTCGAAAATAAATGGTCTTAACCCACATCAATGAATTGGCATCAAACAACCGCAAAGTACCGTCTCCGCCGTTTGAAACAGCCAACAGGCCTTCCAAGGGAATATATTTCACGTCTTGCGGCCTATTCAGGCCGCTAATTGATCGAATAAGTTTTCCCCGGCGCAAATCAATAACTTCCAGTGAATTATTGCCGTAAGCAGCAACAAAAAGTAACTGCCTTTGGGGATCGACCGCCAAATGATCCAAACGGCCTTTTACATTGGGCAATTCGATCTGCCTGACCAGATTTAGATTGCCATAACAAGAAGCCTTTGTGATGGAAAAGAACAGGATGATCGTGAAAAGAAATACAGTTTTTTTCATGGAAACCATATATTCCCCTTTTCCATTATACACCGGTACCAGGGCAGAAATTTTTAGGGTTGATATCTGGTGGAACACCCTTCCCCATGGAGGATATACTGTTTTTAGTTGAAATTGGAAAGAGTGGCTCCCCCGTGGCATAATCCACGGAACCAATTTAATCCTTTAAGAAAGGAAGGAGCCACTGTATGAAGGAAACCACAAGGAAGCGGAAAA
>JAJYJK010000032.1 GCA_021789555.1 Nitrospirota bacterium
AGTTTTCTCTTGTCCTTTAGGTAAAGCAGGTATTCCTTGATCTCGCCCTCGTTCAGATTTTCCGGCGACTTGTTGAAATAAAGCGCCATATTCCTTACTTCTCTCAGATACGTCCTCTGCGTCCTCGCTTGAAACCCCCTCAACTGAAGCTCCGTGATCATCTGATCTCTCAATTCACCCATGACACAATCTCCTTCTTGAGAAAAATCCGCCAGCTTATGCGGGCGGTACAGCAAAAGGAGATTGTATGAAAACTACCGGTCAGACTTGAAGCATGCCTTTACTCGGATTGGTCAGGGGAAAACGTTGTCTTAATCAGGACAGGCGTAGGGCACAACATCTACCGCGCAGCGGTTTAGTTCTTCTGGACGAAGCTGCAACTTTAGGGCCCGCCGGCTTCAGGTTGAGACCCGGCGGGGTTTGGAGAGGAAGACCTTGAACCTCTTGTCGAACTGCGCGCGTCTTTTGACGCCGAGTGTCTTGTTTATGAAATCGTTGGCTTCTTCCAGCCACTGGAGTCTCATCGCGGCGGACATGTGCCTCGTCTGCTCTATCTGCTCCTTCGTGAGCCGGTGGACAAACTGTTTTTTATTTTTCATGCCGTTTAGCCTCGCGAAGCGCCTCGACATCCAAGGCGTCCTGTGGCCTGCCTGAGCCTTTTTTCATTTTTATGAGGCCGGTGATGGAGACCACCGGGATTTTTATGCCGCCGGCCTTGACCATAACTGCGTTTTTTTTCAATTCGGAATATTTGACGGGCGTGGATATCATGACATCAACAAGTCCGGGTCCCTTCAAATGGCGGAAGCCGAAGGCAAGCATATTTTTTTCACGTATCCATTTTTCTCTAAGGGCGCCGTCAAGGAGGTCTTCCGCCTTAACCGGGGCCGCGGGCTTGTAACCCAGTTTCGCCATGATTGAGATGAGCTTTTTAAGGTTTCTTGTCTCAAGGCCGACGGCTATATCCAGGTCGGCCGTAAGCCTGACAACACCATGGAGTACCAGGGCCACCCCGCCGACCACAATGTAGTCCACACGTTTTTCATTTAAACCCCTGAATACTTCCTCATAAAACATTATAGATTATAACGGAAAAGCTTAAAATGAGATGCTTCAGACGGCTTTTCCGCCTCCTCTTGCCCCCTACTCCGGCTTTTCGAAATACTTTTTTTTCTTCTTGAGGTATTCCTGCTCGACTTTGGCGTCCGGATAATCATGCGGGTATTTGTAGCCGGCGCCGCGCCCGAGTTTTTCGGCCCCCCGGTAATGGGCGTCTTTAAGGTGGTCCGGGACCTCGAGGGTCGTTTGCTCGGCGATGTCCTTTAGCGCCCTGTCTATAGCCACGATGCCCGCGTTGCTCTTCGGCGCGGTCGCGGCGTAGAGGACGGCGTGGGCAAGCGGGATTCTGCCCTCCGGCATCCCTATGAATTCGACGGCGTGCAGGGCGGCCACGGCGAGCACCAGGGCCATCGGGTCTTTAAGCCCTATGTCCTCCGAGGCGAATATGATGAGCCTCCTTGCTATGAAGCGCGGGTCCTCTCCGGCGTAAATCATCTTGGCCAGGTAATAGACGGCCGCATCCGGGTCCGAGCCGCGCATGCTCTTTATGAAGGCAGAGATGGTGTCATAGTGCTGGTCCCCCGCCTTGTCATAGACCACGGTCTTTTTTTGAATGGATTCCTCCGCGACCGCGCCGGTTATATGTATCACGCCGTCTGTGCCGGCCGCGGTGGTGAGGGCGGCAAGCTCTAGGGCGGAGAGCGCCCTTCTTGCGTCCCCGTCCGAGACCCGGGCGAGATGCCGGAGCGCCTCTTCATCGGCCTGGATGCCCATCCGGCCAAGCCCCCTTTCCCTGTCCCGGAGGGCCGACTTCATTACCGAAAGCAGGTCTTCCTCCAGGAGGGGTTTCAGCTCGAAGACCTGGCTTCTTGACAGGAGCGCGGAGTTCACATAGAAAAACGGGTTTTCGACCGTGGCCGCAATCAGCGTGACGTTTCCCTCTTCGACGTCCGGCAGGAGGGCATCCTGCTGGAGCTTGTTCAAGCGGTGTATCTCATCGAGGAAGAGGATGGTCTTGCGGCCCGCTTTTCTTTCTTTCCTGGCCTCGGCGATGGCCTTTCTTATCTCCTGGAGCCCGGCTGTGGCGGCATTGAGCCACTCGAAACGCGCCTTTGTGTGATTGGCGATGACCCTGGCCAGGGCGGTCTTGCCGGTGCCCGGCGGCCCGTAGAGGATTATGGAGGTCATCCTGTCGGCCTCGATTGCGCGCCTCAGGAGTTTCCCCTCCCCAAGTATGTGCCTTTGGCCGAAATACTCTTCCATGTCCCGGGGGCACATGCGGTATGCAAGGGGCTCTTCCGATTTGAAAAGAGAGTCCATCTGTAAAATTTTAACCTTTTTATCAAATTTTTTTTTATTAACCGCCCACCCGCCCTTCCCCCCGCTTGACATTTTCTCCCCCCGCTTGATATTCTCCCCCCGTAATTGGTAATAATTCTCGTCCTTAAGATTCATCGCCAACCTCCGGGGGGAGGGTTTTTGTTTTTTTAATGAAAGACGAGTGCATTTGTGTCCCGCGGCCTTCGCCGCGGAGATAAGTTAAGTTAAAGTTAAAAATAAAAAATCTTTAGCAAGTGGGAAACAGACCTGTTTTCTTAATCAGCGATGACGCCGCCTTCGCCGGTTTATTGAAGGGAAACCTGCCGCCCTCGGGCCATGACATCGAGTGGAGGCAGACGCTCCCCTCTAATCTCAGGCAGCCGGACTACGGGGCGCGCCCCCTGATAATCGATCTGGGGATATCGGAATCCATACAGGCGCTTTCGGCCTTCAGGGCCTATTACCCTGAGGCCGGCATCATAGCCGTTTCAAACGGCAATTTCAAGAAGACCGAGGAGGCGTTAAAGGCGGGCGCCTCCTATGTGGTCTTCGAGAGAAACGGCGGGAGCGTAGAGATTCTGAAAGAGACCCTGCGCCGGGTCTGCGAGGACATCTCAGCCAGGGAAGAGCTGGAGGCCCTGAAATCCCTCACCAGGCCCAAAGTCATAGCCAGGAGCGCGAAGATGAAAAACCTCCTGAAACTGACTGAGAAGGCCTCGGCCCTGCCCTTCCCCGAATCAGACAGGCCCGTAATTCTCTTTGGCCAGCCAGGGTCCGGGCGCGAGCTGATCGCAAGGCTCATACACTTGAAAAGCCGGAGGGCGTCGATGCCTTTCATGACGCTGGTGGCCGAGGAGCAGCTTACCGCCGCCGTCATGGAGGCAAGGGGCGGCACCCTTTTCATAAAGGAGCTCTCGGTGCTCGGGGAAGAGGCCATGGCGGAGGTCAGGCGCCTTGTCACAAAAGGCGAGCTCTCCGCCCCGGCAAAAAACCTCGCCATCAGGGCTGATGTCCGGATAATCTCCGGCTGCTTCTGCCCCGAGGACGCCCGGCCCTTAAACGGCCTGAACTACCTGGGGCTTGAGGTGCCGTCCATCGAGGAGCGCCGGGAAGACATAATACCGCTTGCGAACCTCTTTATCGAGGACCTCTCCGCCTTTCTGAAATCCGATGGTAAATATCTGACGAAGAGCGCCCGGGAGGCGCTTCTGGAGCGGGGATATCCGGGGGGCGTGGCCGAGCTGAAGAGGCTTGTGCACAGGGCGTATTTTCTCAGCGCCGGGCGCGGCATCGGCGCAAAGGATTTTCCCGGCGCCCGTCCCGCGTGCTCGTTCAAAAGCTTCCTCGACGAAAGACTGAGGCTTTACTTGAGGAAGCTGGGCCAGCTTGAGCGCTCGAACCTCCATGAGACCGTCATGGGCGAGGTCGAAAAGGGCCTGATCGAGCTTGCCCTCAATGAAATGAAGGGCAACAAACTCAGGGCGGCCAGGGCACTGGGAATGAACCGGAACACCTTCCGGGCAAAACTCAAACATTTAAAGATTAAGAATTAAAGTAAACACCCTCTCCCTTTTTAGGGAGAGGGTTTCACTAAAAGCTTCTTTTAGCTTTTTATGAAATCCCCTCCCAGAGGGGAGGGTGATTTTCTTGCCTTAGAGGCGCGCCTCCCTGAGCGCGTCCTTGCAGGGGCAATGCCTTTCGGCGGGGATGAGGGGGAAGGCCGCCTTCAATATCGTCTTTATCGACTCGGTCTTCTGCGCCATCGTCTCGACGACTTCCGTGGTGGTAAGACGGTGGGCGCCCAGGACCCCGGCTGCGGCATTGGTCACGATTGCCACCGCCGCGTAGCAGAGCCCAAGCTCCCTGGCAAGCACCGCCTCCGGCATTCCCGTCATGCCGACTACGTGCCCGCCCGCGCGGCCGAAAAACTCTATCTCCGCCCGTGTTTCAAGCCGCGGGCCGTTAGTGCAGACATACGCGCCGGAGGCGGTGACGGGGCTGCCTTCTTTCCGCGCGGCTTCCAGGAGAGCCCCTCTTAGTTCAGGGCAGTAGGGTTCGGTGAAATCCACATGGACCACCTCTTTTCCGTCGTAAAATGTGGACTGCCTGGCCCCGCATGTGAAATCCATCACCTGGTCGGCAATCACGATGCTGCCGGGCGGAAGTCCGGGGTCTATGCCGCCCACCGCGTTTATCCCCAGTATGCGCTCCACTCCGAGAGACTTCATCCCCCAAATATTGGCCCTGTAGTTTACCTTGTGGGGCGCGATATCATGGCGGGCCCCGTGGCGCGGCAGAAAGACCACCTCCACCGGGGGAAACCCGGCGCCGGCTATCAGATAGCCGCCGGAGGGTTCGCCATATGGGGTATTTACGGTCTCTTCCCTCAGGCGGGTAAGACCCGGAATCTCATTAAGGCCGCTGCCGCCTATGATGCCGATTTTCAGCATGCTATAATACTACCAAAGCGGAAACTGCCTGGGCAAAAAAAACTACAATACAAGCCTGGGCAAAATAAAACGAATGCGGGCCGGGGTAAATATAATGATGGATGCTGGAATTTTAACTGAGACACTGAGGGCGGTCCTCGCCGCCAGGGGGGTGGACTACGCCGACATCTATCAGGAATCGACAACGGCCACAAGCATCCAGATAGAAGACAGCAAGGTCGAGAAACTCACCCAGGGAGCGGACCTGGGGGCGGGACTAAGGGTCATTTCCGGGGGCAGGACCTCTTACGCCTACACGAATGAACTCACGAAGGCCGCCTTCGGCGAGCTGGCGGCGGCGCTGAAGGCCGCCTTCGGGCAGGCAAAGGCCGCAGCGGAACTGGACCTGACCCGGAAGGCCCCGCTTGTGGACTATACGATTAAGATCGATCCGGCGGGGGTCCCGCTTGAAAAGAAGGTGGAGATAATGAAGGCCGCCGAGCGGGCCGCAAGGGGTTTTCACAAGAGCATAGAGCAGGTGAGTGTCATATACCGGGAGACTGCTCAGAAGGTGCAGATCGCCTCTTCGGAGGGTTTTCTGGCGGCGGACGAGCGCATTCAGACCGTCTTTATAATAAACGTGATCGCCCGGGAAAACGGGGCCGTCCAGACGGGTTACGAGCCTGTGGGCGGATTCCTGGGTTTCGAGCTTTTCGACGAGGTCTCGGCGGAGGAAGTGGCGCTGCGGGCCGCGAGGAAGGCGGTGATGATGCTCAAGGCGAGGAGGGCCCCCGGCGGGAGGATGCCGGTCGTCATCTCCTCCGAGGCGGGGGGCACCATGATACATGAGGCCGTGGGCCACGGCCTCGAGGCCGACCTGTCACAGCAGGGGCTCTCCGTCTACTGCGGGAAAATGGGGCAGAAGATAGCCTCCGGCATCGTAAGCGTCCTGGATGATTCGACCATCCCCGGCAAACGCGGCTCCTTCAGGTTCGACGACGAGGGGACCCCGGCCCAGAAGACCGTCCTCATAAAAGACGGCATACTGATGAATTTCATGTACGACAGGCTCTCGGCGATGAAGGCCGGGGCCGCGCCCACCGGAAACGGCAGGCGGCAGTCCTACAGGCACAGGCCCATACCCAGGATGACCAATACGATGATAGCCCCCGGCAACACCCCGGCAGCAGAGGTCCTTAAAAATACCCCGAAGGGGCTCTTCGTGAAAAAGATGGGCGGCGGACAGGTAAATACCTTAACGGGGGATTTCGTCTTCGATGTCCAGGAGGGCTATCTTATAGAAAACGGGCAGGTGGGGGAGCCCGTCCGCGGCGCTACCCTTGCGGGCAACGGCCCCCGCGTGCTCATGGATATAGACATGGTAGGGCAGGATATCGGATTTTCAATCGGGACCTGCGGCAAGGACGGCCAGGGCGTGCCGGTTTCCGATGCCCAGCCGACCATCCGGGTCCCCGAGCTTGTCGTCGGCGGCGAGTCCTGATCCCCCAAAAAGCTGTGCCTTTTTTGCAACAACTGAGGATTGTTAACCACAATGTCTACAAAAAATCTATTGATTTACGGGTATTTTCATCTGGCATATTCATTGCTTAAAAGAGCCTTGATGAGATACCAGCGGACTCTGAAGGAAGAGATATTCGTGGAGGGGGTGGGGTTGCACACCGGCACCCAGGCTGTAATGAAGCTGAAACCAGCCCCCGGGGACACGGGCATTGTGTTTCATATAAAGGGCAAGGACGTTGCCATAAACGCCACTGCAAAGGCGGTCTGCGACACGGCGTTTGCCACCACCCTGGGGGTAGACGGCACGCGTGTAAAGACTGTTGAGCATCTGCTTGCGGCGCTTGCGGGGCTTGGGATAGACAACCTGTTCATAGAGATTGACGGGCCGGAAGTCCCGATACTGGACGGCAGCTCCAAGCGCTTCGTAGACTCTATCATCGGGGCGGGCATAACGAGCCAGTCTTGCCGGAGGCCGCATCTGAAGATAGTAAAACCGTTTTTCTTCAGTGATGCGGATGCCGAGATAGCGGCCATGCCGGGCGACGGCATGCGCATTACGTACCGGATATTCTATCCTCACAGGCTCCTGGGGTTCCAGGAGATGACCTTCGAATTCGACGAGGACCTCTTTGTAAAGGAGATAGCGCCCGCCAGGACGTTCGGCTTTCTGAAGGACGTGCAGCGCCTGAGGGCGAAGGGGCTTGCGAAGGGCGGCTCCCTTGAAAACGCGATAATCCTGAACGATACGGGGGTCGTAAACTCCTCCGGGCTGAGATTCAAAGACGAGTTCCTGCGGCATAAGCTGCTGGATTTCATCGGGGACCTGTCGCTGGCCGGCTCCCCCATGGAGGGGCATATAACCGCCAGCAGGACCGGGCATACGAGCAACCTGAAATTCGTAAACGCCCTGCTTGCGGCCGCCGATTGCTGGCGGATGGTCTGCGGCCCCGAGTCGGACAGCCCCCGCCTGGATAATCCCCGTCTTGATAATCAGGGCCTGGACGGCCGCGCCGGCAACCTCAAATACGCCTGATCCCCTTGCAGTCTTCTTCATAAGCAGCCCCTGTTAGTCATTGTCCCGGAAATACCTGTCAAGGCTGCCGGAATGGCATCCTTGCCGCGCGGTGCCCTAAATTTCCTCACCCTCCGCCCCGCCTTTGGCAGGATTCCTCCCTCTCCCTGTGGGAGAGGGTTGGGGTGAGGGATGGAGAAAGGTGTAAGGGGATAGTATCAATAGGCGCTGCCGGTTGCCGCGATAAAAAAAGCTGGGAAGATGAAAGTCTTCCCAGCTTAGCTTTTTTCCTCGCTTCCAGTCCGTCTTATTTCTTCTTTGCCGTCTTGGCGGTCTTTTTGGCCGCTGCCTTCTTCGGAGCAGCTTTCTTCGGAGCTGCCTTCTTCGGAGCCGCTGCTTTCTTGGTTACCGTGGTCTTGGCCGCAGCCTTTTTTGCTGCCGGTTTTTTAGCTTTCGCTGCCGTCTTCTTCGCTGTCGCCATCCAGTTCACCTCCTTTCTTTGTGGCCCCGGCCCGGAGCAGGACCGGGGCGGCGGTTACGCTCTCCCTAAAAGAGGAATCCTCCTTGCAGAAAGCATTTTCAGAAGGGCGCGGTCGCGCGCCTTCTTCCTCTTCCGGTATTCGTCCTCATCCATGCGGGTGAGGGCGACCTTGCATCCGAAATGTCTTGCCGTGTCCCTGAGAGCCCTTTCATCGATCTCGCCGCCTCCGACGACAAGGAGGTTGACGGTCTTGACGTCCCGCCCCTCGGCATACGGGCCGTGGATGAAGGCGAGCTTGACGGCGCTGTTTCTCAAAAGGGCCTTGATGTTGCCTGTAAGCCCCAGGGATTTAGTTATCAGGTTTTTTAGTTCGGAATAAAGGGGAGAGGTTGCGTCCGCCTGGAAGTATTTCAGGTTGGCTACTTTCTCGCTCTTTACAAGCCCGATCTTTTCAAGGTTGTCGAGCTCTCTTTTGACGGCCGAGGGATTTTTCTCCAGGAGCCTGGATATCTCCCTCATATAAAACTTCTCCTCCGGGCTGTTTAGCAGCAGCGAGAGGACCTCCGCTCTGATAGCCGATGAAAAAAGCTCCTTTAGCATCCGCCTTTATATAAAAACAAATTTTCCCCGTTGTCAACAAAAAAATCATTTTCATGAACAAAGGGTGCCTAAAAAGAAACGATCTCTTTTTGTGAACGATTGTTGGCAAGAAGCATTCTCGCGGTCTCAAGGTTCATGGGGTCGTCGGACGCCTCTTTTTTCGGCGTCTCCAGCACGAGGGGTTTATCTTTGAAGGGCCCGAAGCGCAGGAGACGCCGGAGCGCCTCCAGGCCTATGCGGCCCCTGCCCAGGTGCTCGTGCCTGTCCAGCCCGGAGCCGATGCCCCCCTTTGAGTCGTTTAGATGTATGAGGCGGATTTTCACGCCTTCCGTCTGGCGGGCGATTTCCTCAATGTCTGCCATGGTCCTTATGTCGTAGCCCGAGGCGAAGGCATGGCAGGTATCCAGGCAGACTCCGGCGGCCCCGGAGTCCGCGGCGGCGAGGGCAAGGGCCTTTATGGAGGAGGCCGCGGGACCGGGCGACTGGAGCCGGAAGGCGGTGTTTTCAAGCAGGAGCCCGGCCCTGAATCTCTTTCCGCCTCCACCGAGCGCGGTCTTCAGGGATTTAACAAGAGATTCGTAACCGGGCACTCCGCTCCGGGGCCCCGGGCCTGTCCGGCCTGAGGCGGTCTGGCCCAGTGCAGGCAGGCCGGCGGGCTGGCCCGCGTGGAGGAGCACGTAATCGGCGCCTATCAGGTCCGCGCGCCTAAATTCCTCGGCCAGCATCCGGAGGGATTTTTCCCTTACGAGGGGGTCTGCGCTTGTGAGGTTAACCAGGTAGCAGGCGTGGATGAAGACCGGGTCCAGGTCGAGCTTCTCCCGCAGCCGCCTGAACATGCGGGCCTCTTCTTCCGGGATGTCCGTGAGGGCCCAGCTCCGCGGGTTATGGGAGAATATCTGCAGGGTCGAGCAGCCCAGGGCGCGCGCCCGCTCCAGGCTCTTTGGGAGCCCGCCCGCTATCGAAGTATGCACGCCCAGTCTTCTCATGCGTCAATTATAATGGAAAACAATCAGCTATAAAGGGAAATGGGGGCCGCTGATTTGCTTTGGAAAAGGCGTTATTGCTAAAATTTCACATTATGGTCACCCCGCTTCTTATATTAATAGCCGTCCTGCTGCTCATTAATATCTGGACCGGTATTTGGGTTTACATGAAGGCGGGCAGGGCGGGCGGAGCGCCCGCCGGCCACGAGGAGCTTAAAAACCAGATTTCCTACATGGACGCGGGGATAAAGGACGAGTTGGCCCGCACAAGGGAAGAGGCCCGCGGAAGCGCGAAAGAGGCCCGGGAGGAACTGTCCAACTCCCTGCGGGGTTTCAGCGATTCGATATCGGCGCGTATGGCCGAGATAGCCCAGCTCCAAAAAAACCAGCTCGACGCCTTTTCCGGGCAGCTTGTGAACCTCACGAGGTCCAATATAGAGCAGCTTGAAAAAATGACCGGCAGGCACACGGAGCTTATCAATACCGTAGAAAAAAAACTGGAGGGCGTGCGCGAGGCGGTGGAGGCGAGGCTGAAATCCATCCAGGACGACACGAGCCTGAAACTCGAGAAGATGCGCGAGACGGTGGACGAAAAACTGCATAAGACGCTGGAGCAGAGGCTCGGCGAGTCCTTCAGGCTGGTAAGCGAGCGCCTGGAGCAGGTGCACAAGGGACTGGGCGATATGCAGAACCTTGCAGTAGGCGTAGGCGATTTAAAGAGGATGCTCTCCAATGTGAAGACGCGCGGCATCCACGGCGAGATACAGCTCGGAAACATCCTGGAGCAGATACTCGCGCCGGAGCAGTATGAAAGAAACGTGGCAACCAAGAAGGGCGCGCGCGAGAACGTGGAATTCGCCATAAGGCTGCCGGGCAGGGACCTGGAGGGCAGCATTGTGTATCTGCCCATAGACTCCAAATTCCCCCTGGAGGTCTATTATGGGCTGGGCGAGGCCTACGAGCAGGGCAACCCCGTCCTCGTGGAGGAGGCGGCGAAGCTCCTGGAGCAGGCGATCAAGAAAAGCGCAAAGGACATCAGGGACAAGTACCTGGACCCGCCGGGGACGACGGACTTCGGCATCATGTTCCTTCCCATAGAGGGGCTTTACGCGGAGGTGGTCAGAAGGCCCGGCCTCTTCGAGGTGCTGCAGCGCGAATACCGCATCACGATAACGGGGCCCACCACGCTCGCCGCCTTCCTTAACAGCCTGCAGATGGGTTTTAGCACGCTGGCAATAGAGAAGCGCTCAAGCGAGGTCTGGAAGATACTTGGCGCGGTGAAGACCGAATTCGACCGCTTCGGCGATGTCTTGAAGCGCGCACAGGACAAGCTCAGCCAGACCAGCAAGGAATTAGACGCCCTGGTAGGGGTGAGATCCAGACAGATACAGGTGAGGCTCAGAAATATCCAGCGGCTGCCCGAAGAAAAAGACCTGTTCATTCAGGCGGGCGGCGCAGAGGGCGAGGAAAAAGCTGATGGACAAAAAGATTAAAGAAAAGGCGATGGAGCTGGGGCGCATCTGGAGGGCGTTCTGGACGGCGAGGCCCCTGATAACGGCAAACAACCTGGGCGTCTTCGAGCATTTGAAAACCCCGGCGACGGCCCGCCAGGTCGCCTCCAGGATAAAGACGGACGCGCGGGCCACGGCGGTCCTCCTTGACGCCGTCGCCGCCCTCGGGCTGCTTGGTAAAAAGGGTTACCGATACGTCAACAACGAGACCGCCCGGACCTTCCTGGTGCGCTCTTCCCCGTATTACCAGGGCGACATCATACGGCACGCCGACAGCCTCTGGAAGAGCTGGTCGCTCCTGGACGATGTGGTCCGCACCGGGGCCCCCGCGCCCAGGCAGAAGCTCGACCTCGAACCCTTCATCATGGGCATGCACAACCTGGCGCTGCTCAAGGCCGGGCCGGTGCTGGAGGCGGCGGGGCTCGAAGGCGCAAGGAGCGCACTCGACCTGGGCGGCGGGCCCGGCACCTATACCATCGAGATGAGAAAGAGGGGTGTTGACGCGGTGACCGTCTTCGACAGGCCCGACGCCCTGAAGATAGCTAAAAAAAACCTCAGGAGGCACGGCATAACCGGGGTGAGATTCCTGGCCGGCGACTTTCTGCTGGACGATATCGGGCGGGGTTACGACTTTGCGCTCATGAGTAACATCCTCCATTCAAACTCCGACGACGGCTGCCTTGCGCTTCTGAAGAAGGTGAAGGCCGCCCTGAACAAAAAGGGCAGGGCCGTCATACATGAGTTTTATCTTGAGGAGAGCAAGGCGGCGCCGCTTCCCTCGGCCCTCTTCTCCGTGAACATGCTCGTGGGCACCCAGGGCGGCAGGTGCTATACGTATTCGGAGTACCGGTCCTTTCTGAGGCGGGCCGGTTTTGGCGGCGTAAAAAAGACCCTCCTGGGCGACACGATAGTTGTGGAAGGGCGCGCCTGAAAATTGAAGCTTGAAGATTAAAATACCTTTTGAAAGAACCGCAAACGGGGTCCTCATCAAGGTGAAGGTGGAGCCCCGCTCCTCCAGGAGGAAGATAGTCGGGCTGCACGGGGACGCGCTGAAGGTAAAGCTTACAGGCCCGCCCGTGGAGGGGAAGGCGAACGAGGAGCTTATAGAGTTCCTGTCGGAGATTTTCGGCGTAAGGAAATCCGCGATCGCGATAGTAAGGGGGGGCTCCTCGAAACAGAAGGCGGTTGAAATCGGGGGTTTCAAACCCGAAGCCCTCGAAATCGAGATCGAAATCTGAAAGTGCATTTGGCCGAGGGTGGCAATCCATGAAGTTTACAACCAAAAAAGAAGGCGTCCTCCTCGATATCCTGCTTGATAAGCTCGGGGCCTCCAGGACAAAGACCCGGATGCTCATAAAAAAAGGCGGCGTGCTGATAGACGGCAGGCCCACCGCGGGAACTGATGAGTCCTTGCCTTTGCCGCCCGGCCGGGTCATCGAGATATCCGGCAAAAAACAAAGACACCAAAAATTAAAAATACCCCCGCCCTTTCCCGTCCTTTTCGAGGACGAACATCTGATCGCCCTCGAAAAACCGGCCGGCCTGCTCTCTATCGGCACGGAGACGGAAAAGGTGAATACCTTTTACCGGGCCGTCTCACGGTATGTAAAGGAGAACTCGGGCGGCAGGCAAAAGATATTCATAGTCCACAGGCTGGACAGGGAGGTCTCCGGGGTCATGCTGTTTGCCAAGAGCGAGGAGGTCAAGAGGGCGCTCCAGGAGGGCTGGGAAAAGACCCTCAAGCACTATAACGCCCTTGTCGAGGGCAGGCCGCCAAGGGATGAAGGCACGATTGAGGGCTGGCTCTGCGCCAGGGGCGTCAGTCTCATGCGCTCCTGCCCGGCATCTTCTGCCGAGGCCAGGAGGGCCGTCACGCATTACAGGATAATCAGGGCGGGCCGGCGTTTCAGCCTCCTGGAGATAAGGCTGGAGACGGGGCGGAAGCACCAGATACGGGTCCACCTCTCGGAGGCCGGATGCCCGGTCGTGGGGGACAGCAAATACGGCTTCAAGGGGAAAAACCCCCTCAGGCGGATGGGGCTGCATGCGGCCCGCCTGGTTTTTTACCACCCCGTCACCGGCCAGCGGATAACGCTTGAATCCCCGATGCCGAGGAGTTTCCTGCTGCCCTTCAAGACTGAAAAATAGCCACTCCTCAGGGCGCGGGTCTCTTTCCGGGCCTCACCTCTCCCCTGATATCCACCCTCACCCCCAACCCTCTCCCAATGGGAGAGGGGGATAAAATTCTGGCCCGGAATGACGGAGAAGATCATTCAATCTGATGTCTGAATTATTATAGGACTGTTAATAAACAACGAGATATCATTGCAGCAACTGCAACTTCACATGCTTTGCAATATGAAAGAAATCGCTGTCGGTAGTAAAGAGGACACACTCTTTGTTAATGGCCGCTGACGCGATGAGTGCATCAACGGTGCTTGCTTGGATACCTTTTTTAAGCAAATCATTTTTTAGGGCGGCGGCCTTGATGTAATCATCCCTCGACAGCTCAATAAGGGGAAAAGGCTCAAAATACCTCCTGAGCGCCTGGAATTGATCGGCCCGCTTGATTCCCTGAAGTATCTCCTGCAAAATGATCCCCAGAAGGAAAATATCTTCCCCCTGCTCGATCAGTTTTTTTAGCGCGCCGGCCTCCTTGTTATCGTGGCCGTCCTTTCTTCTGAGCGCAAGCGACCAGACCGAGGTGTCTACGAGGACCCTCATCGCATCCGCCTGGATTGTTTGTGGTCGTATGCGGGCTCCATTTCTATGCTGCCGAAGACCTTCAGGATGTCTTTCCTTTTTCTGTGCTCGATGAATTCCTTAAGCGCCTGGTTGACCGCGCTTTTCTTTGTCTTGAACCCCCCCACTTTTACGGCTTCGGACAGAAGCTTTTCATCTATAGCGAGATTTGTAGCCATTAAAAGATCCTCCTACACATTTGTTTACACATATTATTACACATTAGGATGGTCATGCGCAAAGGGATTTAGGCGGGCGGCGGGGGGGCGCCTCCTATTTCAGTCTCGCCAGCGCCTCGGGTATCAGTTCGGAGAGCTCGGGGAATATGTGCATGCTGCCGGTGATGTAGTCCGCCGCGCCGCCGTTTGCGATGGTGTTGACCACCTCCTGAAGGAGGATGGGGGCAAGGGGGCCGAGTATATGGAAGCCCAGGAGTTTTCCCGTCTTTTTGTCCGCTATGGCCTTTGCGAAGCCCGCCTTCTCCTGCATTGCGATCCCCTTGGCCACGTCTGAATATGCCGCCTTTCCCACGAGCACTTCTCCCCGCTCTCTGGCCTGCCTCTCCGTAAGCCCCACGCCGGCGACCTGCGGATGGGCGAATATCGCGTGCGGGACGGCATCGAAGTCCATCACCATCTTTTCATCATGGGTTGCGTTATGCCATGCGATTTCCGCCTCCTTGTCTCCGGCATGGGTGAACATCTGCCTGCCTATGGCGTCTCCAAAGGCCCAGGTGTCCTTCATATTCGTAAGGAGGCCGTCGTCCACCTTGATATAGTTTCTCTCATCGGTCTGAATGCCCGCATTAGCGGCCTTTATCAGGTCGGCGTTCGATATCCTGCCCGCGGCGACCATGACGCCGCCGGCCGTGAATCTTTTTTCCTCTCCCTTTTTGTCCTGGGTGATGACGAAGACTCCCGCCCCCTGCCTGCCTGTCTCGATTGCCCTAATTCCCTTGTTGATTTGCACGTATTTCGACATCTCCGCCTCGAAGGCGCCGACGATTTCGGGCTCCTCCTGGGATATGAGGCTCTCCCGGGTCTCGATTATCGTGACCTTGGCGCCCATGGCCGAAAAAAAGTGCGCGTATTCCACCGCGACATATCCGCCGCCGATTATAATCAGGCTCTCCGGGGGTTTTTGCAGCTCCAATACGGTCTCGTTCGTTAAATAGCCCGTCTGCTCAATGCCCTTTATGGGCGGTATCAGCGGACGGGAGCCGGAGGCGATAAAGACCTTTTTCCCCCTTATGAGCCGTCCTTCGGACTGCCCCTCCAACTGCCCCTCCAACTGCATCGTATAGGGCTCCGTAAAATGCGCGGCAGTGTGGTAGTAATCGAGGTTTTTGGATTTTTCTATCTCTTCTTTCAAAAAATCCCTGCCGTGGTTTCTCGCCTTGTTCATCCTCGCCATTATGGAGGCGAAGTCCACCTCCTCCACCCGCGCCCTTACACCGAGCCGGCCCGCCTCCTCGATCTGCCTTATCCTGTCGGCCGGGTAGGTCAGGGTCTTTGAAGGCACGCATCCAACGTTGAGGCATGTCCCCCCGAGATAGTCCTTGTTCACCAGCGCCACCTTGAGCCCCGCCTCAAGCGCCCTGAAAACGATATTCAACCCGACCCCCGCGCCCACCACAAGGACGTCATATTCTTTAAGCATTTTTTCCGCCACCCTCCAGGGGAGATGTCCCTTTTTAAAAAATCATATCACAGTATGTACGCATACACCCTCCCCTTCTTCCCCTCCCTCAAGGGAGGGGAAGCGAAGAGGCCAGGAGAAATGCCCCTCCCCCTTGAGGGGGGAGGTTGGGTGGGGGTGTCTAAAGCAAGGGAGGTGAGATTTTAAGATACCCCGTCGTCTCTGCGGCGGGGAGGTTCATTTTTTACATGATGCGCCGTGGGGCGAATGGGCGGGTGAAGCGCTTAGCGTTCGAGGACCGAATGGAGTTTCCTGTTCAAGTCCTCCAGCCTGTAGGGCTTTGCTATCGCCTCCATGTAGCCGTACCGCCTGAAATCCTGCATCACGGGGTCGTCCGAGTAGCCGGTGGAGGCGATGACCCTTGCCCTCGGGTCGAACTCCAGGAGTTTTTTTATTACCAGGTTGCCTCCGCCGCCCGGCATTGTGAGGTCCAGGACGACCGCATCGAAGGGGCTGCCCGATTTAGCGGCCTGCCTGTAGGTTTCCATTGCGCTGTCGCCGTCTGCGGCATAGGCGACCTCGTAATCCAGGTTCATAAGCATTGCGCCCGCCACCTCGCGCACCATCTCCTCATCGTCGACGACCAGGACCCTTCCCGCGCCGCTCTTGGCAGTCTGCGGTCTTTCCTGCTCCAGCGCGGGCAGGTAGATGTAAAAAGCCGTACCCTCGCCCTGCGTCGATTCCACCCCTACAAACCCGTTATGCTTGCCGATTATCGAGTAGACTATTGCAAGCCCCAGGCCCATCCCCTTGAGGCTCCCCATCTTCTTGGTCGTGAAATATGGGTCGAATATCCTGTCCAGGTTTTCCGCGGGGATGCCCTCTCCCCTGTCCACCACCTTTATCCTTACATACCGCCCGTCCTTTGCGAGCGGCAGGGAATGCCCCTCGTCCGCCCTCATGTTGTCCGCCTCAAGCGTAATCGTCCCTTCCTCCGGCATCGCTTCCCGGGCGTTTGCGATTACGTTTTGGAGCGCTATTTTCATCTGGGGCCGGTCGGCCTCCACGGGCCAGAGGTCCGGGCAAAAGCGGAATTCGCAGCGGAGGGACGATCCTGAGAAGGTTTGGGCCGCGGCGTCCCTCAGGAGTTCGGGCAGCAGGAGTTTTTCCTTGCAGGGCTCCCCCCCTTTTGAGAAGGTCAGCAGCTGATACGTCAGGTCCTTGGCCTTTAGCGAGGCGCGCTCGGCGTCGGCAAGTCTCTCGTAGAGCTTTTCGCTGCCCGGGCTCAAGTTTATTTTGGCCAGCGAGATATTGCCGAGGATTGCGGTAAGGAGGTTGTTGAAATCGTGGGCGATGCCGCCGGCCAGCAGTCCCACGGATTCGAGTTTCCTGGCCTTTAAAAGCTCGTATTCCATGCCCTTGCCCTGGGTGACATCTTTTATGAGGACCATCCTGGCCCTTCCGGGTCCGCCTTCCCCGTTTAACTCAATGTCCCGGGTGGTTATCTCCAGGTCGACAACCCTGCCGTCTTTCCCGCGGTGGCTGCCGGCAAGGCCGGTCACCTCCGCATCGCCCGAAATTTTCTCTAAAAAACGGGGGTCCCCAAAGCCCAGGTCCTTGAAATCCACGGCGAGGAAGTCCTTCCGGGAATCTTCCAGGTCCGGGCCGCAACAGCTCCATGCGGCCCTGTTTGCGTCCAGGATCTTCAGGCTCCCCGGATCAATGATTATGATGGGCTGCGGGTTTGCCTCAAACAGCAGGCGATACCACGACGGCCCCGGTATTTTTTCTTCGCCCCCCATTGAAATTGACATGGCCCCCGCCGTTTGTTTTAACCAGACAGATGCCTGTAATTGCCCCCGCAGGTAATCTACAAGCTAACGGCGGGCCATGTCAATCTTTTTAAAGGGCCGCTCAGGACTCCTTTATTGCCGTCAGGGGCTCCATCTTCTTTATCTTGATAATGGGGGCGACTGCCCCGAGCACGCACACGCCCGTGCCTACCGCTATCCCCGCAAGGGCGATCGCTAATCTCTCCGGCGCCGAAAGGCCGGCAGGCATGTCCCTGAAGAGGACGAATATTTTGGAAAATGAGATGGCAAGATACGTGCCAAACCCGGCGCCCGCCGTGCTTCCCATGGCCCCCAGGAGGAAGACCTCGATGACGAACGTCTTCACTATGTGCCTGGTCTTCGCCCCGATTGCCCTCATCACGCCTATTTCCCTCATCCTCTCGTTGATGATGGCCGAGAAGATAGCCCAGGTCAGCAGGGACGAAAGCGCGAGGCAGAGCAGGACCGTCAGGCTAAATACTGTCTTTACGTCCTGCAGTGTGCCCAGTATGTTTTTGCCCATGTCGCTTCTTGGCACGACCGAGACCTGAAAGAGACTGCTTTCGATGTTCGTAGCAACCTGCTTCGGATCAAAGCCGGGCTTCGCCTTGACGAAGACGATGGATATCTCGTTTGGTTTCAGGGGCGCCCTGCCGTTTTTAATCATCGCGGGCAGGTTTTCATCGCTTACGAAGATGCAGTTGTCGAAGCCGGTGCCCGTCTTGTCCAGTATGCCCACGACTTTGAAACTGTTGCCAAAGAGGGTGCACTTGTCCATCGCCAGCAGCCCCAGGTTTATCCATGCCTGATGGCCGAGGATGGCCTCGCCGGGCGCGAGCTTCCGGTTTATGGCCTTTTTAAGCCACGGGCCGACTATAAAATCCGTGTTCTGGTTGAAGGCGACCACCTCCGCGCTGGAGACGTCTCAGCAGAGCCCGGCAATGGTGGTCAGGTACGTCTGCCATGTGACCGGCCCCACGCCTTTCACCTCTTTCACCTTCTCCACGATATCTTTATCCATGTAGAAGCTCTTGGCCTTGTTGGACTCCAGCAGGACGTCTTCGGCGTAGTCCTGGGCGCCGTAGGGCACCACCAGGACGTCCGCCCCCAGCCGGTCGATCGATTTCCTCAGGCTCGCGCTGACGCCCATGACAAACGACAGGCCGAAGACGAGGATGGAAACGAACAGGCCGATCGACGTCACAAGTATCGCCGTCCTCAGGGACCTTCTCTTGAGGTTCTTGACCGCAAGCGTGCGGAGATTGAAGTGACCCGCCATAATACTCACCTCCTTTCATCTGAAACAGGGCCGGTCTTCATCAGCAGGCCGGCCCGCCGTTTTTCTCATGCCCCGGTCCATTATGCCCAAAACCTTTGCCCCCTTTGCCCCAGCCCCTTTTCGGGGGAAAAGATAAAGGGGCTGGGGGGGGATTTTGCCAGCCCCACAGGGGCGTAGGGGAGGGCCGTTATTTCTTCCAGTTCGTGTCGATACCGCAGAGGGCGGCGCTGAAGTACAGGCCGTATTTGTAGTGGCAGCCGCCGCAGACCGATACCGGAGCGCCCAGCATCTTATGGTTTTGGAGGTCGTAGAGCTGCACCACGCCGTCGGTAATGAGCTTGCCGCCCGGGCCGGGATAAGGCACCCTCACCGTCAGCAGCGCATACTTGCCGTCAGGGGTGGCGATTGCGTCATGGTTTTGCCCGTTCGGGCAACCCGGTTCGGTCTTCAGGCTCGCCTTGCCCGTCGCCGGAAACATATGCTGGTCCACCAGCTTGAGCGTTTTGGCGTCGATCACCCAGAACCTGTCGCCCGCGGACTGAAGCAGGTACTTCCCGTCGGGTGTAAAACTCTGCCTGAAGGTGATGGTGTCGCCGGGGCTGCCGGAGAGGGTGTTCCTGGCAAGGACCTTTATCTTGCCTTTTACGAGACTCTTCATGTCCAGGAGCACGAAATCCACGTTGCCGTTGGGTTTTCCATCGCTCATCCTGTTGATGGCCACGACGAATTCCTTCATGTCGGGCGTGTTGGTGCCGTGGAAGAAGAGGTAGTTGTGGTCCTTGTAGCCGAGCTTGTCCAGGAAGACGCGGTGCAGCAGCTTCATTGTCTTTTTGTCCCGCACGTCTATATAGGCCTCGTCGGTCATCGTGACCGGCAGATAGCAGTCCCTGCTCTGCCCGGAGGCGCAGTAGCAGTGCGCGGTCACGGTGGCCCTCCGGTCGGGGCTTACGGCCTCGTCCATGATGACCTTGCCCGTCTTGAGGTCCACCTTGCCAACGTGGAGCTTCTTGTTGGGGTCCTTGTGATAGGTCGCCCAGTACATGATATTTCTGTTGTCCGTGTCGATTCTCGGATCATGGACCGCGTGGTCATCCTTGGTGCCTATGACTATCCTGTCCAGGCTGTTTACCTTGATGGGTTCGGCGCTTGACGGGTCGACAGTCAGATCGGCAGCGGCGAAATGTCCGCCCATGCCCGCCACGTAAGCCATCCCGGTGTAGGTCTTTCCGCCTGCCGCCTTTGCCCCCGGCAATTGCGGGCCGGCAAGCAGAAAACCGCCCGCTATCAGGGTCAGCGCCGCCAACGTCGTTAAAAATTTCTTCATGACTCCTCCTTGTTTTTGGGTTTTTTATTCCCCTTCGCCGATAAATATTTCTACGGATGAAAAAGTAAGGTCTCCGCACCTCCTCTCGCCCGGCCCGGAATCCGGGGCCCCGCCGGCATGACCTGTCAATTAATTGTCAATAAATCAATTAACTTTATATTTATGCAACTTTCGTGCCCATGAAAGCCCTTGGGAATAAAGGATTTTCTTTGCGAATTTTTGCATTTCCGCAAAAAGTCTTTTCATTTCTGCAAATAAAAAGGAGGCAAGACGGATGGGAGGGGAAGAAGGATACGCCTGTTTTTTGGGGAATTCAGGGGGGCAGTGGTTTCAGAAATCCCCGCGGCAGCGCCGCGGGGATTTCCACCCCTCCCTACTGGTTATGGCATTTATCGCAATTGGTAACGGCAAAGGCTGTCTTTCCGTTATGGCAGCCCCCGCAAAACTTACCGTTGTACATCGGGTCCATCTTCATCCCGCTGCCGCCTTTTTGCATCTTGAAGCGTTTCGTATGGCACTCGGCGCACTTGAACATCTGGGTATGGAGCGGATGGCTGAAGCTGACCCTCTTCATACCTTTGGCCGCGTAGAGGAGGCCCGTCTTCGGGGCGGGCACCTTCTGGTGGCAGCGCGCGCACTGGCTGGCGGCAAACGCCGTATTGCCGTTGTGGCACGAACCGCACAGTCTGCCCCGGTTTATCTCGGCCATTGATATCTTCATCTTGCCCTTGCTCATGGGGAACATGCCGGAGTGGCACTGGGAGCAGTTGAAGACCTGGGTGTGCACCTTGTGGCTGAACTGCACGGCGACATCGCCCTCTCCGATGCTAATCGGCCCGCCGGGAGGCAGCAGGGCGACACCCGGCGCGGCCACTGTCTTGGCGAAGGCCCTCGCGCCCTTAACCCCGGCGTGGCAGCGCGCGCACTGGGAATCCGAGGCGAAAGCCGTCCGCCCGTTGTGGCAGGCCCCGCAATACTTGCCCTTGGAGAACGAGGCCATCGTAAAATCGCCTTTCTCCGTGGCGCTGTATGCGGCGGGGGCGAAGAGGCCGCTGTGGCACTTGTCGCAGCCAAGGCCCTTTTTGACGACGTGAAGCTCATGGCTGAAGACGACCGATTTCAGGGGCTGGGTATATACGATGTCGCCTTTGTATAGCCCGTTTTCCCCCTGGGCGGCGGAGGCGCCCGGCGGGAAGACGGCCGCCAGGAAGGCCAGCGCGAAAATGGAGGCTATCGCCAAAATGGGAATGGATTTCTTTTCGACCATATCCTCATCCTTTCATATAGAATACGTTTGGTTTTGTGCCTACCTCCGGCCGCATCACCCATACGGGCTTCACGATCTGGTGCACGAGCTGATAGACCTCGCTTGCGGGGTCCGAGAGGTCGCCAAAGACGCGGGCATGGGCGGGGCATATGGCCGCGCACGCGGTGAGCTTTTCCCCCTTGGAGAGGCGCGTGTCGAAGCAGAAGTTGCACTTGTCCACCGCGTGCCGCTCATCGTCGAAGTAACGCGCGTTATAGGGGCAGGCCAGCACGCAGGTCTTGCAGCCGATGCACTTCTTGTACTCTATCATGATTATGCCGGTTGTCTTGTCCTTGTAGCTGGCCTTCGTGGGGCATGCCCTGACGCACGGGGGGTTGTTGCACTGGTTGCAGAGCACGGGGATGAACTCCCGCTTCTGGCCGATGGCCCCCGGCACGTCCTTTTCCAATATCCTCGTGCGGTAGCCGTATTCCGGCACGTGGTTGGTTATCCTGCAGGCCTGTTTGCACCTCTCGCAGTCGATGCAGCGGTCCTGCCTGATGACCATGCTGTAGTGCGGCTTGTACGGATAGTTCTTGTATACGTCCTCGGGCGACGCGAAGGCCCGCCTTATGTTCGAGGCGACGGACAAAAGCGTCCCGCCGGCAAAGACGCCGGTTATCACGAGCCCTATCTTCATGAATTCCCGGCGCTCCACCCCGGAAGGAGGCGCGTCGTCCCTCTTTAAATTATCTAGGTCAATCCCACCCGGTTTCATTGTCATTCACCTCCGTCCATCGCTAATGGATTTCCGATTTGTGTCCCTGGAAGACGCGCTCCCCCAAGAGGAAAGTCATCGCCACAATGCCCATGCCCCCGACCACGATCATTATCTCGTGGAAAGTGGGGTGGTAAGGAAGCAGACTGGAATATTCCTTGACCCCAAGTTCGTAGAAGGAAGGCACGATCTGGCCCACCACCACGAGGTCGTACCTCATCATGAATATGCCTATGATCATGAGTGTCGAGGCCACAAACATCATCCCTATGTTCCTGAACTTGGAACGCAGGAACAGGATGAAGGGAATGACCATCCCCATGGCCACCTCGAAGCCCCAGAAGTTCACCGCGTAGGGGCCGGCCAGTTCGGCCTTGAAGGCCGCGACCTCGGAGGGGTCCCCGACCAGGCCGGTGATTATCTTCCATGTATAGAAAAACATCAGGATCGCTATCAGAAGCGTCGCGAGTTTTCCCACAGCCTGCAGGGCGCGCTCCATGGGCTTGTCCATCTTCTCGTTGTTGATCTTGTAACCCAGGTACGTGAAGAATATGATCGCGGCGCAGCCGGACATCATGGCCGAGGCAATGAAGTAGATGGGCATGAACGGGCCGTACCAGTAAGGGCGGGCATGGAGCATCCCGAAGATGCCTCCCAGGTTGCTGTGGGCCGAGACCCCCGATATAAGGCCCAGCAGGCCCGCATACATCGCATATTTGTGGCTGCCCACCAGAAGCAGTATGAACTCGACTATCATGAAAAACATGTATGCCCCGTAGAGCGTGCCCATCCACCAGATGTTCGAGGTCAGGTTGGGGGAAATCACGTTGTAGAGGGCCATACGGAAGGGGTTCTCGATGTCGAAGAAGATCACGGTGAAACCCGCCAGTATGGTGACGATCGCCAGGAAGACGGAGCGCTTCGCTATCGGCATGAACTCCTGCACCCCGAAGACGTGTCCGATACTGGACACTATGCAAAGGCCGGTAGAGGTGACGACGAAAAACACATAGGCGCCTATCAGGACGCCCCAGGGAATCTCCCGTGTGACCCCGTAGGCGGTGCGGTACCCTATGTTCATTGCATCCAGTCCCACCGCGGCGGCCGCAAAGACAACGAACGCGCTTATGCCAAGAATCACGTAGAACAGTTTCCTGCCCGACAGGTGCTCCAGGACGTTCGACCACCAGTTTGACGCGAACGTGGAATCAAATGAACTGGCAACGTCTTTGACTATATCGGAAAGTTGAACGTCATTTGCCATTACATTCCTCCTTTTCCAGTTTCTCTCTCGCCGGGGGAAGACCGCTCCGGCCCCGCGCTTGCCGGCAGGGGGCGGAAGGGGCGGTCCGGCGCCCCCGTTTTCTCAAGGTAATCTAAACCGCCTTTTTGCTTTTCAGCTGATCTTCAACCGCCACAACGCGCTTCATCCTCAGGGTCTCAACCACGCTGCCCCCGATCCAGCCCAGGGTGCCCATCCCGAAGATGAAGACCACGGCCGCCACGAGGACCCCCATTATCATCCCGGCCGCCACTATCAGGCGCGCAAACAGCGTGCCCTGCAAAGGGGCGCCCAGCATCATCCCGGCGATCTTAAGCCCGGCCACACCACCGATCATCGACCCTGGCAACAGCCCAACCAGCGCGAACAGCACGATGCCTATCCCGGTGCCGATGTAAAGCCCTTTCTTTCTCGTCTCGTTTGCGCTCATCTTAATCCCTCCTTATCCTTAAAGTAGTGAGACAATAAAGTAGTGAGACAATTCCCGGAAAACCATTCATTTCCTCTGCGGGCCCAGTATCTTTATCTCCCTGCTCGTCTCCTTGAAAGGCGCGCTGCCCGCTATCTCTATCTCGCTGTACTTGTTCTGGAACAACAGCAACTCCTCGAGCGTGGCGATATCGACGACCCATTGCCTTTCCTTTGTTTTCTTGTCGCACACCACCATTCCGTCCTCCACCCTGTGATTCACTCCACCTTCGAGCCAGTCCTTGTACCAGACCTTTTTCTTCGCCTCCTCCATGCTCCTGACCGTCCTGTAATCAAGCGGAGTCAGCTCCTCTTCCGCGGCCTCCTCGCAGGGCTTTCTGTTTTCCGTCAGGGATACGGTCGTCCTGCTTACGATAAATTTCATCGGGCCTCCTTTTCAGACTTTTATTTTTCTTTCGGTCTTGGCGGCCTTCGGCGCGGCGATGGAATCGAACACGGTCCCAAGAAACCAGCCGATAAGACTGCCCCCCACCACGAATATCACCCCGGAGACCATTATGCCCAGCAGCATGGACGCGGCGACGATCAGCCTGGGCAGGATGGCCGAGGACACAGGATAGCCAAACAGCAGGCCGGCTATGTTCAGACCCGTGACCCCGCCAAGAAACGAGCCCGGCAGAAGCCCGAATATCAAGAAACACACCACTCCGGCCCCAGCCCCTATCAAAACCGCCTTATTTGCTATCTTTCCTCTCATCTCCTAACCCTCCTTTCCCTGTTCTGCTCCTTATAATGCATATTCCATACCTACCATAATCCCTTGAAAACAAAGGGTTTTTATCAAAGAAATAATTGCATTTTTGCAAAAAGGTTTTCAGAGATGCAAAATTCCAGTATTTGACATGTTTGTCCCGCTAACACAATAATTAAATGGATAGCGAGCGTGTTCCCGTGGGCAAAAATTTGCCCCGGGGTCAAGCGAGCGGATATGATGAAAAAAATTCCTTACATTAGATTCCCTGCGGCTTGGGGACCAGTCCCCTTGCCGCTGGGAAGATCAATATGTTAAGAGGTTTTCCGGATGCTGCGTTTTAACTCGTTTGGCCGGTACGCTAGGGCAAAATTCGGGGGCAGGAGGCTCCAGAAGGTCAATATAGACGCGGGGTTCACGTGCCCCAACCGGGACGGGACCCTGGGGTTTGGCGGATGTGTCTACTGCAATAACGACAGTTTCAGGCCCGGCGTCTGCCGGCCGGTCCTGCCGGTGGCAAGGCAGGTGGAGGAGGGCATAGCCTACCTTGGCGGCCGCTACAAGGCGGACCTTTATCTGGCCTATTTCCAGCCGTTCACGAACACATACGCCCCGGTGGAGGGGCTTGAAAGGCTCTATCTGGAGGCCCTGGCCCACCCGCTTGTGGCGGGGCTCGCCATCGGCACAAGGCCCGACTGCGTGGACGAGCGGAAGATCGCTCTTTTGGAGAAGCTTGCCAAATCCCACTTCATATTGATCGAATACGGCCTCCAATCGATATATGAAAAATCGCTGAAATTCATTGAGCGCGGACACGGCTTCGACGCGTTCCTGAAGGCCGTGGGGCTCACGGCCGGCAGGGGCATCCACATCGGGGTGCACCTGATAGCGGGCCTGCCCACCGAGACGCGCGAGGAAACGCTCCTCATGGCCGAGCGCATGTCGGAGTTTTCCCCCGTCGGGTTTTTAAAACTCCATCAGCTCCAGGTGGTAAGGGACACGAAGCTCGCCAGCGTTTACGCGGAAAACCCTTTCCCGGTGTTCGGGTATGAGGAATATATTAATTTTACGGTAGATTTTTTAGAACGGCTCCGGGCGGACATAGTGATCCAGAGACTCTTCGCCACGGCCCCCGACCATCTGCTTGTCGCCCCGAGGTGGGAAGCGGACAGGCACCGCATACTTAGGGACATAGAGGCCCGGCTCGCCCTGCGCGAAACCTTCCAGGGGAGGCTGGCGAAGACCGCCGCCTTTTCCCCGGCCGATACCTCCCGGGGCGGCCCTCTTTAAAGGCGGGTTTCTTTAGGGGCAAATTCGGGCAAGCCCGGCGCGCCGTCCGGCGGGATGTCTTTTTGCACCGCCCCTTTAAAGGGCAAGGACGCGATTCCTTTCCGGACACCGAACTATTTTTTTTGTTACAGGCGCAATATTTCCTTCGGAAAGAAACACTCTTGAGGGTTGAGACCCAGTGCGCTTTGCCCCTTCAAGTCCTTGTAGTACATAGTCTGCTTCTGGGGCTAAGATTCTCCCTATGTTACAGCAAAATGATAATGTCCTATATTAGCAAAGTAGAAATGTCCTATAGACGGGTTATGATTTCCTTCTTTGAAGGAGGAGGTCATGCCGGGAAGGGACATTATCGGAATGAGCGTGCGGGA
>JAJYJK010000033.1 GCA_021789555.1 Nitrospirota bacterium
ACCATGAGCGGGAATGAGGCTGTAAAAAGGGAATTGCTGTATTACCTTGATGGACTAAAAAAGGCTGCCTGATTGCTAAAGACGAAAAAACACGAAAGTTTTTGCAACACTTAGGTATATTTTACAATGAAGAATCAGCTCGGCAGTCTTCAGTTTTTTCCTTTCGCGGGGGGGAAGTCTTGGGCGGTCCCGGCAGACATTGTGGGGGGGTCTTCATGTTGAAAAATGACCTGCCAAAAGGCTTCCTCGGCATACTGCTGATATCCATCATATCCATCGTGCTTTTATCGGCTTACAATATCGCTTTTGTATTTCCGTCGTTCATCAACATGATGGCCGAAAACTCCGAAAACGAGTGCGTGCGCATAGTCAGCCACATCAGAAACAGCCTGCTTGAATCGGGGTTCGCCAGGGGGTTTTCTCCGGGCGCCTTCAGGCCGGAGGAGGAACGCCTGAGGAAGGGTTTCGGGTTAAAGAAAATCATTATTTTTTCCTCCACGGGACAGGTCCTCTATTCCAGCGACCCCGCCGACGCGGGCCGGACGATCAAGGGGAGGTTTTTTTATGAGGTTGTGGCCAGGGGCAATGTCTATAAAAAATTCGTGCCGAAAAATTCGCTTACTCCCGGCGGCCAGATAGCCGCATCGGATATCGCGGCGGCGTATGTTCCCATAATGAGGGCCGGTAAATTCCTGGGGGGCTGCGAGGTCTATATGGACGTAAGCGGGATGAGGACAAGGGCGGACAGGCTGCTGCTTAAATCCTTCCTGACCCTGTCCATACTTGTCCTGGGCCTGCTGGCCGCCTTCATCATCGCCTCTCTGAAGGCCGGCAGATACCAGGCCGCGAGGAAAAAGGCCGAAGAACAAATGGAAAGCTCCCTCAGGGAAAAGGAGACCCTGCTAAGAGAGCTTTACCACAGGACAAAAAACAACATGCAGGTCATCACGAGCCTCATCAGCCTCCAGGCCGCCTCAATCTCCGACAGCCGCGTCCTCCAGATGTTCGATGACACCAAAAGCAGGATACAGGCCATGGCCCTCGTACACGAAAAACTCTATCAATCGAAGGACTTATCCAACGTCGGCATGAAAGACTATCTAAGGGACCTCACCAATGCGCTCCTGAAAACTTTCAGCAGGCGGGCCGGCAATATCGCTCTAAAACTCGATGTCTCGGACATCCCCATGCCGATCGACATCATCATCCCGTGCGGCCTCATAGTGAACGAGCTGGTGTCCAACTCGCTGAAATACGCCTTCCCCGAAGGCGGCTCCGGCGACATTAGGATATCCTTCCACAGGTCCGGCGACCAGATTGAATTCACCTACAGCGACACCGGCACAGGACTGCCCAGCGCCGATCTGGACAGCGTAAAGACTCTTGGCCTGAAACTGGTGAAGAGCCTCGCCACCAAACAGCTCGGAGGCGTCCTCGAAGTCCTGCCGGGCCCGGGCGCGGGGTTCCGGATAACATTCAAGGCTTAATTACTTCCCTTCCTGTGTGAAAAAGTGCACCAGGAAATCGCAGTCCTTCGGGGAGAGGTCGAATTGCAGACAGGCCTCTTCTATCAGTTTGAGCAGGTTTTTCCGGGGCTCCTCGTCTCGCCGCGTCGAAATCCACCTCACCGCCCGCCTGAGCTGTTCGCCTTCGGGAAGAATCTCCGTCATGCATCCTCCATTGAACTTTTAATTTCGCTCCATCCCACCCGCTATCATATCATAGACGGGCTGCCTTGCCGGCCCATTAAAGCTCCCCCCCTGGGTCCCCGGCAGAAGGCAATACATTCTATCTACATTTTACACCGCCGGGATTTGCTGATATCCTTAAAAATAATGGCAATTATTGACTCCTCCGGTAATGAAAGGCAAAAATTTTCTTCTTCTCCTTTTGTCCCTGCTCGCCGTCTTTCTCACGCCGTCGAAATGCCCGGCCCACGGGTTCGCGGGCAAGAGGTTCTTCCCCACTACATTCCAGGTCGACGACCCTTTCATCTCGGATGAATTTTCAATCCTCATAAACAATATGAACTCGGGGACTCCATCCGCCAACTCCACGGAGATCAATATCGATTACTCGAAACGCCTCGCGCCCCGCTTCGGGCTTGAATTCCATGACGCTTACCAGCACATCACTTCCGCCGGCGGCGACGCCAACGGCTGGGAGGACCTTGACGTGGGGGCGAAATGGCAGTTCCTCACAAACGAGGAGCATGAGGCAATCGCCTCATTCGGCACGGATGTCGAGATAGGCGGCACCGGGGCGCATCAGGTATCGGATTCCTTTTCGACCGTCTCGCCCGCGCTGCTTTTCGGAAAGGGTTTCCCCGAGTTTCCCGAAGCGCTAAGATATCTGAGGCCGCTGGCGGTGACGGGCGACATCGGGCTGAATTTCCCGGCCAGAAGGACAAACCTCACGGAAACCGGAGTTGAACGAAACCCGACCACGCTCACCTGGGCTTTTACAGTACAGTACAGTCTTATATACCTGCAGTCCTTCATAAAATACATAGGGCTTGGAACTCCTTTCAGCCACATGGTCTTTGTGACCGAGTTTCCCATGCAGACGAACTTCAGCCGGGACGACAAGGGACTGACTACGGGGACGGTCAACCCCGGCGTCGTATGGTTTGGCAAGTCCATGGAGCTTGGGGTCGCCGCCCAGGTACCGGTAAATTCCCGCTCCGGCAGGGGCGTGGGCGTGCTCGGCCTGGTCCACCTGTTTATTGACGGCCTCTGGCCGGCGGGCATAGGCGGGCCGATATTTCATTGAAAAAATAGATGGCGGGCATTAAGCAAATGGATAGCGGGTTAATCCCCTTGAAAACTCCCCGCATTGAGGTCCAATGCAAACGGGACCTCCAAAAATTGAAGACAGCCGGTTTGAGGGCGCTTTCCATGTCCGTTATATACCTGCTTTTTCTGCCCGTTGCCGCCTGGGGGCACGCGTTTCCCGACCGTTCAGACCCCCAAGTGGGGGCGACGGTCTCCGGACCTGTCACCAGTGTGCGCATCTGGTTCGACAGCGACCTTGAGCCCCTCTTCTCCAGGATAGTCGTCAAGGACTCTGGCGGAAGGCAGGCGGACAAGGGGGATTTCAGCATCCGCGAGATAAATGACTGGTTCCACCTCCTGGGCGCGGAGGCATGGCTGGGCGGGCTGCTTGCTCTCTCAGCCCTTGTCTTTCCGCGAATCATAACCCCCCCACGGCAAAAGGAAACTGAAGACCCGGATTCTGAAACCCGGCTGATTGCGGGCATCGCACGCAGGTTTTCAGCGATGGCGGGCGTCGCGGTCGCGGTCATGATTATTACCTCGACATTAAACTATGTGTATTATATCGGCGGCGAAAAGGCGCTCCTTGGCACGCCTTACGGGCTCACCGCTCTCGCAAAGATCGTCTTTGTTGCCGCCCTGCTTAACCTGGGGGCGTTCAACAGGTACGTAAGCGTCCCGGCCCTGGAGCGGTGGGCGGGATTGCCTCCCCGCAAACCGGGCATCGCCGGCCGGGCGGCCGCCCGTCTATACTCGCCGTTTGCGGCCGGGCGCACGGGCCACGGGATGGCCCTTTTTTTCAAACGCGCGGTGAGGGCGGAGATGTTTCTGGCGGTCTCGATTCTTTTTTGCGCGGCGCTCCTCGGGCATGAAACCCCCGCGCGCCATGTCATCCACATGAGACATATGGGCCAGGCGGCTGGCCGGGGGCATGACGCCATGCAGAATATGGGAGGCATGTAGCGGGTGTCTGATATAATCAAGAAATGTCTGAAATCAAGCTGCTTATCAAAAAAGAAGGGCCGGCCCTTCCGGCAGGCCCGTGGGTGGAAGGTGTAATCGACTCCCCTTGCGGGCCGGTTGCGAGGATATCGACGACGCTTGCCTTCAAGGACAACTGGGGCAATTTCAAATGCAGGGTAAGCTCTTTCAGGAACAATTATGCCGTTTCCCCGGGATTATATGCCGTGGGCCGGCCCGACAGGGGCTCGGACGTGCTGGTCACGGCCAATTACAAGTACAGCTTCGACGTCCTCCGGCGGGAGCTAAAAGGCATTGACGCCTGGGTCCTCGTCCTCGATACGAAGGGCATAAACGTATGGTGCGCGGCCGGCAAGGGCACTTTCGGGACAGGCGAACTCATTAAACGGATTTCATCGGCCAATCTGGCGGCGGTGGCCGAGCATGGAAGAATTGTGCTGCCCCAGTTGGGTGCGCCCGGGGTGA
This sequence comes from Nitrospirota bacterium, assembly GCA_021789555.1. Lineage (GTDB taxonomy): Bacteria > Nitrospirota > Thermodesulfovibrionia > Thermodesulfovibrionales > JdFR-88 > JAJYGJ01. The sequence continues at coordinate 4,221 of JAJYJK010000033.1, forward strand.
GCGCCCATGAGGTGATGCGGGCCACCGGCTTCAGGGTCCATTACGGGCCGGTGAGGGCCAGGGACATCCCGGATTACCTGAATGCCGGACTTAAGGCCACAAGACAGATGCGGACCGTGAGGTTTTCCATCGCCGACAGGTTTGTCCTCTCGCCGATGGAGATCATCCCCGCGATGAAAAAATATTATCCCCTTTACGCCGTCTTTGTCCTTGCCCTCTTCGGCCTGCAGCCGTCGGGCATCCTGTTTCGGAGCGCCTTCGCGGGCGGGTTTCGGTTTTTGCTTCTGGGCTTGATAGCGGTCTTTAGCGGGGCCTTTCTGACGCCCGTGCTTCTGCCTTATGTCCCGTTCAGGTCTTTCGCCATAAAAGGCTGGATAATGGGCGCGGCGGCGCTGCTTCTTTCATTTTCATTTTCATTGGGACCAGTCCCGAAGTTTTACGGGGGGGATGGGGTCCTGCTTGCGGCCTCGTTTGTTTTTTTCCCGATGGCCAGCTCGTATATCGCGCTCCAGTTCACGGGCTCCACGACATTTACCGGCATGTCCGGCGTGAAAAAAGAGCTTAAGATCGCCATACCGGTCTATCTGGCCTCGCTCGTAATGTCCCTGGCGCTTTTGGCCGCATACAAGCTCATCGAATGGAGGCTTATATGAGATACCTGGCAAACACGGCCACCTTGCGGATTTCCCATGAAAAGTGCGGGGGCTGCGGCATGTGCCTGGAAGTCTGCCCGCATGACGTCTTCAGGCTCGAAGGCAGGAAGGCGGCCATTTCCGACCCGGACGCCTGCATGGAGTGCGGGGCCTGCGTGAACAACTGCCCGGCGGGCGCCCTGAGCGTAAACAGGGGAGTGGGGTGCGCCGCCGCCATCATAAACGGCATGCTGACCGGCGGAGAGCCTTCCTGCGACTGCAGCCCCAAAGACGGCAAAGGGAGCTGCTGCTGACGCACCCGGTTCTTGTCCTGCCGCCTTTTGTATCGGCTGATTAAGCGCACTGCCTTTTTCCATGGCCCTTTACCCGGAAAATTCTTTATTTGATTAATCGGGGGCCTGGTCAATATGAAAAAATCAGATAAATCAAGTTACAATAGTTTGTCAAAGCTTGGTCGCTCAATAAAGGAGCTATGGACACTTCCAGAAAACTTCTGGTTTTCACTCTTGAAGCTCAGCGGTATGCCGTCGCCCTTTCCTCCGTCGAAAAGGTCATCCGCTGCGTCGAAGTCTCCCCCCTGCCAAAGGCCCCGGAGATAGTTTCCGGCATCATCAATATGCAGGGCACGATAGTGCCGGTCTTCAATTTGCGAAAGAGGTTCCGGTTGCCGGAGAGAGAAATCGATATCGGGGACCAGATGGTCGTGGCGAAGACGTCCGGCCGCACGGTCTCATTCGGGGTCGATGCTGTGGAGGGTGTCATTGAATGGCCGCGCGGGAAGATCGTACCTCATGAGAAGATACATCCTGAAATGCAATACGTTGAGGGGGTCATAAAACTGGCGGACGGGATGGTCCTTATCCACGGACTCGACCGCTTCCTTTCCCTCGACGAGAAAAAGAAGCTCGACAATGCCCTTGAAAAGGCGGGGCCGGGATAATGGGCGCGCTGGTCTCCGCCGAACTGCTCGCCCTCTGCAGCCGTCACATTGAAAGCCATCTGGGTCTTTATTTTCCCAGGCAGCGGGCGGGGGAGCTTGAGCGGGCATTGCGCGGGGCCGCGGCGGACCTCGGCTTTCGAAACCCGGAGGCATGCATTCGCTCCTTTATGCTTCGGCCCGTGACCAGGGCGCAAATCGAGGCGCTGGCCAGACATCTGACAGTGGGCGAGACATATTTCTTCCGGGAGAGAAAAAGCTTTGACGTTTTGAAAGAGCGGATCTTGCCGGACCTCATTCAGTCGCGCCGGGAGGACGGCCGCTATCTCAGGATCTGGTCCGCCGGTTGCGCCACGGGCGAAGAGCCCTATTCCATGGCCATTCTGCTCCACAGCATGGTCCCTGATTTCGGGGAGTGGAACATAAGCATACTTGCCACCGATATTAATCCTTCTTTTTTGCAAAAGGCGGCGAGGGGCATATACGGCGAATGGTCGTTTCGCGATGTGCCTTCCTCGTTTAAGGAGCGCTATTTTCGCAGGGTCGCCGAGGGCCGTTTCGAGCTTCTCCCCGGAATAAGGGAAACGGTCATCTTCCAGTACCACAATCTCGCTGAGGACGCCTGCCCTTCCCTTGCAAACAACACAAACGCCATGGACATAATCATATGCAGAAACGTGCTCATGTATTTTTCCCGCGAGGTCCGGAAAGAGGTGGGCCGGAAGCTCTATCGGGGTCTCGTTGAAGGCGGCTGGCTGGTCGTGAGCCCGGTAGAGGCCTCCGCGGAATTATTTTCATCTTTCAGCCAGGTAAATTTTCCAGGCGCCACCCTGTACAGGAAAGACGCCCGGAAAATAAAAACAGGGCCGCCCTTTATCAGCCAAACCATCGAGCCTTATACCGGGATTCCCCCGAAAGAAAAAGAGTCCCCGGCAAAGAATTTTGAACCTCCAGCCTCCGCGCCTTCGGGAGACGCCCTCGCTTCGCATGAACAGGGCCGCCGTGGCGAGGCCGGGGAGGAGACGGCCCCCTTGGCCCCCGGCGATTACACTGCCCCCTCATTGGCCCGCCTGGCCCGGCTATATGCCAATCAGGGGAAATTGGGCGACGCGCTCGGACTTTGCGAAAAGGCCATATGTATTGATAAATTGAACCCGGGGCTATATTATCTGCTCGCGGCCATTCAGCAGGAAATGGGACTGCTTGAAGAATCGGCAAGATCGCTGAAACGCGTCCTTTACCTGGACCCGGAGTTTGTGCTTGCCTATTTCGCCCTTGGCGACCTCGCGCGCAGGCAAGGGAGGACCGGCGAGTCCAGAAAACAATTTGAAAACGCCCTGTCGGCCATAGCCAGATACGGGCAGGACGAGCTCATTGCGGAGTCCGAAGGGATCATTACCGCCGGCAGGCTTGCGGAAATAATCAGGGAGAATATGAGGGGGGTGGCTGCGTCATGAGCGGTGAAGGCCCCGCCGGGGGCATCGATTGGGCGGAAGTACGCAGGCGTCTGGAGAAGGCCGGGTCTGCGGCTGACCGGGCGCCTGCCCCGGGGGAAAAGAAAAGTATTTTAAGGAAACGCGCGCTGGCGCTTGCAAAAGAGCCGGAAGCCCCGGACAGCGGAGAGCATATTGATGTCCTGGAATTCCTTCTCGCCCGCGAGCGATACGCTGTGGAGTCCTCGTACGTGCGCGAGGTGTGGCCCCTTAAGGACCTCACGCCGGTCCCGTGCACCCCGCCCTTTGTCCTGGGGATTATCGGTGTCCGCGGGCGGATACTTTCCGTCCTGGACCTGAAGAAATTCCTCAACCTCCCGGAAAAGGGCCTGGGCGATCTCAACAAGGTCGTCATCCTTCAATCGGACACAATGGAGTTCGGCATCCTGGCCGATGAGATTTTTGGGATCGGCAGCGTGCCTTTAAAGGGGATGCAGCGGAGCGTCCCCACATTGGCCGGCGCCGGCGAGGAGTATCTAAAGGGGGTCGCAGGGGACCGCCTGATACTTCTGGATGCCGGGCGAATCCTTTCGGACAGGCGGATACTGGTGAATGAGGAAATCGGACTATAAAGAAAATAAATTCAGAGGACCCAAGGAGGAAGAGGCATGAGGCGGTTCGCCAACCTGGCCACACGGACCAAATTATTCATCGGATTCGGACTGGTATTCGCCATCCTGGTGGCGGTAATCGTCACGGCGTATTCGGGTCTTACGAGCATCCGGGTGTCACAGAGCGATCTGTATCTGAAAAATTTCCTCCCCTCGTTAAATCTGGCCGAAATCATTTCAGACCGGAACCAGACGCGTGCGGACATAGAGGAAATGATGCTCACAAAGGACAGGACAAAACAGCGGACTATAGAGCGGGACATAAAAGACAGGGCGGACGAGATCGGCAAATTGATCGATGCTTACTCCGAAAGTTTGAAATCCGAGAATGATGCCGGCGCAATGAAAAAACTGGATGAATTGATATCCGTGAGGGATGAATACAGGAAAACGAGAGACGAGCAGTTCGCATTGATCCGTGCCGGAAAGATAGAGGACTCAAGAAAACTGAGCGTCGGGATACAGAGCGACCGCTATAACCGCATCCTGGAGCTTGCCCTGGGGCTTAGAGACACCGAGATCAACCGCGCAAAAACCCGTGTGGCCGATTCCGAGTCCACGGCCAGGAGACTGCTGCTGATTTTCATCCTGGCCGGGGCCACGGCCTTTGTGCTGGCCCTGCTTGCGGTCCTTGCCCTTAATAAAATGATCTCCGGTCCCCTCAAGGAGATCGCGGGCGTGGCCGACAGGATGAGCAAGGGGGACCTGGCGGCGGACATATCTCTGGAAGACCGGAAGGATGAGGTCGGGATGCTCTCCAAGGCCTTCGGCAGGATGATCGCCTATCTCCAGGAAATGGCCGGCATGGCCAAGCGGATCGCCGATAACGACCTTACGATTGCGGCGATGCCGTTGTCCTCCAGGGACATCCTCGGCAGCGCCTTTGCCGACATGGTCGCAAACCTCAAGAAAATGAACCGTGAGATACAGGACTCCGTAAACATCCTTGCGACCTCGGCGGGTGAAATACTTTCCTCCACTACGGAGGTCGCCTCAAGCGTTACGGAGACCGCCGCTTCGGTAAACGAGACCACGACTACAGTGGAAGAGGTAAAGCAGACGGCCCAGGTATCCACCCAGAAGGCGAAGCAGGTATCGGAAGCCGCGCAGAGGGCGGTGCAGGTATCGCAAACGGGCGGCAAAGCGGTGGATGACACGATTGAAAAAATGAACCAGATCCGCCTGCAGATGGAGTCCATTGCCGGCAGCATCGTGAGGCTGAGCGAACAGGGCCAGGCGATAGGGGAGATCATCGGGGCGGTAAACGATCTGGCCGAACAGTCCAACCTCCTCGCCGTGAACGCCTCGATAGAGGCGGCGAAGGCGGGCGAGCACGGGAAAGGATTTACCGTGGTGGCGCAGGAGGTCAGGAGCCTCGCCGAACAGTCAAAGCAGGCAACGGCGCAGGTGCGCGCGATCCTTAATGATATCCAGAAGGCGACCAGCGCCGCCGTACTCGCAACGGAACAGGGCAGCAAGACGGTCGAAGAGGGAGTGAAGCAGTCCGGCCGGGCCGGTGAAGCGATAAAGGCCCTTGCGGGAAACATTGCCGAGGCGGCCCAGGCCGCAACACAGATAGCCGCATCGAGCCAGCAGCAGCTTGTCGGCATGGAGCAGGTCATCTCGGCAATGAACAGCGTCAAGCTTGCAAGCGAGCAGAACGTCACCGGCACAAAGCAGACCGAGGCGGCGGCCCACGCCCTTAATGAACTGGGGCAAAAACTGAAACTGTTGATGGCCCAATACAAGCTATAGAGGTAATGGCCGCATGGAAGATAAAGACGCCGATTTCCTGAAAAGGCTCCTCGAAACCTTCAAGACCGAGGCGGCGGAGCATATCGCCGCGATCTCATCGGGTCTGATAGAGCTTGAGGAGGCCGCCCCGAACATGCAGGCCCCCATCATCGAACGGGTCTTCCGCGAGTCGCACAGCATGAAGGGCGCCGCAAGGGCCGTAAACCTCTCCACCATAGAGACCCTTTGCCAGTCCTTTGAGGATGTCCTTTCCGCCTTGAAGCGAAAACAGGTCCCTCCCGAAGGGGAAATAATGGACCTGCTCCACCGCTCGGTCAACATCCTGGGGGCCCTCATTTCCAGCGTAGGTGAAAAAGGGAAATTCCCCGAGAGGGCCGGCATCAGGGACCTCCTCCGGGATTTTGAGGGGAGCATGAAGCGCGCCGCGCCTGCCCCTGCCGCTTCGCAATCCGGGTATGAAGCGCATCTGAAGGCCCCGGGCACCCCCCTGACGCCTGCCGGCACGGTCCGGGTATCGAAGCGGAGGCTGGATTCCGTCCTGCTTCAGACCGAGGGGCTCCTCTCCGCCAAGCAGTCCGTGAGTCAGAGGGCCGCCGAACTGCGCGAGATCATGGCGATGACAGGGTCTTTTAAAAAAGACCTGGCGAAAATACTGCCGGGTATCCCGGACGAATTTTCGCGGCTTCACGATTCCCTTCTGAATTTCGAAAAGGCGCTGGAGGCAGACCGCCGTTCATTGGCCGGTATGGTGGACGGCCTTATGGATGACGTGAAGACGATATCCATGCTGCCGTTTTCTTCCATCCTCGACCTTATGCCCAAGGTCGTGCGCGATCTGGCCCACGACCAGGGGAAAGAGGCGGCCTTTTCAGTCAGCGGGGCTGAAATCGAGATCGACCGGCGCATCCTTGATGAGATCAGGGAGCCCCTTATCCATCTGCTTAGAAACTCAATCGACCACGGGATAGAAAAACGGCGGGAAAGGCTTGCGGGGAAAAAGGACCCCGTGGGCTCCGTCAGAATAGACATAGCGCAAAAGGAAGGCAAAACGGTGGAAGTGGCCGTCTCGGATGACGGGGCCGGGATAGACCTCGGAAAGGTCTGTGACTCCGCCCTGAGGCTGGGGGTCCTGTCGCGCGAGGATGCCGGAAAGGCCAATGAGCAAAAGCTCCTCTCCCTCATGTTCCGCTCGGGGGTGACGACAAGCCCGATCATCACCGATATATCGGGAAGGGGATTGGGGCTCGCAATCGTGCAGGAGAAGGTGGAGAAGCTGGGCGGGGCCGTCTTCTGCGAACCGGCCGGAGCGGCGGGGGCCGCTTTCCGTATCCTTTTGCCCCTTACCCTGGCCACTTTCAGGGGTGTCCTTGTCCGGGCCGCCGGGCAGTTGTTTATTGTCCCCCTGATGGGTCTTGACCGGACGGTGCGGGTGAAGCGGGATGACATAAGGACGGTTGAAAACAGGGAGACCGTCATCATTGACGGACAGACCGTGCCCCTTCTTCCCCTCCGGCAGGTCCTTGAAATCCCGGTCGCCGAAAAAGCGCCCGGGACGAAATTTCTGCAGGCGGCGGTCCTTGGCGCGGCGGGGCGCAGGATAGCGTTCGGCGTGGATGAAGTCCTCCATGAGCAGGAAGTGCTGGTGAAAGATATGGGGGAACAGCTTGTCCGGGTGCGAAACGTCCTCGGGGCCGCAGTCCTCGGCTCGGGCCGGGTGGTCACGATACTTAATGTCGCCGATCTCCTTAAATCCGCCCTGAAGATAGCCCCGGCCACCCCCGCGCCGGCGGAAACCGAAGGGGCGCCCGCGGCCAGAAAATCCGTTCTGGTTGTAGAGGACTCGATCACCGCGAGGGCCCTCCTCAAAAATATTCTCGAAGCCGCGGGTTACGACGTCAAGACCGCCGTGGACGGCATCGACGCATTTACCATGCTCAAGACGGAGCAGTTCGATCTGGCCGTCTCGGATGTGGACATGCCCAGGATGAATGGATTGGACCTTACCGCGAAGGTCCGCGCGGACCAGCGGCTTTCGGGATTGCCCGTGGTGCTGGTTACCGCGCTTGAATCCCGCGAGGACCGCGAGCGCGGCATAGATGTGGGGGCCAATGCCTATATTGTAAAGAGCAGTTTTGACCAAAGCAATCTCCTCGAGGTGATCAGAAGGCTCATATGATCAACCCCGAGGCGATAAGCGTCCTTGTAGTGGACGACTCCCAGGTCACGCGGGAATTCCTGACCCATGTATTTTCGGAAGCCGGGATTAAAGTAATCAGGGCCCTTCCCGATGGACAGGAGGCCGTGGAATTTGTGAAACGCCAGCGGCCCGATGTCATTACGATGGACATCTACATGCCCGGGATGAACGGCCTTGAGGCCACCAGGCAGATTATGGGAACAAATCCCGTCCCTATAGTAATCGTAAGCGGCAACTGGGACCCCGGAGAGGTGGACATGACCTTTAGCGCGATGAAGGCGGGCGCCCTTGCCGTCGTGCGCAGGCCGTACGGGATCGGCCATCCGGAGCACGCGGCATCCGTTCGGGAACTGGTCAAGACGGTCAGGCTCATGTCCGAGGTCAAGGTAGTGCGCCGCTGGTCCCGCTCCGGCCCTGAATTTTCATGGAAACCGGCCCTGCCCCCGGTCCCGGAGCGCGCCCGGACGCATATCGGGCGCGAGATCAAACTCGTGGCTGTCGGCGCGTCCGCGGGCGGCCCCCCGGTGCTCCAGAGGATACTGAGCGGGCTCAATGCCGATCTGCCGTTTCCCCTCTTGATCGTGCAGCACATGGCGCCCGGTTTTCTGCCCGGCATGTTGAATTGGCTTGGCGAGACAAGCCGCCTGCGGCTCGGCATGGCGCAAGACGGAGGGGCGATCCTCCCCGGAAACGCATATTTTGCCCCTGACGGACTGCACATGGGAGTCAGCGGCGATGATGCGGTATTTCTATCGTCCGGCGAACCCGAACATGGGGCGCGTCCTTCCATCTCCTATCTGTTTCGCTCCGTGGCCAGGGCCTTTGACGGGAATGCCGCGGCCGTATTGCTTACAGGCATGGGCAACGACGGGGCGGCGGAGATGAAATCGCTGAAAGAAAGAGGCGCGGTCACGATCGCACAGGACAAGGAGAGCTCCGCCGTCTATGGCATGCCGGAGGCCGCCGCCCAACTGGATGCCGCGACGATGGTGCTTTCCCCGGAGCAGATAACGGCCGCGATCAACAGATTTGCAAAAAAGTGGCCGCCCGGTGAGAATAGATAACGACCCGGCCCAACCTGAAACCATGAACGTCACGAAGACCTTGAATGTACTGATCGTGGAGGACAGCCCCACACAGGCTGAAGAACTCAGGTACGTGCTGGAGCGGCACGGATACAGCGTCCTGTCGGCAAAAAACGGGAAAGAGGCCCTTGTATCCATGCGGGCCCACAAACCCGACCTCGTGATCAGCGACATAATAATGCCTGAAATGGGCGGCTTCACATTATGCAAAAAGATAAAGGCCGAGAAGGATTTCCTGGACGTTCCGGTGATCCTCCTCACCGCCCTCTCGGACGCCGAGGACGTCCTTAAGGGACTGGAATGCGGGGCGGACGACTTCATCACAAAACCCTATGACAAGCAATATCTCATACGCCGGATCCAAGGCGCGCTCTTCGCTGCCGGAAGCAAAAAAGAGGCGAGACCCGAAACCGGCATCGAGATATCCCTTGGAGAGCGAAGGTATTTTATCACTTCCGGCCGGGAGCATATCCTCGATTTGCTCCTGTCCACTTATGAAACGGCGATAATGAAAAACCGGCAGTTCAGCGCCGCCCTGATCGAACTGAAGGCGCTTAACGAGCGGCTCCTGCATGAAATTGCCGAGCGTCAGCGGGCCGAGGAAAACCTCAAAGACTCCCTTAAGGAGAAAGATGTCCTGCTGAAGGAGCTTTACCACAGGACAAAAAACAACATGAATGTCATCTCGGGCCTGATAAGCCTTCAGATGAACGCGATAAAAGACCCGAAAATCCGGCAGATGTTCAAAGAGGCGCAGGACAGGATACATTCGATGGCCCTCGTCCACGAGATGCTCTATAAGACAAAAGAGCTTTCGAAACTGGACCTGAAAGACTATCTGGAACAGCTTGCCACGTTTGTTACAGGCGGTTATAAAGCCGGCAACATCAGCCTGAATCTGGAACTCGATTCGGTCCCGGTCTCTTTATATGTGGCCACGCCGTGCGGCCTGATAGTCAATGAGTTGCTCTCGAATTCCTTAAAGCACGCATTCCCCGACAGGAGCGGGCAGATAAATCTTTCCCTGAGGGCCAACGGAAACGAGATAGAGCTGGCCTGTTTTGACAACGGAACAGGCTTCCCGGAAGGCTTTCAGATAGGACGGTCCAGCTCTCTGGGGCTGAAACTGGTGGAAAATCTTGTCCGGAAACAACTCCTAGGCAGCCTGGAGATATTGGAGGGGAAAGGGGCGGGCCTGGCCATTCGGTTTGACATTACCCGTCTGGAGGGAAAGGATAAGTCCTGACAGAGGGCGGCGTGAGCTGGCGGACTGCCGCCATTTGCCCAAAAAATGCTGTTTTGAGGGCAAATTGACTATTTAATATCAGATATGCCATAATAATACAAAGTTTCTGGAGCAATTTTGTTATCCATCAGGCCGCCGGAGTCTGACGCGGTCCCTTCAATGGCAGATCCTCCTCTAACTTCATCTCCGGGAAAGGAGGATACAATAATGATAAAAGGGACAGTAAAGTGGTTCAATGAGTCCAAGGGGTATGGTTTCATAACCCTGGAAAACGGGACCGATGTTTTTGCTCATTATTCGGCAATCCAGGGCGATGGTTTCAAAACCCTTGCCGAAGGCGATTCGGTGAGCTGCGATGTCACCGAAGACGGCAAGGGCCCGAGAGCTATGAATATAGTAAAACTTTAGCCCGGAAAGCGGCCCCGTTTGCGGGGCCGCTTTCTCACCCACTCCCGTCCAGTCACGCGCAATCCGGCCGCATTTTCGGGGAGGGGAAGCGTAAGGAATAAAAGCCCGGTCAGGAGAAGAAATGACAATCAAATCAGAAGAGAAACCGGCCAGGAAAAAAGCCAAGAGAAACATCAATACCGAGAAAAATGCCAGAAGGCTCGAACTGATTCAAAAGAAGCTTGACGCCGGCCTGCTGTCAGAAAAGTTCCCTGAAATCTCAAGCGTAACCATCCATGTTATCCAATTCTACGGGATGACCGGCCCCGTTTTCATGGAGCGGACCATTAATATGGTCCCGGGCAGCAATATATATCTTCTTCATATGCCATGCATGGGAGAGAAGTGCGTCAACGGCGGCTTTGATCTGACTTCCAAAGTCGAGGACCTGGTCCGCAACAACAGGAAGTCAGGCAAAGGAAAGATGCTTTGCCAGGTGACAGACGCCTCCGGGGCCAGCCATGCCAGCATCTCTTACGACATATCAATAAAGTACTCATAAACCAATCGATCTCTTTCCCGTCTCTTGCCGTTTGGGCAGGGTGAATTAAAGACACTGCCTTTCCCGGGCTTGCTTTAGGCCCATATCCGTCCCCCGTGCGCATTGAAGGGAGCAACAACGGGCTTATATTCCTCCCTCTCAAGGTCGTATCCGGGGTGCTTTCTTCGCACATTTTTTCATTATGGCAACCAGGGCGGAAGCGCTTTTGAGATTGCAATAAAGTTTCAACTGGAATAGAATTCAAAAAAATCAGAAAAGGGAGGGACCCCGCTTCATGGCAATTGTGAAGGCGATCGCCGCAATAGCGCTTCTTTTCCTGTTTACCGTTTTTGCGTTTCAGAACACGCAGAGCGTCGCGGTAAAGTTTCTCTTCTGGGACTTAACCGTTGCAAGTGCGCTTCTTATGCTTATCTGCCTGGCGGTAGGGTGCATAATAGGGCTCCTCCTTGCCTGGGGAATATCCTCAAGATCAAAAAAGCGGATGGCCTGAAAACCGCCGCCCCTTTTCCAACAAATGGGACCGCCTGCCTCTTTAACCATGAAACGCCATGAGTGAGGTTGGGTGATGCTCGTCTGCCACTAAAAACGGCAAGGCGCCAAGTTAGAGCGTTATCAGTCTGGCTCCGGCTTAACCTGTCACCTTGCCATCTGTCACTTGCTGCTTGCCTAGCAGGGGTGCACGCAAACGGCGCCTATTACGCGCGGCCTGGCATATTTGAGCTTTTTCATATCCTGATCGATCCTCCTTTCCTTTTGAGACTTTTCACATCCTCGGCCTTCTCCTCTTGCATTCGCGCGGAGTTTTATGGCCGCACGCGCGGCGGCTTAATAACCGGGAACAGAAAAATTCACTCCAGTAAGCCCCGAGGAAGCAACGGTTTTCGGGCAATTGAAATAATAAGAGCTGCCGCTGTTGTATTGTCCCACGGTTGTCGTGCATGTGGGGTAGCCACCCGGATATCGGCACCTTTGACTGCAGGCGCCGGCGTAAGAAAAACTCGTATACGCGTAGAAATAGTAAGTCCCGGCGCTTTGGAGCTTGACGGTATAGTTTCCGTTTGAGTCAGTAAGAGCCTGGGCCGCGTACACGGGGCCCGGACAAGAGCCGGTGTGCCTCGGGATAGAGAAGCAGGGCGATGTCGTGGCCTTTACCGCCCATCCCGCCAGGACCGTGCCCGACTGGCCTTTCACCGTCCCGGAAATCGTGAGCGACGTGCTGCCGCCGTACACGGTGGCATTTACCGTTCCCAGATACGTGTTAGTGCCGATGGTTATGGCGCCGAGGTTGAACCAGACATAATCTCCGGGTAACGGAGGGCTCATGTACGACGACCCGCCTGCCCTCTTTATGATCATGACATAATAGGTGCCCGCGGGCACGCTTGCCGAAATGACACCGCTCGAACTGGAAGGCCCGTAGATATAAGCCGCCTTCTGATAGTACTGCTGCAGAGGGGGCAGCGCGGCTCCGTTTTGCAGATACATGTAAGCATTTTGAAGCGGCGAACCGTTGTAATAGACAGTCGCCGAGAGCGCGCCGCTTACACTGAATACCTGGATGCGTTTGTTGCCTGAATCGGCGACATAGACTTTGCCGGAGCTGTCCACCGCCACGCCACGTGGACTATTAAACTGCCCGTTGCCTGAACCGCCAGAGCCCCACTGGGTCAACCATACACCGCCTGAAGTGAATTTCTAGATGCGGTTGTTGCCCGTATCGGCGACATAGACATTGCCGGAGCCGTCCACCGCCACGCCATATGGATTATTGAACTGTCCGCTGCTTGAACCGCCAGAGCCCCATGCAAGGATGAACGTGTAAGCGCTCCCTGCCTCAGCCATCCCGGCAAAAAACACTGCTGCGAGCGCAAAAACGATAAAAACCGAAATCCATTTTTTCATGACATCACCACCCCTCCTCAGGTGTGATTTTACTTGTCACCGGCAACTTGTCTCTTGCTGCCCTAGCAGGGATGAACGCAAACAGAACCGATGACTCGAGGCCTTGGGTATCTTGCTTTTTCCCTCCGCCTCTCGCCTCTTTTCAATCCAGGTGATAAACTTTCCCTGTTACCATGATGCTCGCAATTTTCATACCCTAAATAGAAACACCCAACAGGATAATTTAACGTATGTTCAATTTCAAGTTTTTTATTTCTTTAATGTTTATATTTATTAAACCAGCTGTTTTGCCAGCCATTGCGAAGCAATCTAATTTATCGATAAATCAATGACTTATTAAGATTGCTTTATCGCATATTCCAGACTTTTTTCAACAACTTGTTATTTGTTCCTGAATTATTAAAGCGCCAATTATTGCGTGAAATAACGCTATAGAATTAAGAAAAAGAGCCAAATAACGCAACAAAACCTTCTTGATTCCGGCAATCAAATTATGCCTGATAAAAAAATGCACAGAGGATTTTTTGTCATGAAAGCCACATGCCGGGCTTGAGCTTTCAGAAGGACATAATCACTTATTGGCGGGTTTGAAACATCAAATGGCCTCCTGACTCATCGAAGGGACCTGATTGAAAAATCCCTGCGGCCGAGGCCACGGAAAATACGATCGCTCTCGATTGTCCTATAACTCTCGTGGCGCTTGAGCAGTATAAGCGTGTCCACACTACCGAAGATCGCAGTGGAGCCAAGCAGGGAATCGCCGCCCTGGCGGTTGCCCTTACTGCTGTGGTGAATGCAGAGGACATGTGTTCCGGTCTCTCTGGAAAGAAGCAGTAGGGGTTCGAGCGCCGCGGTGATCTCCGCATAGGCGCTCGTGTCCTTTACCCTAGTGAACCGGAAAAGCGGGTCTATGACGACAAACACGGGTTTTATTTCCTGGACGGCCTCTGTAATCTGCTCTATCGCATCCGAGGGGACTCGCCCCGAATAGATGAAAATGGGCTCATCGCCCGAGGCCCCCATGTCTTTGAAGTGGCGGCGGACCTCGCTTCTTTTCTCCTCAAGGGCGAGATAAATAACAGGCCCGTGCGCCACGTCCCTGCTGAGGAAAGGCTTTCCCCTGGCAATGGAGAAGGACATGTCGCGCGCCAAGGTACTTTTCCCAACTTTCGGTTTTGCCGCCATTATGGAAAATCCTCCTGCTGGCAACAGGCCATCAACTGCCCAGGTAACCTTTTCTTCAGGCTCCTTCAGAAGGTCGCCAAGGGGAGTCAGGACAATGCCGGTCTTTGCTGAATCTTTTTGAGCGTGGTTCGCGCGGTGCCTATCGGTTATGCTTTTTATTGTCCTTTCGATTTCATTGCCGGGCAGTGGCGGGTTATTCAGCGAATTCCAGGCATAAGCCATCTCCAGGCATTCATCGAAGGGAAGCCCGTCTTTTGCCCAGGAGCCTGCGAGCCTGGCCAGGGCGTCATTTCTGGAGCCCCTGGCAACACCTTTGTAGAGGTTCACAAACGGCGTTTTATCTTCAGACCTTTTTGCCAGGATTATAGAGGGCAGAGCGGCCAGGGGCAGGTCATCGAGCCCTTTCCCATCTACCCACTGATAGCATCGCCCCGACGCATGGACTGAAGGCGGAGCGACAACGAACCCGCCGTCTCCGCGCAAGTCGATTCCCGGCAGGTCGTCGCGCTTCTGAAAATTCCTCACGCCGGAGCTGTAGCGGTAATAAGCGTGATATCCCTTCCCGGTCTTCACAAGCGGCGTCAGGGGAAAATCATGGGCCTTTGCGAACGCCACAGCCTCGGGGCCGTCAAGGTCAACAACAGCAATGCCGGATATAACTCCTGTTACGATTCCGATGCCGTTGCGGCTTCCGTTTCCAAACCATGCTCTTATTTCCTCGTCTGTTGCCCGCCACTCCTGGAACTCTTTCCATGAAGAAAGAGCGGGCCTTTTTGTGCCCTTTGTCACAGGGATTATGGAAAATCCCCGCGACAGATAACTCCTGGCCCAGTCTATGAGCTGGCCTTCTTCTGGTTGCTTCAAATTCCTGTTCATGCGATTTGTTCCCTCAAGTATAAATAGCGAGGGGGGCAACCCCTCCTCTCAAAACCACAGGGTTTCCCATGGGTATTTCCGTGGGTATTTTGGCCATTTTTAGGGCAAGGTCAGTTGCCCCCCTTGCTATTCATATCTGGAGGGTTTGAAAGAGACCAAAAACGTAGTTTGTTTCTTTTTGAAAATGTGAGAATCGGCACTTGTTGTCTTTTTGAATTTGTGAGATTCCGGGCAGGCATTTGCCCGATAAGCCGAAGGGAGGACAAAAATGGAGGAAATTGCCAGGAAATACGCAATGACAGAGGCTTCATTAAGGTTTCTTATCAAACGAGGGATCATCCAGAAAGACCCGGCTGGCAAGGACATGGATATCCTTTCGGCCATGGGCCAAATATGGCAGGACCTGGCCTGGCTGAAGATGAGTCTCCGGAGGAGGATCAAGTCAAAGGCATTAAGGGAAAAATTTATCCAGGAGCTGGACCTGACCAAGCCCGAGCGGTATGTCCTGAACAGATACCTGAACGCGAAGTGTCGGCTTCCCCTCGACAAGCTTTCCGAAGAGGTTTCATTTTACTATAGGCTGCCGGAAAACGTAGCAAGAGGGATCGTCATGAAGATGCGGAGGCGGGCCTATATGGCAAAGTACCGGCAAAAGCC
Source organism: Nitrospirota bacterium (assembly GCA_021789555.1). GTDB lineage: Bacteria > Nitrospirota > Thermodesulfovibrionia > Thermodesulfovibrionales > JdFR-88 > JAJYGJ01. Next base: position 19,767 of record JAJYJK010000033.1, read on the forward strand.
GGGCAAAAACGGGCAGAGAAGGCCCCAGGCGGCCGCCTGGCAGGGCGGCCGCCGCTCCATCAGCGAGCAGATTGAAGCCACCAGAAACTTTTTTGGGGGTTAGCCTTAAGGCGCTTTATATCAATGGCGGACTAACTTCGGCAACTTGTCTTATTGTAATTTGTAAGTTACAATAAGATCGGTGATAGAAATTCGCCAGACCGAAATATTTGCTGACTGGTTTGCCAGGCTGCGCGACAAACGGGCCAAGGCGCGCATCCAGGCGAGGATAGACCGCGCATCAGTCGGTAATTTCGGCGAATGCGGGCCGGTCGGCGAGGGCATATCGGAGATGAAAATTCGTTATGGACCCGGCTATAGGGTGTATTTCGTTCAGCGAGGCAAAGAGCTGGTTATCCTGCTTGCCGGCGGGGACAAGCGCACGCAAAATAAAGACATAAAAACGGCGCTCGTACTGGCGCGTAATTTGTAGGAGGCGAAAAGATGAAAGGCAGAAAAACCAAAACCATACCTTGGGATTCAGCCGAACACCTGAAAACCAAAGAAGATATGGCATTATATCTTGAGGCCATGATCGAGGAGTCTGGTGGCGATCCAGCGGCCATTGCCGTTGCTCTTGGCAATATCGCCCGCGCCAAGGGGATGACCGAGATCGCCCGCAAAACGGGACTGGCGAGGGAAAATCTGTACAAGGCGCTTTCTCCCGAAGGTAATCCAGAATTCGCCACTGTGATCAAAGTTGCAAAAGCCTTGGGGCTTAAACTGCATATCACGGCCGGCGTATAAAATCTGTGCGGCCGCCCCGGGCAGGGCGGCCGCCATCCATCAATCGGATCATCGGCGCTAGCACCCCTTTGCTTCGATCCTGATTACCAGCTTTGAATCGAGGGCTTCAGCTATCTTTTTAAGGGTCGAGAGTTTGGGCAGACCATGGGTAAGGCCATCGATCCTTGAGATCGTCGATTGGGGCATGCCTGTTTTCCTGGCTACGTCTTCCTGGGTCATTTTTTTCAAGCGCTGTTCAATGATGCTCTTGGCCAGCTCGTATTCAGAAAACAGCTTCTCATACTCCTGCAGGATATTTTTCTTTTAGAAGCTCTTTTTTATGTTCTTTGTACGTTATCATGCTCAATCACCTCTTCCTTGAAAGGTACTCTTCCATTCTATCTATCAAAATGAAATTTTGTCATATGCTTGATGAGAAGATTTATACAATAATTTTTAAAACACCACACTAGCCTGCGCATTCCGCTGATGGCGACCAGTCGTTCCGGAGGATCGCGTCCACTTGAAACGCACATCGGCGCCGGAATGGCTAATCTTACTTCTGGTGGTCGCGATCAGTCAAGTTTGCCTTCGTTTTTCTCATAGATTCTCCCTTCAAAGTGATCTTGTGGGCGTTGTGGACAATCCGATCGAGGATGGCGTCGGCCATGGTCGGCTCCCCGATGCGGTCATGCCATTTTGCGACGGGATATTGACTGGTAATGAAGGTGGATTTTAGGCCGTGGCGATCCTCCATCAGTTCCATGAAGTGCCTGCGCTCTTGTTCGGTCAGGGGGTCCGCCGCCCAGTCGTCCACAGCCAGAAGGTCGAACTTGGCCAGCCTGCCCAAGAGATTGAAGTAGCTGCCGTTGCCGCGAGCGATATCGAGTTCCCCAAAGAGCCTAGTGGCCCGGTACCGCACAGCGGTGAACCCCTCGCGGCAGGCCTTGTTTACAAAGGCCTCGGCGAGATAGGTCTTGCCGATGCCGGTGGGCCCGGTGGCGATCACGTTCTGGTGCGATCTGATCCACTGGCAGCTTGCCAGGGATCTGATAACGGACTTGTCCATCCCCCTTGGGTGCTGATAGTCGATCTCCTCGACGGTGGCGTGTGTCTTCAGTCTGGCCGCCTTAAGCCTCCTGGTAAGTTTCCTGTCCTCCCGTGAAGTCCATTCCTGGTCTACGAGCATGGCGAACCTGTCTTCGAAACTAAGGCCGCTTAGGGATGGCTGGTCAAGCTGCTCCTTGAAGGCCGTGGCCATCGCGTGGAGTTTCATCTGAGAGAGTTTTTCAATTGTTTCGTGCATCCTTTGCCTCCTTTTTTGGGGTATATTCACCCCCGGGTCGCTGCTTGTTTTTCAATCTGGCCGTCTCACAAGGCCGCTTTCATGAGAAGTATTCCTTTCCGCGGATATTGTCGTGGTATACGTTTGGTATCACCTCCTTTTTCTCCTCAAGGGGCAGACGATCCAGGCCTGTTTTGAGGATCGATTGGACGCTTTTGTATGAGTAGCCCCTGAACCGGATTGTCCTTTGAGAGGCGGCCTCCAGCCTCTCTGGGAAATATTTTTGGCCCAGGCGCAGTATGCCCAGGCACGACCTAAACCCCTGTTCCGGATGAGGCCTCGTTGAAAGGATGGTCTCTACGAGTTTTTTGGTGGCGGGGCCGGCCTTCTCCGCCCAGCTGATGATCCTCGACGGGGTCCACTCCAGGTGCTTTTGGTGGGATTTAGGCATGTGCTCGACCAGGGTGGTGTAACCGCCCTCCTTAAAACTGCGGACATGGATCACGATGCGCCTGTTGTTGTGGAAGACCTCCACAGTATCGGCGCTGAGGAAGGCGTCCACCTTCTTGCCCCTGAGCTGATGAGGGACGCTGTAGAAGTGCTTTTCGACCTCGATGTGATAGTCGATATTGACGGTCGGCCGCTTGAAATCAATATAGCGGTACCACTCGGCGGGCAGGGGCTTCAGATAAGGCTTCTCCAAGGTCTCAAAGAGTTCTTTGCGGCTGCCCTTGAGCTTCTTAAAAGGTCTGGTGTTGAGCCGCTCCAGAAGCTCCCAGATTTTTTCATTCAGCTCCCCTATGCTGAAAAACGTGTGGTGCCTCAGCGCCGCGATGATCCAGCGGGTGACTATTTGCACTCCAACCTCGACCTTTGCCTTGTCTTTCGGCTTTGCAGGGCGCGCCGGGATAATGGCGGCGCCGTAATGTTGCGCAAGGTTCAGGTATACAGGGTTTAAGTCGGGCTCGTAACGGCACGGTTTGGTCTCCCCCGAGCCCAAATTGTCAGGGATTAAGATTTCGCTAACCCCCTGAAAGTACTGGAACGCTCTTATATGAGCGCCAATCCAGCAGGGCAAGCTCTGAGACGGGAGCGCCTCGGCATAGGCATAATTGCTCGCACCCAGGACGGCTACGAAGATCTGGGCCTCGGTCACCTCGCCGGTGGAGGGATCGACAACGGGCATTGTTTTACCGGCAAAATCGATAAACATCTTCTCACCGGCGCGGTGCTCCTGCCTTAGGCTCAGCTCCAGAGTCTTTGCCCACTGATGATAGAGAGCGACGAAACGCGTATATCGGTAGCCTTCCGGGTAGCGGTCTTTGTACTCAAGCCATAAAAGCTGAAAGGTGACGCCCTTTTTACGAAGCTCGCAATGGACCTCTTCCATGTCCGGAAGCGGACGGTTGGCGGGCTTGTGCCCTTTGTTTTTTTCGCTCAGCTTTGCTTCGAGCGCCGCGTCGTCGAGGTCCTCGGGTAGAGGCCAGGACAGACCCGCCTCTTTAGCTTTTCTCAGATATTTGCCAACAGTGCTATGGGAAAGGTTGCAGCTACGGCCAATCGGCCTTTTCCCCAGGCCAAACACAAAGTGAAGCCTCAAAATCTCTCGTAAGTTCCGCATGGATATCCTTTCTGCTGGCATCGACCCCTCCTGAAATGTATTCAGGACACGATGCCCGATTCAGATCGAGATTATCCAGCGCCGAAATGCGTTCGCCAAGGCAGATTGAGCCGTCCGTTTCACTATCGCGCCCACCTGTTTCAAAAACCGCTCAAAAATGGACGCGATCAGAGTGAAACAGGTGGTCGCGTTCCTTTGAAATGACTGGTCACGATGGGCTGAAATTCGCACACTAGCCAGCCCTCATAATATTGTATATACTTATATAGATTTTTATAACAGATAAATAGGAGGACATTATGGCGAAGCGCATCTTTAAACTTGTTTTGATCCTGGCGCTAATGACGATTCCGGCTGTGTCCTGGGCTGAAACAAAGGCCGGCACTTTTGAAGTCACACCTTTTCTTGGCTATTACGATCTGCACAAGGCCGATAAGTTCGGAGGCGGGCTGCGGCTGGGCTATAATCTTACTAACGTCTGGGGCCTGGAAGCGGCGTATGACAGAATGGGCTCCAGCGGGGACCTGTACCATGCAGACGCCCTGTACAATTTCAGCTCTGAAAAAAAGCTGGACCCGTTCCTCCTTGCCGGCACCGGCCTTGCACATTTGAGCCACCAATCATACACTAATATGCTGTTTGAGGTCGGCGGCGGGATAAAATACGCACTTAACGATCTGATGGCGTTAAGGGTGGACGTGCGGGACCTGCAGGAAAAATACAACGACTTTGTGACAACCGTGGGTATCACGTTTACGTTCGGTAAGAAAAAACGGGTCGCGCAATATGTAACGCCGAAGCCGGCCCCTGCGCCAGCTCCTGCACCGGCGCCGGCCCCCAAGCCGGCTCCGATCCCAACTCCGGCTCCCGCCCCTGCACCGGCTCCCAGACCTGCTCCGGTTCCCAGACCTGCTCCACGAGTGGAAAAGCAGCGTATAGAGCTAAAGATACTTTTTGCCACTAATAGATGGAACATACGGCCCCAATATATGGGCGAGGTGAAGAAGGCAGCCGATTACTTGAAAAAATACCCGGAAACTACGGCGGAGGTTGAGGGTTATACGGACAGCAAAGGTACGGTCAAATACAACCTGAGGCTCTCCCAAAAGAGGGCCGAGAGCGTGGAGAAGGCTTTAGTTAAAAAATTCGGTATTGATGCCTCAAGGCTTTCCGCAAGGGGATTCGGAGAATCCCACCCCGTGGCGGACAATAAGACAAAGGCGGGCAGAAAGGAAAACCGCAGGACTATTGTTATTTTCTATATAGAAAAGAAATAACGCGGACCTGACTCAGAATAAAGCAGGGCAGCCGTCTGCTCGAACGGCTGCCCTGCTTTATTTTTATTGCGTGTATTCTGGGCGACTCAAATCGCCCCAGCCTTTTTACCGCAGGGAGGTTTCCACTTGCTGTTTATACCTTCAAAAAGGTCCTATTTAAGCGTTAACTCGGCCCGGTTTCCAGCTTGCCCTTCTTTGGCAGGGCCAAGCCGGGCCGCCAGGAGAAAAACCCGCTTGGGGTCAATCCTGCCCGGCTTAAGGATATAATCCTTTACCGCCTGGGCCCGTCTGGTGGCAAGTTCCTTCAACTCGTTGCCCGTTATCCTGATATTGGTAAGCATCAGCTTTTCCATCTCCGGCACGGGCAGGCTCTTTGCAATGCCAAAAATATTCCTTGGCTTCGGGAATTTTGCAGCCTTGTAGGCCAGCTTCAGGTACTTTGGATATTCCTTGCTGCTGACAGTTATTTTGTCAACGGAAACGGCCTTTTCGCCCCTGTCCGCCGTCTCTTTCCATTTCTGGTATTTGATCTCCCTGTTAAAGGTATATTGCCTCAGCCCTTCCTTGTCCTTTGCGGGATCGGCATGCCCTTCGATATCAAGCTGAAGCCCCGGCCTGTCGTAAAGCGCTTTTTCAACGGCATCCAGTTTTTTGGCCTCCGAAGCAGTGATGACTGCGGTGCCGGGATTAAATTCCACATGGCTAAGATCTGACCCGTGGCTAAAGATGCTGCTTATCAAGGCAAATGGCGATGTGGCCGCCTTGACCAGTATATTCCTGATCACTTTCCAGATGACCCCGCCCAGGCTAAACTTCGGATCGTTAATATACCCGGAGTGTTAATCGGCGTGCAATAATGACCCACTATGGGATGTAATCGGCATCCAAAATTGACCCACCCTGGCAGAATCTGCATCCTCTCTGTAATGACCTACAGAGAGGAGCC
>JAJYJK010000099.1 GCA_021789555.1 Nitrospirota bacterium
AGCATCCCCTTTCGTTGGCTCCTCTCTGTAAGTTCATTACAGAGAGGATGCAGAATACGCTGAGGTGGGTCAATTTTGGACGCCGATTACATCCCATAGTGGGTCATTATTGCACGCCGATTAACAAACGCCGGGAGATACCCATAAACGATACCCTGAGAGCCACTCTACAGGGGCTTACGCGGCGCCTCGACGTTTCGTACGTCTTTTATGACCATAACACAGGGAAACCCTATAAAGACGTTAAAAGGAGCTTCCAGACGGCTTTAAAGAAAGCGGAAATAGAACGGTGCTCCAAATGCGGTTACCAGAGAGCCAAAACCAAAGCTGATGCCCAAAAGGATGATAAATGCCATCTGTGCGGCTCTGAAATAATCGTGCAGAAAGGCATTACCGATTTTCACTTCCACGATCTCCGGCATACTTTCGCGTCTCATTTGGTTATGGCCGGAGTGGACCTTACCACGGTCAAGGAGCTTTTAGGACATAAGACTTTGACAATGACCCTCAGATATGCCCACCTTGCCCCGGCACACAAGATGAAGGCGGTAAGCATCCTGGACGCGGCCATCAATCCAACTGCACAAAAACTGCACAATCCGATAAAAAAAGAGCTAGCCGCAATCGGCTAACCCCTTGTTTTTAAAAGTGAGCCGTGCAGGGATCGAACCTGCGACCCGCTGATTAAGAGAAAGCGAGGCAGTAAAAAAACATAATAAAATCAATAAGTTAATTATGTTGGAAGTGTCCACGTGGACACTTGGGTGGGGGTAGGAGAACCGATGATACGATTCATGCCCGGAAAATAAGATTCCATGACCGTAAAAGAGAAGATTTTCCCATTTGACAACTCGGTAAATGGCAACGTTGAAACTCCTGGCCTGGAGCAGTCACGGTATAAATAACGTATCCCTGCATCGTACGAAAACCCAGTGATGCTTTTTGTGAATCCTGTTGACGATATGCAAGAAGAGGAAGTGCATTGTATAATAAGGGTGTTGAACGGAGGAATTCAGTATGCCCATTGCAGCTAAGCGCAAGGATGATTACATTAAGGTCAAACAATTCATAACCGATACAAAGGGCCATAAACTGGCGGCCGTTATCGATATAGACGAACTTAAGAGATTAGAAACTGTTCTTGATCTCATTCCTTCCCCGGAAAAATGGCTTTACAGGAACAAGAAGGCGCTTGAAAGCGTCCAGAAAGGCCTGAAGCAGGCAGCCCGGGGGAAGATATCAAGACTCGATCTTAATGAGCTTTAAGGCTATCCATTGTTCGACATTTTTCTAACCGATGAAGCCAGAGAACAGCTAAATCAGATCAAAAATGACAAAGGCCTTTCAAAACGGTATAAAGCGGTAAAAAAGACCATCCAGTTTCTATCCCAGAATCCAAGGCATCCCGGTTTGCAGACTCACGAATTTACCACGCTTAAAGGCCCCAAAGGTGAAAAAGTTTTCGAGGCGTATGCTGAGCAGGCTACCCCGGCTGCATACCGGATTTTTTGGTTTTATGGTCCTAAAGGGAACCAGATTACAATTGTCTCGATAACTCCTCACCCATAAACTAAAAAACAGGGGAGAACGGCAGCGCTGCCGTTCTCCCCTGTACCTACCCCCCACGAAATCCAGCACGTTGACCGGATTTGCGGATGTCATTCTGTGAATGAGCTTCAGAAACTCATCCATGGAAAGCAAAAACGTCTTCCCGTTGATTTTTACCCTGACTGACATATGCTCCTCCTTCCGGAAACGGTCTCCGGGAAGAGGGGTCCCCAGTGGGGACATGACCTCTGCTGGAGAACCGTTGAATTGGTGGGGGGGGAAGTCCCGTATACAATGGAGTTTGCTCCTTTTCTCTTTAGGAGTGTCCCTGTGAAAACGGCAAGATGCCGGAGAACCCGAGCGGTTTTATATCACTGGTGACTGGAATAAATCTTTTCCTCCAAAGGAAACCCTTCAGAAGGCTTTTTTCTTTTTCTCCTCCTTGCCAGGATGAGCGGTCTCAGCCGGATCCCCGGCCTTATCGCCTTTCTCCTGGCTGTCCTCCGAAGCAGACGCCTCAAGCCCCCTTGGCGCCCTGTATGGGACTCCCGCCATGGCGCATATTTTCGCCGCGGCAAGGTGCAGGCCCTCTATCGCCTTCTGGTACTCGATGAGAAGCGGGACGGCATCCTCGGGCTTGAACCTGATAAGGAGGGTGGCCCTGAGTATCCTGATCCCCCTGTCGGCGTTTCTTATGATGTCCAGCACCCTATGGGTGTCGACCGTCCTGGTTATCACGACACGCGTGTCCCTCTCCTGCGCGAGGGAGACCTTCCTTGCAAGCCTTTCGTCTGCGCTTGGGGATTCCGGCATTTTTTGTTAAACCTCCCTTTTTCTGTTTTTAAAAGCCGTGGCCGCGATGGCCAGCGTGGGTATCGCTATGAAAAGCAGCGTCGAGAGAACGATAAACCACGAAGATATCAAAAGCACCGGCCTGAACTCCATTATTTTCATGTAAAGGGCCTCCAGTTGTTCCGGTTTAAGCACCCTTCTTAAGTAAAATACCAGGGGGGCAACCCTTCGGGCCGTGAAGTAGAGGTACAGGAAATTGAACACTATTACGGCCACGAGCGCCTTGGCCAGCGCCACGAGGGCCGCCCCGCCAAGCAGGTTTCTTATCATCGACCTGGAGATATTGCCCACGTAGCAGCTTTTGAGCGTGGCCAGGAAGAAACCATACCCCAGGGTAAAGCCCAGGGCCAGCACAAGGGCATAAACCTGGTCGAATAGGGTGGGCGATTTGTCCCCGAAGATGGGGATGATCCTCTCCACTACCCCGATGGCGAAGGGAGTCAGCAGGGCCACGATTATCCCGCTCAAAAAGGAGCTATGCCTACGACCATCATGTCCAGCCGGTCCTTGATCGAAAAGAACATGGAGTTGATGCCCTCCACGGTCTCCGCCTCCATGGCGGCCATGTTCTGGATCTCTTTTATCGCGTCCAGGAGGCTTTTAGGCTTTTCAAGGAAGCCCTGGTTGACGATTACCTGGTCGCCGCCTTTGCCAGCCAAGGTTTTACCTCCTCACCTGAAAATCTCCCGGATGCCGCCGATATAGGCCGTGGCGATCGCCAGGAGAAAAAAAACGATAAAAATCTGCACGTTCTGCCTTCTCGCCATGAAATAAAACGAGAGCGCCAGGAAGCAGACCGAGATCAGCCTCGTGCAGAAGCCGGAGAGAACGGTTTCAAACAGCCTGCCCCAGAAGGAGACGTACTCCTGCTGGGTAAAATACCGAAGCGGGTCCAGATATCTGAAAAAATCCATGTTTAGTCCCTCTATAGTGATATAGGCGGGGGGCAACTTTTGATTGGTATAGTGGTGGATAAAAATGTCATCATTTATTAATATATAGGTACAATATTATCCGAAACCGAGGAAAGGCTATGACACCAGCGGGCGAGAAAGCAGTCGAGATCATCAGGCAAATGGGAGGAACGATCCGAACCTCGGAGGCGATTCGGAAAGGCGTCCATCCCAGGGAGCTGTATGCGCTTCGCGACCGAGGCACGCTTGATCAGATCACGCGCGGCGTTTACAGGCTGGCGGAACTGGCCGCCATATCCAGTCCCGATCTCGTGACCGTGGCGTCAAGAGCGCCACATACCGTGATCTGCCTGATTTCCGCGCTCTCTTTCCACAATCTCACTACCCAGGTCCCTCACGAGGTCTCGATTGCCATCGCTCGGGGCTCCCGCGTCCCGCGGATTCATTATCCGCCGGTTGCCGTGCATAAGTTTGCGTCGGAAAGCTTTAAGGCCGGAATAGAGGAGCATAGCATCGATGGGATAAAGGTGCGTATCTACAGCCCGGAGAAGACCCTGGCGGACTGCTTCAAATTCCGAAACAAGATCGGGATGGACGTGGCCCTGGAGGCGCTGAAGCTTTACAAGGAGCGGAAAAAGTTCGATCCGGCCGGGCTGCTGAAATACGCCAGAATCTGCCGCGTTGAGAAGGTGATGAAACCGTATCTGGAGGCGATGGTATGAGCGGGAAGACACCCTGGAACATTGCGGCATCGGTCCGCCAGCGTCTCCTCAACAAGGCTAGGAGCGGCCACCGGCCTTTCAGTGAATTGCTCCAATATTATGCCATGGAGCGATTTCTCTACCGGCTCTCCAAGTCGCCCCATGCCAATCGGTTTATTCTCAAGGGGGCCTTGATGTTGAGAGCCTGGCGCTCGCCGGAATTCCGTTCCACCATGGATATCGACCTGCTCGGCAAAACGGATAACGGTGAAGCCGAAATCGTTTCGCAAATCCGGGATATCCTCGCTTTAGAGATACCTCCGGACGGACTCGTCTTTGACCCGGCCTCCATTCGGGCGGAGAGAATTACTGAAGATGCCGACTACGAGGGCATCCGGATCCGGTTCCGGGGCATGCTGGATTCCGCGAGGGTCAATATGCAGATTGATATCGGGTTCGGAGATATTATTTACCCAGGGCCGGAAAATGCGGACCTTCCGGTCATACTGGATTTGCCGGCGCCGCGGCTGCTTTGTTACAGCCGGGAAAGCACAATCGCCGAAAAATTCGAAGCCATGGTGAAACTAGGCGAACTTAACAGCAGAATGAAAGATTTTTACGACATCTGGTTGCTCTCAAGGCAGTTTGATTTTGAGAGCGAAAAGTTGGCAGAGGCAATCAGGCTGACCTTTGACCGGCGTGGCACCGCGATGCCGAACGAAGCTGCAGTCTTTACAAAAGACTTCATCAACGCCAAACAGACCCAGTGGAAGGCGTTTATAAAAAAGCTGAAGCAAGATCATGTCCCCCAATCATTTGCTTATATCGTTGCTGCGGTGAGTGCTTTCCTGGGTCCGCTCGCGGCCGCACTCTCTGCGGGAACAAAGGCCACCGACCGGTGGACCGCTCCCGGCCCCTGGATCAGCAAAACTCAACACGATAATAGGTGAATTGAAGGCGCCTTCCGATGGCCGATTTGCTGGCGTCTTGGGCACCTAATCTATGTAAAGGTTCCCTAAAAAATTGCCATGGTCAACAAATGCTGACTTCCTCACAATGCTGTGCACGCCGGGAGTTTTTGATACCAAAATCAGAGAAAACTGGGTAACACTTTCCCGTTGATGGTCACGGTGATTAATCCTTTCATGCTCAGCCAGGCCTCGACGGCGATGCGCCAGGCCGCTTGT
>JAJYJK010000034.1 GCA_021789555.1 Nitrospirota bacterium
CTGGCAAAGCTCTCCGGGGACCCCTTCCTGTCAAAAAGCAGTCTCAGGGACAAACTGCGGGGCATGTTCGCCGCCGGCAGTTGATGCGCCTCTACTGCCCGCACCTCCCGGGGAGTCCGGACTCCAAGGGTCCAGACCCAGGAAGGCCAGCCCTCGGGGGCCCGGTGGACCGGGGCTCAACGGGTCAAAGCCCTGAGAGCGGCACAGACCAGGCGAGCCCGGCTCCGGAGATCGTCGAAATCCGTGCGGAAGAATTCAGGTATGCAAAAAACGTCCTGAGGGCGAAACCGGGCGATGAGGTTTCACTTTTCGACGGGAAGGGCCGGCTGGCAAAGGGTGTGATTGCCGCCGTCCGCCGGGACCGGCTGGTCGTCCGCATCGGTGAGATTTCGGATTCCGTGAAGGAATCCGCATTGAGCATCCTTTTGTTGCCCGCCATCCTAAAGGGTCAAAAGATGGATTTTGCCATACAAAAGGCGGTGGAGCTTGGAGTTGCGCGCATAAAACCTCTCATCACGGGGCGCACACAGGTAAGCGAGACAAGGAAAATAGACCGGTGGCGCAAGATAAGCATCGAGGCCGCCAGGCAGTGCGGCCGTTCCCTCGCCCCCCCTGTGGATGAGCCTGTGGCCTTCAGGGGGTATTTCGAGGGGCTTCAACCGCCGTCCGGCAAAGGGGGAGGGGGCATAATCTTCTGGGAAGGGGGCGGCACGGGGCTCAGGGCGCTCTCCGAACGGCTCCGCGGAGCGGACCGGATTGCCGTGGCCGTCGGCCCCGAGGGCGGATTTTCAGCGGAGGAAGCCGGTCTTGCGGGCGAAGCGGGATTTCATATAGCGACACTCGGCCCCCGGATACTGCGCGCCGAGACCGCCGCGGTGCTGGCGGTCGGGCTGGTGCAGTTTCTCTTCGGGGATATAGGGTAAGAAGATATAAGCCCCAACGGCCCCCGCCTCTCTCATGGAAAACAAAAAATTTCATTTAGATAGTGCAGGTTTTGGAATGTAAATGCGAAAGCCGCCAAAATGGCGGCTTTCTTTAGGCGGCCTGTATAGCGGCTATATCAGTCTGCTTGCGGCGAGGGTCTTCTCCAGCTTCTTTCTGTTGTCCTCAGACATCGCGCACAGGGGGAGCCGAAACTCCTCTTTTATCTTCCCCATCCTCGCCAGCGCGGTCTTCACCGGTATCGGGTTTGTCTCTAAAAACATAGCCTTGTTAAGAGGCTCAAGCTCGTAGTGAAGCCTTGCGGCCCTTTCGTGGTCCCCCGCCTTCCAGGCCTCCCACATCTCGGCCTGTAAGCGAGGCGCGATGTTGGCAGTCACACTGATGGCGCCCCTGCCGCCAAGCGCGTAAAGCGGGAGGCTCGTAAAGTCGTCGCCTGAAAGGACGGTAAAGCCGCTGCCGCAGAGGCGTATTATCTCGCTGGCCTGCTTCATGTCGCCGGTGGCCTCCTTGAGGCCCACGATGTTTTTTATCTCCGCCAGCCGGGCGACGGTTGAGGGCAGGATGTTCAGGGCGGTCCGGCCGGGCACGTTATAGAGTATGAGCGGGAAACCCTTCACCGCATCCGCTGCGGCCTTGTAGTGCAGATATATGCCGTTTTGCGTGGGCTTGTTGTAATAGGGACAGACCAGCAAGGCGCCATCGGCTTTTAGTGAAAGGGCCTTTTTCGTCATCATGATGGTCTCGTCCGTGGAGTTGGCCCCGGTGCCGGCTATGATTGGCACGCGCCCCTTTGCCGCCTTTACCGCAACCTCTATCACGCGGTAGTGCTCCTCGTAATCGAGCGTTGCGGACTCCCCCGTCGTGCCGCAGGGGATGATGGCGTCGGTGCCCTGCTCAATCTGCCAGTTTACGAGATTGACAAAGGCCTTCTCGTCGAGCTTGCCTTTCTTGAAAGGCGTTACTATGGCTACCATGGAGCCTTCAAACTTTTCCACTTGCCATTCCTCCTTTATATAAAAACAATCGGGCTTTATGTAAGAACAATCTTGCCTTCGAAGACTTCCTCTGCGGGACCGGTCATGTAGACATGGCCGTCCGGGGCCCATTCTATATGGAGCTCGCCGCCCGGCATGAGCACCTTTACGGATTTTGAGGTAAGCCCTTTCAGGGCCGCCGCCACCACGCCGGCCGAGGCGCCGGTGCCGCAGGCAAGGGTCTCTCCCGAGCCCCGCTCCCAGACCCGCATCCTTATCTCATCGGGGCCTATCACCTGGATGAACTCCACGTTCGTCCTCTCCGGGAAGAGGGGGTCCGTCTCTATCATCGGGCCGTAGCGGCCGACCGGAAACCCGGCGACGTCCTCGACAAAAACGGCCGCATGGGGATTGCCCATCGAAACGCAGGTCAACCTGAACAATACGTCATCCACTTTCAGGGGATGATCTATCACCCTGCCGTTAATTGGAAGCGTCTTCCCGGCGGGCCGGACGGGTATAACGCTTCCTTCGAGCCGCGGGACACCCATGTCCACGCGCACTTGCATTTCTTCTCCGATGGGGGAGCCCCCCCGCCTCTCCGGTGCAATTCTCTCAGGTACAATTATACCTGCAAGGGTGTCGATCTCAAGCCTTTCCCCGGCCCCTTCCGCCGCCATATTGCGCTGCCAGATGTATTTTGCAAGGCACCTGATGCCGTTGCCGCACATCTGGACCTCGCCGCCGTCGGCATTGAATATCCTCATGCGGAAGCGTTTTTTTACCTCAGATGCAAGGAGGACCAGCAACTGATCGCCTCCTATGCCGAACCGCCTGTCCAAAAGCCTTTTGGAGAGCGCGGCAAAGTCGACCCCGGAGAGGTCGTTTGCGACCCCGTCCAGGAGGACGAAATCGTTTCCGGCCCCCTGCATCTTGGTAAACGCTATGGTGCGCCCCCCGCTGTTACTCTTATTTTTCAAGTGTTACCCATATAAAGTTTTTCAAAGCTCTCCGCGTATCAGGTCCCTGTAAGTCCCTCTTTTTCTGATGAGCCGGACCTCCCCGCCGTCCACCATCACCTCGGCCGGGTGGGGGCGGGAGTTGTAATTCGAGCTCATGCTGAATCCGTAGGCGCCCGCCCCGAGGACACACAGAAATTCGCCCGCCAGTACGGCAGGCATCCGCCTGTCCGTGGCAAGGAAATCTCCGCTTTCGCAGATAGGCCCCACGACGTCCACTTTCAGGGCGGCCCGTCTGTTTCGCCTCACGGGGATTATCTCATGATATGCCCCGTACAGCGACGGCCTTACGAGGTCGTTCATTCCGGCATCCACGATCACGAACCGCTTCACGGCGGTTTTTTTTCTGTAAAGGCATCTTGTGAGCAGCACGCCCGCGTTGCCGGCGACGGACCTGCCGGGCTCCACTATGACCGTAAGGCCGCGGCCCTTCACAAGCGGCAGGAGGCTTTTGGCGAGCGCGGCCGGTTCGGGCGGCTTTTCGCTTTCCCCGCGCCTGTAGCGGATGCCAAGCCCGCCGCCCAGGTCCAGGTATTTCAATTTTATCCCGGAGGCCCACAGTTTTTCTATAAGGGCCAGGACTTTCTCGAGGGCGTCCCTGAAAGGCGCGATCCGCGTAAGCTGGGAGCCTATGTGCTCATGCACGCCGATAATCTCTATGTTTTCCATCTTCCGGGCCTTCATATAGAATTCAAGGGCCTCTTCTATCGGCACGCCGAACTTGTATTTTTTAAGCCCCGTGGATATGTAGGGATGGGTGAGGGGATCGACGTCCGGATTCACCCTGAGGGCCACGGGGGCCTTCCGGCCGGCCTGGCCCGCCACCCGGTTTATCTTCTCAAGCTCTTCGTCCGATTCCACGTTGAACATGAGGATGTTTTTTTTGAGCGCGTAGACTATCTCGTCGGCCGTCTTTCCCACGCCGGCATAGACTATCTTCGAGGCAGGGATGCCCGCCCGAAGCGCCCTGAACAGCTCACCTCCCGAAACGATGTCCGCGCCGGCCCCCTCGGAGGCCAGCAATCCAAGGATTGCCCCGTTCGAGTTGGCCTTCAGCGCAAATGAGACGATGCCCATGGGGGACTCGTCTCCGCGAGACGGGTCCCCGCCAAAGGCCTCGCTGTAGGCCCGTATGTGCCTGAGGAGCGTGCGCTTGCTGTAGACATAAAGCGGGGTGCCGTAATCGCGCGCCAGTTTCTCAAGCGGGACGTCCTCCGCATAAAGGTCATCGCCTTTGTACGCGAAATAGTGCATAATCGATTTATTTAACACTGTTTGGAAGCCAAAGTCAAAAAATGCGCGCAATCAAATTGCGGGATTCACGTTTTTTCATTTTTTACTTTATTTTTTTTTCGAATTCTTATAGAATTTTTGCGTGAGCTGTTTGGGTTAGCCGCTTGTAGGGATTGAATTTCAGAAAAGAGGTTTCCACTATTGCGACTGGCAGCAGAAGGCTCATCCAGCGGCAGTGTGGGTTTTTCGAGAAGGTTTTTTATATCCCCCGTCCTGCTTTTCATCTCTCTTTCGGTCCTGTCTTTTTCAGTCCAGGGGGCTGCCTGGGCGCGCGGGGACATCTCGGCGAAGGCGGCTGTCGTCATGGACAGTCAGACCCACAGGATCCTCTATGCGAAAAACGCTGACTTAAAGCTGAAACCCGCCAGCACGACGAAGCTCGTCACGGCGATGGTGGCCCTGGACAGGCTGAATCCGGACAAGATGGTGCGGATCAGCAGGGAGGCCGCGTACACGCCGTCGATTGCGCCCCACCTTAGGCCGGGCGACATTGTAAGCGTGCATGACCTGCTGTACCTTGCCCTCATGCGGAGCATAAACGGGGCGGCTGTCGCGCTTGCCGAGGCTGTCTCCGGTTCCGAGTCCGCCTTTGCCGTGCTCATGAATGAAAAGGCGGCATCGCTTAACGCGAAGGACACCAGATATGTAAACGCGTCGGGGCTCCCGGCCCCCGGGCAGTATATAACGGCCAGCGATCTGGCCCTGATCCTTGACGGCGCCCTCCGTTACCCCTTGATAAGACAGATCATAAACACCAAGGAAAAAGGTATGTATATCAGCGGCCGGCATGTTTACCTGCAAAACACGGACAAGCTGCTCTGGTCGGACGATGACCTGATCGGCGGCAAGACCGGTTATACGAGGGCCGCGGAACACTGCCTCGTATTTGCCGCGTCTAAGGGGGACTGCACGCTGGTGACTTCGCTGCTTGGAGAACGCGAGAGGGGCAGGCTTTGGCTTGACGGGAAAAGACTGCTCGAGAAAAGCTATCTGGTTGCAAACGGGGTGGCCCCCCCGGAGATATATAAAAGCTCCGTCGTGTTGACCTCGTATGAGCCGGGCAGGCATCGCCATATACGGAGGCGTCATGTGATGCGCCGCGGCCACAGAAGGCTTCTTGCAAGGCACCATGCCGTAAAAAGACATGCGGTGCGGCATAGTATGCATCGCAGCAGACGTGTGAGGCTTATAGCGCGGCATTATCTCCATCATAAGCATAAAAAAAGATTCATTGTGAAAAAGAGAAGAAAAAACCTCGCCGCATGATTTTCCCCTGCCGTCCCCGGTAACTGCCTGACAGGAGCTGAAAGAGTCCTTTGTTGATTGCGTGCATTCTCAGGCCGTCATTCCCGCGCGGGTTTTGCAATGAGTTATCAATGAATGGACATGGATTCCCCGGTCGCCGCAAAAATAAAGGCGTGCGCATCCTGCGCCAGCGGAGCGCCTTCGTTTGACATTCATTTGGCATGGCCGCATTGACATGGCTGCAAATGATAAGTTAGCTTAAAAAGGCGGACTTTAAAATAACGATGGAAGAAAATAAAGAGGGGTTGCCGTCTGCCGGGGACGGTTTCAAGGGCCCTCTAAAGCTCCCCGGCGCAGGTGTTCTTTTCGGCAGGAGTTGGGACCTCTACAGGAAGAGATTTCAGGTTTTCAGCCTGATTTACCTCTTCTACCTCGGCCCCATCATGCTGATATCGGCCCTCTGCTACTCGGTCTGGAAGACGTTTCCGCACCCCTTGAATCCGCTGGTTGCGGCCTGGATAGCGATGGGCGTGCTCATGGCCGTGCTGATTTCGCTGTGGGGGCAGTGGGCCTTCGTTTATGCCATCTCCGAGCCGGGGCTTGCCGCAAAGGCGCTCTTTCGTAAATCCACGCAGACTTTAAAAAAGTTCACCTGGCTCTATCTGCTTTTCGCGGCCTTGACGATAGCGGGGTTTGTGCTTTTTATCGTCCCCGGGCTGATCTTGATGGTCTGGTTCTCCTTTTCTTTTTTCATCCTGGCCGGAAAGGGCAAGACGGGGTTGAATGCCCTGCTTGAAAGCAGGGAATATGTAAGGGGATTTTGGTGGCCTGTCTTCTCAAGGCTGGCTGCCGTCTGGCTGCCCGCTTACGCCCTTGGCTACGTGCCGGGGATAGGGCCGCTCGTGTCGCTGCTTTTCATGCCCCTGATGGTGGCATATACATATAATCTATATGGAGACCTGGCGGCCATGAAGGGGGCCGTCCGGGAGCCGACCGCCGGGCAGAGGAAGACGTTGGCCATTTTGGCCGCAGCCGGCGTCATCGTAACCGTATCGGCGGCGGTCTATACCGCGAGGCATGTCGATTTAAAGGCGATATGGCTCGAGGGGGCGGGGCAAAAGGCAGCCCCCGCGCCTAAACTCCCCGCACTGATGAAGCCCTCTGCACCTAAACCCCCCGCACTGAAGCCGAATACAAAAAATTGAAGACCCCCGCGGCTTAAGGGGATCAGTCCCCCTGCGAGGAATCTTCTTTTGCCAGGGGGAAGTCTTTAACTTGAAATTAGCTGTTGCTTGCTGCAGGGTTGTCCATTTGATTTTATACGGGCACCCTGGCCTTTTTCATCACCTCGCGCATGAAGAAGGGCAGGTCGTCGGCCTTGCGGGAGGTGATCAGGTTGCCGTCCACGACGACCTCCTTGTCTTCATAAACGGCCCCCGCCTCTTTGAGCTCCCTGGAGACCTCCGGCCAGCATGTCATCCGCTTGCCAGAGACCACGCCGGCGCTTATGAGTATCTGCGGGCCGTGGCAGATGGCGGCAACCGGCTTGCCTTTCTCGATGAAATGGCGCGCTAGCTGAAGGGCCGCGTCTTCCTTTCGCACCCTGGTCGCGGCCTTGCCGCCGGGCAGAAACAGCATGTCGTATCCCTCCGGGTTTACCTCGTCGAAGCTCTTTGTGGCCGCGACCTCGTAATCGTGCTTGCCTTTTATTTTTTCCCTCTTTTTTGATGCGATATCCACGGTAAATCCCTCTTCCTCGAAACGATAGTACGGCGCGAGCAGTTCGAGGTCCTCGAAACCGTCCGAGCTCAGTATCAATATCTTCATCTTGAACCTCCTCTTCGGGAAAATTCTGGCCGTAATTACTCTCCAGATAAATGTTACCGCAGGGTTTTTTTATGTCAATTGCAGGCGGGCTCCAGGGGGTCTTCAATCTTAAATACCGGAATAATATAAAAATTCGCCTTTACATTAGCTTGAAAATATTTTAAAATTACTATGCTTTGATTTCGGAACGGAGGTAGTATGACTTGGTAAAGATAAGGCTTATGAGGATGGGAGCCCACAAGAGCCCCTCCTACAGGATAGTCGTCGCCAACTCGGCGGCGCGCCGTGATGGCCCTTTCGTGGAGATACTCGGCACTTATGACCCGAAGAAAAACCCCTTTGAATTGAAGGTGGACGGGGAGAAGGCCCAGAAGTGGCTGAAGCAGGGAGCGCAACCCACGGATACCGTCAGGAAATTGCTGGTGAAGGCAGGCGTGCTTTCAGTCTGATAATCTTGCTGGGGGTGGAGAAAGATGAAAAGCTTGATTGAGGCGATGGCGAGGGCCCTGGTGGACAAGCCCGAGAGCGTTTCTGTCACCGAGGTTGAGGGCGAAAGGACCACTGTTTTCGAGCTGCGAGTGGATACCGCCGACCTGGGCAAGGTAATAGGCAAGCAGGGCAAAACGGCGCGGGCCATGAGGACAATACTTAGCGCGGCGGGCACCAAGATGGGCAAGCGCTGCGTCCTCGAAATCCTCGAATAAGGCATCTTCTCCAGGAAAAACCCGGAAAAGGCGGGGGAAAAGAAGATTATGGGGGTGGCGATAAAGGCCCCCTTTTTTATTCCATCTGAAAATGATTCAAGCAGGGGCAAGAAATGCGGCTCGCCGTCATAACCCTCTTTCCAGAGATCTTCCAGGCGTACATGGGGGCGGGCATCATGAGGCGGGCCGTGGAGAAGGCGGTGGTGAGCTTCGATGTCCTTCATCTGAGGGATTTCACCGCCGACAGGCACAGGACCGTGGACGATTATCCTTACGGCGGCGGGCCGGGGATGGTAATGAAGCCGGGACCGGTGCATGAGGCCGTAAGACACGCAAAAAAAGACGGGCTCCCCACGCTGACCATACTCTTAAGCCCGCAGGGCAGGCCCTTTACGCAGCAGATGGCAAAAGAGCTTTCGCAGGAAAAGAGGCGGCTGCTGTTTATCTGCGGCAGGTACGAGGGGATTGACGAGCGGGTCAGGCAGAGTCTCGTGGACGAGGAGATATCGATAGGCGATTATGTCCTGACTGGCGGAGAGCTGCCGGCTTTGGTTATAATAGACGCCGTCGTCAGACAGCTGCCGGGAGCGCTGGGGGACGAAGACTCGCTTAAGGAGGAGTCTTTCTCCTGGGGTATTCTCGATTATCCCCAATACACGAGGCCGCCGGAATGGAACGGGATGGCAGTGCCGGAGGTCCTCCTGTCGGGCAACCACAGGCGGATCGCCCTGTGGCGCAGAAAAGAGGCCCTCAGGCGGACCCTCAGGAAAAGGCCGGACCTTCTGAGGCTGGCGGGGCTCACCCCGGAAGACTATGAACTTATTCGCGAGATAAAGGAGGAAGATTATGAATCTGATAAATAGCGTGGAGGAGGGGTACAAGCGGGAGGTCCCCCCTTTTAACGTCGGCGACACGGTCCGCGTTTACATGAAGGTCATAGAAGGCGACAAGGAGAGGATACAGCCCTTCGAGGGGATCGTCATAGCCAGAAAAGGCGGAGGCATCAGGGAGACCTTCATGGTCAGGAAGATATCCTTCGGGATCGGAGTTGAGAGGATATTCCCCCTGCATTCCCCCTTTATACAGGAGCTAAAGGTGGTCAGGCAGGGAGATGTCAAGCGGGCAAAACTCTATTACCTGAGAGAGAAAAAAGGCAAGGCGGCGAAACTGAAGGAGAAGCAGCTGGCAAGGAAATAAAAAGACTTTGAATTCGGGGAGATGTGGGCGGGGTGTCAGATCGAGTCGCGGCTATTGCACTTTATGACAAAAAAAGGCGGGTTTCAAACCCGCCTTTTTCTACTGCCGCCTCAGCAACCCCTCTTCCCGGCTCTCACCGGGAGGTGGCTTTGTGCCATACGGTTTTCCCGTATTTTACCTTTTATGAGGCGACAGTTAATTATCTTCTATCACAGGAGCAGCCCCTTGTCAACTCCCCCTACCAGCTTTTCCCCACCCCGAGATCGACGTTTTGCTCTATCGAGTGGATCATGCGGGCTTCGGCCTCCTTCACGGCCTGTTCCTTGTCGTCCGGGATTTCGACAAGCCACGTCTCGTCATCGGCCCGGTTGAGTTCCGTCATGACGGCGTCGTGGAGGTTCTGGGTGGTGAAGTGTTGGATACTATCTTTTTTTGCCGTAATGCGCTCCTCTACTTCCTTCAGATACTTTTGCCGGTATTCATTGACATCAATCTTCATGAGCCCTCCTCCTTTGAAGATCCTGAATTTCGCTAACAAAAGTCTTCCCGCCGCTTGATGCCACCCCCCTTTCCACCTTGAAAGGAGTATAGGCGAAATTTTTTGACAATTCAAGCTCTATTATTTAAGATAGTCGCTCTATTATTTAAGATTGTCGGCTGAATTGCCGATTAAGATAAACAGGATTAAAATAATCTGACGGGGGCTCCGGACGAAGGAGGAATTGTGAGACTGATGCGGGTTTTTGCGGCGGCGGCGGTCCTGTCGCTTATGGGCGCGGGCCTGGCGCACGCGGCCGGTCCACTGAATCCCGGGTCGGGCAACCTGGGCTTCACCATGATGGCGGGCTATAACGCCAGTTATCTCGATTACAAGGAAACAGCAGAAGGCATGGGGACCCTGGACCGGGATTACGGCTACTTAAACGGCCTCGACGCCGAGCTCAGGTATGAAGGCGGGCTTGTCTGGACGAGGTTCACCGCGGATTGCTCCTGGACGACAAATGCCACATATGACGGCTCAGTGCAGATGTGGGACGGCACTCTCGTACCCGACAAGTTCTCGACCAGGGAGAAGATATATCTGTACGAAGGCGATCTCGGGTTCAAGGTTTTAAATGTGAAGACCGGCACCCTGACGCCATATGTGGGCATCGGCCGCAGGATCTGGTGGCGGGGGACGGACATGCTGCCGGATTATATTGAGAAATATTCCTGGTATTTTGGCTCGATTGGCCTCAATTATGTCTGGAGGGCGGACAGGCTGACGGTCGGGGCCGACGTCGCCGCCCATCTGCCTTTTAATATGAGGATGACCACCAATACCGCCGGGTTGTATGACGAGACCACCTTCAAGATTAAAAAGAGAGTGGGGTTTGAAGGCCGGCTGCCCTTCACTTATGATGTTTACAGGCACAGTCCGGTGAAGATGTTTTTCTTCCTGACCCCCTACTACCAGTACTGGTCCATAGGGGCCAGCGAGCCGGTGCAGCTCACCCGAAACGGGGTCCCGCTTCCGGGGAAGATCGAGTACGAGCCCGACAGCAGGACGGATATATACGGGGCGGACGTGGGCGCAGGGGTAAATTTCTAGAGTTAAGCAGGTATTTTCTTGACGCGCCCTGGCCGCCACCCTCTCCCCTGCCCCCCTGCCCCTTTTGTTTATTGCCCAAAAGGGTTTATAATAAGGCGTAGGGGTCTTGGCATAAGACTTTAGTTCAAAACGCCAGGAATTGGGAAGGAGGCGTGCATGTTTGAAGGCCTGTTCCAGCCGGTGCACCTGATTCTGGTGCTGCTGATAGTGCTCCTTATCTTTGGTCCCGGTAAATTGCCGCAGATAGGGGCGGGGCTTGGCAAGAGCATAAGGGATTTCAAGAAGGCGTTGTCGGGGAAGGACGAGATCGAGTTAAAACCCGAGCCGGAAGACAAGAAGACAGAGGAAAAGAAGTAGGCTAACTCTCCAGATCGGATTCGATATCCAGTGTAATTGAGACTTCCTTTGCCGCCATCAGGCCGCCGTTCATAGGCAGGTCCCCCCAGGTCATACCGAAATCCTCCCGGTTTATCACGGTCGCCCCCGCAAAGCCGAGGCTCGTCTCGCCCCCGATGGACTCGGGCAGTTTGACCGGCCCTGAATACTCGCCCTCCACGGCGACCGGGCGGGTGACGCCATGGAGTGTCAGCTCTCCGGTTACGCGGATGCGGTTTCCCCCGAGGTGCTCGGCCTTCGTGCTTTTGAAGGTGATCTTCGGGTATCTGGCGGCGTCAAAGAAATCGGGGCCGAGCAGGTGCTCGTCCCTTTTTTTTACGGCCGTCTGCACTGTCGAGACGTCTATCTCCGCCTGGACGGCAAGGCCGCCGGGGTCCGCGGGGTCGAAGGATATCGCGCCGGTTATGCCGCCCATTATACCCCTGACGTTTGCCATCAGGAGATACTTGATCGAAAAGGCCGCGACCGAATGGTCGGAATCCATGACCCATCTGGACATGCTTTTTGTCTCCTCATGATTTTTTCATTTTATTAACCAAAAGTATATCAGCTTTGGGCGGAAAGACAAGGGAGCCTCAGTGTCCTGAATTCCACCGGGCCTTTCAATGGGGCGTGATATAATTTTTACGACGGGCCGCATAGCAGGTGGAAGAGTCTCTTTCGAAGGAGGGCCGGAATGCTTACGGAAAAGACTGGGCTTCTGGAGGCGATGATCGAGGTGTACACGATGGAGAAGGGCACGCGCGAGTTCTATGAGCGCGCCGCCGGGGCGGCATATGAGGAGGTCACGAGGCGCGCCTTCCGGGAGCTTGCCCGGTGGGAAGGTGAGCACATGGGCTACATTCAATATCTCTATCAGGCGATAACGGAGGACCGGGAGTTGATGAGCTTCGAGGAGTTCAAGGAGAAGGTGAGGCCCGAGGCGCTCGAAGGGGGCATCCCGGCCGGGCAGACCGAGAAATGGCTTGAGGAGTATACCTTCATAGACGAACTGGGGGCACTTATCGTCGCCCTGAAGATGGAGGCCAGGTCGTTTGCCTTTTACGACGAGGTCGGGAAAAAATCGAAGGACCCGGCGGTCAAGGCCCTGATGGATGAGCTTAAGCGCCGGGAGGAAGGGCATATAAAATACCTGAAAGACCTGCGCATGAAGCTGGGCGAGACCCCTTGAAATAAGCCCGCCGCCCGTATAAGCGGCAAGTGACAAGCTTCGCCTGCCCTTTCCTGTCCCTGCCGTGGCTTGGGGACCAGTCCCCTTGCCACGGCGTCAAGCGAGCGAATATAATAAAAGAAATTCCGTGCATTGGATTCCCTGCGGGCAAAAATTTGCCGCAGGGAAGATCAACTCAAAGGCTGAATGCAGGTCCTCAAAAAAAGAAAAGATATAGAGGGCTTCCTTGCCCGTCTTAAAGAGCGGGGCCGCGGCGTCGATGAGGAAGTGATTTCAGACGTCGGGAGGATAGTTAAGGCGGTCAGAAGGCGCGGAGACGCGGCGCTGAAGGAGTATACGCGCCGTCTGGACGGCCATGAAAGGATAAGGATCTCCCGAAGGCTTTTGGACAGCCTTGCGGCGAAGGCGGATGTTGAACTTGTCCGGGCGCTTGAATTCTCGGCCGGGCGGATAAGGGCCTTTCATGAGAGGCAGGCGCAGAAATCCTGGTTTTTAGAGGAAGGCGGCGCGAGGCTCGGGCAGGTGATAAGGCCGCTTGAGCGCGTAGGCGTTTACGTGCCGGGCGGGAAGGCCTCCTATCCGTCGTCCGTCCTTATGAACGTCATCCCGGCGCAGGTGGCCGGTGTCAGGGAGATAGCGGTTGCCGTCCCCTCGCCGGGCGGCCTCCTGAATCCGGCGGTCATGGCGGCCATCCGCCTGCTGGGGATAGGGGAGGTCTATTCGATAGGCGGGGCGCAGGCCATTGCCGCCTTTGCCTACGGGACGCGCACCGTGAGAAAGGTGGACAAGATAGTCGGCCCCGGCAACATATATGTGGCGATGGCCAAAAAGCTGGTCTTCGGCGAGGTGGACATAGACATGATAGCGGGCCCAAGCGAGATACTCATCATGGCCGATTCCTCCGCCCGGCCCGATTTCATCGCGGCGGACATGCTGAGCCAGGCGGAGCACGACGAGCTGGCCAGCCCGGTGCTGGTGACGGATTCCGGAGCGCTGGCCCTCGAGGTGATGGATGAGATAAAAAGACAGCTTGACGGGCTTTCAAGAAAGCCCGTTGCGCGGAAGGCCCTGGAGAAATGGGGCGCGATAATCCTCACGAAGGACCTTGAGGAGGCGGTAGAGATTGCAAACCTGATCGCCCCCGAGCATCTTGAGATAATGACGAAGAGACCGGAGGCCGTCCTGAAGGGCGTCAAAAACGCGGGCGCGGTCTTTCTTGGCAACTGGAGCCCCGAGCCCCTCGGCGACTATGCCGCCGGCCCCAACCATGTGCTTCCGACCGGCGGGACCGCCCGGTTTTTCTCGCCGCTCGGGGTTTATGATTTCCTCAAGCATACAAGCTATCTGAAATTCTCCAGACAGGGTTTTACAAAAATCTCCCGCGCCGCCCGGACGATGGCGGAGGCCGAGGGCCTCACGGCCCACGCAAAAGCGTTGGCGATCAGGGAAAACGGGCTTTCCCGCCGCGCCAGATAAGGCCGGCGGCGCCGCATCAAAAAGGGGGCTCGGCCCTTCTTGTATCAGCTTTTTTCCTTAGGCCCTAATAGCCAGGGACAGCGACGTTCACGCCGGCCGTCGGGCCGTTTATGGCCAGAGGGCAAACCGCATAATAAAGGTGGTTTCTATATTCCGCTACATGCGCCGCGTTGCAGGTGATATATCCTCCGGGAAATTCCCGGTAAACGCCGCCCCTGCCGCCGACACACCCTGCCGGGCTGGGGCAGGCATAGACATAGTAGGTCCCGGCGCCGGGCAGGTCTATGGTGTAGTTGCCGTTCGAGTTGGTGAGCAGTTCGGCGGGATATTGCGGCGAGTAAACGGTATTGGCGTGAGCGCCCAGGGTGGCCGCGTACACTGTGGCGCCGCACTGGTTGCTGGTTCCATGGTTATCCGTGCAGGGCTCCGCGGTCGCCTTTACGAACCATCCCGCGAGTGGCGCCCCGCTCGTTTCCCCGGTGATTGTCCCCGTGATCGTGATCGACTGGCTGAACGGATGGGCGTATATTGCGCCCAGGTTGATCACGGAGCCGGTGGTGACGGTAATGCTGGGGGAATTGCCGGCCAGGTGCCACGTATAGTCCCCCGGCCTGGGCGCGCCGTATGCCTGCGGAAGCGTGGGAGCGCTTGCGAGAGGCGCCCTCCGCGTGATGCGGATGCGATAGGTCCCCTCCGGAACGCTGACATAGATGTTCCCGTTCGCGTCGGAGGGGCCGAGGATGTACTCGGCGTTTCTGAAATATTTCTCCATTATGGGGTCGATGTTCGTTGCGTCCTGGAGATAGACATAGGCGTTATCGAGCGGCTGGTCGACACCGCTTCCGTTATACAGGAACGTCGCCGTGATCGTGCCGTTTGCAATTGCTGTCCCAGCGTAAAACATCGCCGCAATCATTAAGACGATAAACATGCCAAACCATTTTTTCATGGCGTTACCCTCCTTAAATAATGTCCAGATCGCAGTCATTCCGGCTTTCGACGGTATGACGGACTTCTTGTCTCTGCCATTTTTCCCTTGCCATTTGCATTAATAACCGGGGACGACAATATTCTGGCCGGTTAGCGGGCCGTTAACGCTTATCGGGCAGTTGTAATAGAAATAATCTCCGCAGGCCTCGCACCCGGCACTGGTTGTGCAGGTGGGGTAGCCGCCCGGATAGTTGGTGTTTGCGAAATCCAGGTCCGGGCTCGCATAGACGTAATAGGTCCCTGCGTTTTTTAGGTTGATGGTATAGTTGCCATTGGCGTCGGTGTAGGCCATATATTTCTTGTTGCCGCACTCGTTGAAGGAATGGGCATAGGCCCAGTTGCCCGACTCGCACGGCACAGCCGCCGCCTTTACCGCCCACCCAGGCAAAACTTTGCCCGAAGCGCCTTTCACCGTCCCTGATATCTTGATCGGCGCACCGTATATGGTTGTATTCACCATGCCCAGGTTAGTTGTCTGGTTGCTGGCAACGGTTATAATCGGGGGGGTGCTGGCGGTCCATGTATAGTCGCCGGGATATGGAGGGCCGTAGACAGAGGCGGAACCTGCCCTCTTTGTGATTCGGACGAAATAGGGACCTGGGATGACATCAGCCGAAATATTGCCATTCGCATCGGAAGGTCCCAGTATGTGAACCGCGCTCTGATAGTGCCGCCCCGGGGCCATCTGGTTGCCGGGCACCAGATACGCGTATGCATTTTGAAGCGGCTGGCCGTTGTAAAGGACGGTCGCGGTGAGCGTGCCGCTTGCAACGAATTTTTTGATGAGGTAATCATATGGAGCCAAGACATAGACATTGCTGCCGGGGCCGTCCACTGCCACGCCCCATGGGCCGTAAGTGCTGGGAGTAGGGACATTAAACTGGGTCAATAAGTTGCCGTTTGAATCGAATTTTACAATGTTACCATCGGCGACATAGACATTGCCAATGGCGTCCACCGCCACGCTACGTGGATTCCACACGTTAGAGGTCCATGTGGCCAGCCAGTTGCCGTTTGAGTCGAATTTCTGGATGCGGTTATTGCCTGTATCGGCGACATAGACGTTGCCGGAGCCATCCACCGCAATTCCCAATGGACCATTAAACTGCCCGTTGCCTGAGCCATAGGAGCCCCACTGGACCAGAAGGTGGCCGCTCGGATCCAATTTTTGCATGCACGAGTTTGAAAGGAAAACAAAGATATTGCCGGATGAGTCCACCGCCAGGGATAATGGTGCGGTTGGGCCGCCTCCCCAATAAACGCCCCACGTGGCCAGCCAGTTGCCGTTTGAGTCGAATTTCTGGATGCGCATATTGTCTGTATCGGCGACAAAGACATTGCCGGATGAGTCCACCGCCACGTATCCGCTTGGCCAACCAAAATAAAACTGCCCGTTACCTGAGCCATAGGAGCCCCACTTGAGCAAAAAGTTGCCGTTTGAGTCGAATTTCTGGATGCGCATATTGTTTGTATCGGCGACATAGACGTTGCCGGATGAGTCCGCCGCCACGCTGCGCATATCAAAATAGCCGAACTGGCCGTTGCCTGTGCCGGAGGAGCCCCATTCAAGTGCGTATGTGTAAAAGGTGCCTGCCTCCGCCACCCCGGCAAATGACAGCGCCAAAGACGCGGATGCGATTAAAACCGTAAGCCATCTTTTCATGGCATTGCCTCTCTCCCTTTGGTTTCAAACCGGCGCTTTATATAGTGATGTCTTTTTTGCCGGAATCCGGGGAAAAGGTAAAGATTTACCCCGGATTCCGGAGCGCCTTGTTTTCCTGTCCTCTGAAGCCGCATGCTCCGGCGGCTTTTTATCAGCCGCGCTTTGCGCCTGATTGCCTCCCTTTAATTGCCGCTTGCCGCCTGCCCTAGCAGGGCTGCACGCACACCGAGCCGATGACGCGAGGCCTTGCATATCTCATCTTCTTCATCTGTCTGCCTCCTCCTTCCCGGATTGGGGCGGTGAATCTTCCCCTCTTTTCTTCTGTGTGAATAGCAATTTCCACGCCAAAGGAAGAGAATGCCCTCGGGTAATTGACCCCGGTTCGCTTCCGGGTTTTATTTCTTAATAATCAGGGAGCTTTTTTAAAAGCTCGGGGATATTTAAATTTAAAAATATAAAAATTTAAATATCCCTTTGCGTGTGCTAAATAGCGCTGATTAAACGGCCGTCAAGCGTTATTTCCCGCGTTCTTAGACGCGGGGCGACATGAATGGGGGGCGCTGGTTTGGAAGGGGGGAAGGCCAGGGCCTAAAATGCATGCTACAATTTGGAAGTGGAAGCACAAGGCGGTGACTGCCTTCGGGTCTGCGCCGAAGGGACATTGGACAAATGCTAGTGGGCTACAGGATAACGCGGCCTGAGGAGGCCGGGCGCTTCAGGGCCGACCTCGTGCAGATATCCGTTTACCGTGGGATGGGGGGAAACCTGGAGCGCGTGAAAACCTGCGCGCAAGCGTGCATGGAGATAGGGCGCCCCTATGTCATTCATCCCGTGAACTATTCGCTTCTGGATGAGGACCCGCAGACGCTCTCGGACCTGAAGGCCATGGCCAGGTGGTCCGACCTGGGCTTCATACTCCACGACGAGGTCTCACATGGCGGCGAAAGGGTGACCGGCAGGCCGGCCGAGGCCTTTAGAAAAAATCTGGATGAGCTGAATGCCCTTGCCCCGGTTTCCTTTGAAAACGCCGTCAACGTAAGGGATGTCCTCTGGTTCTGGAGTAATTTTGCCGGTTCCGTCACGCTCGATGTCGGGCATCTTGAGGCCGCCGGGATCGATGCCCTGGAGTTTGTCAAAGCCCTGGATGCCGCAACTGCGGGGAAGATCGATTTTGTCCACATGCACAGGAAGCACCTTTTCAGGGGGGGGCTTGTGGACCACTGGCCGCTTGTGCCGGGCTGCCGTGAGCTTGCCGCATTAAGAGAGCTCCTTAAATCGAGGCCCGGGGTCCGGGCGATACTGGAGCTGAACGAGGACGAGACCGAAGACAACCTGAAACTCCTTTATGCCCTCGATGAGGAATCCCGGTCCTTCCGGACATCCAGGCTCAGCGGCCCCGAGCCCAGATGAGTAATCATGAGGGCCGCCCCGAGCATGGAGAGGTTTTTCATGAAGTTGATCATCTGCATCCGGGCCTGAACGGGATCGGCAATGGCCCAGAAATTGTGGATCATGAGCGTCACGGGCACAAGGAAGATGACGATGAGCCAGGCGCCTAATCTGGCCTTGTAGCCAAGGAGGATGCTCAATCCTCCCAGGAAGGCGATTACCCCCGCGGCGGGCACTGCCAGCGGGGCAAGCGGCACCCCCTTTGCGGCCGCATAGGAGATGGTTTTCGAGGTAAAATCCTCCGGCACGGACATCAGAAATATGGCGGCGTACAGGATTCTGCCCGGCAGGGCGATGTATTTCATTGCGGTTTCCCTCTTTAAGCGGAAATCTCTCGATTTACAGTTGAAGTATATACCGGTCGCCGGGCGCATGCAACATCGGTTTCCCTCATCGCGTCCCCCGCGGTCTTAGGCCGTGGTGAAGAGCGAGACAATAGCCCCCGCTAAAGGATGGGAGCGCCTTGCCGGGCAGCTCCTTAGGCGCAGAGCGACGGCTGTTTTGCTTGGCGCCTCCGACTCGGGCAAATCCACGCTGGCAAGATACCTTCTTGAAAACCTTTTGGAAAAATCCGCAAGCGTCTGCCTTGTGGACTCGGATGTGGGGCAGTCTTCACTTGGATTTCCCGCGGTCATCGCATCCCGGCTTTTCAGTGGCCCCGAAGACCTCGGCCGTTACTGGCCGCAAACGGGGTCCCCGGGAGGCCTGCGGCTTCCCGGAGTTGGGGCCATGTTTTTTATCGGCACGGTCAATCCCGCAAAAAGCATAGCCCGTATGATTTACGGGACGGGGAAGATGGCCGCGCTCTGCGGGCGAAAAGGGGCGGACGTCACCCTTGTTGACACAACCGGCCTTGTAAGCGGCCGGGCGGGCAGGGCGCTGAAACTTGGGAAAATACGTCTCCTGAGACCGGCGCATATCATCGCGATTGAAAAAAACGGGGAGCTGGAGCACATACTCTCCGCCCTCAGGCAGGACGGGCTCAGGTTTTCACTTCACCGGTTAAGACCATCAAATCTTGCGCGTGTGACAAGCAGGCGAGACCGCATAAAATACCGCGAAGGGAAGTTCAGGGAATATTTCAGGCAGTCCGATACCGTGAAATTTCCGGCCGGCGGGGTCGGCCTCTATCGCGGAGGAAGGCCGTTTGCTCTGGCGGGCGGCGAAGCGCAGCCCGGCTGCCTTGTCGGATTAAACAGGGGGGAAGACACCCTCGGTCTCGGGATTTTCAAAAGATCGGACGCATCCGGCGTATTCGTCAGGACGCCCCTTTCCCTTCGCCTGGCAAAAAGGGTTGACGGCATAGCCTTCGGAGAGGTGGTGATTGAAGATGAGGACGATGGTTGCGGGGGATGAGACGGGGGATTGATTATGGGTTTGATTATAGGGGGCCGGTGCGGTAAAATATCTATCCTGCGGGAGGCCCACAGTTTTGGCAGCCGGGGTAGCTCAGTGGCAGAGCAGCTGATTCGTAATCAGCAGGTCGTGGGTTCAACCCCCATCCCCGGCTCTCAATTAAATCAAGCACTTTCAACATTCTAGGCATCGTGTGCAACACCCAGATTGTGCACTTTTTGTGCACTTCATTAATCATTGCGATGTTCAAAACCCTTTGCATAGGCGCAAATCCCGCTGCCGCTAACTTCTCCAAAAATAATAACTCCGTCTTTATGGAGTTCATAAAGAAGATCGGGCGGATCTTCTTTTTTTTCCACTATCACAACTTTTCCCATTATTCCCTCATTGAAAATTTTTCTCCATAATTTAAATTTCTTTTTTTCATGTCTTTTTTGGAAAAACCTTTTTACCCATTCGTTTAAAATTATTAAACCGCCGGAAACTATTGCCCCTATGATTGCCGCTATAATTACATTCGAGCTATCATGCATTTTTCTTCTCCTCCTTTCATAAGCACATTGTCGAGGACATTAACTGCCTTTACCTTATGAGCCGGAGCAAGGTGGGAATACCTTAACGTCATGGTAAGGGTCTTGTGTCCCAAGAGCTCTTTTACCGTGGTCAGGTCCACGCCGGCCATGACCAGATGAGAAGCGAAGGTATGCCTGAGATCATGGAAATGAAAATCCTGTATCTTCGCTTTTCTGCAGGCTGTCTGAAAGCTCTTTTTAACGTCCTGATAAGGTTTCCCCGTGGCCGGATCATAGAACACGTGAGGAATGTCCAGACGCCGCGTAAGTCCCTGCATGGTGGCTTTGAGCGTATCGTTGATCGGTATCTCACGGCGGTCCCCGTTCTTGGTCTTATCGAGAAGGATAAACCCGTGCTTGAGGTCCACGCGATCCCAGGTAAGGGAAAGAATCTCCCCTCGCCTCATGCCAGTATTCAGGGCGGTTATGACTATCGGCCTTACATGGTCATTGCATGCGCAAATAAGGGCTTGGCATTCCTCTTTTGATAGGTACCTTAAGCGACGGTTATTTTCCTCAAGGAGTTTGACCTTGCGGACGCGCTTCAAGGTTTCTTCTTCCACCATGTTCCAGTCCACGGCCTTTGTGAACATGTGTTTGAGGGTTGCCACATGGCGGTTGATGGTAGCGGGCTTATTGCCCTTCTGTGCTTTCTCCGTTTGATATTGCTCCACGAGCATAGTATTGAATCTCCTGAGGGGCAGACCGCCGAATGCTGCCTTCAATTGTCCGATAAAACCCCGCTTGCTCCTGAAGCTTCTTTGTCTCTCCCCCCATTTGAGATATTCCCCGATAAGATCATCGAAGGTATGATTTGCTATCTTCTTGATCTCCGGTTGCTTTCCCTGCTTTACGGCTTCTTTGCGGCTGATAAGCAGGGATTCGGCTTCTTTGAATTTGCTTGAACAGGTGGACTCCCGTATCACCCTGCCATCAAGCCCGGCGTAGCGAATCCAAAAGATTTTGCCGCGCTTATAAATCCCTTTTGCCATATCCACTCCTTTCTTTTTTCGATTTTGCGCCTATTTCCTTTTCGATGCGGTCCAAAAGAAGCATCAATGTTTTCCCCGGCTTTCGATCCCCTTTTTCCAGAAGATAGATATAGTTGCCGGACACGCCCGTAAGTTCGCCTAATGCGAGTTGAGAGAGACTATATTTTTCTCTCAATTTCTTGATATCCTCCCGTGTCCAGGATTTCATGCTGCTACTTTATGCTCTAACAATGTCAGATGTCAAATAAATAGGAAAATCAATAGGGAAATGAAGTGCACAATTCAGGGCACATTCTTTCAGAGAGAATTGATTTATTATGATTTTTTGCCTTGAAATAGCTGATTTCCAGTCAGCGGGCCACCTGGTACGGCCCTGATGGAATGCTCATCGGACCATTTATCGATGATGGATTTCTTAAACCGGATATACTTGCCCGCCTTGAAATGAGGGATGGTCTTTAAGGATACCTGCTTATAAACCCAGGACTCGTCAACCTGAAGATATGAGGCAAGGCTGGCCACGTCAAAGATCATGTCCTCTGCGGACTTGCCATTTCGGGCAATTATAGGCCTGAGGATTTCAGCAACTCTTTTAGCTATGGCCTCTATCTCCTGGGGTTCAAGTTCGTTCTTCACAGTCGGAGCCAGCGAGATTTTTCCCTTCCTTCATCTCAGTTTTTTCCCGCATATCATGCAGAAGTTTGCCCGCACCTTGGTCATGTTGAGGGCGGGTATGTCAAAGCGGAGGCCTTTGAGAGCCTGGAACCGGAGGCAACAAGCATTTGCCGGCAGCCGTTCCCGGCGCACGTCGGAACGCAGGTCGATAACGTCCTTCCGGGCGGGGTTGAGGTCGTACAGGTCGACGCGTTTCATGATGTCCCCACCCTGACAGGGCCTCGGACCGCCAAGTATATCAGGCCATGTTTTCCCCTAGCCCTGGCTTCACGCTCTATGCGGGCCAGCCAGTCCAGGACATCCGGACCCTGGCCCTGCAGCCAGCCGGTACTCTTCGTCCACTGGGGATGTTTCCCAAAATCGGTCAGAACGAGCCTTCCGCAACCCGGGCACCTGTAAAGGTCGGCCTCCCATATCTCGCGCAGGTCCGCACCGGCGCGGTAGACGGCCTTCACCCCGTTTTCGATACAGTGATGCAACAAGGACCGCTTTTTGCACGCCGGGCAAGTCCCGGCCCGGTCCAGCCGCTTTCTGATTTTTGTCTGCTCCATGTTTATTCTTTCCGCCGCGGCATGACGACGCATTTATAGTTTGCGGCTTCCCCCTCCTCCGCGGAGTGAAGGAGGATGGGCGACTGGTCATCGGTAAGGCCGATTGTTACGCTCGCGTCACCTATCGCCTTCAGGGCCCGGAGGAAAGGCGCCGCCAGGATGCACACCTTGACGTTCGCGCCCGTGTGTTCCTCGGGCTGAAAGGTCTCCTCGGCCTCGCCTGCCTCGGGGCTCTGCGCGGAAAGATAAATTCTCTCTCCCTTGAATTTAAGACTTATCACTTTGTCCGCGAGCGCCATGCGCTCAAGGGCGCGCTGAAAGGCTTCATTGGCTACCCTGACAATGGTCTCGTTTTTCTTTGGAATGATCTTGTTGTAGTCCGGATAGGCGCCCTCCAGGAGCCGCGCGGCGAATTCCAGTTCCGCGCTCTGGAAAAGAGCGAGGTTTTCGCCCAGGTGGACTGTCAGATTGGCTTCGGCGTCCAAGCCGGAGAGGATCTTCTGAAGCTCCTTTGCGGATTTGCCGGGCAGAATGTATTTGCGGTCTTTTATATCTTCGCCTCCTACGGCGCTAAGCAAGGTCGACGCGGCCGCCAGATTGTGGCCGTCGCAGCCGGCGAGCGTGAGTCTTTTTTTCGTCTTCAGGTGCAGAAGAATCCCTTGGAGGGTGTAGCGTTCGAGGTTTTCCTGTGCGGCGGCATAAATTGTTCGCTCCAGGAGTTTCAGGAGCGATCCGGCGTGGATGTCCAGCTTGTGCGCGTCTTTCACCTTCGGAAACTCGGGAAAGTCCGAGGCCGGCAATGCCGGCAGCCGGTACTTCGATTGCCCGGTCAGGACATGGACCCGCTCGCCCAGGCTTTCGATGCGGATTTCGCAGTTTTCGGACATGCGCACGATCTCGAAGAGTTTCTGCGCGGGCAGGCAGAGGGAGCCTTCTTCCTCGACGCCCAAGGCGTCCGCCATCAGTTCCCGGAGGGTTGTTTCGAGGTCCGTTGCCGTAAGCGTCGATATATTCGCCTTCGCGTCCAGGAGGAAGTGGGAAGTAAGGGCCTGCATGGCGGCCTTCCTGTCCGCCACGGCGCAGACGTCCGCGAGCCGGGCCTGGAATTCCTTTCTCCCAAAGGTGAGCTTCATCGGAGGGCAGCGCGGCCGATGTTTTCGGCCCGCTGGCTTTTTGGCTGCCTGATTTCGAATCCCATGCCTTCTAATTTATGCAAAATAGCATAGATTTGTAAAGAGTGAAAATGCTACGATGCATAGATTTTCAAGGTTTCCAGGTTTTTTGAGTTAAAGGGGGAGAGTTAGAAAAGCCTTAATTGTCCGTCTTTTTCGAGCTGCCAGATGCGCAGGTCTATTATTTCAGCCTTTTTCCTGCTTTTTCTTTTCTCTGTAGAGTTTTTCCATTTCAGCGTGTTTTAAGAGATCGCGAGTCACCTCCCGGTCCAGCCGGGAAAGCTCTATCAGCAATAAAGAAACCGTTTCGTCAGGGTGCGTCAGAGCTTCCACGGGAATATTCAGGCCTTCCGCTATTTTCGTTAGCGTCGTGAACTTGGGGATGGTGGTGGAATTGAGGACCCTGTTGATGGTTGACTGGTTAAGACCTGTGCGCCGGGCCATCTCCATCTCATCGTAACCGGACTGGTCCATCAAACGGCGTATCCTTGCGCCAATGTAATTCATCTTTTCCCTTTGTAAAGAAAAAGAATATAAAGAATCTAAAGAATATTAATGCATTTCAGAATTAATTTGCAATCTTTTTTTATTGCCACTTTACTTTTTAATGCAATCGCGCATAAAATAGAACCCGTTATGACTAAAGAACTTCTCAGGAAACTAAAGAGAGACCACCGGCACAAAAAGCTTGGCGGCATCGCCAGGGCCATGGGGATCCCTTACTCGACGCTGTACCGGATTGTCGAGGGACAGTCCAAGGGCAGCGTGGACACATGGGAAAAGATCGAAGCCTTTTATGAAGCGCATGAAAAAATCTGTCTCAAGGCCGGATGCGCCGGGCGCATGGCGGATGAAACCATGGGGGGAGATTAAAAACCTTAGGGTTTTCCCCCTCCAGGCTGCCGGAGCCGCATCGGGTAAAGCGGCCCCGACCTTTTCAAAGAGGAAAAGGAGGAGGCGCGAAATGCCAACGGAGTTTGGTAAATAGCGGCGCGAAGGAGTTTCGTCCTCGTAGCAGGACTCTGCAAGCCGACGCTTCATGCCCGGGGTGGCCGGATTCGCGCGGATCAGGGACGCTTAACCCGGAGCAGATAGATGAGCCTGAATAATCGAGGTATTCAGTGAAATCTGGAATTGTTGGAATAAAGATAGCTGGACGGCTTGGGGAAGCGCCCTGTTGCCCGCACCCGCGAGACCTCGACTCGCGCGCCGTCCAGCTTTTTTTATTTCAGCGGAGGCCGGATGGCCAGACCGATTAAAGAGGGCCTGGATTATTTCCCTCACGACGTGGACGCCGCCGACGACGAAAAGATACAGGCCCTGAGCGCCATGCACGGCAATGACGGCTATGCCTTCTACTTCAAGCTGCTGGAGCGAATCTACCGGACGCCTTCGGGAGAACTGGACCTTTCAAATATAGCAATCAAGATTTCCCTGGCCTCAAGAGTTTTCCCCGGGGAAAATTCCGAAAATGCGCTAAAAAAGTTCGAAAAAATTTTGGACACCACGCTCGTTTTGAACTGTTTCGATAAAAAGATTTTCAGGAAGACGCGGATTTTGACGAGCAACGGCATCAAGAAAAGAGTAAACGAAATCCTTAAAATCCGGTCAACATGGCGAAATAAAAAGGGAAAAGCGGCTTCATTTTCTCAGGGGAAAACCTCTCAGGAAACAGGGGGGAAAACCGCTTCGTTTTCCCCCGGGAAAACAGGCGGGAAAATCCAACAGGAAACCCAGGGGAAAACGCCACAAAGCATTATACTTAAGAATAAAGCATATATAAAAGACAAAGATAAAGAATTCCCCCCCACCCCCCAAAACGGGGGGTGCGTCTTTCCCGAACCTTTC
>JAJYJK010000006.1 GCA_021789555.1 Nitrospirota bacterium
AAAAAGGCAACCGCAACCTCTTTAGGAAGATGAGCTTCCAGGCCCAAAAACCACTGGCGGCCACAACACCATGACCGGACATTTCTACTTTGCCGGAAACCGGACATTTCTACTTTGCCTTGACACCGGTTTCCCTTTCCTTGACTTTTTAATGACCAGACCATAAAATCGAACACTATGGGCAATGAAAGCAAAAAACTCCTTCTCGCCGACGACAGCATAACCATCCAGAAGGTCGTCGAACTGGTCCTTGCCGATGAGGGCTTCGAGTTGAAACTCACTGGCAACGGGGAAGATGCGCTGGAGGCGCTTTCTTCCTTCAAGCCGGATATCGTGCTTGCCGATGTGGAGATGCCGAAGATGGGCGGCTACGAACTCTGCCAGACGATAAAGAGCTCCCCGGCGACCAACTCCATCCCGGTCATACTGATGGTCGGCGCCTTCGAGACCGTCGACGAAGACCTTATCAAAAAGGCCGGAGCCGACGATTACATAATAAAGCCATTCGAATCCCATGACCTCGTCTCAAAACTCCGAAACGCCCTCCCGGCGGAAGAGGAGGAGCGGCTTGCCGCCGAGGGGTTTAGCGAGATACTGGCGCAGGCAGCCGATGAGACGGATTTCACAGGCGGATTGGCTCGCAAAGGGTTCGAGGTGGACCATCCGAAGGATGAACTCGTTTCCGAGGAGTACGTGAAGGAAGTGGTGGTTTCGCCGGTCGAAGAGGCCGCCCGGCCCGCCCCCGAAGCGAAACCGGATATGCCCGCAATCAGCCCCCCCGCAATCAACCCCGAGGAGATAAAGGCGGCGATTGAGGCCCGGGTGGGGGCATCCGTGCAGGAGGCCCTCGGTCAACTGGACCTCGCCCGCATAATATTGGAGGCCGCCGCGCCGGCCTTAAGCGAAGCCGCCCGGAAAATCGCGGTCGAGACGCTTCCCGGCATAGTGGAGTCCCTTGTGTCGCAGGCCACCGCCGCCGCCATGGCCGAGACGAAAAAAGAGGTCGAGCGGGTCGTCTGGGAGACCGTGCCGGAGCTCGCCGAATCCATCATAAAAAAAGAGATAGAATCCATCAAGCAAGGGATTTAAAGCTAACTAACTAAAAGGCCGCCATTCTTATGCCTGACCCTGAAGAGCGCAAAAGTTACGAACCAAAGGCTATTGAGCGGAAATGGTACGATTTCTGGCTCGAGAAAGGCCTTTTTAAACCGGAGATAAATCCCTCCGGCCAGCCGTATTGTATTGTCATCCCGCCACCTAACGTAACTGGTTCCCTGCACATGGGCCATGCCCTGAACGCCACCCTTCAGGACGTGCTTGTCAGATGGAAGCGGATGCAGGGCGCCAGGGCCCTGTGGCTGCCGGGCACCGACCATGCGGGCATAGCGACCCAGAACGTGGTGGAAAGAGAGCTTGCGAAGGAGAAAACGGACCGCCACCAGCTGGGCAGGGAGGAGTTCATAAAGAGGGTCTGGAAGTGGAAGGCGGAATACGGCGGCAGGATAATCCATCAGCTAAAGATGATGGGCGCGTCGGCCGACTGGTCCAGGGAGCGCTTCACCCTCGATGAAGGGCTTTCAGAGGCGGTCAGGACCGTCTTTGTGCGGCTCTACGAAGAGGGGCTCATCTACCGCTCCGGGAGGCTCATAAACTGGTGCCCCCGCTGCCGCACCGCGCTGTCGGACCTTGAAGTCGAGCACGAGGAGGAAGAAGGCGTCCTCACTTACATAAGATATCCGCTTGCCGGCGGGAAGGGCCTCGTGACTGTTGCGACCACCAGGCCGGAGACGATGCTCGGCGACACAGCAGTGGCCGTGAACCCATCCGATGAACGGTATAAGGACCTTATCGGCCGCAAGCTCGATCTTCCCCTCACATGCAGGCAGATTCAGATCGTCGCGGACCCGGCCGTCGAGATGGAGTTCGGCACCGGCGCGGTAAAGGTGACCCCGGCCCACGACTTCAACGACGAGGAGATAGGCAAAAGGCAAAACCCGCCCCTGGAGTCCATCAGCGTGATAGGGGCCGACGGGAAGATGACCGCGCAGGCGGGCGCAAGATACGCGGGGCTCGACCGCTACGAATGCAGAAAGCTCGTCGTGGAGGACCTCAAATCCCTTGGGCTGCTGGAAAGGGAGGAAAAACACATCCACTCGATAGGCCACTGTTACAGGTGCAAGACCGTCATCGAGCCCCTTTCAACGCCCCAGTGGTACGTAAAGGTAGAGCCGCTTGCGCGCGAGGCCATAAAGGCGGTGCGGCAGGGCAGGGTGCGCATAATCCCGGAGGGCTGGCAAAACAGTTATTTCGCCTGGATGGAAAACATCAAGGACTGGTGCATATCGAGGCAGATATGGTGGGGGCACAGGATACCGGTATGGTATTGCAGGGAATGCGGGGAAGTAATAGTCGCCCGGGAGACCCCGGATAAATGCCCTAAATGCGGGGGGGCGTCGCCCGAGCAGGACCCGGACGTGCTCGACACCTGGTTTTCCTCCGCGCTCTGGCCTTTCTCCACCCTCGGATGGCCGGCAGAGACACCGGATCTCAAGGGCTTTTATCCGACCGCGGCCCTCGTGACGGCATTCGATATACTGTTTTTCTGGGTGGCGCGGATGATAATGATGGGACTGAAATTCATGGGGGAAGTCCCCTTCAGGGACGTCTACATCCACGCGCTCGTGCGGGACCAGGAAGGGCAGAAGATGAGCAAGTCCAAGGGCAACGTGGTGGACCCCCTCACCATAGTGGACAAATACGGCGCGGACGCCTTCCGCTTCACGCTTGCGGCCTTTGCCGCGCAGGGCAGGGACATAAAATTCTCGGAAGAACGCGTGAAGGGCTACAGGCACTTCATCAACAAGCTGTGGAACGCGGCGAAATTCATATCCATGAACACGGAGGCCGAGGCCGCCTCCTCCGCCCACGAGGTCTCCGACCTGCCAAGCCGCTGGATACTTAGCCGGCTCTCGCAGGCCGCGGAGGAGATCAACCTGGCCCTTGAGGAGTACCGCTTCAACGACGCCTCAAACAGGCTATACCAGTTCCTGTGGCGCGAGTTCTGCGACTGGTACATCGAGCTTGCGAAGACCGGGCTTGAAGACGCCGGGCAGGCAAAGGGCGTACGCTGGTGCCTGCTTTATGTGCTGGAGACAGTCTTGAAACTCCTTCATCCCTTCATGCCTTTTGTCACCGAAGAGCTCTGGCAGTCGCTCTCCCCCGCCGGTGCCGGGGGCGGAAGCAGCATAATGACCGCCGCCTATCCCAGGGACCTGCCCCGTTACCCGGAAGCGGAGGAGCAGATGGGCGCGGTCATCGACGCCATAAGCGCCGTCCGGAACATAAGAGGGGAGCTTGGCGTCCGGCCGGGGGCGAAGGTGAACATCATCGTGAACGCCTATTCCGGGGCGGCCGTCGAGACCCTGAAAAAACACCTGCCTTATATAATGCGTCTTGCGGGCGCAGATAGTATAATTATTGGGACCGGGATTGAGAAGCAGAAGCCCAAAAAGGCCGCCGTCAACGTTATGCCGGAGCTTGAGGTCTACGTGCCCGTGGAAGGTCTCCTCGATATCGAGGCGGAGATTGAGAGGCTCGGCAAGGAACTGGGCAAGACGGACAAGGAGCTTAATTTTTGCCTTCGCAAGCTTATGGATGAGGAATTTGTGAACAAGGCGCCCGAGGCCGTGGTGGCGAAGGAGAGGGCCAAGTGCCAGGAGCTGGAGGACAAAAAGCGAAACCTGGAAGACAGCATAAACAGGCTTAAAAGCATGGAGGTGGAAAATGGCTGAAGAGACATTTTCTCTGGAAGACAAAGACCTTAGCTTTGTTGAAGCCGAGTTCGTCAACATCAGGAATTCCACTATACGCGGCGTAGAGGGTTCCCGCGTGCAGATGCAGCAGGTGGCGGCGCTGAGCGTGGACGGGGAGAGGATAGACGTCACTCAGGGGGCAACCGCGATTCTGCGCGGGGGCGATGTAAGCGTCAATCAGTCCGTGGCGGGCGTTGTAGTGGGCAACAACGCGCAGCTCAATTTCGCCTTTTCGCCGATTGCCGCGGCAAAGGAGAAGATCGAGATGACGAGGTCCGCGGCGGCTATCGTGGTCTCAAAGGACGTGAAGATGGAAAACAGCGCCTCCGTCCTCCTCGTTGCCGGAAAAGTGGAGGGCAATGTGACGACGCTCCTCAATGCCAAGACCGCCCTATGCCTTGGGGCGATGATAGGCGGCGTGCTTGGCTTTATCTCAATTTTAAGGAACCGAATCTGAAAGTTGAGGAGTTTTTTCCCTTCCCCGCCCCGGAGGTCTTTCCCGCCCAGGTAGGGCGGTTTCTCGCCATGGCGCTGGAGGAGGACCTCGGGCCCCAGGGCGATATAACCACCCGCCTTCTGCTGACCGATAAACAAAGGTCCACGGCCCGGCTCGTTGCAAAAGGCGATTTCATCGTCGCCGGTCTGCCCTTCGCCGGGTTGGTCTTCCGGCTGGCGGATGAGCGCACGGAGTTCAAACCCTCGGTCAGGGAAGGCGCGAAGGTGAAAAAAAACGCCGTCCTGGCGGAGATAAAAGGTAAAACGGTCTCACTCCTTGCGGCCGAACGCGTCTCTCTGAACATTCTTCAGCGCCTCTCGGGTGTCGCCACGCTTACGGGAAAATTTGTCCAGGCCCTAAAGGGTTTCGATGTAAAGCTCTGCGATACCAGAAAGACAACCCCTGCGATGCGATACATGGAGAAATACGCAGTCAGGGCGGGCGGCGGCTTCAATCACCGTTTCGGCCTTTTTGACGGCATCCTCATCAAGGACAACCACATTGAGGCGGCAGGCGGGATAAAAAAGGCCGTTTCGCTTGCGAGAAGGGGAGGCATGCACCTTTTGAAGATAGAGGTCGAAACCGGGGACCTGGCCGGGGTCAAGACGGCCCTGGAGGCGGGCGCGGACGTAATCATGCTGGACAATATGGGCATCCCCGAGATGAAACGGGCCGTCAGGCTTTGCGGGCAAAGGGCGCTCACTGAGGCCTCCGGCAACGTCACCCTTGAAAACGTCCGCAGGATAGCCGCAACCGGCGTGGACCTCATCTCCACGGGCGCGATAACGCACTCCGCACCCGCCGCCGATATATGCATGAGAATTTTTTAACCCGCCCACCCGCCCTTAATTGTATGGGGCTGCGCCCCCATGCCCCCCAAAAAGGCAATAACTCCTCGCATTGTTCTGGCAGACGGCCAACGGAGGCGGAGAGCGAGTCCTTGCAGCGGCAGAAAAAAAGCCCCAAAAAGCGATAGCCGCCATTGCCACGGCGGTAAAGGATTTTTATTTTCCGGAGAGCTTTTTCTTAAGCAGATCGTTGATTACGCCCGGATTGGCCTTGCCCTTCGTTGCCTTCATCACCTGCCCCACGAAAAACCCGAGGAGTTTCACCTCTCCGTCCCGAAACCTCCCGGCCTCATTGGGGTTGGACGCGATGACCTGATCAACGACGGCTGAAAGCTCGGATGCGTCACTGATTTGGAGCAGACCTTTCTCCTTTACTATAAGGGCCGCGGACTTCTTGCTCCGGTACATCTCCTCGAATACCGTCTTTGCGATCTTGCCGCTTATCGTGCCCGCGTCGATAAGGGAAAGGAGCTCGACCAGTCCTGCCGGGACGAGAGGGGACCCCTCTATGGATATCCCGTCCTCGTTCAGGAGCCTCATCAGCTCCCCCATTATCCAGTTGCTGGCCGCCTTGGGCTGCGCGCCCTTCCTCACGCATTCTTCAAACCAGTCGGCAAGCGGCCGCTCCGATGTAAGCAGGTCGGCGTCGTACTCGGGCAGGCCATAGGCGGAGGCGAACCGCTCACGTCTCGCGTCGGGCAGCTCCGGGATCGAGGCCCTTATCTCCTCTATCCATGTCTCGGCAGGCATGAAGGGGACCAAATCCGGCTCGGGGAAATACCTGTAATCATGCGCCTCCTCTTTGGTGCGCATCGATTGAGTGACGCCGGCCGCGGAATCCCAGAGCCTGGTCTCCTGGATGATTTTTTCGCCGCTTTTTATGGCGTTCACCTGTCTTTTGATTTCATACTCAAGCGCTTTCTCGACAAATTTGAAACTGTTCATATTTTTGAGCTCGACCTTCGTGCCAAGCGCGACTGCGCCCACGGGCCTCACCGAGACGTTTGCGTCGCAGCGAAGCGAGCCCTGCTCCATGTTGCCGTCGCAAACCCCTATGTAGCGGAGTATCGTCCTTAGCTTTCGCATGTAGGCGCCGGCCTCCTCGGGGCTCTTCATATCGGGCTCCGAGACTATCTCCATGAGCGGCACCCCGGCGCGGTTCAAATCGACCAGGCTGTATGTGCCCGCACCCTCATGAATGTTCTTTCCCGCGTCCTCCTCAAGGTGAATGCGGGTGAGTCCTATCCTTCTTGTGCCGCCCCCGACGCTGATCTCCACGTACCCGTGCTCGCAGACGGGCAGCTCGTACTGGCTTATCTGATAGCCCTTCGGCAGGTCCGGATAAAAATAGTTTTTCCTTGCAAACCGGCTGAAACCGGCTATGGAGCAGTTCATGGCCAGGCCCGTCTTTATGGTGAACTGGAGCGCCTTTCTGTTCAGGACGGGCAATGAGCCCGGCATCCCCGTGCATACGGGGCAGGTCTGGGAATTGGGCGGCAGGCCGAACTTCGTCGAGCAGCCGCAGAATATCTTCGAGTCCGTCAGGAGCTGCGCATGGACTTCAAGACCTATCACGGCTTCGTATGTATCGTTTGCGCTCATCCCGGCCTTCTCTTGTGCCAATCGGTCGACTGCTCGTAGGCATGGGCCACCCGGATGACCGTCTCCTCATCGAAATGCCTGCCTATGAGCTGCAGCCCGATGGGCAGATTGCCCCCGGTAAACCCGCAGGGGACCGAAATGCCGGGCAGCCCCGCTAAATTTATCGAAATCGTGAAGATGTCCGAGAGATACATCTGGAGCGGGTCCGCCGCCTTCTCGCCCACCTTGAAGGCCGGCGTCGGCGACGTGGGCGTTGCTATAATATCGACGGATTTGAACGCTTCTTCGAAATCTTTTTTTATCAGGGTCCTGACCTGCTGGGCCCTGCCGTAATAGGCCTCGTAGTAGCCCGAGGAGAGGGCATAGGTGCCGAGCATTATCCTCCTTTTGACCTCCGGGCCGAAACCCTCGGCCCTGGTGTTCATGTAGGTCTCCATGAGGTCTTTGCCCCCCGCCCTGAACCCGTATTTCACGCCGTCGTACCTGGCAAGGTTCGAGGACGCCTCCGAGGTGGCAAGTATGTAATAAGTGGCGATGGCGTAAGCCGTATGCGGCAGGCTTACCTCAACCGGGACGGCCCCGAGGGCCTCGAGCTGTTTTATGGCTGCCCTGACCGCGCCTTCCACTTCTTTGTCCATGCCGGGGATGAAATATTCCCTGGGTATGCCGACCCTGATCCCTTTTATATCCATTCCCGCCGCTTTCGTGAAATCGGGTACGGGCATCGGCGCGGAGGTCGAGTCCAGCGGATCGCGCCCGGCAATGACGTTTAGAAGTATGGCCGCGTCCTTGACCGTCTTTGTGATCGGCCCGATCTGGTCCAGGGATGAGGCGAACGCCACAAGCCCGTACCTGGACACCCTGCCGTATGTGGGTTTCAGCCCGACCACACCGCACAGGGATGCCGGCTGCCTTATGGAGCCGCCGGTGTCCGAACCAAGCGCCGCGGCGCACATCCCGGCGCATACGGCCGCGGCGGAACCCCCGCTGCTTCCTCCCGGAATGCGGTCGAGGTCCCAGGGGTTTCTGGTCGTAAAAAAGGCCGAGTTCTCCGTCGATGAGCCCATTGCGAACTCATCCAGGTTCGTCTTCCCCACAAGGACATATCCGGCGTCTGAAAGCCTGCTTGTGACCGTGCTCTCATAGGGCGGAATAAAATTCTCAAGCATCCTCGAAGAGCAGGTAGTCTTGATCGCCTTTGTGCAGATGTTGTCCTTTATCGCCATTGGAATTCCCGCAAGGATACCAGTATCAAGGGCACCAGTGCCGCAGGCGCCAGAGGCCATCTTGTAAGCCTGCTCGCGAGAGAGGGTGACAAAGGCCTTCACTTTCTCCTGGGCTGAATCTATACGTCTGAAAAAGGAGTCCAGGACCATTGCGGGGGTTGCCTCGCCTCTGTCCAGGACGTCTTTTAAACCCTCTATTCCAAGCTCGGACAATTCCAACCTGAAATACCTCCTGTGAACATAAAGGATAAAGTATAAGTGGAATAATGTCAAAAAGGGCATCGGTTCCCACCCGCCCACCTATTGAATTGAGGCTCCGCCCCAAACCCGGCTGACGGCAAAAGACGCTGCAGAACAAGGCACAGTCCTCCGCTTAAGACAGCGTGCGTTTGCTGCACCTGCGGTTCACATTTCGGGGGTATGGGGGGCGCCAGCCCTCCATACCTTAAGGGCGGGTGGGTGGGTTATAATATCGGATATGCCTGAAATTGACTCCTCTATTGGCCGCAAGGAATTTTTCGCGCTCGCAAGACCGTACTGGAAGCGCATGACGGTCGCCGTTTTTATCGGCCTTTTAATCTCGGGGTTAAGGGGCGCGCTTGCCTGGCTGGTGCAACCGGTCACCGACGGCATCCTGGTAAGAAAAAACGCCGGCATCCTGACCCTGATCCCGGTTGCGATAATGCTCATTTTCTTATTGAGGGCCGTCTTTCAGTTCTTTTACGAATACCTGATGCAATCGGTCGGTCAGAAGCTTGTGGCCAGTATGAGG
This sequence comes from Nitrospirota bacterium, assembly GCA_021789555.1. GTDB lineage: Bacteria > Nitrospirota > Thermodesulfovibrionia > Thermodesulfovibrionales > JdFR-88 > JAJYGJ01. The sequence continues at coordinate 8,757 of JAJYJK010000006.1, forward strand.
GGCCGTCTCTATGACCACATATTGGAGCTGCCGATCTCGTATTTCAATGATTCCTCGAGCGGCGCGCTCATATCGCGGGTGGTAAACGACTCGGGCGCCGTTCAAAATATCGTAGCCCTTACGCTCAAGGAGCTTTTTGTCGAGGCGGCAACGACCGTCTGCCTCTTGGGATACGCCTTCTGGCTGAGGTGGGACCTTGCGCTGATGGCGGTGATCCTGCTGCCCGCGGCCTTTTACGGCGTTGACAGGATCGCCAGACGTCTGCGCCGGATCAGCATGCGCATACAGGAAAAGGCCTCCTACATCATGGAAGACCTATCCGAGAGCTTTACCGGGATAAAGATAATAAAGGCCTTCGTCCGGGAACAGATACAAAAAAAGCGGTTCGAGGAGCGGAACCAGGATTTTTACAGGGAAAACATGCGCTCCGTGAGGGTGAGCGGGCTCGCCACAGGCATCATGGAGATTGCCGGCGGAGCGGGCGTGGCCTTCGTCCTCTGGTACGGGGGCCGTCTGGTGGTAAACGGGCAGCTTACGGCGGGGGGGTTCACCTCGTTTCTGACCGCTATATTTCTTGTTTACACCCCTGCAAAGAGGCTCTCCAGGGTCGCCGCTGAAATACAGAAGGTCAAGGCCCCGCTTGAAAGAATTCTGGAGATATTGCGGCTCCAGGCGGAGCCGAAGGGCGGGGGGGTCCTGCCCGTGATAAATGAGGCGCTGGAGTTCAAAGATGTCTCTTTCACCTACCCGGGCAGCCCGCAAAAGGCCCTCGACGGCATAAGTTTCAGGGTGGCAAAGGGCGAAATCGTCGCCATCGTGGGGGAAAGCGGAAGCGGCAAGACAACACTTGCAAACCTCATCCCCAGGTTCTACGAGCCGTCGAGGGGTCTTATCTCAATTGATGGCGCGGACATATCAAAGGCGGACTTGGGCGCACTGAGATCACAGTTTGGCATGGTGAGCCAGGACGTGGTGCTTTTTAACGAGTCGGTAAAGGCAAACATAGCCTTTGGAAGGCCGGACGCTCCGGAACAGCAGATAATAGATGCCGCAAAGGCGGCATACGCCCATGATTTCATAATGGAGCTTCCCGGAGGCTATGACGCCGTCGTGGGAGAAAAAGGGGTAAAACTTTCGGGAGGGCAGAGACAAAGACTCTCCATCGCCAGGGCCATCCTGAAGGGCCCGCCGATACTCATCCTGGATGAGGCCACCTCCTCCCTCGATTCCGCAAGCGAGCTTATTGTGCAGCTGGCCCTTGAAAACCTCATGAAAGACCGGACGACAATCATTATCGCCCACAGGCTCTCGACCGTCAGGAAGGCAACCAGGATACTGGTGATGGAAAGGGGAAAGCTCCTTGCAAGCGGGACCCATGAAGAGTTGCTGCAAGGCTCCGCGGTTTATCAAAGACTTTATTCTCTTCAGTTCGGGGCGCAATCAGCTACATGAGGGCCGGATGATAATGAACTATCTGAGTCTCATTTCACGAAGGACGTTTCAGAGCATCATCGACAATCTCTTTCTGAAATTCATTAAAACCGGAAAAAATGAACCGGAGCGAAAAAAAAGCGTATGCCTTTTAAGGCTTGATGGCCTGGGTGACGTTGTGATGTTTGTCGATGCCATCCGTGGCTACGGGGAATTATTCGATAAACAAGGGTATGAAATTACTCTGATAACCGAGGACTGGATTGCCCCATTATTTGAAGGATGTCCGGACCTGGGCAGGGTCATCGGCTGCGACACAAGGCGTTTCAAGAGGGATTTTGCATATCGGCTGAGATTTCTTGGCGATATCAAAAGGTCCGGTTACGACATCTTCATAAATTCATGCATAAACAGGGAACTGCTTTATGGCGACATCATGGCCCATGCCAGCGGCGCCGGATGCCGATACGGCTTTCACTCAGCGCCCCAAAAAGCCTGCGAGAAGGTAATCGGCGATCGTTTTTATACGGCATTGGCCTTGCGTCCCGAGCATATACATGAGATCGAAAAAAACGCGGCGCTGGTTGGCCTTGTGTCGGGTGAGACTTGCAAGCCCCGGAAACCCCGTATGGACTGGCACGGGAAGCCGGATAAAAAGGGCTATTTCATTATTGCGCCAGGCGCAAAAGACGCCGTAAGGAGATGGCCTGAAATTCGATTTGCCTCGCTCTGCAGGATTTTGTACGAAGAGCTGAAATTGACCCCCGTCATCATCGGGGGAAAGGATGACGTCCAAATCGCGGATTCAATCGCCAGGGCGGCTCCCGAAATCCCCTTTGAAAATGAGGCGGGCAGACTGGATTTGCCTTCTGTGGCCGGGCTGGTCTCCGGGGCCGATTTTCTGATAGGTAACGACAGCGGCCCGGCGCACTTGGGCGTCGCAGCCGGGACAAAGACATTTGTAATAGCGACTGGAGGCAACTTTACCAACTGTCTTTCGTATCCGGAATATTTAGGCATCGACCATATCATGATTCACCAGAGTGATAAATCATGTTTTGATTGCGGTGGAAAATGCAAATATAAGGTCGATGGGATATTCCCCTGCGTTGAAAACGTCTCCGTCGAACAGGCAAAGGAAATTGTTCTAAAGAACCTCAAGGGCCGTCAAGCGTGACCTCAAAAAACCGGACCTGTTTATGGCCGCTATAGACGCGTAATTTGTTGAAGGGCATGCCGCCTCAGAAATAGCGCAGCCGTCCGTTGGTCCATTTTTCGACCAGGGTATGGCCGTGGAGCGTCCGCTCCGAAATCCTCCACCAGCGGGCCTGCAATTTCTCGCGCCTCCTGCCGATGAATCTCTTCCAGGACGTGAGCTTGTGTTTCCTGCGGTAATATGCGCGGTTTTCCTCCTCATAGGGTTTTCGCTCATCACGCGCCTCCTTGCGTATATAATCCTGCGTGACAGAGCCGAAATGATGGATGAGCGAACGCCCCGTGGTGCCCAAAACGTGTCCGGCAAGCTTCGCCCTCCGGAAGAAATCCGCGTCCTCATACTGGCCTATCCTGAAGTTTTCATCAAACAGGCCGATCTTATCGAATACACGCCGCTGCACCATGAAACATATCCCCTGGGCAATCCCCATTCGGGAAACCCGGCTCATTCGACTGATGAAGGCCCTTGCGTATGAGGCGATGTCATAGTTGTATTCTCCCTCCCTGAAGGCCGGGCTGACGATATCGGCATTTTTCTCCCTTGCAAATTCGAGAAGACCGTCAAACCAGCCGGGCGAGAGGATTATATCGTTATTGAGGACCACAATCCATTGCCCGTGAGAGGCCCTGATCCCCTGGTTCCATGCCGCGGCGCATCCGAGATTTTTCTCATTGCTGATGGTCGTAATATTTTGGCACTCAAGCAGGTATTGGGCGGTCCCATCTGAAGAGCCGTTATTGACAACGATAATCTCGCTGTTTTCCGGGCGCGCGGCCTGGAGGCTTTCCATAAAGATTTTCGTGAAATGGAGCTGGTTGAAAACCGGTATCACTATGCTGACTGTCATTTTCGAGGCGGGGCTAACGATCATTTTCATTTCCACGCCGGGCCGGGCAATTGCGGTCCGCATTCCTGCTTTGACAGATATCCGCCCATCAGCCCAAGTGTGAGACAATAAGCCGCGAGGTATTTGCTTAACCCTATGCTGTTTTCCGTCAGCCCGCCGATGATTACCAGCAGCGTGCTCCAGATTATTATATATCCTCCGATTCCGCCATGGTCCATGATTTCCCTTTTGCCCCATCGGATCAGTATGAATATGAACGCCATCAGTATTATGAACCCGACCGTCCCCTGTGTGGAGAGGGTTTGCAGGAACATGTTATGGGCCTCGCACCTGACGGGAACGGGTTTGATCCTGCCTTCGGCGATAAGCCTGTTTATAGCCGCATCCCAGCCGCCCACTCCCGTGCCAAATACCGGAGCTTTCTCATAAATCATCAGGGCGCCTTTCCATAGTTCGAAACGGTTGCCGGTGCTCCCCCTGTAATCCTCCGAATAAATGGAGGTTATTATGGAGGTCGCCCTCTGACGCAATTCGCCGCTCAGGGAAAAAATCAGGATAAGCGCCGGGACTGCCGAGAAGATAAAAATCCTCGCCTTGCGGCGGTCATATAAAAACAAGATAATAAGGCATGATGCGAAAACCGCAACCCAGACCCCTCTCGACTGGGAAAAAACTATGCCCCCCAGAGACGCCAGAATGCCTGCCATAATGAGCAGACGCCGCCAGAGCGATTTTCCGAAAGAGTCGCGGGACAGCAGGAGCATGATCGCGGAAGCGCATGGAAAGGCAAGGATGCCCGCATAATAGATCGGATGAGTATTGCCATCCGCCCTTTCCGCCGTTTTAAACAGCATGCCGTAATGCTGAAAAATGCCCGTCAGTCCCGAAAAAAAGGCCCCTAGCAGGAAAACGGCGATAATCTTCATCCTGTTTTTATTGCTCATGGGGCAGGTGAAGAGCAGGCCGCCCAGGAGGATTTCCCAGTATTTCACGAGCTCTCTGAGCCCATCGGCCCTGTTTGTCGAAATCAGCGCGCTTATGAAGCGGTTCAGCAAAAATATTGCCGCTATTATTATCAGGGATTGCGGCAATTGCCTGGCGGGCCTGTAGCCCGGACTGAACCTCCATATCAAAAGCAGAAGTAAACTTATCAAGCCGAATATGTCGATGCCGGATTGCGAAAAAAATACCGATATCGAAAGGGCGCTGACAGAGGCCACAAGAATCGGCTCCATGTTTCCCAAAAATTTCATTTGGGACTGTTTTCCTCCAGCTCGATCAGCTTCAGGTATTTATAAAACGAGTTCAGGGCCTCTGTGAAAGCAACAATAAAACCCTCTCTTCCATCGAGGAAACCTTTTTTGAGGACATAAATCCTGAAAAAATGGGCGACAAAGGAAGTAGTCGCCCTGAATGCGGACCCTTTTTTCCCATTTTCGCGCGCTGTCCGCGCCAGCAGGGAAGAATATGCATTCAGTTTGTTAAGATATTTATCAAGATTGTCGTTTCTGGAGTGCAAAACGGGGGCGTTTAAGGCCTTTATGTTTGGGGCGATTACGCTTTCATGTATGATGGAGCCGCACAACCTGCCTTTGCTTTTTTTGAATAACCTCGTGACCCTGTCGGGCCATTCATAGCCGTGTTTGAGCCATTTGCCCCTGTAAAGATTCTTCCTCGGGAAACTGTATGCGTCGAAGGACCCGCCGTCTTCCTCCAAGACCCGTTCAATCTCCGCCCATGTATCTTCCGGGACTTCTTCATCGGCATCGAGGACCAATACCCACTCATTCGAGCATTTATCGACGGCGCTTTGCTTCTGGAGTCCAAAACCCCTCCACTGCTCTTCAAAAACATGGCCGCCCCATTGTTTCGCTATCTCGACAGTCTTGTCGGCGCTGCCCGAATCGACCACTATCACCTCATCTGCGCGTGATACGCTTTTGAGGCAAACCGGCAGGTTCTTTTCTTCATTTTTTGTGATTATGGCTACCGAGATTTTTTCTTTTTTGCCGGGCCTGTTAGCGGCGCGGGCCTTAATCACCGGGATGTCCGCGGCATTTTTCATCTGATGTCTTTCGAACCCCTTTGCAGCTCCAGAAGCTTCGCGTATTTGAAGAAAGACCCGCCTGCCTTGAGGCTTGCCGTTACCAGGCCGTCAAATCCGTCCATGAAACCCCGCTTGAGGATGTAAATCCTCATGAACATCCAGAAGGCGTGGAAGACTGGTGTCGCGGGATTTGCGCGAATGCCTTTTGCGAAAAAATCTTCCGCGATGATTGTGGAGTACCCGTCCATCGTCTCGATCATATCCGAGTATTTTTCGAAGCAAAGATGTTCGATGGGCGCGCGGATTTTACCCGTCACCCCTCGTGTGTCCCACCTTTCATGGATAACGGAAGTAAAAACCCCTTTTTCCCTGTTTACCAGGCGTATCTGCCAGTCGGGCCACCAGTCGCCATGCCGGAGCCATTTTCCATGAAAGAAATTTTTTCTGGGAAAGGCGTAGGCGTCCGCAGCAGGTTTCTCAAGGGCTTTCGAGATTTCCTTTGCCGTTTCCGCGGGCAGGACCTCATCGGCATCGATTATGAGCACCCAGTCGTTTGAGCATTTGTCCATAGCGCTTTGCTTTTGCGGTCCAAACCCCTTCCAGTCTTCCCTGAATATCCTGCAGCCGAACTCGCGGGCAATAGATTCGGTCTCGTCACTGGTCTTCGAATCAATAATAATGACCGTTTCTTCAAAGTCTTTGATCGAGTCGAGACATTTTCTTATGCGGCGGGCCTCGTTACAGGCTATGATGCATGCCGAGGCTCGGATTTTTTCCCCATTTTGCATCCTTCAGACCTCCGGCTTGGAGATGCCGTTTTCACATCTGTATCCCGGATGCGCCAGCGCATCACTGAGGATTTTTTCATTTATTTCAAGCCTCGATTTGTCATTATCCTCATGCCAGAGGTGGAAACACAGGGCCATGAAGGGGTGCTTTTTTCTTTTCAGGCCATATTTATAAAGCCTGGCCACGAGTTCGGAGTCCTCCCGCCCCCAGCCTGTAAAATCCTCATTGAAGCCGTTTACCGCGACAAGGTCGTCTCTGAAAAAACCCATATTGCAGCTCCTGGCGCCTTTCAGCCTGCTGTCCTTCAGGGACGGAAAGAACCGAAACCTCAGGAGGTGGTGCGAATTTTTTATTTCCCCCCTCAGAAAAAGACCCGGGAGATAGCCTTTTTTGACCGTCCGGGAAGGGTCAAAAGAGTCCGAGACCCCCTTGCCGAGGAGCAGTCTTTTCCCCTGGAAAAAGAATTTTCTTTGGGCAAGAGACACATGGTCCGAAACGAAATGCCGTTCGGGCACGCAGTCACCGTCGAGGATGACGATGTAATCCCCGCCGGATTTCTTAATGGCTTCATTCCTTATCTTTGCAGCCCGGAAGCCCTGGTCCTCGTGCCGGACATGGAGCACCGGGCAAGGCAAGGACCTGCGCCATTGCTCAACGAGTCTGGCAGTTTCGGGGCCTGAGCCGTCATCGGCTATCAGCACCTCGTCCGGGTGTTCCGTTTGAAGCCTTACTCCTTCCAGGACTTTTCCCAAATATCCGGGTTTATTGAAGGTGGAGATGATGAGGGATAGCTTCAATCAGTAGCTTACCTTTTGCAGTATCGCCTTTATGGAGCCGATCTTGACCTTGCTTTCGAGCATGACGGGCATGCGCCTGGCGTCGTCGGTGAGCCAGATGTAGATATCGCCGTTTCTCCGGAATATCCCGCTGGATTTCATGACCGGCCTTATCAGTATCGTATTGAAAGTCCCGGCCCATGTCTGGACCCGCTCTTTCCTCAGGACCTGGACCTCCACGTTCCAGACCTTCTCATCGTCGAAGATGGTCACATAAACCGGTTTGCCCACCACAAGCGGCAGGGTCCGAACGAAAAAGAAGCTCGACAGGGGGTCCATCACGCCCGTGGGGGTCTTGAAATCCTTCTCCCGTTTGTCAGGTCCGCCCATGTAATCAATGAAGGCCGTCATTTTCCTTCCGTCGTTGCCGGCAAAGAGCAACCCGAGGTCTTTCACGTGTTTGCCCTCGTGGGACGTGACCCTGTAGGACATGGAGGCAAATGAGTCCGGTCTCGTGACGCTCTCTATCATGTCCCTTACCTTGTAAAAGACGGAGATGTAATCGGCCGACGCCGCGGTGGAGACTATCTTGTAGCCGTCGCCGGCGTCCCTGGAAATGGAAAGCGTGGATGTGCCCGCATAGATGCCCTCCCAGGCAAGCTCAAAGGTAAGGTGTTCGGGCACCGGGATTGAAAGGGCAGACGCCGGGCGGCTCAAAAATCCCGCCAGCATCAAGCTTAAAAAACAAAAGGTGAAAACATATTTCATCGGTGTTTATATTATACTAAAGCGATGCTGATAATTCCTGCCATAGATCTGCGCGAGGGGAAGTGCGTGAGGCTCCTGCAGGGCAGGGCCGAAGACGCCACGGTATACTCCGACAACCCGGCGGAGACGGCCCAAAAATGGATGTCGGCGGGCGCCGAGCTATTGCACATAGTGGACCTGGACGGGGCTTTTTCCGGCTCCCAGCGGAACGTTGAAAGCATTAAGGCCATCAGGGGGGCCGTGGATATCGTCCTTGAGGTCGGCGGCGGCATAAGGCGCATGGAAACCATAGACCTCCTGATATCGCTGGGCATCGAGCGGGTGATCCTGGGCACCGTGGCCGTGGAGGACCCCGGATTTCTCAGCCGGGCCTGCGACAGGCACCCGGGGAGGGTCATAGCGGGCATCGACGCCAGGGACGGGAAGGTGGCCGTGAAGGGCTGGGTCGAGACGACCGGCGAGGACGCGCTCGGGCTTGCGGGGAAGATGAAGGAGGCGGGCGTGGCGGGCATCATCTATACCGATATCTCAAGGGATGGGATGCTCACGGGGCCGAATTTCGAGGCCACTCAAAAGATGGCTGAAAACATCGACCTGCCGGTTATCGCCTCCGGCGGCGTCTCGAACATCGACGATATTAAAAAGTTGCTTGAAATAAAGGGGCTCTGGGGCGCGATTACCGGAAAGGCCATCTACAGCGGACGGCTCGATATCCGGGAGGCGATAAGGCTGTCAAAAAAGGAGTCCTCCTCCCCTAATCCCCTCCCCTCTGGGAGGGGATTTAGTAAAAGACAAGTTTAATGTCTTTAGTTAGTTAAACCCTCTCCCTAAAAAGGGAGAGGGTTGGGAGAGGGTGTTTAATTTAAATGCTTTCAAAAAGGATAATACCATGCCTCGACGTGAAGGACGGACGCGTAGTAAAGGGCGTCTCCTTCGTGAATTTAAGGGACGCCGGCGACCCGGTGGAAAACGCCATTTTCTATGACGGGCAGGGCGCCGATGAGCTTGTCTTTCTGGATATCACCGCCTCGCATGAAAAAAGGGGCATCATCCTCGACGTCGTTTCAAAGACGGCCGAGGAGGTCTTCATGCCCTTTACGGTCGGAGGCGGGATAAAGGCGATTGAGGACATCCGCGCGCTCCTGAAGGCGGGCTCCGATAAAGTATCGATAAATACCGCAGCCGTCAAGGACCCGGGGTTTATCCGGCAGGCCGCGGAAAAGTTCGGCTCCCAGTGCATCGTTGTGGCCGTGGACGCGAAAAGGTGTGCAGGCCCCTCCGGCCGTGCGCCCGAGTGGGCCCCGGACTGGTCCGGGGCCCACCCGGAATTGCTCGTCCAGCCTGGCGAAAAGACGTGGGAGGTCTTCATCCACGGCGGGAGGACCCCCATGGGCCTCGACGCGATAAAATGGGCGAAATTCATGGAAGAGCTGGGGGCGGGCGAGATACTGCTTACAAGCATGGACAGGGACGGCACAAAGGACGGCTACGATATAGAGCTTACCAGAGCTATCTCCGAGGCCGTGTCCATCCCCGTTATAGCCTCGGGCGGGGCCGGCACGCTGGAGCACCTTTATGAGGCGCTATCCAAGGGCAAGGCCGATGCCGTGCTTGCCGCGTCTATCTTCCACTACAGGGAATTTTCGATAAGACAGGCCAAGGAATATCTCAGACAAAAGGGCGTTCCGGTCAGGCTCTGATCACCTCCGCCATGAGCTTGCAGGAAAAGGTCCTGAAGACGGCAAAAAAATTCGGGATGTTCGGGCCCGGAGACACCGTCCTGGTTGGCCTCTCCGGCGGGGCGGACTCCGTCTGCCTGCTTAAAATCCTGCATGCGATGACGAAAGAGTATAATCTCGCCCTTCATGCCGTTTATGTCGACCACGGCCTGAGGCCGGATGAAACACCAGCCGAGATAGAGTTCGCCAAACGGGTGGCCGAGGGCTCGGCAGCCGTGTTCCACTGCGAGAAGATAGACGTGGCCTCATACGCCGGGCAAGAGGGCCTGGGGAAGCAGGAGGCGGCAAGGATACTGCGTTACGACGTCTATGAAGGGCTCGCGGGCCGCCTGGGCGCAAACAGGATCGCCCTTGGCCATACGGCGGATGACCAGACCGAGACCTTCTTCATGCGCCTTCTGAGGGGTGGAGGCAGGCGAGGGCTCTCCGGCATCCCGCCCGTAAGGAAGATAAAGGGGAAACACATTGTCCGGCCGCTCATCGAGACCACACGGGCGGAGATAGAGGAGTTTCTCGCTGAAACGGGCACGGATTTCATCACGGACCCCACAAATCTCAAAAACGAGTACACGCGAAACAAAATCCGCCATGATTTGGTCCCGGTCCTGAAAAAGTTCAATCCCAACCTGGACGAGACGATACTGAGGACGACGCAGATACTCGCCGAGGAGGAGAGGTATTTCGAGAGCGCAGTCCTGAAGGGGCTTATGCGCCTTCTGAGGGACAAGACGGAGGAGGGGGTCGAGCTTTTTCTCGTCCCGCTTGAAACGATGGACACCGTCCTTCTGAGGCGCACCTTAAGGAAGGTAATCGAGCTTGTGAGGGGAATCCGGGGGCTTGATTTCGGACATGTTGAGGACATAATCGGATTGATAAAAAAGGGGAAACCGGGTGACAGGCTTTATCTGCCCGGCCCCGTCAGGGCAGTGAAAAAATACTCGACCCTGCTTGTCACCGCAAGGCCGCCGACGAGACTGGGCGCTTACCGGTTGACCTGCCCTGGAAGCGTGAGGTTTTTGGAGACGGGGGCGCTGATAAAGGCATACGTTGAGAGGGTTGGGGAGATCGCAAGGAGCGCGGCTGAAGGCGCCCCAGGAAGCAAAAAGGTCGTCCTTGACGCCGAAAAGACCGGGCTTGAGCTGACAATAAGGGGAAGGCAAAACGGGGATTATTTCTGCCCGCTTGGCTTTGGCAGGAGGAAAAAACTCCAGGATTTCTTTGTGGATGAGAAGGTGCCGAGGGACGAGCGGGACGGCATACCCATAGTCCTTTCGGGGGATGATATCGTGTGGGTCGCGGGCATGCGCGCAGACGAGAGATTCAGGGCCGGGGAAGATGCCAAAAATTTCCTTGTCCTTGAGATCACGCAGGCTGCGGGTTGAACGCCCTGGCGGAATTCTGCTATATTTCTAATAAAACTGAAAGAATTTTTTTAAAAAAACTAACAGGAGGTCTTTAGGTCGAATTGGTCAGAGTGAGGTTTGCCCCGAGCCCGACCGGCCATCTTCATATCGGCGGCGCCAGGACGGCGCTTTTCAACTGGCTCTTCGCCAGGCACAAGGGCGGCGTTTTCGTGCTCCGGATTGAAGATACGGACAGGGAGCGTTCAACGGAGGAATACATAGAGGCGATAATAAAAGGGATGGAGTGGCTGAAACTCGATTGGGACGAGGGCCCCTTCCGGCAGACCGACAGGTTTGACATATATAAGGCGTGCGTCGCTAAACTGCTTGCCGAGAAAAAAGCCTATTACTGCTATTGCACCCCGGAGGAGCTTGAAGAGCGCAGGCAGAGGGCGCTGGCAGAGGGCAGGCCCCCGAGGTACGACGGCCGCTGCCGGGACCTGAAAGCGCCTGTGCCGGGCCGGACGCCGTCCGTGAGGTTTAGGATGCCGGATACGGGACAGACGGTGGTAAACGATCTTATACGCGGCCATATCTCCTTCGAAAACAGCCAGCTTGATGATTTCATCATCGCGCGCTCCGACGGCACCCCCACTTATAATTTCGTGGTCGTCGTCGACGATGTCGATATGAAGATAACCCACGTCATACGCGGGGACGACCACATCAATAACACGCCGAAACAGGTCCATATATATAACGCCCTCGGGTACGAGGTCCCGAAATTCGCCCACTTGCCGATGATACTGGGCCACGACAAGACCAGGCTCTCGAAGAGGCACGGGGCGACCTCGGTCATGGCATACAAGGAGATGGGCTACCTGCCCGACGCCCTTGTGAATTATCTTGCGAGGCTCGGGTGGTCCTTTGGCGACCAGGAGGTCTTTACCCGCGAGGAGCTTGTAAAATGTTTTTCTCTTGAGCACGTCGGGAAATCCGCCGCCGTCTTCAACCCCGAAAAACTCCTCTGGCTAAACGGCGAGTACATGCGAAAGGCAACGCCGGGGGAGCTCTCCGATATGGTCATGCCCCTGCTGATTGAAAAGGGTATCATAGCGGCCGGCCCGGAGGGGCCCGAGGGGATAAACCGGCAGTGGTTCGAAAAGGCGGTGGCGAGCCTCGTGGAGCGCTCCAAGACCCTTTTGCAGCTTGCCGAGGCGATGCGGTTTTACCTCTCCGAGACTGTGGAGATCGACCCCGCGGCGAAAGTTAAATTCCTGAACCTGGAGAGCCTCGATTATCTTGTGGACATAAGGGACGCCCTTGCGCGGACAGCCGAGTTCACGCATGACAATATAGAAAAGGCCTTCCGCGAGGTCGTGGAGAGGCACGGGCAAAAACTGGCCAGGGTGGCCCAGCCGGTGAGGGTCGCGGTCACCGGCGGCACCGTAAGCCCGGGTATTTTCGACGTCCTTGAGATAGTCGGCAGGGAGCGCACACTAAAGCGCCTGGAAAAAGCGATCAAGCTTGCGGGCTATGGACAGTAACGCCGTCATAGGGGCCGGAAGCTGGGGGACGACCCTGGCCGTCCTGCTCGCCGGGAAGAGTCTTGACGTATCCCTCTGGGTCCATGAGGAAGACCTGGCCGGCGCGATGAAGACCACCAGGGTAAACAGCGTCTACCTGCCTGATACAAGGCTGCCTGAAAACATAAGGATATCCTCGGACCTGAAAGAGGTCCTGGACGGTGCAAGCTGCGTCATAAGCGTAGTGCCAACACAGCACATAAGGGGGATATTCAGCCGGGCAGTCCGCGCAATCGGGGACGATGCCTGCCTTCTTAGCGCGTCGAAGGGCATTGAAAACGGCACGCTGAAGAGGCCCTCGCAAATACTGGAAGAGCTTACGGGCAGGCGCGCCGCGGTGCTCTCGGGGCCCAGCTTCGCCAAGGAGGTCATCCAGAGAAAGCCGACCGCCGTGACCCTTGCGGCAAGGCAGGAGGCCGAGGCCCGGCGGCTGCAGGAGCTGCTGAACACGGGTTTCTTCCGGGTCTATACCCATGAGGACATAACGGGCGTTGAACTGGGCGGGGCGCTTAAGAACGTGGTGGCCATAGCGTCGGGCATCTCGGACGGCCTGGAGCTGGGCGGCAATGCCCGCGCGGCGCTGATCACAAGGGGGCTTGCAGAGATGAGGCGGCTGGGGACCGCCATGGGGGCGATGGAACAGACGTTCTCCGGATTAAGCGGCATAGGAGACCTTGTGCTCACCTGCACGGCCGACCTATCGAGGAATTATACCTTCGGGAAGGAATTGGCCCGCGGGCTCACCGCCCGGCAGATAATGGCAACCCGCAGGACGGTCGCCGAGGGGGTCCAGACTTCAAAATCGGTCGTGGAGCTGGCGGCGCGGCATGGGGTAGAGATGCCGATTGCGGAGCAGGTATACAAGGTAATCTTTGAAGGCAAATCGCCGATGAAGGCCGTGCAGGAGCTCATGGGCCGCTCGCTTAAAAATGAGTTCACCTGCTAGGACCAAACGTCCCCGCCTGAAAGAGCTAAAACTTCTTGGGATGCTCACCAGGGGCGAAATAGGGGCCCCTGAAATATTCGACCGCCTGAAACATCACCTCTATGAAGATATGGAGATGGCGAAGGTGGACCATAACCGGGACGGCATCCAGGGCGTGCCCGAGGTCATCCTGGCAAAAGGAAAACGCTCGGAAGACATCATCAAAGTGGCGCATGCGATGCACAGGCGCTCCGGGCGGTTTCTCATCACGAAGGCGTCCCGCGAGATTCATGAAAAGCTGGGCGTCGGCGGGGCCCTCTTCCACGAACGCTCGGGCATAATAACGTCGGGGGGGCTGGGGCGTAAAAAGGGCAGGGTGGTCGTCATCTCCGCCGGGACATCGGACATCCCCGTCGCCGAGGAGGCCGCGCTGACCGCCTCTTTCCTCGGCAGCAGGGCCGAAACGCTTTACGACGTGGGGGTCGCCGGTCTGCACCGGCTCCTGGGCAATATGAAAATCATCGAAAAGGCCAGGTGCCTGATAGTAGTTGCCGGGATGGAAGGGGCGCTGCCGTCGGTGGTCGGCGGGCTTACGGACAAGCCGGTAATCGCGGTGCCCACCTCAACCGGATACGGGGCGAGCCTGGGCGGACTCGCGGCGCTGCTTGCGATGCTGAACTCCTGCGTGCCCGGCATCGCCGTGATGAACATAGACAACGGGTTTGGCGCGGGCTGCCTCGCCCACAAGATAAATACCCTCTAGGGTCCGGATCAGCCCACCTTGCCCCAGTCGTACTTCCTGCGTTTCTTGTGGGTTATGAATTTTTCGGCCGAAAGGGCCGCGACGGCGCCGTTTGCCGCGGCAACGACTACCTGCCGCACCTCCACACAGGTGACGTCCCCGGCGGAGAAGACCCCCGGAATCGATGTCTCCATCATCCGGTTGGTGACGATGCAGTCGCTGTCCGACAGCTCCACGGCCTCGGTGAGGAAATCTATCAGCGGCTTGCTGCCGTGCAGGTAGACAAAAACGCCCGACAGCTCGATCTCGCCCTCGCGTTTCTCGGAATCGACGATCCTTATCCGCTCCACGACCTCCCCGCCCAGGATGGCGGTGACAGTCGTGCCCTCCATAAGTTTCAGGTTCGGGCTCTTCAGCACCGGGTGGTCCGGCCCGATAGCCAGTTTCTTCAACGGGCTTATGAGATAGACTTCCTTGCAGTTTCGAAGCAGGTGCCCCGCCTCCTTCAGCGCCTCTTCCGAGCCCCCGATCACGCATACCGTCCTGCCCTTGAAAAAGGCCGCGTCGCAGACGGCGCAGTAGCTCACGCCTTTGCCCAAAAATTCGGCCTCGCCCTTGATGGTGGGCTTTCTGCCCATCGAGCCCGTGGCCACTATGACGGCCTTCCCGCTGTAGGTGCCCCCCATCGTGAAGATCTCCTTTACGTTGCCCGACAGGTTAACACCCACGACCTGCGCCTCAACATACTTCGCCCCGAAATTTATGGCCTGCCTCCTGAATATATCGAGAAGCTCCTTGCCGGAAAGCGGCGCTTCCATGCCGGGATAGTTTTCAATCCTGCTTGCAAAGCCCAGCGCGCCCGCCGTAGGGGATTTATCTATGACGACCGCGCGGAGACCCGCCCTCGCCGTATATTGGGCCGCCGTTAGCCCCGCCGGTCCCCCACCGATTATGATCACGTCCCAGAGTTCCTGCTCCTGTTCCATTTAAAGTGAAACCCCCTTTTCGCATATCCTGCTTTTGGTGAAACCCTCTCCCTGAAAAGGGAGAGGGTTTGGGATGAGGGTGTTTATGTCATCCTCCCCTAATCCCCTCCGGGAGGGGATTTCACTAAAAGATATTTAAAAATACCTGATTATATTATACCGGGTGTCACGCTGGGCGGGCCTGAAACCGGCAGCGGCGATGGCGGCAATGATATCATCCTTCGATACCTGGTAACTGACCCCGGCCGAGGCGACCACGTTTTCCTCTATCATCGTGGAGCCGAAATCATTCGCGCCGAACCGGAGGGCCACCTGCGCCATTTTCAGCCCCTGTGTGACCCATGAGGCCTGTATGTTGGGCACGTTGTCCAGATAGACCCTGGAGACGGCCAGGACCCTGAGATATTCGACCGCCGTCGCCTGCCCGCATTTCATCTGCTTTTTTAAGGCGGTATTGCCGGACTGGAAGCTCCACGGGATGAAGGCGGTAAACCCGCCCGTCTCGTCCTGAAGGGCGCGGACCGCATCCAGGTGCCCGACGATGTCCTCCGGGGTCTCGACCGAACCGAACATCATCGTGGCCGTCGTCTTCATGCCGAGCCTGTGGGCCTCGCGCATGACGGAGAGCCACCGGCCGGATTTTATCTTCTTCGGGCTGATCGCCTCCCTCACCCTGTCGGAAAGGATTTCAGCGCCGCCCCCAGGGACGGAGTCCAGCCCCGCGTCTTTTAAAATCGAGAGTGTCTCCCTCAGCGTAAGCGACGAACGCTCCGCGAAATATGCTATCTCCGGCGGCGAATACCCGTGGATATTTATGGCCGGATAGTTTCGCTTGATATCGCTCAGCATCCCGATGTGGTATTCGAGTCCGAGCGCCGGGTTCAGCCCGCCCTGCAGCAGTATCTGCGTGCCGCCAAGCTCCAGGGTCTCGTCGATCTTCCTGAAAAGCTCCTCGCGGCCAAGCACATACGCGTCCTTTGCGTCTTCGCGCCTCCAGAAGGCGCAAAAGCTGCAACGGTTCAGGCAGATGTTCGTATAATTTATGTTCCGGTCGACAACGAAGGTCACGTCGCCTTCCGGGTGGAGGGCCTTGCGTCTGGAGTCCGCCATGCGGCCAAGCTCAAGGAGGTCCCCTTTTTTATCTTTAAGCAGCCGCAGCGCCTCTTTTCCACCGATACGCATACCTAGCGGAGTCTCCTGTATTTGAAATCTCTGCGGACAGGTCTCTTGCCCGCCTTCTCAATCATCAGCCTTATCTCCTCTTCTGCCAGGCCGGGCCTTGTGCGGGCCCCCGCGGAGTGGGCTATCTTTTCCTCTATGACCGTGCCTTCGAGGTCGTCGGCCCCGAACCGGAGGGCCACCTGCGAGAGTTTTTCCCCCAGCATCACCCAGTAGGCCTTGACGTGGTCAAAGTTGTCCAGAAATATCCTGCTAACGGCTATGCATTTTAAGTCCTCAAGCCCGCTTGAAGGACGGCCGCCGATCTCATTGCCGGGCTGATGGGGCAGGGGGATGAACGCCTGGAACCCGCCTGTTTCGTCCTGGAGCCGCCGGAGTTTTTCGAGATGGGCCACCCTGTGCCCGTAGTTTTCGATATGCCCGTAAAGCATCGTGGCATTGGTCTTGATGCCTGCGTTGTGGGCCGCCCTCATGACTTTAAGCCAGTCCCCGCCGCCCATCTTTTCGGGACAAAGCGCCCCCCTGACGGCGGGGTCGAATATCTCCGCCCCTCCGCCGGGCATCACGTCCAACCCGCTGTCCTTCAGCATTTGAAGGATTTTATCCAGCGGAAACCCGCTTTTTTTACGCATGTAATCCACCTCGACCGCGGTAAAGGCCTTTATGCCCGTCCGCGGGAAGGCCTTCTTTATCGCCGCGAGCATCTCCAGATAATGTTCGAAGGGCCAGTCCGGATGAAGGCCGCCCACGATGTGCACCTCGTCAAAAAGACGCACTTTTTTCAGCTTGGAGATGATCTGCCCGATCGTCAGCTCATAAGCTCCGGCCTCGCCCCTGGAGCGGCTGAAGGCGCAAAACCTGCACCTGTTTACGCAAATGTTGGTGGGATTGATGTGTATGTTTCTTATGTAAAAAACCTTATTGCCGTTTTTCTTCTTCGCCGTTATGGAGGCAAGCTCGCCCAGGGTGAAGATATCATCGGACTTGAAGAGTTTCAGGGCCTGGGCGGGAGTGATCCGCCCCCCAGAGGCTATCTTATCGGCAAGGCCGCCGGACATTCATAGATTATAAAACAAACGGGCATAGATTATAAAACAAATGGGTATGGATGATAAAAAAAACAGGTATGGATGATAAATCAAATAGGCTGGCGTCCAAAAAACTATTTCAGGGAGGGAAGGAATTTCGCCGTTTCAGTTTCTTCATCTTGTTCAATAAAGCATTGCGGGTCCTCGGAGAGGAAATCGGCCTCTCCCCTGGACATGGAGTATGCATAGGCGATTGCGCGGCAGCCCCGGCAGGTGGCCCATCTGCGGCATGTCCCGCATCTCCCGCCGTAACGGCTCTTGTCGCGGAGAGCCCCCAGCACCGTCGAGGTCGCCCATACCTGTCTGATGGAATCCGTCCTGATATTGCCCAGGGGCAAAGGAAGCCTCCTGCAGGGTGTAATGGCCCCGTCGGCAAGGATCGTGAATCCGGATATCCCTGCCGCGCAGCCCCCGGCCGCGGTGCAGCCGGCGTCCGGATGGTTTTTGATGCTCATCTGAGAGGCCACTGGGTCTCCGGTCACAATCTCCAGCCCGTCTATCTCCAGGGAGAGGAGGGTCTCATAGAGCTTTTTTACCTGCCCGGCGGGCAGCATCTCCCGGATAAGGCCGGAACCGCGCCCATAGGGGACGAGCCTTGAAAACCCGAGTCTCTGGACGCCCATGCCAAGCGCAAGCGAGACCATCTCGGGCATCCGCCCGGCATTGAGGCTGGAGAGGGTGGAGTTCAGGGTAACGGTCAGGCCGGCGCCCAGAAGGTTTTTTACCCCCCACATCGCCTGGCTGAAACTGCCCCTGCCCCGGATGGAGTCATGGACTTCCTCTGGCCCCTCAACGCTTACCTGCACTGCCCTGACCCCGGCATTGACCAATGCCCTGGCCCTTTGCCTGTTTATGATCGTCCCGTTTGTAAGCACAAACACATCAAACCCCTGAGCCCTGGCCTCGGAGATGATGTCGAACAAGTCGGCCCTCAGGAGCGGCTCGCCGCCCGTAATATTGAAGCTGGGCGAAAAATCCATCTGGTAGTTTTTCGCCCAGCTCCCCAGGGTATCCGAGATTTCGGCGATAACGCGGCCTATCTCCTTCAGCGAAAGGTCCACCCCGGCAGGCGTCTCTTTCCGGTCGGCCTGGTAGCAGTGCCTGCACCGGAGATTGCACCTTTCGGTCAGATGCCACTGGACAAAGAAATCATATTTGGCCGCCGGACCGGCGGCCTCGAGCTCTTCTAGCTCTTTCAACTGCTTCATTTGCGGCATATCTTCACGGGATTTTCCTTGAGTTGCCTCTTCAAATTGCCCCAGAAGATAGCCTCTTTCTCAAGCGTCCTGCTGTCGAGCGCCTTCACTTTCTTCACCCCTGTCACCTCCTTCCCTGTGGTTTTTAAAATGCTATCAGGTACATCCGGGATGTCAAGCTTCCGGCCCAAAAAACAAAAAATCAAAAGGTGTAATAGACGGCGGTTACCAGCCTGTAGGTGGAGACGAGCTGCGTGCCGTTTACCCTCTGCCAGAGGGGCAACTGGGCCTTGAAGGTGAGTCCGGCGTTGTAGAGGGGGACGAATTCAAATCCGGGGGCCGCCCACAGGCTGTCTTCTCCCGTGTTTGCCGGGTCGTCGAAGACGCTTGACAGGTCCGTGTAGCGGCCCATATCATCGGTTGCGCGCCCGCTGTGCAGATATGTAAGCTGGCCGGTCAGGTTCAGGAAGGGCAGCGCTCCGTACTTGGCCGAGAGGTCCGACGTGAACGTGTCGCCGAATTTATAGCCCTCATCGTTCCTGGTGGCCACCTGGTAGTTGACGTCCGCGCCGAGGAGCCACGGGTTCATGAGCCTGGTATATGCGAGTGAGACCATGGGGTCCCATGAGCCGGTCCCCGGCTGCATGTGGGCGTGAACGAACCTGCCGCTGGCGTTTTTTTCGGTATAGGAGCCGGTCGGCGTCTTTACGCCCAGGCCAAGGGTAAGCGCCGCGTTGGGCCTTATCCGCCTGTTGGTGTAGACGCGGTAGAGCGCCGTCAGGGTGACATCGCCCAGGCCGCTTACAGGCTCCATCGACATCGGCTCAAGCATTTGCATGCCCATACCGTCTGTCATGACCATATCCATGTCCATGGTGTTTCTGACATAGGGTATGGAGGCTATGACTTTCAGCCTCGGCGTGATGCCGTAGGCGAGGCCCAGGGTATACCTGGTCATCTCCATATGGGTGGGGATGGTCATATATCTGCCCTGCGCGGCGACATCGGACGCGGATGTTTCGCGTGTCCCTTGCATGAGTTTGTCCATGTCGCTGAAACTCCACTCCAGCACGGCGGTCAGCTCATGCGCGCCCGGCGCGTAAGCGCCGTTTACGTTCTCCTCAACCCCGCCCGCCAATTGACAGCAAAGGCCGGCCCCGAAGGCATCTGCGGAGGCGAAGTGCAGGATGAGCAAAAATGAAAACGAAGACACAAAAAGACGCAAAAATGTAACACACCTGTCCATGATTGCAAAGACCTCCCGTATTTTTTTGTCGGATTTTGTCTTTAAAACTTAAAAAACGACGGCGGAAGCGGATCTGGGAGGTTTCATTTTTCGTGCGGATATTATCGAGGCCTCTGGAAGGAAGTTAAGCGTCGAAAAAAAGCATAAAAAGACAAGCAAGAGCCCCGGAGGGGCGCTCGCGGGTATACAGACCATGCCGCCGGGGGAGCCAACGTCGTTAGCGTGGCAGACGTCGAGCTGCAAAAAGGCCTTTCCGCCTGCAACCGGAGCGACGAAACCCAGGGGGTAGAGTTTCATAAAGACCGCACCGAGTAAAAGAAGCGCGAAGAGCTTCCCCATGCGCACTATTGATCTTCCCCGCGGCAAGGGGACCAGTCCCCCCGCGGGGAATCTAATGTAAGGAAATTTTTCATCACATTCGCCCGTTTGACCCCGTGGCAAGTTTTTATCTACGTGTAATACGCTCGTTATACATTTAAACCCGGAGGCCGGCCAAGAGTCAATGGAAAAGGGAATTTTAACCGCGAAAGGAGGCGGTCTGCGGGGCTCAGAAATAGCTGTTATATTGAGTAATCATCACGCCATAGCCCTCGGCGGCGAGCTTCGCCGCCACGAGGCCGGCGGCCTTTTCATCGCGGAACTTGCCGATATTGATCCTGTAGAGCGGCCTGCCGCCGCTGCCCGATACCTTGCTCAGGTAGACATCGTCGTAATTCAGCTCCAGTATAGACCTCAGCCTGAGCGCGTTTGAAAGCACCTCGAAGGAGGCCACCTGAATAGTATAGGGGCCCGGGCCCGACCACGCTCCATTGAGAATGGATTTTACATAGGAAGGGTCCCTGCCGATTATCTGAAAGCTCACCCACCCGGAGCCCTGCCCTACGAGGCCGATGTCGAGCGCGGCCTGATAGGAGAGGTCCAGGCATCTGCCGCGCTTGAATGGGCCCCTGTCGTTCACCGTGACGGTGGTCGAAGCGCCGCTTGAAAGATTTGTGACCTTGAGAATCGTGCCGAAGGGGAGGGTCGGGTTGGCCGCGGTCCTGTCATTCTTCCTGTATGTCCTGCCGGAAGCGGTGGGTTGCCCGATGAATTCAGGGCTGTACCAGCTTGCCATGCAGACGCCGCCTCCGCCGGGAGGCTTTTTCGACGTGACTGTAGCGCAGCCGTTGATGATGAGGAGGGCGACAGCGATGAGCAGAAGCGGGAAGGCCTTTGCGGCTCTAAAGTATGTAACGGCTGAGGTCCTCATCTTCCACGATTTCAGCGAGTCTTTCATCGACATACGGCTTGTCTATGACGAGCGAGCCTTTCTGTTTTTCCGGGGCCTCGAAGGAGATGTCCTCAAGCAGCTTTTCCAGGACCGTATGGAGACGCCTCGCCCCTATGTTTTCCGTCTTCTCGTTGACCGAGGCCGCGATCCCGGCAATCTTGTCGACGGCGTCGTCCTTGAATTCCAGCTCTATGCTCTCCGTGGCCAGAAGGGCGGCATACTGCTTCAGAAGGGCGTTATGCGGCTCCCTGAGAATCCTTATGAAATCGCTCTTTTCAAGGGAATCGAGCTCCACCCTTATGGGGAACCGGCCCTGCAGTTCCGGGATCAGATCGGAGGGTTTCGCGGTATGGAAGGCGCCGGCCGCGATAAACAGTATGTGCTCCGTCTTCACCGGGCCATACTTGGTGCTGACAGTCGAACCCTCTACCACGGGCAGCAGGTCCCTCTGGACGCCCTCGCGCGAGACGTCCGGCCCGTACCCGGCGCCTTTTGCGGCTATCTTGTCTATCTCATCGATAAAGATGATGCCGGACTGCTCCGTCCTTTCCACCGCTTCCCGGTTCACCTTGTCCATGTCGATGAGTTTGTTTGCCTCTTCGTCGGCGAGTATGTCCAGCGCCTCGGCCACCTTGACCTTCCTCTTTTTGGTCTTTTCGGGCAGGAAGCTTCCCAGCATGTCTTTGAGGTTGACCTCGAGCTCCTCGAGGCCCACGTTGGAGACGATCCCGAAGGGCATGGTCCTTTCACGCACTTCTATCTCCACGTATCTGTCGTCCAGCTTGCCATCCCTCAGCTGTGAGCGGAGCTTGTCCTTGGTCTCCCTGTGTTTTTTTCTTTCCTCATCGCTCACCGGGGCCCCGCGCAGGCCCCTGGCAAGGGGCAGCAGTATATCGATGAGCCTGTCTTCGGCGAGCTGGCGCGCGCGTTCCATTACCTTCTGCAAGTGCTCCGTGCGCACCATGTTCAGGGAGGTCTCGGTCAGGTCCCTGACCATGGATTCCACGTCGCGGCCCACGTAGCCGACCTCGGTGAATTTTGACGCCTCCACCTTGATGAAGGGCGCGTTTACAAGCCTGGCCAGCCGCCGGGCGATCTCGGTCTTGCCAACACCCGTGGGCCCTATCATGATGATGTTCTTGGGCAGCACCTCGTCCTTCAGCTCCGGGGAGAGCCGCTGTCTGCGCCACCTGTTTCTGAGCGCTATCGCGACCGCGCGCTTCGCCTTGTCCTGGCCGATGATGTACTTGTTCAGCGCCTCGACAATCGCCCTCGGCGTCAGATCGTCCATCTCAGAGTTCCTCAATCAGTATCTGGTCGTTTGTATATACGCAGATCGAGGCGGCTATCCTCATCGATTTTTCGACTATATCCCTTGCCGCAAGCTCCGTGCTTTCCAGGAGGGCCTGGGCCGCGGCCTTCGCATAGGTCCCGCCGGAGCCGATCGAGGCTATCCCAAGCTCCGGCTCTATCACATCGCCGGTGCCCGAGAGTATAAACGTGTGCTCCGCGTCCGCAACTATGAGCAGGGCCTCCAGCCGCCTCAGCACGCGGTCCGTCCGCCAGTCCTTCGCGAGGTCGACGGCCGACCTGACGATATTTCCCCTCTGCGCCTGTACCTTCTCCTCGAACTTCTCAAAGAGGGTGAGGGCGTCGGCAGTGGCGCCCGCAAAACCGGCCAGGATGCGGTTGTCGTAAAGCTTCCGTATCTTCCTTGCATTGTGCTTCAGCACCGTATCGCCGAGCGTTATCTGCCCGTCACAGCCGATGCAGACCTTCGCGCCGCGCCGGACGCATACTACAGTTGTGCCCTTAAACAAAACAGTCCCTCCATCCGGAAAATCAAAGACCTTCTATGATGCAACGGGTAAGGAGACACCTTTAACAGGTCTTGATAATATATCATAAAGCCGCATCTTTATTTTACCCCGATTCCGCATTGTTTTTCACTGGGGGCCCCAGCCCCCGGAAGCGGTCTGATCCCCAAAAGCAACCTGGGGTTTCAAGCAGGCTTGACAATACATACCACAGGTGGTAAATCTGTAACCGGGAGGGCAGATTTCCGCCGGATATCAAGAATACTACCTTAAGAATATCAAACTGGCAGTCAAAGACTACCGCAGGCCGGCAGATGCATAAAACTGGAATAAGAGGTGACACATATGCCACTTATTTTGGCGGTTCTCATATTTTTCTCATTCACAGGCAAAGCCCAGGCAGTCAATCACTCCGCATATGTGCAGGCAGGGCAATGCCTGCGCTGCCATCCGAGGGCGTTGCCGTCGCACCCATTGTATGCAGCAGCCAAGACGCCGCCCGGATGGCCGACGGGACCAGGGGGCAAGATGATCTGCCGGACATGCCATGACTGCTCGGGCGCCACCTGCGTTTTGAGAAAACCCGTGCCCGCGCTCTGCAAGACCTGCCACGACTGCACGCAGGGGATGGCCTGCGTCATAAACTCCGCGCACATTGGAAATTCCAGGGACATCGAGGCGGACATAAAAAATTGCACTTCCTGCCACAACGGGCTTAAGGGCGCGCTCAAGTTGAGAGCCGAAGACCACCCGGTGAACGTCTATTACATGGAAGTCACAAACGGCAGATTCAGGAAAATCACGGACACAAGGGTGGTCCTAATCAACGGCAGGGTGACATGCCTGTCCTGCCACGACCCCTATAATGGCGAAAGGGCGAGGCTGGTCATGTCCAACAGGGGCAGCGCGCTTTGCCTTGTCTGCCATAATATGTGACCGGAAGAGCAGGTAACTGGCGCTTCAACTTAACCCCCGGCTTTAAAAAACATGTTTGTATTAATAAGAGGCTTTACAGAAACGGATATAACCCGTGATAATTACAAAACAAATCGCAATCGCCGCCGTGCCGCGGTTGGGAAATTCCCTTCCGTATAAATTTAACATAATATACAAAGTGGTGTTTGAGATGTGAGAGTAGTGTTAAAAGCCTCCGCATGTGAGACGGTCAAAGGGGCTGTGTTTAAAGCAAAAAAACCGAGGACAGTCGCGGTCGCAAGGACTTTGAGTATCCGATCCCAATACGGCCGGCTGGCCTCGCTGGCCTTGCTCTTGCGGGCCAGGGCGATTACATAGGCCGGATCATCGCCGGCAAGCAGGGCAATTCTAATACAGGTTTCATCAGTGGGAACGCTGCCGCCCCCCATGATACTGCATATAGCAGCCTGAGTGATCTCGCTTTTCATAGCTAATTGTCTGTCGCTTTTAATTCCGAGGCGGATTTTTACGTTTTGAAGATAGGCAACTATTTCAGTCATTTCAATCCTCCCAGATTGTAATGATTGATTATAAACACCGTTAATAAGCATGTCAATGCGCTGTGGAATTAGAAACCGGGCTCTTAGTAAAGATTTTTCAATAGTATGGGCCACCGTCTGAGCTGTAGTAGGGGGCGGCGGGGGCTCATTTTTCTTGATTACGATTATGCAGGAAGTTAATAGCAATAAAAGGATAAAAGCCAATTTTTTCATTTAAAAGCCCTCCTTGCAGACTTTATCGTGTTGTTTCTAAGAAAACTTTAAAGAAAAAAACAAACATATGTTGATTTTAAAATTTTAGGTTGCAAGTAAAATCAATAACTTACGTTTAGGGGGGGGTGTCATGGATGAGACGGGGGGGTGTCATGGATGAGACGGGGGGGTGTCATGGATGAGACGGGGGGTGTCATGGATGAGACGGAAAAATTGCAGGTTTTTAAAGATTACTAACATTGAGAAATCGTTGACAATATGTATAAACGCCGTTTAATATACCGTCAATGGATTACAAAGAGCCATATATCATACCGGCTGAACTCTTTGAAAATCCTAGATTATTCCCTGCGGCGAAGATTCTGTGGGCGTTCATCGCAAAATCTCAAAAGAAAAAAGAAGAGCGCGTCAATAAGGAATTTGCGAGTTTTTTAAATATATCTCGAGCGACGCTAATCCGCCTAAAAGCCCATCTCGCCGCCCACGGCTATCTCGAAAAGCGGGTTTCTAAGGGCCAGATTCGCTATTTGCCCATTGATCCGGTCCTGAAAGCCCAACGGAAAATCGAATTATTCATGACCGTGACCCGCTTTTTCAAGGAAATTCCGTCCTCGCTGCTGCTTTCCCTGCTCAATGAGGACCCCGAGAAACTACTGTTCGTCCTAGAGGTCTTGGAATGGACCTATCGGAAGGCCTCTGACCCCCCCAGATATCCCGATCGGCTCCTTAAAAAGGCATATCACCGCGGCGTGAATCCGGATCCAGATTATAACCCTGGCTTCTGGGAGCTTGAAATACGCCATTCGGAGCTTTTAAAGGCCCGCATAGAAATAAAAAAACAAGCGGATCAGAGCCGGGCCGAAGATCTAAAGACGCATTTCAAATTCAGTATATGGCTGGAAAGCGCTTCCGTGGCCGATATCATGGCACTGCGGAAGCTTGCGATAGAGAAGCTAAACGGCGGAGCTCCGAAAGAGGAATTTTTGCGTGAGCCCTTGATAAAAATCGAGATGTCGAAGATCTGGGAGGATCAACATGAAAGAAATTAGGCTTCGTATGCGGGATTTCAGTTTGCATCCCCAGGTGTTTCAGGCGACGCTCCAGGAATATATTTCCACCTATTGCGCTTTCAAAAATGATCCCTCGAACGAAAAAGCCGAAGATTTTATCCAGATCGGTATTTTCCTTTGCCTATATGCATTCTTTCCCACGATGCAAAAGAGATTCATGGAAACGGGGAATCTCGATACCCTCACGGCTGCGCTGATCGAGAACATAAACGATAACCTGATAATGATCGAAGATTTTTTAAAAAAAGGAGGTGATTCAGATTGGACAACAAGGTTTTAATTTTCTACGCGGCGATGCTGGGCTTTTGCTTAGGGATGCTAGTCGCCGCCCTGGATGGTAGAAGGCAGGACTTCGATAGCGAAACTTTCACGTTGGGAATAAAAGTGGGGATGGCTTTCAAGAATGTTGAGCTGGCAGACAGAATAATATCGGGGGGCGAAAATGCTAAACCGGATTAAAGCGGGGAAATGTCCGGATTGTGGCGGCACGTTGCAGCTGGGGACCCGCGAATTCACGGATAACCTGCACGGCTTCATGACCACGGAACGCTTTCTATGGTGCCCTAATCGCAGCTGCACTTTCGAGAAAATCTATTTCAAGGCGAGCAAGGCAATGGTAAGACATGGATCAGGAAAGTCTACTTGATACGATAGCGGTCGGGATCAAGCGGCACATGGCCGAGGGCCGCCGCGTGCTTTTGCCTTGGCAAGGTTGGGATATCCTGATTTACGACCCTCATTTAACGGGCTGTAAATCAATCGGTATATTGTTAAAAAAGGAGGAAATCGATAATGCCGGACGAGACGACTCAGGAGGGGGAAAAGGGAAAAAAGGAATCACGCGGGGTCAAACCGGGCACGGCGCGGGGTCCGTATGTAAAAAAGCCGGAAAAAGGGTGCAAGGAAGACTTGGACGCCGCCTTCCTTCGCATCCAAGCGCTTGAGGACAAAGTGACTCGCATGGAGGACAAAGGCAAAAAAGAGGAGCCCGCGGCAGAGCCCATAAAGAAACTCGCTGAGAAGGCCGCTATGCCGCCCGCTGAAGAGGAGGACTGGCTATGAAGGAAAAATCGGTAGACGGCAGCATGGAGGAGCTCGAACAAGAATTATCGGACGCACCAGATGGCCCAGGAGGGCCGAACGGGGAGGGGGGCGCTACCCCAGTACCCCCCAATCTTGAAGACCTCGACCTGGATAAGCTCATCGAGGACATAGGCCCCGAGAATTTAGCTCAGATGGCTATCAAGGTGGCAAACGACTGGTGTACCCGCAATCAGCTGAAACCCCTAAACGATCTCCAATGCGTTCTGGTCAAAAAAGGTCTTTCCGCCTGTCTGCTCAAATGGAAGATCGATACCAAGGCGGCCCCCGAGTGGATACTCGCGGCTGGCATTCTATGGGTCATTTATGACAAGTACAACGAGCGTAAAAAATTACTGGCCGAGAAGGCCCCGGAAAAGGAGCCGGCATGAAGAAAATCAAACGGGGAGTCCTTTGCCCTGATTGCGGCAGGAAGACGCCGAAGGGCAAGCGAAAATATTTCCTGATCTGTCGGCATTGCCTCGCTGTGATCAGATTGACATGACCAGGACAATCATTGGAATGCAGCGTCAGGGGAAAACAGAGCTTACCAAGTATTTCATACGCCGGCGACGCCGGCCCGTGATCATCGTCAATCCCCTCGACGAGAAATATCCAGGCATTAAATTCGCCGAATATGGGATCGTGAAGCCCCATCTGGAGCTTGTCAGGTACATCAATCGCCGCGGGCTCCAGATATCCATTCCGCTTAACTTTGTGACTGGGCAGAAAGAGCATTTCAGGGTCGCCTGCGAGATCGTTAAGCGCTGTAAGGACGTCATGCTCGTGGCCGACGAGATCGATATGTTCGACTCCCCGAATAATACCGATCCGACATTCATGAAGTTGATCCAATACGGGGACGGCCATTACCAGGCAGATATCGTGACAACCTCCAGGCGGCCCAAGAACATCAGCGTGCATCTTCGCAGTCAGACCCAGGAATGGTATATATTCCGCATCCAGGAGCCGGCCGACGTCGATTATCTAAAGAAAATTCATAAGGATTTTCCGGCGTTGATAGAACGCCTGGAGATGTATCATTACATCTATTACGATACGTTCAATCCGCCGGAAATCAGGGAGCCGATAGAGATATGATCGTAGGTCGGTGCATATTTAGCATCCTCGATGCAGTTCCGGAGGTTCAGACGTTGATAGATATAGCAGCGGCGGCCAGCTTCCGGAGACGCCTGGCATGATAAATCTGCAAGAGGATAAGTCCTACCGCCCCTGGGAGGGAAAAGACCATGAATTGTCCCAATCAAAAATGTAAAGGCTCGAAGCTGCAAACGAAGCGTACCCTGGCGAACGGTTCCGAGGTGACCAGAGAGAAATTCTGCCCTAAATGTGAAGGCCGCTTTTTCACGACTGAGAAATTCAAGAATGATTGGGAGGCCTTAATCGGTAAATATCATGGGCAGCTGCGCGATCTATCGGATAGGACCCTGACCGCCGAGGAAAAATACAAAGAGCTTACGAGGCTTATAAGCGCTGTTCTTTCCCACGTAAAAGCGGTTCGATAGATTTATCTGGTCGGGCTTGCTGAGGCGTATCGAGAAGATCGAGTTCTAGGCTATTTATCACTTTTTGTGTCGGCCGACAGAAAAAGACCCCGGGGCGGCTGGGAGGGCCCACCCCGGGGGGAAGGAATCTATTTGCGGGACTCGATATACGCGAACAAAGCGAGTCCGATGATTGCCGCTATGACTAGATAGTTCACTTCCCCGGTAAGCGGCTTGAACACACCACCAAGTGCTGTCTCCGCACTGGGCAAGACCGTGCCCGGTTGCGAGGATGCTGTCCCGGCGTCCACGGCGAGGACCGCCGCGTTTGGATATCCCATATCCTGGAAGGCTGATACAAAGGCGCTCTGCATATCTGATATACTCTGGCCGCCGATCGGGCTGAACGTGATTATGTCTCGGTCCGCGAACCAGGGCGAATCGACCATGATGATCGACTCATAACCGGCCAGACGCTGCACGAGCCCCTGGAGTACGCTATTATCAGAGGGAGGTATCTGATACCAGGCCAAATTCCGTTGAATTGTTATTGTATATGTCGCCATTGCCTAAACTGACCTCGCCAAATGCCCCAGGAGCCACGATCGGCCCCTGGGCTGATATATACCATCCCCCCTAATTCCCTTGATGCACAGGGAAGACCACGGGGGCCCACGTCTTGATCGTTGACGAGATCGCCGGCGCGATCTCGGAGGCCGTATGGGCCTGCCCTCCGACGCTCGAGGCCTGCCAGGCCCCCAGCGCGTCATTTACGAGTCCTTCGGCGTGGGCCTGCTTGTCAGGGCCCTTCCCGGGTCCGAAAAAGGCCTCCGCGTCCTGGATCGCTGCCAGAATGAACGGGAACAGCTTTACCATGGTCTGCATGATCGTCATATGATCTCCTTGCCGCCCGCGATTTTCGGGCAATCGTTTTTAAGAACGGATAATACCCGTTCGTGATCGAAAAGTTTTTTGATGACCCAGGCCAACAGAGCCACGCTTAAAGGATCAATAGTGAAGTTCATCGGCCTATGAGCATCTTCCATTTTGTCCAGCGAAGCGATACCCGCGCATAATAGGTATCGTCCCAGATACCGGCTAGAAAATTCCCCGGCCCCTCGTTATAGCTCATGATCGCGGCCTCCCATTCCTTCATCTCTGCATACAAAGCATGCAGATACGCCGCGCCGTAAAAGATGTTTATGCCAGGGTCATAAAGTCCGTCCGGTGTCCCTTGATACCCGAGGCCTCGAGCTGTCGGATAATCCAGCTGCATTAATCCGTAGGAGCCTCCATTACGGTCCGCCAGGAACGCAGTTGGCTGGAAGGAGCTTTCGGTCTCGATTATCGCCATTATGAGCGAGGCGGGCACATCGGGAAATTTGGCGACCGCATCGTTTACCTGTTTTTCGTAGGGAAGCCCTGTCATTGTCGTATAACTCTCCTTTAGCAGGATTAGTCCGGCCGCCATGCTCAATAGCAGCCAGAAATCGGAATCCTTCACCGATGATGACGGCGATGGGTCTTCTTCGCGATCCGGCGCATGTGCTCTCTGCGTTTCGCGCTATGCGGAGCGCCTATCGACCCCCATTTTTTATGATGATGTTTTTTTTTCGCCATATCATACCTCCTCTATTTGATGATGAGCAGCAACGCCGCCCCTATACCGAGTGCGATCACCAGGGGGACCAGGGAAGCCGGCCCCGGATTCCCCACGGTATATAGAACATCGCCATTATCATTCTCGACGAGCACGTATGGCCGCAGAAATTTTGTGAGCAATCCCGCCTTTGTATCATCAGTGTTATAAACCTCCTGGGGAGGAAATAATGACGTGCCAAGCAGCGCTTTCATTGGCATATGATTGAGACATAACCGATTTCAGCCGATGTTGATGTTGAATTATTTTGGGCCGCGAACTCAAGCGTATCGCCGGTAGAAATCGCCACGCTGTCCGTTAAATCACTCTCGGTGGTATTTGCCGCAGCGCCTGCGGGGAATGTGACCAATAATAGTGTATTAGCCCCATTTTGTTGCAGCGTCACCGTCATGGAATTATCCGCAGGCTGTGCGGTCATAATAGTGACGTATAATTTTTCCGCCAGGCATGAGACCGGCATGTAAATTTTGTTAAATGCTGGGCCGGTCGAATAATCGTTATATGCAGATACAAAATAATAGGTTGCGCTGGCGGCGACTGCGTGTTGATATAGTCCTATAATCAGCATCGGTTTGCCGCTGCCGCCCGTGCATTCGCACTTGGGAATAAGGATGGAGGCCTGGGAGGGTAAGGGCAAAAGCAGGCAAAGGATTATAAGAAATTTTTTCAATTCGCCGGCTCTAAACGATAGATTATCGTTACGTAGTAAACACCGAGGGACACTGACCCGGAAATAGAATATTGCAGCGAAAACGCATGCGAGGATCCATCTCCAGTAAAAAGATATTGTAGGATTACGGTCTTCCATATCAAACCATCATTGAATTCACCGTCTGCAACTTGAGTTGTATCCCTGTTTATTTCAAAATATGCTGAGCCTCCGGTAGCACTGAGAACCCCCTGAAACGATGCTGTTATAGTGAGCTTCCAATTTATTGGAACTGTTACAGTATAATTTAGCGTACTATCTATGGAGGAAAAAACCGTGCTGGTCAAACCCGTATAATTGCTGGTTACTCCACCCTTTTGAATTATAATTGGCAATCCTGAACCACTAGGATTGCCAATTATAATAGGTGATACGATCGTTTTGTTATTCAGTGTTTCAACGCCCGAATCAGTACCTGTTATTTGAAGGTTATTGATTTTTGGCCCTGATGGCCCTGGGAGCAAGACGGAACCCGGATAATTATTGCTCAGATCAGACGCAATAGCGATACTTTGTAGAATGATAAAAAATATGAAAGCAAAACAAATTTCTTTCTTCATTTTATCCTTCGCTCAAGACGGCAGCATTCGCCGCCAGGCCGGCCGCGCATATGCCATATATATTGCCGGTATAATGATTCATCGAAAGCACATCCAGCGGCCCCAAGGGAAATCCAGTGCCACTTGTGACCAGGTTGTTGTTGCCGATATAAATCGTATTTGCCGCATCGGTGTTTTTGATGATGATATTTTTCCGGCCGGCATTGCTTGCGTTAATAAGGGTGGCCGCCGCCGTCACATTGACAATTGCCGGCGTAAGGACCGTGACCTTCTCGACGCTGTCAATGTTCTGGATTTCGGCGACGCTCGAAACGACGACTTCCTGACCAGTGAGCTTTACATCCGGATCGCTCGATGTAAAGAGCGTTATGATCTGGCCGGCTTGGGGCGCCGATGTGATATAAAATTTGTTGAAGGGGGCAATGATTTCGCCCTTTTGGTGCAGCGTTATGAAGTCCTGCGAGAGATCATTTAATTGGATCTGTATATCAGGAATACCGTTATAATAGACTATATAGGCCCCAGGGAATGAAATCTCTTTTGCTGCGAGCCCGTTTGTCAGGTCGATGTTCAGAGTTCTGTATCGGTAGCTCGCAATGCCTTTTAGGAGATTTTGCAGATCTATCATTTTGCCCTCTTTTTGAAAAACAAAAATGCCAGGACTATCAGTGCCTCGGCGATTATGAGCTCGTTGCCCGTTTTTTGCACGGTTTTCGTCATACCGGAAAACGCCGTTGCGAGTTGATTCGTGCCCATGTTCAGCTGGATATCGGGCTCCTTGAGATATAGATCGGGTTCCTTGATATTCGTGGAGCCTAATCTGAGATTGATTGGAGAGGGTGCAACATTCGTGGAGCCCTCATTCAGCGTGATCGTAGGCTGAATGCCAAGGTTTTCAGTCGTGGCGACCGCAGTTGAGCCGCTCGCCTGGGTTTCAGCCATTATTTTTTACCGAATAACAGGGCGAGGACCAGGCCGGCCGCGCCCATAAGGAGCAGTGTTTTTGTGTTGAGCGATCCGAACATGCCGGCCTCTGCGGGCGTCGTCTGCTGCTGGCCCGCGGTCGTCAGACCGTTAGGAGTCCCCGAAGACAGAGTACGGGAGGCAATGCCGCTGAAAAGATCCAATAGAGGATTGCCTGATGCCGGGCTCGGCGGTGTCAAGGTATTTGTTTCCATCGGCATCTGCGTCTGAGATGTCGATAAGGTCGCCGTTGGAGTGCTGGTATTTGACGGGCTGGAATTCGGACTGTTCAGGATCAGGTTTGGATTGAACTGCATGTTGGGGGCGAACGAAACCGAGCTGCTGGAGCTGCCCCCGCTGCCGCCGAATAAACCCATGTCCCTACCTCTTAACCAGCTTGTAGATTATGACAACGGCGATTAAACCGAGGCCCAGATACATGATCGTGGTCAATTGCGTGGTCTGGACCGCTGTGGCCGCGCTGGCTTGAACGACTGCCGGGTTGTTCGAAGACTTGCTCGCAAAATAGCTGGAGGCAACCTGCGTCGCATCGCTAAGCAGACTGCCAATCCAGCTTGTGCTTCCCCCATTCGAGGGGGAATTGCTGCCGAGACCTTCGCTCATGGTTCCCCCTCCTATTTATAGATGACGCGCTCAAACATAACGTCCACGGAACCGGCAGCTACGAGGCTCGTAACCTCAAAGATCAATTCCGACAAGGTCCTGGCGTCCAGGCGCTCAGTCATTTTGCCGTTGCGTGTGAAGTCGTAAACATAGGCCCCGGTAAGCGGCGTCATGGCATATTGCCGGTTGTTCGTGTCTTTGAGGTCGACCGCTGCGATGTTCTCAAAATAGACCGCGCCGGATTTTATGGCCAGATTGCTCAGAATGGCATCGCTGGCCGCGCCGGTATTGTCTCGGGTCATGATGAACATCCTGCGGTACTGATTGAGACCCTGCGTGGGGACATTGAACGGCAATACACCTATGCCGGTGATGGCGTAGGAAATGAAGGCGTATTCATGCCGAGCCCCGCCGACGGTAGCCTTGTTTGTTGCATCTAGGTATTCATCCGTCTGAATATCGAGCTCCCCGCTATCAATGCTTGTTACATTCGTTCCGAGGCTGTTATTCCAATAAGCGTCGAGCACAATTGAGCTAAGCTGTCTCCCATCAAACATCGTGTCCTCAGGGCTTACCGATCGTGTGAGCTCGAACGGCAGATACAGAGGCATGCGTTGAACCTGGCCGGCGGCGACCGTCAGGCTTATTACGGCATTCGGCGCTTTCGAAAAGTCGTAGTAATTAAGGAGATAGAGAGCCCAGAACGGTATGTTGATCAGGACATCCTGGCCGTTCAGAGTCAATACGATCTTTGAGATGAGCTTGCAGAGGCTTTCCCAGGTAATAGCAACCCCGGCTGCGTTCGTCGTGGATGCGGCGAGCGTGAGTCCCAGGCCCCTAAGTATACGCTTGGGAATGTCCCTGGACTGTAAAGCGGATGCGACATAGTTAATTTTTTGGATTTTGTCGGTCCTCGGTGTAAGCGGCATGTCGTATCCTCCTTAGATCGTTTTCGCTATGAACTTACCATAAATCCAGTTGCCCGCTATGACCGCGATGATTATGAGCCCGATTTTTTTGAGATCCTGCATTTCAAAGCCTCCTTGACAGAAGTTTTTATGGTTATCATGGCCTGAGTATACGGAAATTGCAGAAAGAAAAAAAGAGGTGCCCAGGGATGTCCCTGGGCATCCCTGGGGGGGAGATTGACTTTAAAAAAGGGAGGGTTAATCAGACTTCACGTCGCGGTAAATTTCGTAAGAATAACCGCCTATGATTTCGCGGATTGCCTTTTCAATTGCTTGCATCTCATCGTCGGCTGCTTCAAGCCTGATCACATATTTTGTCATCTCAAATTTTCCTTTCTTGCATATCTATCAAGCCTGGCTATCCAGATCGCCAGCGCCGCCTGCTATATCTATCGCGCTACGCTCCAGGAGTGCAACTCCCGGGATGCTAAATCTACCATCCTTCAGGATGATATGCAGGGGGATGATAGGGCATCGGATCGTAGACAGGTTGATTCCATGACCCCGGCCCTGAATAGGCCGGTACGTTGCTCACAGCCGGCGCTGCCGGCGCGTTGCTTAGGGCAGGGGCACAGCTCGGGTCCCCACAGCCGGCCAAGGCGAGCAGGACGATTACGAAAAGAGCGCTACGTTTCATCGATGGCCCTCCTGATGGTCTGATAGCTAAGACCGTATTTTTTTTGGAGTTGAGTGATTTTCATTCCCTGGCTGAATTCTTCCCGGATCCGGGCGCGGGTCTTTGCCTTTTCAAGGCGGCGTCCTTCGGAGATGTACAGGCCGGTCGAGAACACGTCAAGCCCAAATTCGGCCCGAAGCTGTGTAATGCACTGAGAGCGATCTTTAGGCCCTAAAAGGTATCGTTGATATACTTCGGCCGAGAATGCCTCAAATTGGGCACGTCGCGCAGCCATTACGAGGGAATCACGGGCTTTCGCTTCGGCTTCAGCTGCCTTTTTCCGGTTTTTGACGTATCTGGCTATGTCCAGGAGCTTCGAGAGGACCATAATCAGATCATCAATAACTTCAGGATCGCATTGAATCGAGACGCCTTGGGGAGAGCTCTTTTCAATCTCGAACATGGCAGGGACCTCCGGGAAAGGGTATTTATCTCTTTATCGGGGTCCCGGAAGATGGGAATCGAGGAAAAACAAAGGCCAATGGCCAGAATTATTTTACATAATATACATTATCAGACATTATGAATTAACCGGCAGTGTTGAAAAACTGTTATTAACCCGGAGGCCCTCAACAATTGACCCTTACCTGTTTTGAATTTGTACGGGACTGGTCAGCTTTTGTGCAGCAGGATTTTATTGCAGAATCAATTAATTATGACAGAATTACGGGCTTTCCGATGGCCATGCCCTCTTTTTGACCCACAATCTCCGCATTCACAAGGCTTCCGTCGGCAATCCCTCCGGAAAACCGCGTGTATTCGGCTGGAATAAAGACTTTTACATAATTGTCCGCAACCCCTCGATACCCGAAACAAACCCCTTTGCCGGCCCCGGCGCAATCGCCGGCTTCGCCGCCCCTCTCGATCAGGACCCCGAGCGTCTCCCCTTTGAGGCGCTCTATAAAAGAGCGCTTCTTTTCCGCGGCCAGCGCCCTTAAAATCCCTGAACGTCTCTTCTTTATCGGACTTTCAACCGCTGCGCTTAAATGTGCCGCCTCGGTGCCCGGCCTGGGGGAATAGGCAAATACGTGCATGTATGTGAAGGGAAGCTCCCTTAAGACCGACAGCGTGTTTTTGAACTCGGGCTCTCCCTCGCCTGGGAAACCCACTATGACGTCCGTGCCCAGTCCGAGAGACGGTATTTCTTTAACCATTTTATTAACTTTTCCTATGAAACCGGCTGAATCATAATGTCTTTTCATCAATTTCAGGATCCTGTCATCGCCGCTTTGAAGCGGCAGGTGGAGGTGTCTTGCCAGTCGCCCCCCCTTAAGCAGGTCAAGGAGCCTGCCGTCCACCTCGTTTATCTCCAGGGAGCTAAGCCTGAGCCTTGGGACATCAGTCTCGGCAAGTATCTTTTCAAGGAGCCAGGAAAGGCACGGGGCACCAGCGCCACGGATGAGATTACTGTCGTCAAATTCCCTGCCATAAAGGCCAAGATGAATGCCCGTAAGCACGACTTCTTTATATCCGCACTCGACGGCCCGACGCACCCGGCGGACGACTTCATCGGGCCTTACGCTCCTTGCCCGCCCTCTTGCCTTCCAGACAATACAATAGCTGCAGGAGTAATCGCATCCGTCCTGGATTTTTAGAAAATACCTGCTCCGGCGCGCCCCTCGGGGAAGTGCAGCCTGATTATCTAACGTGCAACTTGAAATTTCATCAGTTATCATATTGATTATTGAATCTTTTTCGTTATTGGATACGACATGTGAAACGCCTTTCATGTCCTTAACCGCCAGTGGATTCAGCTCTGAATAACAACCAGTGACTATCACGCGTGCGCCGGTTGCGGCCGCCCTTCTTATGAGCTGTCTGGACTGGTAATCGCTTTTTGCCGTGACACTACAGGTATTTATGACGCAGATTTCGGGGGCCCCATCGAGGCCGACGATGTTTATGTGTCCCCTGCCCCTGAGGGACGTTTCGATATCGATGAGTTCCGACTGGTTTACCTTGCACCCCAGCGTCAGGAGGGCCACTTTCATCGCTTTTTCGTCTTGCCGCCATTCGCCCGGGATACAGTCTCACCCCCAGGTGCCCGAAGCTCACCTTCAAGTACCCGAAGTTCACCTTCAAGTGAATGCCTCCTGGCCTTTATGATTTCAAGGGACACGAGGGCTCCAGGGGACAAGTCTGCCCCCCCGGAGGGGACCGCGCTGAAAAAATTCACGGTCTTGTTCGTCCGGGTCCTGCCGGCGAGCCGGTCTTTATTTTTTTCATCGGCATTTTTTTCATCGGCCCCTTCGACCATGACCTCCTCGGTCGTGCCCACGAGAGCCCTGTTTTTCTCCAGCGTTATGTCGTCCTGGAGGGCAAGGATTTCATCGAGTCTCCGGGCGGAGACGTCATCCGGCAGATGGCCTGAGAATTTCGAGGCGGCGGTCCCCGGCCTCGGCGAGTATTTAAACGCGAATATCCCGTCAAACTCTATCCGCCTCAGGGCGGTCATGGTGGCCTCGTGGTCTTCTTCCGTCTCCCCCGGAAAACCGGCTATGATGTCGGTGGTTATGGAGATGCCGGGCACGCGGCGGCGCAGGCGCTCAATCCTGCCCATGTAATCGGCGAAGCTGTACCGCCGGTTCATACGCGCAAGCACCGCGTCGGAGCCGGACTGGAGGGGCAGATGGACGTGTTCGCAGAGCTTTTCGAGCCCTCCGATGGCCTCGATAAGCCCTTCGGAGAGGTCCCTCGGATGAGAGGTGACGAAGCGAATGCGGCTGATCCCGTCGATGCGGTCGGCCATCTCGAGCAATCCCGGGAAGTCGACCCCGCCAGGGGCGGGGTTTCTGTAGGAGTTGACGTTCTGCCCGAGCAGGGTCACTTCCCTAAACCCCTCCTCAGCCAGGCGCCGGATTTCATCCAGGATACTGCCCGAGGGGCGGCAGACCTCCCTGCCTCGCGTGAAGGGCACGATGCAGTACGTGCAGAAATTATTGCAGCCGTACATGATGGAGACCCAGGCCCCAGGTTTCTTCTTCCTCGCCGCCGGCAGTTCAATCGAAGCGAGCTGGTGGTTTTCATCGATGAGGACGTCTCTGTCAAGGCGGGCTTCTCCGCCGGCGCAGGCGCGGCAGGAGACGCCCTCCGGCCCCGAGAAGATTCGCCCCAATGAATGAATATTCTGCGGCCCCACTATGCAGTCGACAAACGGGGCCTTCCGCAGAAGCTCACGGCCCATCTGCTGGGCGACACAGCCCGCGACGGCGATCTTCAGACCGGGCCTCTGCCTTTTAAGCTTTTTCAGCCTGCCTAGTTCGCTGAAGAATTTCTGCTCCGCCTTCTGCCTTATGCTGCACGTGTTGAAGACGATGATGTCGGCCCGGTCCTTGTCCTCGTCTGAAACCTCCGAAAATCCGCTCCGGGCAAGGACCCCTGATATCTTCTCCGAATCATGGAAGTTCATCTGGCAGCCGAAGGTCCGGATATAAAAATAAACTTTCACTTTCTTCTTTTCCATCGCCTATCCTGATAATTATCACAGATAATCCGCCGCCAAGGCAAATCACCGCGCCAGTCTGAAATGACATCCTCCGTCAAAAGGCATGCCCGAAGGAAAAGCGAAAAGTAAAAAAGTGAAAAAATGAAAATGTATCCCATAGAAACAAAAGCCCCGGGGGATATGGGCAATTGTATCTTTAAGTTACATAGGGGTGCGAGGGCCAATCGGGCGGGCGCGAAGGTCCATCGGGACCGAAACCTTCTGCCGGGCCTCGGATTTCATGGTTGATAACGGCCTCTTTCATATGCGTCGGGCATTTCGGGCCGGCCGCCGCCCCGCCCTTTCCCCTGATGGCACATGCTTTGCTTATTCAGGTTGGGGTCAATCTACCGTTTTCATCGAGAAAACTTGCCAGTTCAAGGAGAAATTGCAATGTCAGACAGGAGCATCTTAAGTTTAAGCCATCCGCTGCCGGCCATCGCGCTGACCGCACTTCTTCTAATGGGCCTTGTTTCATGCGCGAGCCAGATACGTCCGGATCAGGTTTTACTTAAAAATTCGCAAAATACGGGCAATCCGCTGGTGGATAAATACAACTACCAGATTGCCGCCAGCGGGCTGCAGAACGCGGTCGCCCCCCGATTGTCGAAGGATTACAGGATAGGCCCCGAGGACCTGCTGGATATAAGCGTCTTTGAAGTAAAGGAGATGACGTCGGAGGTCAGGGTAAACGGCAGCGGTTACATCCGCCTGCCCCTGGCCGGGCAGATAGAGGCCGGGGGGCTGACGACCTCCCAGTTGGAAAACCTCATAGCGAAGAAGCTTGACCATTATCTTCAGGAGCCGACCGTAAGCGTTTTCATAAAAGAATACCGGAGCCAGCCGATCTCGGTCCTGG
This sequence comes from Nitrospirota bacterium, assembly GCA_021789555.1. Lineage (GTDB taxonomy): Bacteria > Nitrospirota > Thermodesulfovibrionia > Thermodesulfovibrionales > JdFR-88 > JAJYGJ01. Next base: position 47,594 of record JAJYJK010000006.1, read on the forward strand.
GGGCTGTAAAGACCCCCAAGATCTATTATGTCACCGGGCAGATGCACCTGCTTGACGTGCTTTCGATGGCGGGCGGGCTCACGTCCGACGCCGGCAACATCTGCATCGTGCAGAACACAACTGGCGCCAGCCCCCAGAAACAGACGGTAGTGGACCTGGAGGCGTTGCTCTCAAAGGGCCATACGGACCTTAATATCCCCGTATACTCAGGTGACATCGTGAATGTGCCCACAGGCGGCACATTCTTTGTGGACGGGGCGGTAAACGCCCCCGGCTCCTTTTCCCTGAAAAGCAGGACCACGCTCACCCAGGCCATATCCATGGCCAAGGGGCTTGCATTTGAAGCGGTGAAATCGGGCATCAAGATATACCGGGGCTCCGGCCAGGCCGACAGGAAGGTCATAGCCGTCAACTACGACTCCATCCTGTCGGGCAAAACCCAGGACATAGGGCTAAAGGACAACGACATAATCATAGTGCCGAAAAGCGGCTTCAAGACTTTCGTCAAGGGGCTCACGACTTACATAGGCCTGGGGCCTTTCGGCCTCGGCAGGGCGGGTCTCTAATCCAATCCGGAGCGGGTGAAATGGACATTCTTCAAAACGAAGGCAAAGGCAGGGAAAACGGGACGCAACCCCGCGAGTTGAAACCGTATGAGCCGGCGGCGCTCTCGACGGAGCAGATAAAGTTCGAGGAGTTCACCCAGCCGGAAGATGCGCATCTGAGGGACTACCTGGGCGTAATAATGCGCAGAAGGTGGGCGGTGATTCTTTTTTTCATATCGGTCGTCGTCACGGTCACCATCTCCAGCTACGTAATGAAGCCCCTTTACAAGGCCACGGCCGTCATCAGGATAGACAACGAAAACCCGAACGTCTACACGTTCAAGGACGTTCAAGCCGCGGCCCCGGACGATGAATACTACGAAACACAGTACAAGATGCTCAAGAGCCGCGCCCTCGCCAGGATGACCATCGACCGCATGGCGCTCTACAATAACCCCGCCTTCAACCCGTCGCATGGCGGCAGCTCGCTGTTTGCCGCAATCAGGGGTTCCATCGCGGGGCTGATGCCGTTTATGCAGGCAAAGGACGACGACGCCCGGCAAAAGGACGCGGGCAGGCCAAGCGATAATGAGTACCGGGGCCTGATAGACAGGTTCGTCGGGATGCTCGATATAATGCCCGTAAAAAGGTCCCAGCTCGTCGACGTCTCCTTTGTTTCCCCCAGCCCGGAGCTTGCCAGGCAGGCCGCCAACGCCCTGGCCCACACCTACATAGATTTCAACATCGACAGGCGGCTTGACGCCTCCAGGCAGGCCAAGGTCGTGCTTGAAAAGCAGCTTGGCATCCTGAGGGGCAAGGTCGAGGGCTCGGAGGCGGCGCTTAACGATTACGCGCAGAAAAACCAGATGCTCATCGTCGACAACAAGGACGACAAACAAAACATCCTTGTCCAGGGGCTTTCGGAAATATCCGGCGCCCTGAATACCTCTACGGCAAACCGGATAAAGGCCGAGGCGCTGGAGGATGAGCTCAGGCGCTCCGGCGACGATAATCCGGTCGTCCTGAATAACCCCCTGATCCAGGGGCTGAAGAAAGACTTCAACTCCCTGGAGTCCGAATACTACAACCTGCTCAGGATTTACAAACCCGATTTCCCGAAGATGCAGCGCATCAAAAGCCAGATGGACGCAATCGCGCGCAGGATAGCAAGGGAGAGAAAGAACATCGTGCGCTCCGTGGATGCCCAGTACAAGACCGATCTCACCAGGGAAAAATACCTTGGCATGGAGTTCGAAAGGCAGAAAAACGGCATCCTCGACTACCAGAGAAAAAACACGCAGTACGAAATCCTGAAAAGGGACGTGGATGCAAACAGGGAGATTTACAACAGCCTGCTGCAGAGGCTCAAGGAGGTGAGCGTTTCGGCCACCAAGACGACGAGCAGCATACAAGTGCTCGACGATGCCGAGCTGCCGGAAACCCCGTACAAGCCCAACAAGCCCATGAACATCCTGCTTGGGATTGTCTTCGGGCTGGCGGGGGGCGTCGGGCTCGCCTTTTTCATGGAATATTTCGACAACACCTTCAAGAACACGCACGAGATAGAAAAATCGACACGCCTGCCCGCGCTGGGGATGATACCCATGCAGAAGCTGACGGACTCGATCAAGCGTCCGCTCATCGCCCACTCCAGGAGCCGGAGCCCCGTTGCCGAGGCCTTCCGCTCCATAGGCACTTTCATACTGCTTTCCTCTTCATCGAAACCGCCCAAAACTATCCTCGTGACGAGCCCGGGCGAGAAGGAAGGCAAGACGACCATCTGCATAAACACCGCCATGGCCCTGGCCGAGACGATGGGCAACGGCATCATAATAGACGCGGACCTTCGCAAACCCAGGCTCCACCACTCTTTCGAGATCGAAAACACCGTGGGGCTTTCCACCTTCCTTTCAGGCAACATCGAGTTCGAGGAGGGGCTCATCAGGAAGACCACGATAAACGGCCTGAGCATAATCACCTCCGGGCCTATCGCCCCAAACCCCTCGGAGCTTATCGTTTCGAGGCGGATGAAAGACCTCCTTGAGGCGCTCTATACGATATACGATTTCGTGATCATCGATTCGGCCCCCATCATGGGCATGCCGGACAGCGTCTACCTAAGCAGCATAGTGGACGGCTCTGTCGTAGTCGTAAAGGCCGGACATACCACCAGGCAAATCCTTGCCGAGACTAAGAAGATATACAGGAGCATAAACGCGAAGATCCTGGGGGTGGTGTTAAACGGCATGAAGGAAAGCGACCTCAGGTACAACTACCATTCCAATTATTATTCATCCTATTTCAGGGAGGGATAGGGGCGAATGGGCGAAAAGACACCCGCGGGCGGGGTCAGGCTCATGGTCGCCGCACGGCTCATTCGCGGGATTTCAAACGGGCTGGTGCCGGAAGGGATTTATGAAAACGCCGTTTATTCATACGGGATAATCGCAGGGGCGCTCAAAGACGGGCAACTCGTCGGGACGATATCAGAGGCCGCCGGGGTCCCCCACGAAAAAGTCCTGTCCGCGGCCCAAAAGATAATTGAGCTGCTGCTTTGGAACAGGCAGGACAACCCGTTTACCTCGCTTGGCCTCTCGCCCTTCGCCACGATCGAGGAAATCCACGGCAGATGGCAGAGGCTTATTGCAATCTATCACCCGGACAGGCACATGGACGACCCCCGAAGCGAGGAGATCGCAAAGAAGATAAACGAGGCATACAAAAGGGCCTGCCAGATAAAATCGTCCGCTCCACGGAAGATCAGGCCTCCCATCGCCCCGGTCAGTCCGGCCGGCAGGGGCAAGCCGGAGGGTTTCACGGGAAAGTTCAGGGGCCGGAAGAACCTCACCACACCCCAGGCGATAGTCCTCATCGCCGTGGCGCTGCTCGTCTTTTTTTTCATCCTTCTGTTTCTTGGCGGGCGTGAGCAGGCCCCGTCTTCAACCCTTGAAAAAACCCCCGGCGGCGTTTTTCACCAAAGGCTCTGAACTAAACTAAAAACCCTCACCGCAGGCGCCGGGCAGGCGGCAGTTCAATGCGTTAAAAGCAAGAAGTATGCGGCGCTCCATCCTCAGTCTCTCCTCCGGGACCGGCAGGGGACGGAATTCCCCGTTTTTGCCCATGGCGACGGCCCTGGGCCTGTCGGGGACGGCGGAGAGTTCCTCGGAGATAAGCTCCCCGGTGTCTGTATTCAGGACCCTTGAATAATCGGAGCTTGTGACGACGCAGATGGGGATGCCCCCGGCCACCCGGCTGAAGGCAAGGACGTGCCTCTCGATCGATTCCAGGGCGGAAAGGGCGCACTTTATGGCTAAAATCCTCAGGCCCCCGACCTTGACTATGAAGTCAACGGAGCATTGCTCGTTTTGCCCCGTGGTGGGCGAAAAAACATCGAAGGGGGCGTCGACCTCAATCTCATCCTCCCGGAAACCCTTTTGCTTTATCAGGAACTCATAGACGTTCTCGCGGATGAAGCCGGTCAGCATGACGCTCTTGCGCTCCTCATCCCGGAGCTTATCCAGTATCATCTTCTCGCGCTCTTCCATGAAAAAATTATACCCTCACCCGCATTTTTATTCCAACTGCCGCTGAATTAAAACCCCTCATTCTTGACAGGACAGGGCGCCAGGGCGCCTGGAACTGGCGCTTATGGTAAACTCATCCCGGTCCCGCGCAAACGGCCTGATGGGCCTCATGGGATGGGACGAAATACGTTTCACCATGGAGGAAACCGGGGAAGTCGTCCGGAACCAGTTGCAGGGGAAGGCCCGGGAGATGTCCGATGGCGCACTGGCGAAACTTTATGCGAAAACGGATGGCTGGATTGCCGGGATAGTACTCATGCTTGACGGGATGATCTCCGCAAATGGCATTGCAACGGCCCCTGGAAAACGTAAAGGCCGGCCTGGGACCGGGCCGGCGCATATCGCACGTCATTTATTATCACCAGCTCTCATGGTTTAACCTTCTTCCGGGTAATCCGTTTGAAGCCAAAATTTTTGCGAAGAAGGCGGTTGCATTGGCTAAAGAGACCGGAGCGCCTATAGGGGAGGCAGTATCGGAGGAGCAATTGTCCGATGCCCTGTGGCCGGAAGCCGACGGCAAGGGGCTTGAGGCCGATGACCTTGCCGAAGACCTCTACCGGGGCCTGATGGCCTGCTATAACCGGATGGGCCGGAGACCCGATGCCCTTTCCGCCTATGAGCGCTGCAAAAAGACGCTTTCGGCCGCTTTAGGCATCCAGCCCTCCCCCGAGACCGAGAGATTGAAAGAAGACATCTTCAGGAACTGACCCTCTTTCCCGGATTTGTAACGGGGAGGAGCGGGAGGCGCGTCGAAAGCCTCCCGCTGAAGAAAAAAGGGTGGGCGGAGGGTTAGCCAAATTCCCGAAATCCTTGAAAATTTAAGGAAAAAAATATTATTCTAATCCATAATCCCATGAACAAGCTGGAAAAATTAAGAAAAGGCATCGACAGGATAGACCAGGAAATCCTGAAACTCCTCAATGAGCGCGCCTACGCGGCCATAGAGATAGGGAAGGAAAAAAAGGGCTCAAATGTAAACTGCTACTCCCCGGAGCGTGAAAAAGAGGTGCTTGAAAACGTGGTGCGGCTAAACCAGGGGCCGCTTCCCAACGAGGCCCTCAGGGGCCTCTATCGGGAGATCATGTCCGCCTCCCGCTCGCTGGAGGGGCCGCTGAAAGTGGCCTATCTCGGGCCGCTGGCCACCTTCACCCACCTGGCCGCGATAAGGCATTTCGGCTCGTCGGCCGATTTCATGCCGGCAGACAGCATCAGGAACGTTTTCGAGGAGGTCGACTCCGGCAAGGCCGGTTTTGGGGTGGTGCCGATAGAAAACTCGAACGAGGGGGTCGTAAACTACACTTTGGATATGTTCGTGGATTCCGACCTGAAGGTCGCGGGCGAGATAATGCTCGAGATATCCCAAAACCTCCTCTCCAAAAGCGGGGAGGCCGGGAAGGTGAAGCGCATTTACTCCTTCCTGCCGGCCACCGCCCAATGTAAGGGCTGGCTTGAGAAGAATATGCCCGCAGTACAGGTGATCGACCCGGGGGGCAGCACTGCCAAGGCCGCCGAGATCGCCTCCAGGGACGACGAGGCCGCGGCAATCGGAAGCGAAGCGGCGGCAAAACTCTACAACCTGAAATTCGTCGCCAGGGACATCGAGGACGGAAAGCACAATTTCACGCGCTTCCTCGTCATAAGCAGGGACCACCCGAAGAGGACCGGCAGGGACAAGACCTCCATCATGTTCTCGATAAAGGACCGTCCCGGGGCCCTCTACGACATACTCTCCCCGCTCAGAAAGGCGGGCATAAACCTAACGAAGATAGAGTCCCGCCCGTCGAAGCGAAAGGCGTGGGAATATATCTTCTTCATGGACATGCAGGGGCATATAGAGGACAAGCCGCTGAAAAAGGCTGTCGAGAGGATAAAGCGGGACTGCCTGTATCTAAAGATACTGGGCTCCTATCCGATGGTGGATGATGATAAAGGCTCCTGAACACGTGCTTGCGGTCAAGGCCTACGTGCCGGGCAAGCCGGTCAAGGAGCTTGAGCGGGAGCTTGGCATCAGAAATCCGGTAAAGCTCGCCTCGAACGAAAACCCGCTTGGCCCATCCGCCATGGCCCTTGAGGCGATCGCCGGGGCCAGTCGGGACATTCACAGATACCCCGACGGCAGCGGCTATTACCTGAAAAATGCGCTCTCCCGGCGTCTTGGCATAGACCCCGGCTGCATCATCCTCGGAAACGGCTCCAACGAGCTTATCGATATCGCCGTCAGGACTTTCATGGTCCCCGGCGATGAGGCCGTAATGGCCACGCCTTCATTTGTCGTCTATTCAATGGCGGTGACGCTTGGCGGGGGAAAGGCCGTTGAAATCCCCCTGGGCGGTCCCGCTTTCGGACACGACCTGCCCGCGATGCGAAATGCAGTGGGCCCGAAGACCCGGATGTTTTTCATCGCGAACCCCAACAACCCGACGGGGACGATAAACCGCCGGGAAGAATACGGCCGTCTCTTTGCCGGCCTCCCGGAGGACGTCCTTGTCGTGCTGGACGAGGCGTACGTGGAATACGTGAGCCATCCGGATTATCCCGACAGCATGAGATACCTGCTTGAAGGCAAAAACGTGCTCATACTGAGGACGTTTTCAAAGATATACGGGCTTGCCGGTCTCAGGGTCGGCTACGGCATAAGCAAACCGGGCATCCTGGCCCAGATGGAGAGGGTCAGGGCGCCGTTCAATACGAACTCCATAGGCCAGGCGGCCGCCATCCGCGCCCTTGAGGACGAAGCGCACGTGGCAAGGTCCCGGGCCGTCAACGAGGAGGGCAAGGTTTTACTTTACAGAGAGCTCTCTGCGCTCGGCGTAGACTTTGTAAAGACGGAGGCCAATTTCATCTATATGCGCGTCAGCGACGCCCAGGCGCTTTTTAATGCCCTGCTTAAAGCCGGGGTGATAATAAGGCCCATGGGCGGCAAGGCCGTCCGCGTCACGATAGGGCTTCCAATGGACAACAGGAGATTCCTTGACGCGCTGAAGGCGGTCTTAAAAGCGGACGATTCAATTAAAAAATAAAAAATTAAAAATAAAAATCATTTTTGGAGGAAAGAGTTGGATATAATCGTACTTAAGCCAGGCGCAGCGGATGAGCAGATCAGACACATAATCAAAAAACTGGAGGGCCTGGGGCTTACCGCCCATCTGTCCAAGGGGACCGAGAGGACCGTCATCGGCGTCATCGGAGACACCTCAAAGGTGACCGAGGATACGGATGACGGTTTCCGTGCAATCCCCGGCGTCGAGAGCGTCATGCGCATACTAAAACCCTTCAAGCTCGCAAGCAGGGAGTTCAAGAAAACACCCACGGTGATAAAGGTGGGGGAAACAGCGATAGGGGGCAGGAAGATATGCGTCATCGCCGGGCCCTGCTCTGTCGAGAGCAAGGCGATGATGATAGAGACCGCGAAGCAGGTAAAAAAGGCGGGGGCGAGTTTCCTGAGGGGCGGCGCCTTCAAGCCGCGCACCTCGCCCTACTCCTTTCAGGGACTTGGGGAGGAGGGCCTGAAATACCTGGAGGCCTCCAGGCAGAAGACGGGGCTTCCCATCGTGACGGAGCTGATGGACCCGAGGGACATTGAAGCGGTGGAGCAGTACTCGGACATAATACAGATAGGGACCAGGAACATGCAGAATTTCAGGCTCCTGCTGGAAGTGGGCCAGAGCAGGAAACCCGTCCTCCTTAAGCGCGGGCTTGCCGCCACCATAAAGGAATGGCTGATGTCGGCCGAATATATCATGAGCAGGGGCAACCACAACGTCATAATGTGCGAAAGGGGAATCCGGACGTTCGAGACGTCCACCAGGAACACCCTCGATCTGAGCGCCGTGCCCGTGCTGAAGAAACTCACGCACCTGCCCGTGATCGTCGACCCGAGCCACGGGGTCGGGGTGCTCGACCATATACCCGCGATGGCCAAGGCCGCGGTCGCCGCGGGCGCCGACGGGCTCCTCATAGAGGTCCACCCGAACCCCGAAGAGGCGCTGTCGGACGGCGAGCAGTCGCTAACACCGGAGATGTTCAAAAAGCTGATGAAGGAGCTTGCGCCCGTGGCTAAGGCTGTGGGAAGGGAGATTTAAAGCCCAGGCTTTCCGGTTTTTTGACCGCGGACTCTTCGGGAAAACGCGATGGTTTTTTTCAGGAAAACGGCAATATTGGGGGTTGGGCTCTTGGGGGCCTCGCTTGCGCTCGCCATGAGGGACAAGGGGCTCACCGAAGAGATATCCGGCTTCGGGCGGAGCGCGGAGAACCTTGAAAAGGCGAAGGCCAGGGGGATAATAGACACCTGCCATCCCGATGACCCCGCGGCCGCCGCGGCAGGCGCGGACCTCGTTGTGCTGGCTACCCCCGTGGGTATTTTTACTCAGATCGCTAAGGCCATAAGAGACTCGATAAAAAAAGACTCCATCCAGACGGACCTGGGCAGCCTTAAAGGCGGGCTCGTTTATGAGCTGGAGGAGATATTGCCGCGTTTTGTCGGCTGCCATCCCATCGCGGGCGGAGAGCGCATGGGCATCGGGGCGGCCTCGGAACGCCTCTTCGAAGGCTCAAAGTGCATCATCACCAGGACGGAGAAGGCGAACGCGCGGGCCGTGGATGCGATGGCCGGCCTCTGGAGCGCTGTCGGCTGTGAGGTCGAATTCATGGACCCCTTCGTCCACGACGAGGTCTATGCGCTTGTAAGCCACCTGCCCCACCTGGTCGCGTATGCGCTGGTAAATACCGTGGGCGATACGGACGGCGATCTCATAAGGTTCGCGGGCAAGGGGTTTAGAGACTCCTCCCGGATCGCCATGAGCTCCCCCGAGCTTTGGCGCGACATCTGCCGGATGAATAAAGACAACCTCCTGCGGTTCACAGGCGTCTTCAAAAAGAACCTGGAGCGGATTGAGGCCCTCCTCAAAAGCGGGGAACCAGGGGCGCTGGAGCGCGAATTCGACTCCGCCAGAAAGCTTAGGAGCCGGCTTGAAAATGAAAATGGAAATGAAAATAAAAATGGGAATGGATAATGAGAATAACCATTGAGCCGGGGGGCCCCCTAAAGGGGGAACTCACCCCGCCCCCCGATAAATCCATCTCCCACAGGGCCGTCATGCTCGCTTCCATTGCAAAAGGGAAAAGCAGAATCGAAGACCTTTTGTTAGCGGCCGATACCATCTCTACCTTAAAAGCCATAAAGCTTCTAGGCGCGAAAATAAAGGGTTATGGACAGAAAATACCTGTTCCGGGTTTCGGTGCTCGTTATCAAAATTATGAGATAACCGGAAATGGTTTGTACGGTCTCTCTGAGCCTGCTTCGTTTATAAATTGCGGAAATTCCGGGACAACAACAAGACTGCTTTGCGGACTGCTATCCGGCAATCCTTTTTTTTCGGTCCTCTCCGGAGACAAATCGCTTAACTCAAGGCCAATGAAACGGGTAATTAAACCGCTTGCGGAGATGGGGGCGCAGATCATGGCCAGGGCATCGGATTCCTATCCGCCCATTGCGATCAGGGGGGGCAAACTGAAAGGGATCAAATATGAGATGCCCGTTGCCTCGGCGCAGGTAAAATCCGCGCTCATGTTGGCCGGGCTATATGCGGATGGCGAGACCGCAATAAAAGAACCCTCCCCCTCCAGGGACCATACTGAAAAGATGCTATCTTCGATGGGCGCAGAAGTAAAAGAAGAATGGGGAATAAAAGAAGGATACATAACCGAGGATTTTATGGGCATGGGCGCAGAACATGTAATAAAAATACGAAAAATGTCGAATGAGCTAAACCCGTTCGAAATCAGAATACCCGGCGATTTTTCCTCGGCGGCTTTCTTTATAGTAGGCGCGCTGATAACCCGGAATTCCGAAATCCTCATAAAAAATGTTTGCCTGAATCCGACAAGGACCGGATTTTTGGGCGCACTCAAATCGATGGGCGCAAAAATAGATGTAGAAAATCTGAAAGTGATCTCGGGCGATCTCGTTGGGGACCTGCGCGTAAAAGGAGACCAGGAACTCAGAGCGATAAATATAGGCAAATCTTCGGTCCCGCTTATGATAGACGAACTCCCCATTCTGTTTATCGCCGCCGCCTGCGCTAAAGGCCGCTCGGAGATAAGAGGCGCGGCAGATCTCAGGGTAAAGGAATCCGATCGCATAAAGGCCATGGCCGCGGGACTGAAGGCCATGGATATAGAGGTTGAGGAATTCGAAGACGGCCTGGCTATAACCGGGGGCAAAATGAAAGGGGCCCGGATCGATTCGTTCGGAGACCACAGGATCGCCATGTCCTTCGCTATGGCCGGACTGGCCGCTTCCGGAATTACAGAAATAGAAAATGGGCGGGAAGCCGTGAAAATATCGTATCCAGAATTTTTTCCCAGACTGTATGAACTGCTGGGATCATCCCGAAATGACTGATTATCAAGAGGTTCACAAGTATGATTGCTTTGTTTGTCATTCCCGCGCAGGCGGGAATCCAGAGATTTTTAAAACCTGCCCTCGCAGACCATAAGCGGGGGGCCTTGGATTCCCGATTAAGACCTCGGGAATGACGGATTTTAACGAAGGGAAGGATACCTTACTTAGGTACTGCTGGTAAAATATGGGTAAAGTAGTGGCCATAGATGGCCCCTGGTTTTCAATTGGGTAAGGTCGTGGCCATAGATGGCCCCTCCGGGGCGGGCAAAAGCACCGTCGCCAGGGCGCTGGCCCGGGCGCTCGGGTTTCATTACCTGGATACCGGCGCGCTTTACAGGGCGGCCGCCCTTGCGCTCTTGAAAAAAGGCCTCACGCCGGAGGCGGGCGATGAAGAAATAAAAACGGCGCTTGAAGGGCATGACGCCCACGACGGCGTGTCGATAGAGTTCAGGGACGAGCGGGTCCTGTTGAACGGCGAGGATGTCTCGGATGAGATAAGGACGAAAGAGGCGGGCCATTATTCCTCCGTATTTTCGGCCCGAAAACCCGTGAGGGAATTTCTGCTGCCGCTGCAAAGGAAACTGGGAAGAAACCGAAACCTTGTGGCGGAGGGCAGAGACATGACGACCGTGGTCTTCCCACGCGCCTGGAAAAAATTTTATCTGGACGCCTCGACCGAGGAAAGGGCCAGAAGGAGATATGACCAATTAAGGGCGGCAAGCATGAAGATATCGAGACAGGACGCCATGGAAGATGTGGCCAAACGCGACCATCGGGACTCTTCCAGGCAACTGGCGCCCCTGAAAAGGAGCCCGGAGGCCGTTTACCTGGACACTACGGACCTCTCGCTGGAGGAAGTGATAAAAAAGCTGCTGGCCGCCATAAAGGGGCCGGGTGTAAGATGAGTTCCTACTATGTATTCAGGGAGATTTTCGATCTCTACTTCAGGGTCTACAACAGGCTGGAGGTGCAAGGCAGGCAGCACATGCCCCGCTCCGGGGGCCTGATAGTCGTCTCAAACCACTCCAGTTATCTGGACCCGCTTGTGATCGGCTGCGCGGTGGCCAGGCGGATGACCTTTATTGCCAAGAAGGAACTATTCGGAATACCGCTTGTAGGCACATTCGTAAAGAGCTTTTCTGTGCCCGTGGACCGCGACAGGACGTCTCACGCGGTAATCAGGGAGCTTGTCAGGCGCCTTTGCCTCGGGGAGGCGGTCGCCATGTTCCCGGCCGGCGAAAGGGACAAGGCAGGCGACGGCGCGGAGGCCGGTTTCAAACGCGGGCTGGGCCTGCTTGCCAGGCTCTCGAAGGCAAGCGTGCTGCCGGCCTACATAGAAGGTACGGACAGGTCGCTCCCCGTAAGCGGAAAATTCCCGAAGCCATCAAAGATATCGGTCCGGTTCGCCCCCTGCCTGAACCTGAAATCCGGAGAGCCGGACGCCGAGGAGATGGCCTTCATGGCGATGGAGAGCATAAACGGGCTTAAAAACAAGGGATTGAAACTTCTTTAAAAAAAACAAAAAAACATGAAACTGGTAATCGCAAAAAGCGCAGGCTTCTGCTTCGGGGTGAAAAGGGCCATTAACAAGGCCTTCGAGGTGGCCAAGGCCGACAGAAACGTCTTTACGCTGGGGCCCATAATCCACAACCCCCAGGTGATAGAGGCCCTGGCCGCCCAGGGCGTGGGCGTTGCCAGGGATATTACGGAGCTTAAACAGGCCAATGCGAAAAAGGTGATCATAAGGACGCACGGCATCTCCCTCGAGGACATGAGCATGCTGAAGCAGGAGGGTTTCGACGTGATGGACCTGACCTGCCCCTATGTCAAAAAAGCGCAGCATTATGCTAAACTTCTTAAGAAAGAAGGCTACCAGGTAGTCATTCTGGGCGATATCGAACACCCCGAAGTAATCGGCCTGAAGAGCTACGCCGGAAAAGCCGCCTGGGTGGTGAAGGACGCGGAGGGCCTCCCTAAAGAGATCAAAAGCAAGGTTGGTCTTATCGTGCAGACCACCCAGCCCATAGAGGCCTTGAAGAGGCTTATATCGAAGGTAGTTGAGCAAACAAGACAGATGAAGGTTTATAATACGATATGCAGCTCGACTGCGCAAAAACTCAAGGAGACCGAAGAAGTGGCCAAGGGCGCGGACGTAATGCTTGTGGTGGGGGGCAGAAACAGCGCCAATACCACACAGCTTGCCAGGCTGTGTGAGCATCTCTCGGTGCCTACCCATCACATAGAGACTGCGGGCGAATTGCAGGAAAGATGGTTCAGGGGGGCACGGAAGATCGGCTTGACCGCGGGCGCATCCACCCCGGACTGGATTATAGAGGGCGTTATCAAAGTTTTGAAGGATATGGGAGGTTGTAATGACAATGGAAATCAACGATAACGAGCTTCAAAGGCTGTACGAGCAGAGTTTTCATGAGATCGAAGCCGGCACTTTAATAAAGGGCAAGGTTATTTCGGTAAAGGAAAACGGCGTGGTTGTGGACGTGGGTTACAAGTCCGAGGGTTTCATCTCGAGGGATGAGTTCTCCGAGGGGGAGATGGAGAATCTGCACCTGGGCGACGTCCTGGAAGTCTATATCAGGCAGCTCTCCGATTCCGAAGGCATGGTGGTGCTCTCGCGGAGGCAGGCCATAAGAATAAAGGCCTGGGAATACGTGGAGGACGCGCTCAGAAACGAGCAGCCCGTCGAGGGCGTGATAACCGGAAAGACAAAGGGCGGCCTCTTTGTGGACGTCTTCGGGCTGAAGGCCTTCCTTCCGGGCTCTCACGCCGGGGTGAAGGTCAGCGAGATAGATTCATCCATAGGGCTGAAGCTGAAATTCAAGGTCCTGAAGACCAACAACAAGCACACCACCCTGGTGGTCTCGAGGAAAAGCCTTATAGACGAGGAGAGGCAGAAGAAAAAGGTCGAGACCCTGCAGCGCCTCCAGGAAGGCGCCGTGCTCAGCGGCACGGTAAAAAACATCACCGACTACGGGGCCTTCATAGACCTGGGCGGCCTTGACGGGCTGCTGCACATATCCGATATGTCCTGGGGCAGGATTTCACATCCCTCCGAGATGCTGAAAGTCGGCCAGGAAGTCGATGTGCTGGTGCTGAAATTCGACCCGGCAAACGAGAAGGTCACGCTGGGGTACAAGCAGAAGATGCCGGACCCCTGGAGCAATGTCGATGAAAAATACCCCGCGGGCAGCAGGGTCGCGGGCAAGGTCGTCAGCATCACCGATTACGGGGCATTCGTAAAGGTGGAGGAAGGCCTTGAAGGGCTGGTCCATGTCTCCGAGATGGACTGGGCGCCCAAACCCAAGCATCCCTCGAAATATGTCCAGCCGGGCGACGAGGTGGAAGCGCTCGTCCTGAAGGCCGACAGGGAGGAAAGAAGGCTTTCGCTTTCGCTGAAACAGCTGAAACCCTCCCCCTGGCAGCTTGTGGCTGAAAACTATGCCCCCGGCAAGATCATCTCCGGCAAGGTAAAGAGCGTGACGGACTTCGGTGTCTTCGTCGGTCTGCCCGAGGGGGTCGACGGCCTTATCCACATCTCCGACATCTCATGGACGAAGCACATAAAGCACCCCAACGAGGTCATCAAGAAGGGCCAGAAGGTGGATGCGGTGGTGCTCAACGTCGAGACCGAAAAGGAAAGGATCGCGCTTGGGCTCAAACAACTGAGGCCCGATCCCTGGATCGAGGAGATACCGCAGAAATTCCATCTGGGCTCGGAAGTCGAATGCACCGTGCTGAGGCTTACCGACTTCGGCATATTCGTCGAGATGCCCGGCGAGATCGAGGGGCTCATCTATTCCTCCGAGACCCTGAGGGACGAGGACAACCCCGTTAAGGAGGGCGATACCCTTTGGGCCAGGATCATAAAGATAGACCTGGAAAACCGCAAGATCGGGCTCTCTATGAAGAACGTCAGGACGCAAAAGGTCCAGTCGGAGGAATAGGGCGAATTTGAAAAAAATCTGCCTCGTGCTCTCCGGACTGGTGCTCATGCTGCTGATCATCGGGGCTGCGATGGCTTTTTTCTCCAAAATCCAGGCGGGCGAAAAAATCGGGCTCGTCAGGGTCGAGGGCCCCATCACGGATTCAGGCAATATAATCGATGAGATCAAGGACTACGCGTCGGACCCGTCGATAAAGGCCATCGTCATGAGGGTTGACAGCCCCGGCGGCGGCGTTGCCCCCTCCCAGGAGATATACGAGGAGGTCAGGAAGGCGGCGGCAAAAAAATTCGTGGTCGTCTCGATGGGGTCGCTTGCGGCCTCGGGCGGCTATTACATCTCGGTGCCGGCCACCAGGATATTCGCAAACCCGGGCACGATAACGGGCTCTATCGGCGTCATAATGGAAGTGCCCAATATCCAGGGGCTGCTTGGCAAGCTGGGAGTGAAAACCGAGGTCATCAAAAGCGGCAGAAACAAGGACTTGGGCTCGCTGTTTAAAGCCATGCCCCCGGAGCAGCGCCGTATCCTCCAGGAGGCCCTCGATAATGTGCACGAGCAGTTCATCGAGGCGGTGGCCAGCGGCAGAAAAATCCCGCTGGACAGGGTAAAGGCGCTTGCGGACGGGCGGATATTCACCGGCGAGCAGGCCAAGGCCCTGAAACTCGTGGACAACCTGGGGGACCTCGAGGACGCGATAGCGGCCGCCAAGACCATGGCCGGCATCAAGGGGAAGCCCTCAATCGTCAAAAAGAAGAAGGGCCATGGGATACTCGGCCTGCTGGACTCGAAGATATCGCTGCCGGATATCTATCCGTTTTTCAAGATGAGTTATCTATTCTCTCCATAGGAGGGTTCTTTATTATGACCAAGTCCGGCCTTATAGAGAAAGTGGCGGCAAAAGTCGAAGGACTTACCCTGAAGCAGACGGAGATAATAGTCGATACCGTATTCGACAGCATGAAGGAGGCCCTCGCCGGCGGCGACAAGATCGAGATTAGGGGGTTTGGCAATTTCAGGCTGCGCGAGAGGCGGCCGCGGAAGGCCAGAAACCCGAAGACAGGCGAAAGTGTCGACGTGCCCCAGAAGGTCGCGCTCCACTTCAAGATGGGCAAGGCCCTCAAGGAGTCGTTGAACCTGGACTCCAGGGGCTGAATACCGAGAGGAATACCGATTGAGTCTGCGCGCACGGCTTCAAACCGGCAGGACCTTCGCTTCGGGATAATCGCCACTGCCGCGTATACGGCGTCTTCTTCGGTCAAATGCAAAGGAGAGAGTTTCTTTCATGGCTTTTAAAATCTGCGGGCGTCGCGCTCGGTCTTGAGGGTCTGGCCGCCCTCCCCTACTTTTACCATTCCAGGAAAGAGGGGCCCCTGCGCTACATCATGGCGGCGGAAGAGGGAAAAATCCCCCGTCGCGGCGTAAGGCAGGTCGATTTTTCCGTCGCGGGCATGACGCGTAAAATCTTTATCGTAAGAGAAGAGAAAGAGCTTTTCGTCCTCTCCCCGACCTGCTCCCACCTGGGATGCCTGGTCAGCTGGAACTACCTGAAACAGGAATTTGACTGCCCGTGCCACGGCGGCAGATACGACATCTCGGGCCGCGTCATCGGGGGCCCTCCGCCAAAACCCCTCACAAGGCTCCCGTATGAAATCAAAAACGGCTCCCTTTATGTGGGCGTCAGGGCCTGATGATAGATTTCATCATAAGACTGCTGGACCGATGGTTCAAGCTAAGGGAACCGCATAGGAATTTTCTCTCCAGGGCGCTGCCCGAAAAGTTAAACCCCGCGTACTGCCTGGGCGGCATGGCGTTTACGGCCTTTCTGCTGTCGGCCGCGACGGGCCTTCTGCTTTCCATCTATTACGTCCCGTCGGGAAAGGAAGCCTACCAGAGCATCGTCATGCTCCATAACAGGATATGGCTTGGGTGGCTGGTGCAAAGCGTGCATAAATGGTCGGCGAACCTTCTGATCGTCTTTACCCTTCTGCACGCGGCGAGGGTCTTCATACATAAGGCTTACAGGCCGCCGAGGGAGCTCAACTGGATGGCCGGGGCCCTGGGTTTCGTCCTTATAATGGTCTCCGGGTTCACGGGTTATCTGCTGCCGTGGGACCAGAGGGCCTACTGGGCGACGGTGGTGGGCACGGGGATGGCCGGCAAGACGCCGGGCGCGGGCGGATTTCTTGTGCGGCTGCTCCGTGGGGGGCCGGAAGTGGGCAGCGCAACCCTGCTTAGGTTCTACAGCCTGCATACGCTGTGGGTACCTTTCATGCTCCTTATGATCTTCTGGGCCCATTTCCACATGGTCAAAAGGCAGGGGATATCGGGTGGGATGTAGATGATTGGAAACGGGAAAAAAAGTCTCTACCCCGACTACCTCCCCTATGTGGCCGCCGCCCTTCTGCTGGCGGTGGAGGCGATTTTGGCGATGGCCCTCCTCTTTCCGCCCTCTATCGGGCCGGCCATAGATTTGGCTTCACCCTACCAGCCCCGGCCGGAGTGGTATTTTCTGTGGCTCTATCAGCTTTTGCGGTATTTCCCCGGCAGGTCCGCCGTGCTGGGGACGGTCCTGATCCCCTTACTGTTCATCCTTGTCTTCATATTCATGCCCTATATCGACAGGGGGAAAAACGGAAGGAAAATTGCCGTATTGGCGGGGTCGGCCCTCTTTGCCGTCGTCGCCGCCCTCACGCTGATGGCGGTCTTTTTTACCTAGATGCCTGGGATTTTTCAGGACCTGATTCAAGTTGTGTATTCCGGGGATTTCCTTTCATGGTCTCGGTTTTTCCCTATCCCGCTACCAAAATTTTCTCGAAAAGTGTAAAGTACTAGCGGAATTAAACAATAACAACAGTGCATAGGGCAAAAAAACGTTTCCCTCATCCGGACCCGTGCAACTATGAGAAATTTCCAAAAGGAATTTTCCAAGGAGGAGATAAAAAAGGTGCAGGATACAAAAGCCGTAATAGAGACCAAATTCGGCGACATCACTCTTAAATTCTTTCCCGAGGCGGCCCCCAACCATGTAAAGAATTTCATCGACTTGTCTAAAAAAGGATTTTATGACGGAACGATATTCCACAGGGTGGTGCCGGGCTTTGTGATACAGGGAGGGGACCCGAATACCAAAGGGCCGGACCGCTCGACATACGGCATGGGCGGTCCGGGATACACGCTGAAAGCCGAGTTCAACTCAAAGCCCCATAAGCGGGGGACACTCTCCATGGCGCGATCCAGCGATCCCGACAGCGCCGGCTCGCAGTTTTTCATAACCGTGGCCGACGTGCCCTTTCTCGATAACCAGTACACGGTCTTCGGGGAGGTGGTGTCCGGCATGGACGTGGCGGACAAGATTGTAAACCTGCCCAGGGACGCGGCCGATGACCCGAAGGAACGGGTAGAAATGGGAGTGAAAATCATAGAGTGAAAATCATTTTTTAAAATAGGGACAGCCTCTGTGTCCCCATTTTTCATTAATTTTTTAAATGAGGAGGTGACTGATGGCTGACGAGCATTCTTTCGATATCGTATGCGAGGTGGATAAGCAGGAAGTAACCAATGCCGTGGCCCAGGCGGTGAAGGAGATCGGCCAGAGATTTGATTTCAAGGGCAGCAAGAGCTCCATAGAGTTTGATAAAGGGAAGGGTGCTATTACACTTTTGTCTGACGATGAGCAGAAGATGAAGAGTGTTGTTGATATCCTCCAGACAAAATTGGTGAAACGCGGGATTGCACTCAAGGCGCTCAGTTACGGCAAACTTGAACGGGCGGCTGGAGATACGGTGAGACAGGTGATTACGCTTCAGCAGGGCATCCCCCAGGAAAAAGCAAAGGAAATCGTCAAGATCATCAAGGATATGAAGCTTAAAGTAAGTGCCGAAATTCAGAAAGACCAGGTGCGCGTCAGGGCAAAGAAGATAGATGATTTGCAGGCCATAATGGCACATTTCAAGGAAAAAGATCTGGGCATTCACCTGCAATTTTCAAATTACCGTTGAGCGCAGTTTGGCAGGGATAATGGGTCAGTCTGGAAACAGGAATCGCGGGGAGGCTTTTTCAGGGGCCGGGGGTATGGTGTTTCTTATCTGAAATTGGGGATGCCGGGCATGCGGAATTTGCCGCCCTTGAACATCCGGAGCATCTTTTTCATCTCGACGTACTGCTTTACGACTCGGTTTACGTCCGAAACGGTAGTGCCGCTGCCGATGGCGATGCGCCTGCGGCGGCTGCCGTTCAGGAGGTTGTGGTTTTTGCGTTCCGCCTTCGTCATGGAGTCGATTATCGCCTCCACCTTCACGAACTCGCTCTCGTCGACCTTCACGTTTTTAAGCTTGCCCTTCATGCCGGGTATCATGTTGAGAAGGTTTTCAACGGGGCCCATGCTGCGGACTTTCCTGAGCTGGTCCCTGAGGTCCTCGAAGGAAAAACTCTCCGTCAGTATCTTCTTGCCGAGCCTTTCGGCCTCGGCCGCATTGTAGGCGCTCTGGGTCTTCTCTATCAGGCTTAGCACATCGCCCATGCCAAGCACCCTGGAGGCGATCCTTTCGGGATGGAAGGACTCGAGCATGTCCAGCTTCTCGCCGGTCCCGATGTATTTTATCGGCTTGCCGGTGACGGATTTTATGGAAAGCGCCGCGCCCCCTCTGGCGTCTCCGTCCATCTTCGTGAGGACAACCCCCTCGACCCCTATCTCCTCGTTGAATGTGCGGGCTATATTTACCGCCTCCTGTCCAGTCATGGCGTCCGCCACAAGGAGGGTCTCGCTGGGCCGGGCGCTGTCCTTCATCTCCTTAAGCTCGGCCATGAGGGCCTGGTCTATATGGAGCCTGCCCGCGGTATCGAGGATAACGATGTCCCTGCCCTCGAGGCGCGCCCTTTTGACGGCGTCAGCCGCGAGGGCGGCAGCCCCGGAGGAGCCTTGATAGCCGGGCTCGCGGTTCGAGTGGACGGGCACGTCTATCTGGCCGCCGAGGGTTATGAGCTGGTCGATGGCGGCCGGTCTTTGCAAATCGGCGGCCACGAGCATCGGCCTCCTGCCTTCGCGCTTGAAGAGGCCGGCCAGTTTCGCCGAGGTCGTCGTCTTGCCCGAGCCCTGAAGCCCTATCATCATTATGACGGTGGGTGGGTTCGGCGCAAGCTTTATCCTGTTTTCAGATTGAGAGCCCCCGAGGAGTTCACAGAGCTCCGCGTGGACTATCTTTACCACCTGCTGGCCGGGGGTCAGGCTCTCCAGGACCTCTTTGCCCGTGGCCTTCTCTTTCACGCTCTGTATGAAGTCCTTTACCACGCGGAAATTTACGTCGGCTTCGAGAAGGGCTACCCTCACCTCTTTCAGGGCAAGCTCTATGTCCTCTTCCTTCAGGAGCCCCCTGCCCTTCAGTTTCCTGAATATGCCTTCCAGTCTTTCGCCCAGGCTCTCCAGCATGCTATTTCACCCGATTCTGCGGCATCTTATTTTAAAAGCCCCTCTATCTCGTTTGAAAACTCGTCGAATTCGTCGGCGCTGAACCCCAGATGATGGTCCCTTATGACGCCGTTTTTATCTATGATAAACACATTTGGTATGCTCTGCACGTTGTAGGAGTCGGCAACGTTTTTATTGTCCCAGAGGAGCGTGTAGAGGACTTTGTGGCTCTTCATGAATTCCATTATGTCCTTCTGGCCGTCGTCGATCGAGACGCCCAGCATCTCGACCCCTCTGCCATTGTAACGCTCGTATATCCTGTTTAACACGGGTATCGAGGCCCGGCAGGGGGGGCACCACGTGGCCCAAAAATCAAGCACCACCACCTTGCCGCGAAGCGAGGAGAGGCTGTGAGGATTGCCGTTAATGTCTGTAAGGACGAAAGCCGGCGCGCTGGCGCCAACGCCTATGCGGGACGCCTTCCGCTGGCAGCCGGACAGGCAGACCGCCGCGGCAAGGACGAATATTGCAAGCGCTCTGAAAGAGTAAAAACCCTTCATCCGCAGAAAAGCTGTAAAACCAGAAGGAGGCGTAATTTCACTTGGCCAGGAGCGCGTCTATCTTGGCCTTCAACTGGGGTTTCGGGACCGCGCCCACTATCTGGTCCACCTTCTCGCCGCCCTTGAAGAATATAAGGGTCGGTATGCCCATTATCTTGTACTTGCTCGCAACGTCCGGGTTTTCATCCGTATTGAGCTTGGCGACCTTCAGCTTGCCCGCATACTCGCCTGCAAGTTCCTCAACCGTCGGGGCGATGATGCGGCAGGGGCCGCACCACGCAGCCCAGAAATCCACCATGACAAGACCGTCCGATTTGAGCACTTCACTGTCCCACGTGGCTGAAGTAACGGCCACTATTGCCTCCGCCATTGAAGATTCCTCCTCTATAGTTACTTTTTTTTGAGAATAATCCAGCGAGCGTGTTTAGTATATTATAATAGAAATCCTGATAATAATTAAAGTTTAAAAAACGGGATATTTTCAAAAGGAGGACCGATGCGATTCTCAAGGATGCTCATCCCGACGGTCAGGGAGACGCCCTCCGAGGCCACGGCCGAAAGCCACAAGCTCATGCAGAGGGCGGGCTATGTAAGGCAGCTCGCGGCGGGACTTTACATATATCTGCCGCTTGGCTGGAGGGTCATCTCCAGGATAAACCGCATCCTGCGGCAGGAGATGGACGCCATCGGGGCGCAGGAGGTCTCGATGCCTGTTCTACAGCCGGCCGAGCAGTGGCAGCAGAGCGGCAGGTGGTACGACATTAAGGAGGAGATGTTCAGGCTGAAAGACAGGGGCGGCCGCGACATGTGTCTGGGCATGACCCACGAGGAGATGATGACCTGGCTTGCCTCCAGGGAGATACGCTCCTACAGGCAGCTGCCCCAGATATGGTATCAGATACAGACCAAGCTCCGGGACGAGCCCCGGCCCAAAAGCGGCATCCTCCGCACGAGGGAGTTTTTGATGAAGGACAGCTACAGCTTCGACGCCTCGGTGGAGGGCCTCAGAGAGAGTTATAAACTCCACGAGGACGCATATCACAGGATATTCACCCGCTGCGGGCTTAAATTCCACCAGGTGGAGTCCGACACCGGCATGATGGGGGGCGCCGTGGCGCACGAGTTCATGGCGCCAAGCCCCTCGGGCGAAGACGATATCGTTTTGTGCGCGGCATGCGGCTATCAGGCCAACGTGGAGGTCGCGGGTTCCGTGCCGTCTGCCGCCCGCTACGGCGAAGACGCGCCTCTTGAAGACGTCCATACGCCCGAGAAAAGGACGGTCGAGGAAGTAAGCCGGTTTCTAAAGGAGCCCCCGGAGCGCTTCATAAAAAGCATCCTCCTCCTAGCGGGAGAAGGACCGGTGCTGGCCCTTCTCCGGGGTGACCAGCAGCTCCATGAAAAAAAGCTCCAGCGCCTGATAGGCCCTTTCCGGGCCGCCGGAAAACCGGAGGTCAAGGACGTCCTGGGCGTGGAGGCCGGTTTCATCGGCCCGATGGACCACGAGGACATTCACATAAAGATCATCGCGGACCCCGTTTTGAAGACCGGCAGCTACATAACGGGCGCAAACAAGCCTCACTACCACAAGCGGGGCGTAAGGGCGCAAGTCCATTTCCAGGCGGCCTGGCATGATATCCACGTGGCGGCCGCGGGCGATGGGTGCCCCCGCTGCGGCGCGCCCCTGGCGATCGAAAAGGCGATCGAGATAGCAAATATCTTCCAGTTGGGCACGAAGTACTCGGCGGCCCTGAACGCCGTCTTCCTTAATGAATCCGGCGCCGAAGAGCCCATCATAATGGGCAGCTACGGCATAGGCCCGGCGAGGATCGCAGCCGCCGCCATAGAGCAAAACCACGACAGAGACGGCATCATCTGGCCGGAGGCCATCGCGCCCTTCGACGTGGAGATCGTGCCGCTTGGCGCGGGGGACAGCCCCGAGGTCGAATCCGCAGCCTGGGACCTTTACAGGGAGCTGGACAAAAACGGGATTGAGGCGATCATCGACGACCGCGACCTCCGGGCGGGGGTGAAACTCAAAGACGCCGACCTGATTGGAATCCCGAAGCAGATAATCGTCGGGCAGCGGAACCTCAATGAAGGTCTTGTCGAGCTCAAGGGCAGGCGCACCAAGGAATGTTTGCGCATTAGGCCTGGTGAGGCGCTGGATGCCCTGCGGGCCGGCAAGGAGATTGATTAGGGGACATGGAAAAAGCCGATTACATCCTGAAGGCCGAATACGTTGTTACGATGGATCCACATAGCGGCGGCAAGACGGGGGATCCACATAGCGGCGGCAAGACGGGATATCCACATAGCGGCGGCAAGACGGGATATCCGGACAGAGGCGAAAAGACTTGGGATGGGGCCGGTGAGGCCGTCATAAGTGACGGGGCCGTTGCCGTAAGAGACGGAACAATAGCGGGTGTGGGCCCCCGAAGCGATATCGAAAAAAAATTCGAGGTCTCAAAAAAACAAGACGCAATCGGCGGTGACGGGCGGCGGAAAGCCCTCATGCCCGGGTTCATAAACACCCATACCCACGCCCCGATGGTCTACTTAAGGGGGATAGCCGACGACCTGCCGCTAAAGCGTTGGCTTGAAGAGCACATCTGGCCTATAGAGAGCAAATGGCTCGGCCCGGAGTTCATAAACGACGCAACCGAGCTGGCCTGCCTTGAGATGCTAAAGGCCGGCATCACCACCTTCAATGACATGTATTTCTTTGAAAAAGATGCCGCCCGGGCCATTGCCAGGCTCGGCATAAGGGCGGTGCTCGGGGCCGGCATCCTGGATTTCCCCACCGCGGTGGCTAAAAACACGGATGAGTATTTCGAGCGCGCCGAAGAATTCATAGGCGAGTTTCTTGACGGGGAGCTCATAACGCCGAGCATCGCGCCCCATGCCCTTTACACCTGCGGGCCGGAAGGGCAGAAAAGGGCCGCAGCGATGTCCGAAAAATACAATATCCCGCTTCACATGCACCTTTCGGAGACGAAGTGGGAGACCGGGGAGATAGAAAAACGCTACGGTCAGAGGCCTGTAAAATTCCTGGACTCCCTCGGAGTGCTTTCAAGCCGCATGATAGCGGCCCACTGCGTCTGGCTCGACGACGAGGAAATTGAAATCCTGGCGGAAAGGCAAGTGGGTGTTGCGCACTGCGCGGAGAGCAATCTGAAGCTCGCCTCGGGGTTCGCCCCCGCGGCAAAGATGATCCGGGCCGGCATAAGGGTCACCCTTGGGACGGACGGGGCCGCAAGCAACAACGATTTGAATATTATTGGAGAGATGAGCACGGCCTCGAAACTCCAAAAAGCCGTCTCCGGGGACCCCACGGCCCTCGACGCCAGGACCGTCGTCAGGATGGCGACCAGATGGGGCGCGGAGGCGCTCGGCCTGGGCGGCAAGACGGGCTCCATCAAAAAGGGCAAGGCAGCCGACCTGATAATGCTCGATCTGGACAAACCCCACCTCACCCCCATGTACAACATCTACTCCCACCTGGTCAATTCGGCAAGGCCGTCGGATGTCCAACATGTAATGGTTGCCGGGAAGCTCGTGGTGGAAGACGGCCGGCTTACGACCGCCGACGAGCGGGAGATACTGGAAAAGGCCAGAAGGTGGGGGGAAAAGATAGGAGGGGCGGGAAATAAAGGGGTGTGAACTCTTTTACTCCTCGCCTACTTATCCTCTTCCATATCTATATGGAACCTGTGCAGGAAGCGGTGATAAACGGGCGCGAAGAGCACGCCTATAAAGGTCAGGAACGCCACTCCGCTAAAGAGGGCGTATAAGGCGGCAAAGAGTTTTCCGCCGCTTGTTTCCAGGTGGTCCACCGGACCCATCCCGGTCAGGATCATCGAAGCGTTTAGAAAGGCGTCGATGAGGGCCAGTTTCCCGAAGTAATGATACCCCGCCGTCCCCACTCCAATCGACAATATCAATATGACCATTGAGAAGGCCAGGTATTCCAGCTGCCTTCGAATGAATTCGCCCCGGCTTGCCAGGGGTTTTTTATGGTGCTCGAACATTACCGTGGCGGCGGAACAAAATTAAACGCGTTCACTCTGTAACTTCGCTCCGATCCTGGTTTATTGTCGTTTGCGGGGCGTTGGGGCGCCAGCCCCAACGGAAGAA
This sequence comes from Nitrospirota bacterium, assembly GCA_021789555.1. Lineage (GTDB taxonomy): Bacteria > Nitrospirota > Thermodesulfovibrionia > Thermodesulfovibrionales > JdFR-88 > JAJYGJ01. The sequence continues at coordinate 72,186 of JAJYJK010000006.1, forward strand.
AAAAACAGGGAGGGCGGGTGGGCTCCATATCTACTCGATTGCCCTTCTTCCTTCGAGCGATTTTTTCATCGTGATCTCGTCGGCGAATTCGATGTCTCCGCCAAGCGGCAGCCCGTAGGCGATCCTCGTGACGGCGACGTCAAGGGGGCCAAGGGCCTCCTTGATGTGCCTCGCGGTAAGCTCCCCTTTCGTGTTGGGGTTTGTGGCTATCACGACTTCCTCGACGCCGCCCCCGCGCACCCGCTCCACCAGTTCTTTGATTCTCAGCATCTCCGGGGTTATGCCGTCGATGGGCGACAGCGCGCCCATGAGCACATGGTACAGGCCGTTAAAGCCGCCCGAGCGCTCCACAACCAGTATGTTGCTGGGCTCCTCGACGACGCAAATTCTCCTTTTGTCCCTGAGGGAGTCCCGGCAGATGCCGCAAAACTCCGAGTCCGTAATGTTGAAGCAGACACGGCAGAACCTTGCCTTCCGCTTGAGGTCCGCCACCGCCCCGGCAAGGGCGGATGCGTCCTCATCCTTCATATTGAGGATAAAGAAGGCGAGCCTCTGGGCGGTCTTTCTTCCGATGCCGGGGAGTTTCGAGAGCTGTTCTATCAGGTTTTCGATGACGCCTTGAGACATTTTTAAAAAATCCCGTTTTCCCGTCAGGCCCCGAACATTCCGCCCAGGCCGCCCAGGCCCGGGATGTTCAGACCGCCCGCAAGCCTCGACATCTCCTGGCTGACCGCCTCCTTGGCGCGCCTGAGGGCCTCGTTCGAGGCCGCCAGCACGAGGTCTTCGAGCATCTCGACGTCCTCCGGGTTGACCACGTCCTTCTCGATCTTTATGGAGACTATCTCTCCCGCCCCGTTTGCCTTCACCGTGACCATGCCTCCGCCGGAGGTGGCTTCGACAACCTTGTTCTTGGCCTCTTCCTGAAGCCTCTGCATCTCGGCCTGGAGTTTCTGGGCCTCCCTGAGCATGTTTCCAAGCATCTTCTTTGACATTGTTTATGCTCCTCCGTTGAAGATTCCCGCGGACTCGCCTCCGGGAATCTTAATGCAATGAATTTTTATTTTTTATCCATTTATCTCTTTTACGTCGACTACCTTGCCGTCGAAAAGCTCCAGCGCCTCGCGCGTGAAAGGCCGTTCAACCGCCTTCTGAAGGAGGTCCTTTTTTGAAAGACCCTTTTCGCCCCCGCCCGAGACGCTTATCTTAAGCGGGGCCCCGAAGATCGCACTCGCCTCGTCTTCAAGCCACTGCCGGTCCTGTTGCAGGCTCCCCTCGAAGAGCTCAGGGTTCACATCCCTGAAGCGGAGGACCAGTTTTCCGTCCTCTATCCTGCCCTCAGCGATTTTTAGCGCCGACTGCAGCATCGGACCTTTGGCCCTCGCGGCCAGCAAGGCAAGTATTTCATTTGCATCTTTTGTCCCCTTCACCTGCCCGTCATCGGCTACGGGCGGCTTTACGGCCGGCGTCTTCGTTTTTTTCTGCGGCTCCGCCGGCGGCCCAGGTGGCAATGGCCCTTCAACCGCCCGCATTTTTACCGCGGGGTCGTGGACTGCGGGGGCCGCAGGGGCAGGCGGCGCAATCGAATGGATCGAATGGTTCGGAGGCGTTTCCTCAAGCATTTTAAGGGCCTCTTTCAGCGGCAGAAACGCCTTGAAGTAACTCGCCTTAAGCAGGGCCATCTCAAGGGCCACCCGCGGGTTCGAGGAGAATTTCAGTTCCGGCTCCGCCTTGAGAAGCTCGGACAAGAGCGCAAGGAGCTGCTCTTCAGCAGCCATCGCCGAAAGCGATTTCAGGCTGCTCATCTGCTCCTCGCCGGCTTCAAGGGCCTCCTCGGGCCTCTTGGTGAGCTTGAATACAAGGATGTCCCTGGCAAGCCTTATAAAATCTTTAAGCACCTGCCTCAGATCGGCCCCCTTGTCCGCAAACCCGGCCACTCCGGAAAGGACCGCCTCCTTGTCGTCGGCAAGCACCGCCTCCATCAAGGCCGAAAGGCCCTGGTAATCCGTAATGCCCAGCAGCTCCCGCACCAGATCCTCGTCTATCTCCTGCGAGACCGAGACTATCTGGTCCAGTATCGTAAGCGAATCCCTGATGCTGCCGTCGGCGGCCCTGGAGATTATCTCAAGCGAGCCGGGGCTTATCCTAAACCCTTCGGCAGCGGCAATCCGCTCCAGGCGTCCCCGTATCTCGCCGGCCGATACGCGCCTGAAGGGCAGGTGCTGGCAGCGTGAAAAGACGGTAAGGGGGATCTTTTTTGGCTCGGTGGTGGCCATCACAAAGACCACGTGGGCCGGGGGTTCCTCCAGGGTTTTTAGAAGGGCGTTGAACGCGGACTCCGATAGCATGTGGGATTCGTCTATTATATAGACCTTGTACCGGCCGGCCGACGGGGCGTACTTGACCATCTCCCGGAGTTCCCTTATGTCGGCCACGCCGTTATTGGAGGCGCCGTCTATCTCCAGGACGTCCATGCTCGAGCCGCCCGCAATCGACAGGCAGAAATCGCATTTGCCGCATGGGTTTGGCGTCGGTCCCGCCTCGCAATTGAGGGCCTTGGCCAGAATCCTTGCCGTCGAGGTCTTCCCTACCCCCCGGGGCCCGGAAAATATGTAGGCGTGCGCGATCTTGCCCTGCAGGATGGAATTTTTCAGGATCCTGGCTACCGGCTCCTGGCCTACCAGATCTCCAAAGCCGGAGGGTCTCCATTTTCTTGCCAGAACGAGATAGCCCATATCAACCGATTCGGATCAATTAAGATTAATCAACTCTCTCTCCGGAATCAAAGCCGGGCAGCGACTTGCCGCGGTACACAGCGAAAAATGCTTACCGTTGCTTCCTTCCGGACCTGGCGGAGTTCACACCTCACTGTTACGCAGGGCCGCTGTCCGGCTTTAATCCCGGAGTAGCCCACAGACATTTTAAACGCCGCGCCTAAAATAATCAAAAAGAAAAAAATGGCGGAGAGAGTGGGATTTGAACCCACGGTGGAGGTATAAGCTCCACACACGATTTCCAGTCGTGCTCCTTCGGCCGCTCGGACATCTCTCCTCGCTTCGAATGTCCCGTCCCGCGCGCTGAAACCAAATCGAAAAATCTTTTAAAACCGCGAATTTCCGATAAGTTTTATATTACAACACGCCCGGAGGCTTTGTCAAAAAAGGCAGATAAGATCGGGGCTCCGCTTACGGATTTGGCGGGTGGGTTATTAAAAAAGCCTGAGGCTCTCCTCGCTTGCCGTCTTTTTTCTGAACTCGCCAGGGGTAAAGCCGCTTAACTTTTTGAACTGTTTTATGAAGCTGCCAAGATCATTAAACCCCACCTCCGCCGCCACCGTCGATACCGACAGCGTACCTGTCTTCAGCAGCTCTTTGGCCCTCTCCACCCTGAGGCGCGCAAGGAAGCGCATGGGAGTGAGACCCATATGCCTCTTGAACGCGCGGCAGAGGTAGTGTTTGCTTATACCCGCCTCCCTGGCGAGCCTTTGAAGACAGATATCGCCGGAAAAATTTATTTCCAGGTGGCTTACGGCCCGAAGAATATGCGGGGGGAGCCCACCCTCCCCCGTCCCCTCCCGGGAAGGGATAAAGGGGTGGGGCTCTCTTATGAAGGAGGGCGCCCTGTTTCGCATACTGAGGAGATTATGGAGCGCCCCTTTGAGTTCGATGATATTTACGGGCTTTTTGAAGTAATCCCCCGCCCCGGACCGGAAAGCGCCCACTATGATATCTTCGGAGCTTATGTCCGTAAAAAAGATGACCGGGATCGCCGGCCGCCCGGTCTTTAGCGCCCTCAAAAGTGAAAGCCCCTTTTCCACGCTGCGGCCGCAATCGAGCAATACGGCTTGCACTGCCCCGTTTGCCGCCGAGAGCGCGTCTCTTAATAAACAGGTTTCAATGCTGTAGCCTTCCCGCGCGAGAGGGCCGGCTAGTTCCGGGGAACTGGTCTCGGAGGCAACTAGCAGCGCCATTTAAATCAGATGATACTCTACTGCCCCGCCTTTTACAATTCCCCCTGCCCTTGATAAATTAGTATTAATAATTGTCATCGGATATAACGATTAAGATAGAAACACGCCGGGAGGTAAAAAACCCATGGCCGGAGAAAAAAGGCTCTCCCTGATACAAGACGCCCCCCTCGAGGGCAAGGTCGTTCTCGTGAGGTTCGACCATAATGTGGTAAAAAACGGGGAAATCCGTGACCCATACCGGATAGACAGGAGCCTGGGCACCCTCTACAACATCGTGGAGCGTGGCGGAAGACCCATCCTCATGACGCATGTCGGGCGCCCCAGGGGCAAGGACGGGCAGATCGCCTGCCGGCAGGCGGAATCGGTGAGACCGATAGTGGAGTATATCGAACGCAAGCTGCACGTGAAATTCCTGGTGCCGGATTTCCCGGCCGAACCTGGGCAGGGGATAAAAAACATAGACACCTCGATAAACCACGCGATAAAGGCCCTGCGGCAGCACAGGGCCGGGGGCATATACCTGCCCAACACAAGGTGGTTCGCGGGCGAAGAGGCCGCGGGCGAGATGAGGGAAAGGTTTGCCCTCCAGCTTGCGGGGCTTGCGGACATCTATATAAACGACGCCTTCGGCTCATGGCAGCCCCATGTCTCGACTTTCGATATAGCCCGGCACCTGCCCAGCTTCGCCGGCTATCTCATGCAGGAGGAGATAGAAAACCTAAATTATGTGCTTGCCCCCCAAAGACCGTTTCTGGCGGTCGTGGCGGGCTCCAAATACGATACGAAGATAGGGCCCCTCTACGCGATATACAGGAAGGCGGATTATATAGTCCTTGGCGGCGTCATCTATAACACCTTCCTCGCGGCAAAATACGGCATAACCATCAAGGGCATAACGGCGGAGGACGTCGAGGCCGCAAGGGACCTGGTGGAGCAGGACCGGGCATCAGGGAAGATAATAGAGCTCCCCTACGTCGTGGAGTCCGATGACCCCGGCGCAAAGGAGGAAGGCAGGTACAGGACGGTCGCCGTCAGGGATTTCAAAAAGGGCCAGACCTATAATTATTTCCTGGATGTCGCGCATGAGTCCTTTGCCGACCAGAGAGTGCTTGAAAGCCTCCTTGCGGCAAAGACGATATTCGTAAACGCGGTGATGGGTTTTACGCCGCACTTCGTGGAGGGCTCCAGGGCCCTCGATGAGACGATAGACCGCAACACGCAGGCAAAAAAACTCTACGGCGGCGGCGACACGCTCCAGGAGTTCAAAAACCTCTGCCCCGGCCTTTACCTCTCCGTACTGGACAACGCGCAGTATTATTTTTTTACCGGCGGGGGCACCGTCCTTACCGCCATCGAGAAGGGAAGCCCCTACGGCCTGAAGCCGGTGGAGGCCCTGTTTGAAAAAGGGTAAGGGATTTTGGGCTATAATACTTTCAATTTTCAAAAGATAAAATTAAAATTGGAAATTCCTTCAAGGAGGGTGTGATGGGCCAAAACATAAAAAGGATAGGCATTATCACCAGCGGCGGGGACTGCGGCGGCCTCAATGCCGTCATCAAGGGGGTCGGGCTCATGGGGCTGTCCCTGGGCATCGAGACCGTGATCGTCCCCAATGGCTACGCAGGGCTTTACAACCTGGCGGAGATGGAAAGCGTCGTGACCCTCACGCCCCTGAGGCTCTCGTTCATAAAACCTTCGCTGGCCGGTTCCGAGGCGGGACATTCGCGGGTGAAGGTAAAAAAAATCGAAGACCCGGATAAATACGAGCGGATAAAAAGCGGCCTCAGGAAATTCGGCATAGACGCCCTCATCATAAGCGGCGGCGATGACACGGGCAGCGTAATAGTGGACCTCACCGGACAGGGCATCTCATGCGTCCACGTGCCAAAGACGATGGACCTCGACCTCCAGACCTATAGCGTGGGGGGCGATTCCGCCGTGAACCGGATCGCCGGCTTCATGCGCGACCTGCATACGACCGGCATGAGCCACAACAGGGTCATCGTCATGGAGGTCTTCGGCCGTTACGCCGGGCATACGGCCTTCCGGGGTGGGATTGCCGGAGAGGCGGACTGCATCCTTATCCCCGAGGTCCCCGTGGACTTCGACGTCGTCTATAAACACATGAAGAAAAACTATACCGAGCGCGTCCTTCAAAGCGACGTGAAGGCCGGCACTTACGGCATCGTCGTGGCGGAGGGGATTACGGACGCCGCGGGCCAGGTCCTGTCGGACAAGTCCGCCGGCGTCGACGCCTTCGGTCATGTGAAACTGGCCGGGGCCGGCAAATACGTCAGGAAAAAACTCGAGGAACGGATGAAAAACGACCCCGATATAACCGCCTTCATGAAAAAATCGTTCATGTTCACCCCCGGGGTCTACATGCTTCCCGAGATCAGGGAAGTGACCCCAGGCCACCTCGTCCGCTCCGGAGGCAGTTTCGCTTTCGATGTGAACTTCGGAATGCGCGTGGGCGCGGCGGCCGTACAGTTGGTGAAAGACGGCATCACGGGCGTCACCGTCGTGGAAGTAAAGGGCAACCGGATAGAATACATCCCCACCGCGGAGGCCATAAAGCAGAGAAAGGTGGACCTGGAAGAACTCTCGCTCTACGAGAGCATGGGGCTTTGCTTCGGCCGCGAACCCGTGCCCTTCAAACCCGAGACCGTAAAAAGACAGTTGCCGATAGACCGGCACGTATAAAAGACATCTCCGCCGGGCGATGGCGGCGCTTACAGTCCGTTATCCCCTGGCGCTATTTCTCGAACAGCACCCACTTCCCGGGCCTCCTTTCACGCCTGACGGCTTATCCTTCAGTTGGTGGGAGGAGGCGGGGATGGCATGCGAGCGGATTTTTTTGCCGAAGCTGCTGCCCGGATGGCAGCAGCAGGCAAAAACCTCGGAGGCGGCCAGGACGGTCGCCGAGAATGATGCGAGCCATGTCATCCCCGCCTCCTCCCACTGCAATGCCAAATTACTTTAGAATCAATCGTTTCTTGTGCAAAACCTCAAGCATTTTATTAAGTTCAAACGTATTCACCACGTCTTTCGGCTCAAGCCAGGCCCTGCGGGCGATGGCAACGCCGTAGGACATATAATCAAAGTGCTCCAGGATATGGGTATCGGTGCTTATAACCAGGGGGATGCCCATGTCCCTGGCCTTTCTGGCCGTGATGTCGTTCAAGTCGAGCCTGGCCGGGAATGCGTTTATCTCGATTGCGGTCCCGGTGTCGGCCGCGACCCTCAGGACCTCCTCCATATCCACCTGGTATGCGTCTCTTTCCCCCAGGAGACGCCCCGTCGGGTGCGAGATGGTCGTCACAAACGGGTTTCTCATCGCGGCCGTTATACGCCCGGTTATCTTCTCGGAGGTCTGCCTGAAACCCGAATGCACGCTGGCGTTCACGATGTCCAGCTTGGAGAGGACCTCGTCGGGCAGGTCAAGCGTGTTGTCGCTTCTTATGTCCACCTCCACGCCTTTTAGTATCCTGAAACCCTTTAGCTTCCTGTTCAGGGCGTCTATCTCCGCTATCTCCTCCAGCATGCGCTCCACAGAGAGGCCGCGCGCGATGCCGAGCCCCTTTGAATGATCGGTGACGGCTATATAGGCCCATCCGCGGGCGATTGCGGCTTCGGCCAGCTCAAGGGCGGTGTTATGTCCGTCGCTGAGCTTTGTATGGACATGCAGGTCGCCCCTTATATCATCGAGTTCGATGAGCTTCGGGAGTTTGTCTGACAGCGCGGCCGCGATCTCGCCCGAATCTTCCCTCAGCTCCGGCGGTATGAGCGGAAGGCCGAGGACGCGGTAGACGTCCTCTTCCTTGCCGCCGCCAATTTTTTTGCCCTTCTTGTCGAATATGCCGTACTCGTTTATCTTAAACCCCCTTTTCACTCCCATCTCCCGGAGCCTTATGTTATGCTCCTTGCTGCCCGTAAAATAGCAGAGCGCGGCCCCGAAGGAGCCCTCCTCCACCACCCTTAAATCGGCCTGCATACCCTCGGCGAGTATGACGGTGGATTTGGTATCGCCCCTGGCAAGCACCTGTTTCACTTGCGGAAGATGAATAAAAATGTCCATTACCCGCTCGGGGTCATCCGAGGTGGCGAGGATGTCGATATCCCCGATGGTCTCTTTCCACCGCCTGAGGCTGCCGGCAATCTGGAGCTGCTTCACGGGGGCCTTTTCCCTCAGGTGGGAAATAATGTCCTGGGCGACCGGCAGCGCCTTGCCAAGCGGCCTTCTCCCGGCGCCTTTCCTTACAAGCTCAATCCCCCGCAAGATGTTTTGCTCCGTCTTGTCCTTTATCTTCGGGACCGCCGCTTTCAGCCGGTGCCCTGCGGCAAGCCTCTCAAGCTCGTCGATGCTCCCGATTGGAAATTTCTCATATATGGCCCTGGCCGTCTTCGGGCCGAGCCCCGGAATGCTCAGGAGCAGCGAGAGCCCGGCAGGCGATTTTCGCCTCGCGGCCTCGTAAGCCTTGCAGGTGCCGGTCTCCACGATCTCGAGGAGTTTTGAGGCCAGGTCTTCTCCTATGCCGGGTATCTTTTTAAGCTCGTCTTTCGACATCCCCGCTATGTCCCTGGGCAGGCCCTCAATGACCATCGCCGCCCGCCTGTAAGCGCGTATCCGAAAGGGGTTTTCCCCCGCCAGGTCGAGAATGTTGGCCATCTCCGAGAAAATCCTCGCGGCCTCGCTGTTTTTCATTTTTTACCTTTGCCAGCCAGCACTTGAAGATAAAGAGCGTTTTCAGGGGCAAAACCTCCCTGGTCGTTATTGAAATATATGAAGACCTCCTTGCCGGCCTTGCTGTACCGCCGGATGCGGCCGGCGTCCTGCCGAAGCTCCTCCTCGGAATAGGAGCCGCCGTAGGTCCCGTGTCCATGCCTCCGCAGGTATACGAAATCGGCCGTTTGGGGGAGTTCATCCAGAAACTCCGGCCAGTCCGCCATGCAGAGGGCATGGCCCGCGCCGGAGAGCATCCTTATGATGTCCTCCTCGCGCACCCATGTCTCGTCCCTGAACTCGAATGCGCATCTGCTTTTATAGCGTTCCAGCTCCTTCAGGAAATTTTGAAACCTCTCCACGTCCGCCTTGAAACCGGGCGGAAGCTGCCAGAGGACGACACCGGCCTTTCCCCCTAGAAGTTTTACATTTTCAAAGAACCTCGCCAGCGGTACGGCGGGGTCCTTCAATCTTTTTACATGCGTTATGAAACGGCTGCCCTTGACGGATATGAGGAAATGTGCGGGGGTCCTTTCATGCCATCCCCGGAAGGCGGCCTCCGTGGGGAGGCGGTAAAAGGTGACGTTCAGCTCGACCGTATGGAATCTCGCCGCGTAATATTCGAGCCACTTGTTTTTGGCAAGCCCTTCCGGGTAAAAAGGGCCGCGCCAGTGGTCGTAGGAAAAACCGCTGCAGCCGATATGCACGCAAGGAGACCCGCGGGCCGCCATATGCAAATTCTACCATGATATCTGTTAGAATAAGTTTCGGTAAAAAATGAGCGGTCAGTACAGCATAAAGATACCGGTCTTCGAAGGCCCGCTCGACCTCCTTTTGCATCTCATCAAGAAAAACGAGATAGATATCTACGATATACCCATATCCCTTATAACGGGCCAATATCTTGAGTATATCGGGATCATGAAGGAGCTGAACCTGGAGATAGCCGGGGAATTCCTGGTGATGGCGGCGACCCTCATACAGATAAAATCGAGGATGCTGCTGCCAATCGAGGAGCAGGGGCCGGAGGGCGAAGGCGACGAAGACCCGCGCCTGGAACTGGTCCAGCGGCTGCTCGAATACCAGGCGTTCAAAGAGGCTTCCCTTGCCCTGAAGGAGTGGGGGCAGCAATGGTCCGAGGTACGATACAGGACGTCCGAGGACGAAGAGGAGCCGGATGAAAAAGGTGGTGAAACCCTTCCGCTCTCCGATATCTCGCTATTTGACCTGATCCAGGCCTTCCAGAGAATCCTTGAAAAGGCCCCGCCCGAGCTGCAAAACATCTCCAGGCAGACGCTCAGTCTGAACGACAGCGTCTCCAGGATACTGGAGCGGCTCGAAGAGAAGGAGACGGTCAGGTTCGAGGAGCTTTTTCCCGAAGGGGCCGCAAAATCCCACCTCATCGTGACCTTCGTGGCCATCCTGGAAATCCTTAAACTGGGCCTTGCCCGCGTATACCAGGAAGAGAAGTTCGGGCCAATATGGGTAATAAGGGCCGCAGAAGAACGGCTGGAAGACGATGCGCTGACGGCTGCGGAGCTAGGGGCTGTGGAACCCTCGGATATGGAGTCTATGGCTATGGAGCCAGGGGCTCTGGAGCCCAAAATGGCCCCGGAGGAGATATTCGGGGACGCGTATGCCGAAGACGCGGGGTTCGCCGCGCAGGAAAGTTTTCCGGAAGACGTGGCGGCCGGGGACGCCGGCTTGCCGGATGCCCTCCCCGGAATAAACGCTCTAACAGAAGAAAGCACGCAGGATGAGGCATCGCGATGAATATCGAAACAGGAGATAACTGCACTCACTTTTTCAAGGTTTTAGTGGCAGCCCTCGCCCTTTTCATCTCCGTGTTTGCAATGGGCGCCGAAGGGGCCGCGCTCCCGGAGGCCGCCGCAAGGATACAGTCGGCTTACAGGCAGATCAGGGACGCAAGCGGCAGTTTCGAGCAGAAGAGCTACCTGAAGGACCTCGGCAAGACGGAGACCTACGGGGGGGATTTCATGATAAAGCTGCCCTCGAGGATGCGATACATCTACAAGACCGGCAGTCAGGACCAGGTAATCATAATGAAGGATACGGTCATTATCTATCAAAAGAAGGAAAATCAGGTCCTTAAGGGGAAGTTCGACGCCGGCACTTACGGGACGGCGCCCGTGGCCTTCCTGAGCGGGCTTGGCGACATAGAGCGGGATTTCCGCGTCACAGAGAAAAAAGGGGAGCTGATACTGAAACCGAAAGACCCGATGAGCGGCATCACATTCATAGAGGTCGAGCCTTCAAACGGGGCGTTCCCGGTAAAGAGCTTCCGCATTCACGACAGGTATGCAAATACCGTCCAGATAACCCTGAAGGACGTGAGACTAAACAGGGGGATGAAGGATTCGGCCTTCGAATTCACCCCTCCGGCGGGCACAAGCGTCTTCGATTATACGCACTGAGATTGTGCTCATCCTGGCGATAGACACCTCCTGCGACGACACCTCGGCCAGCCTTGTGGAGTTCGAGGAGGCAAGCGGCGCAAAACCCCGCATCCTCTCGAACATCATTTCCTCCCAGACCGAGATACACGCAAAATACGGCGGGATAGTCCCGGAGCTTGCCTCAAGGAGGCATAACGAGCTGATATGGCCCGTGGTGGACGAGGCCATGGCCGCCGTTGGTGAAACTCCCCTTGAAGGGCTCTCCGCCATCGCCGTGTGCGCCGGCCCCGGGCTCATAGGCTCGCTGCTGGTGGGCTGCTCGTTTGCCAAGGCGGTCAGCTTCTCGAAAAAAATCCCGCTCGTCGGCGTAAACCACCTCGAGGGCCATATACTCTCGGTGTTCCTCGAAGGCGCGGGGCCCCGGTTCCCCTATGTCTGCCTGATAGTGTCTGGCGGGCACACCTCGCTATACCTTGTGGAAGGGTTTATGCATTACCGGCTGTTGGGCAGAAGCCGCGATGACGCGGCCGGAGAGGCCTATGACAAGGTGGCGAAACTTTTGGGGCTGGGCTATCCCGGCGGGCCGGAGATAGACCGGCTGGCAAAAGAAGGAGACCCAAAGGCCATCGCCTTTCCGAGGGCCTATCTTCCCGGGACGCTCGATTTCAGTTTCAGCGGCCTGAAGACCGCTGTAGCCAATTTCCTTAAGGGCCATCAGCGGCCCTACGGACAGCAGATGGTCAGGGACGTGGCCGCCTCTTTCCAGGCGGCCGTCCTCGACGTGCTCATAAGAAAATGCCAGTGGGCGGCAAAAAAAACAGGCGCAGAAAATCTCGCCGTGGCAGGCGGGGTCGCCTCCAACAGCGCCCTTAAACATGGCATGAGCGAGATGGCCCGAAAGATGGAGATGGAGCTTTTCATCCCCTCGCCCGCCTTCTGCACCGACAACGCCGCCATGATCGCCATCGGCGGGTTTCATCGCCTGAAGGCCGGTGAGATATCGGGGGCCGGCCTGAACCCGCAGGCGTCGCTAAAACTCTAGACATCCAAAAATATCCATTTCCATTTCAAGAATTTCTCAAGGGGATTTTCTAAATATGTTTCTATTTTTAATTATTAATAAACATAACAATTACCTTATAAAGAACGCCTGCCTTTAAATTTACGGCCTTTTTTCCTAAATGAAATTACGAGGACAAAACCGAAATTATGAGCTAGAATTTTTTTCGGTGATGCGTGAAATTTCGAAACAGAAATTCAAAAATCCATTTAAACGATCTTTTCTTGACAAGGCGGCAAATTATAGTAGCATGAAAAAATCAAGTCTTTTGGCGATCGATACTTTCGCCACGGGCTGGGCGCGGCGGGACTCATCACAAGAATTGCATCTCGAATAAAGAACGATAAACCGGAGGAGAAAGGACAAGCGGATGAAAAGAAACGCAGGACAAAAAATGCGTGGCATGTTCCGGTCAGGATTCGGACCCGCGCAAGGGGTATTCGCCATGATCAAGAAAATCGTCATATTGACAGCGCTGTTTTTCGTTTTGGGTATCCCCCTAAACTCCTTTGCCTACCAGGCCAGGGCGGTTTCAAACGGCGGGACGATCTCCGGCACGGTCATGTTTACCGGCGCCCCCGTCCCCAAGGACCCTGTGATCCACCCGACCACCAATGTGAATTATTGCGGCAGGACGCTTCCGGCGCTGAAATACCTCATTAAAAACAGAAAAATTCAGAACGTGGTCGTCTTCATAAAAAATATCCAGGCAGGCGCACCGGCCCCCAGGCAGGCGTCCGTAGTCGACAACCTGAAATGCGCCTTTGTGCCGCACGTGGGGATCGGCTACCTGGGAAGCCCGCTCATTTTCAAGGATTCCGACCCCCTGTTCCACAATATCCACACCTATATCGAGGACCGTACCTATTACAATGTCGGCCTGCCTTTCAAGGGCGCGCAGGTCACAAAGGTCCTCACAAGGACGGGGATCATCGAGATAACCTGCGACGCCCACCCGTGGATGCGCGGATATCTCTACGTGTTTGACAATCCCTATGCCGCGATGACCGGACCGAACGGCGAGTTTATGCTAAGAGACGTCCCGCCCGGCACTTATACTGTTGAGGCCTGGCACGAGGCGCTCGGGACGGTCGATCTGGGCAATGTGAGGGTGGAAAGCGGAAAGACCACAACGATCAAACTGGATTTCAAAAAAGGCCCGAGCAGGCATGAATTTTAATCTCCAGTCAAATTCCAAGGAGGTCCTGATGAAAAAGACCGGATTTTTTCTTGTCCTGATCGCCTCTTTTTTCGTCTTGTCCCTGGCGCAAAACTCGGAAGCCGTCCCCTCGTATTCGCGCCAGCTCAAGGTATCCTGCACGGCCTGCCATACGATATGGCCGAACTTGAACCAGTACGGCAGGCAGTTCAAGGTGAAGGCGTATACGGATGCCTCTCCCGACTGGGGCGTCATCTCCGAGGATAAACTCAATCTATTTTATGTCTTCCCGATTTCAGCGCGCATCATGTTTATTCCCTACCAGATTGAGCAGGACGCTGCCGGGTCGTCTCCCAGCGCGGGAAGCCCCGGGTACGGCAATGGCGGTTACAATGCCAACTCAACGGAAATTGACAATATGCAGCTCTTCATCGCGGGCAGGATTTACAAGTATGCCGGCGTATTCACCAGCATAGAGAGCGGCTCGGTGCCAAATGGAGACACTAGTGGAAACTTCAATCTGGCGGTCGCCAAAGTCGCTTTCGCATACCCGGTGTCCGAGGGCAACACCCTTGGAGCGGTGCTTTTTTGGGGCTTGCCCACCGCCGCAGACCCGTTTAACAGCCTTGGCGGCTGGGACAGGGACATAGCCACGCCTGACGACGAGACCCTCCCGTGGGTCCTTACCAAGGGCTGGACGGGCAGTTTTTGGAGCGGAAGCAACTATGGCGCGGTAGTACATGGATACTTCCTGGGCAACAGGCTCTATGCGGCCATCGGCGGCATGAGGAGCGGGGACGTCGCGGACGCAGACAGCGGAAATGCCGGCTTCATGCACCAGTTGCCAGGCACCCCCTTTAAAACCGCAAAAGGGGTGACAGGTAATCCGTTTGGGGGGTATGCGCGCGCCGCATGGGACCAGGAACTATCTAACGGGGCCGTCACCTTCGGCGGCACGGTCTACACCGGGCGTGAAGACGTGCTTGCCTCAGACGGCGTATCCATCGTCAGCACACACGTAAACAGGCAATATATCGACGCCTCGCTGGAACAGAATTTCGGAGCTGACCACCTGGTGGAGGCAAAGGCGATTTATGGATTCGGCCAGGAATCGGGGCTAGCGCCGCTGGAGGCAATCTCGGCCGGGAAGCCTGGCACCTTGGGACCAGTTGCCGGCGGGACTCCTGAAGACAAGAGGAATTTCAACGGCGGGGCAATAGAGGCGGACTACTTCTACCAGAGGACCTACGGCATAGTGGGCCAGTATAACTGGGTCACCAACTCCAAGGTCCAGGCCGCTGATTTCGATCCCGCGACCAGCCAGCACACATGGCTTGTGGGCCTGAACTATCTGCCGTGGCTCAATACCAAGATACAGTTCATCTACGCCAATGTAAGGAGCAATTACCTGACAGACCCGTCCGGTACCGTTACCGGGGCCAATGGTTCTTCCGAGACGGACAAGATATACAAAGTTCTGGTGGACGTGGCGTTCTAGAGAGGATATTTTGATGGCGGAGACAACGGTAGGCAGGGGTGTTTTCAAGGGGATAATAAAATTCCTCGCCATCCTCGGCGCGGGATTTGCCGCCCTTTTCATTCTCAAGGGGGTGCTTGCTGCGCCCACGGCGGAGGGCTACAGGTTTTTCCCGGTCATAGGCAGCCGGGACTGGATATGGGTCGTCGCGCAGACACACCTCAATTTCGCGGCGTTTGTCCTTGGGGTGCCGATATTCGCCGTGACGATGGAATTCATCGGGTGGAGGAAGGCCGACCCGCGCCTTGACCGCATCGCATACGATTTCGCAAAACTCTTTACCCTGGCATATACCTTCACGGCGCTCATGGGCGCGGTCTTCCTCGTAAGCGTGCCCCTGCTCTACCCGAAGTTCATCTCCTGCATGATGCAGATACTCGGCTATACCTGGTGGCTCTATCTGTGCGTGATGTTTGCGGAAGTGGTGATCTGCTACCTCTATTTCTATTCCTGGAACCGGATGAAGGAGAAAAAGGGGCTCCATGTATTTCTGGGCGCGTTGCTGAACCTCTTCGGGGTATTGATCCTGCTCATCACCAGCGTCCGGGTCGGGTTCATGACCACCCCGGCGGGGGTCAGCAAGACCGGAGAGCTTATAAACAGGTGGGCGACGATACACACCCATATGTGGCTGCCCCTCAGCCTGCACAGGTTCATCGCGAACATCGTATTCGGGGCGGGGATTGCGGCCGATGGGCATCCAGCTCATGGGCGGTTTCTTCGCATGGCTATGGGTCATGCAGGCCATGCTCATAGGCGCGATACTCTTCTTCATCAACTATTACCTGTGGATATCGCTGCATAAGATGCCGGGTGGCGAGCGCTATTTCGGATATGTGAAGTACCTGTTCATAGTTGTCCTGCTGGGGTTCGTGGTATGGGTCACGCCTCATGACATAGCCCTCTCCCTCTCGGGGCCAGGAGGATAGGTTCTTATCACCCGGTCCTTGGCAAACTGGGCGTCATGGCGGCCAAGAACACCGCGGTGATACTTTCCTATCTGGCCACCTTCCTCTCCTTTTCCATCTTCAGGATGAGCAACAAGGAGCCGGTCGTCTCATGGGCCGGGGCGGGCCGCCGTGATAAGGGGGCTGATAATCACCGTCTCCACGGGCGGCGTGCTGTTTCTGGGGGTGCTGGGCTACACCGTCTCCGCCGCCGTAAGGGTAAGAGTGCTCTCCCCCATACAGTTCAGTTTGTTTTTCGCCGCCATTTTGGCCCTTTTCCTCCTTGACTTCTTCATGTACAGGGGCGCAAGGATAATCGGCGAGCCGCGCTGGGGACAGATGCCCGAACGCTCGCAGTACGCGCTCATCGGGATAACCGTCACGTTCACATGGCTGACAATGAAGACCGGCGTGCTCAAACTCGCCCTGATCGTGATAGTCCTAAACCTTGCCTTTTTGTATATAGGCATCGAGTACCTTCCCCAGTCCGAATCGAGGCCGCCCAAGACGATAGTGCTGAAGCCGGGCATCTCGCAGGCGGACCTCGTGTCCATCGGCGAGAAGATAGTCTTCGACAAGGGGCAGTGCATGGTCTGCCACAGCGAAACGCCGTCTACAACGGAGCGGGCGCCGGCCATGGCCACCATAGGCGCCGAAATCGCAAGGGAGGCGAAAGAGCGCGGCATAACGCCGGAGCAGCACCTGTTCGAGTCGCTGGTGAGCCCCGTGGCGTATATCGTGAAAGGGTTTAAAACATAATGCCCGCCGCCAATGAGTCGCCAACGTCCCTTACGGACGGGGAGATAATCGCGATGGCCGCATACCTGCAGAGCCAGGGCTCAAACGTAACGGTCTCGTACCCGGGCTCCGTGCCTCTGCTAAAGGCGGAGGAGGCGAAGGCGGCAAGGGGCGAAAAGGGCAAATGAGAACAAATGAAATGAAAAACGGGAAAAAGAGACGTCATGCCCGAGGCATTAGTCAGGCGCCCTTCTCAAAAAGGAATTTTGAGATGGGTCCTGTTCAAATCAGGCGCGGCATCGAAATGGAGGGAGCCCGGTAATGCAATACATATTCCCGGCAGTCGCCGTCATCGGGCTTGCAATAGCCATCGCCGCCGCATTCAGGAAGGCCGTTGCCCTGGGCCTCGAGTTCGGCATGGATGTCGAGGCCGTCTCCGTCTACGACCCCCATTTCCACAGGCGGGCCTTTGAATCGCTGGTAAAAGTCCTCTCCGATGAGGCCCAGAAGTTATTCAAGTTCAAGGAGCAGGAGAAACTCCATGACGAAATAATCGATGACGGACTGGGAAAGATATACCAGGGCGCCCTGGAAGAGGCCAGGCAGGAGGGCCTTAAATCCGGGGTGGAGGTGAAGACGACCCTGCTTGCCGGAAAGGCCGCCCACGAGATATGCGAGCACCTGAAAAAAGACCCGCCCTCACTCTTTGTGGCGGGCAGGTTTGGCGCCCACCGGGCCGAGGAACTGGATATCGGCAATACGGCCGAGAATCTCCTGCGGACGTCGCCCGTCCTGGAATCGTTAAGAACGGCTGGGAACGCGCTTAAAGGCAAATGCGGGGCCTGCGAATACCGCCTGCTCTGCGGGGGATGCAGGGCCCGTGCGTATGCCCTTCGGGGGGACTACCTTGATGAAGACCCGTGGTGCGCGTACGGCACCCGCTGCAGGCGAGGTGATAAAACCTCCAGCGCCCGCGGCGGATGCCGGTCCGGAGACGGATGCGCGCCCCCAATGGAGCCGGCAGGCCAGTGAGCGATTAAACCGGGTCCCTTATTTCGTGAGGGCCATGGTAAAGGCGGCGGTGGAGCGCTACGCAGCCGAGCGGGGCTGCAGCGAAATCACGCCGGAGATGATGGAGGAACTTAAAAGCCGGGTAAGGAGGCCGGCAAAGGCTTTTTTGCTCCGGGTGGCCCGGAGGGGGAATTTATGGCGGCTGTTCAGCATGCTCTCCGTCGCCGCCGCTGTATTCGTCCTCGTATACCACGGCCTCATAAGGAAGGATTTCAGCGGGCTGGTATTTTTGGTGATACTTCTTCTGCTTTTGTCGGCGCGCTCCCAGCTCAGGATATGGAAGTGCGCCAGGATATTCGATAAGGTAAAAGCTCAAATCGCCGGCGGCCAGTGATGGAAGGCAGGGTCACATCCGGCAGGATACCGTCAAGGTGCCTGGACTGGCTCGTCGGCAGCCGGCTTGGATTCCTGCGCGACATGCCAAGAGGCGGCCGGAAACATGCGCGACAACCCCCGCGCAAGCCTTCTTTATTCAGGGATGAAAACCCTCCCGGGCGGCATGGAGTACATAAGTTTTCAGGTGAACGGCACTATCCGGATACTTGAGAAAGAAAGTGGAAACCCTTATTACAGGTTCCTGCTGGCGTCGAGAAAACTCTTCGAGTTCGAAAAGTTCCACCTCTTCCAGTCCGATTATCCATTCGGCTATCTTATCCGGGTGGACGAGGTGCTGGACAAATCCCCGTTTTCGAAGGGCCGCTGATATAAAGGCTTGTCAACGGGAAATCAAGAGCGGCTTTTAAAGCCTGGCAAGCAGGCAGAGGACTTCGATGTGGTATGTATGGGGGAAGAAATCCACGAGCCGTACGGACTCCACCTTGTATTTTTCCAAAAACTTCTTTACGTCCCTTGCGAGGGTCGCGGGATTGCAGGATATATAGAGCAGCCTTTCCGGTTGCATCTCCAGCAGTCTCCTTGCCGCCTCCCGGCTGAGACCGGGCCTCGGCGGGTCCACGATAACGGCGTCGAAGTTTTTTTGCCCCTTCGAGTGGAATTTTTCAAAGGAGGTTTTGATGAATTTCATGTTCCTGATGCCGTTTAGCTCCAGGTTCCTGATGCCGTCCTTTACCGACGGGGCGTTATCCTCCACGGCCGTAATTTTTTTTGCCTCGGGGCTCAAGGGGATGGAGAAATTCCCTCCCCCGGCGTAAATATCGAGCAGGGTCCCGCCGGAGGCGGGCCCGAGCATTTCCTTCACCGCTTCGACCGCCTTTAAGTTCAGGCGCCAGTTGCTCTGGAAAAAACTCAAGGGAGAAACGCTGTAAGCGAAGCCGCCCAGCTCGAAGCTCACAAACCCCCTGCCGCGATAGCTGCCGTCGTCGAAAAACACGGTGTCGAACCCGGCGTCTGCGTATTCCCGCGATAAAATCTCATCGAACCCCCGCCCCTTTATGAGCGCCGAGGGCCCTGCGGGCCCCTCTCCAAAAAGCCCTGCCTCCGGTGAAGGTGCGCTATCGTCCCCATGATGGCCGGCCATCTCGCGGCCGCCCGATTCGTCCATTTCATATCCACCCGGTTTGTCCCCCCTGTATCCAACCGTCACGTGCACTTCCCTTACGCCCTCAAGCGGCAGGCGCTTTATCGTCTGCAAGGCATCGTTTACGCCGTCGGCGAGCAGGGGGCATTCGCTTACCGGCACGACGTCACGGGAGCCTTCCCTGAAAAAGCCGACTGAACCTTCGGCTGAAATCTTGAATTGGGCCCTGTGCCTGTACCCGGTGTCATGCCCGGTAATCGGGGCGGCAGGCTCGATCTCGAGCCCCGCGATGCGTTTAAAAGAATCCATTATTATGGCTTTTTTCATGATGACCTGCCCCTCGTATGACGCGTGCTGCAGATGGCAGCCGCCGCAGTTGAAGACTCCGAAATGGAGGCAAAAAGGCTCCACCCGCAGTTCCGACGGCTCCAACACCTCCGACACGGTTGCAACGCTGTAGTCCCTTTTTTTCTCGTTCACCACGGCATCGACCGTCTCGCCGGGCAGCGCGCCCTTTACGAAAACGACCCCTTCATCTCCGGCCCCATCGCCCCTGGCAATAGTAAAACCCCCGTAAACGGGTATCTCGGTCCTCACCCGTATCATTTGGAAAGGAGTTCCTTTATCTTGCCCTTCAGCTCCGTCAGGTCGGCGGACTTCACGATGTACGCCTCGGACGCCCACACGGCAAAGTCGTCGCGGTAATCGTAGGCGGTGGACATTATGATCGGCACGCGGGGTTTCATCTCCTTCATCTTCCTGAGGACCGCGATGCCGTCCATGTCCGGGATAAGGATATCGAGCGTCACCAGGTCCGGGTTTTCCTCCGCGAAGGCCTCGAGGGCCGCCGCGCCGGTCTTGGCCACGACAATATCGTAGCCTTCCTCCTCAAGCTCTTCCCTGTAGAGCCTCAGTATGTGCTCATCGTCGTCTACAACCAGTATCTTCATCTATCCCTCCTTTCTCAAAGGTAAATAAATTTTAAACCCGGTACCCCCTCCGGGCCAATTGCTCTCCACGGTGATCCGGCCCCCGTGCTCCTCGACTATCCTCTTGGATATGGCAAGGCCGAGGCCCGTCCCCATGGGCCTGGTCGTGAAAAAAGGATCGAATATACGGGTCAAATCCTCTTTTTTGATGCCGCAGCCGGTATCGAATATCTCTATGACCGCCTCGCCGTCTTTCTCGTATGCCTTTATGCCCAGGGTGCCGCCGTCGGTGGCCTGGTTGGCGTTTGTTATGACGTTCCAGAGGGCCTCTTTCATCCGGTTCGGGTCTATGAAGGCGCTTACCGGCGAAATGGCCGCATGGACCTTGTTGCCCTTCTCCATCACCTCGGGCTCTATCATATTGATAAGGCCCGACAGCAGCTCATCCAGGGCGATACGCTGCCTCGATATCCTCACCTCCCGGACGAAGCCCAGTATCTCCTTTAATATCTGCTCCAGCCGGTCGACCTCGGTGGAGATGATGGCGGCATATTCCTTAAGTCCTCCATCCAATTTCTTTTCGAGCCTCTTTGCGAAACCGCCGACGGAGACCATCGGGTTTCTTATCTCATGGGCGACCTTGGCCGCCACCTCCCCAAGGGCGGCCATCCGCTCGGCGGACTGGAGCCTCTCCCTGAGCTGCTTCATCTCCGTTATGTCCCTCACGACGTGGACCACGCCTATGAAGTTGCCGTCCCCGTCGAAGAGGGGCGAGGTGGAGGAAAGATATGTGCCTTTCAGGTACGGGTCTTCGTACTCCTCGATGTTGGAGCGCCCCGTGGATATGGTGTTCATATGGGGGCAACTGGGAAAGGGCTCCTCCAGGCCGTGGAATATCTGGTAGCATTTCTTGCCTATGACCTCGTCAAGGCCCTTCCCGACTTTCCGCAAGACGGCCTCGTTTACCTTTTTAAGATTATAATCCTTGTCGGTCAGATAGACCATGTCGGAGATGGAACGGAAGATGTTCTCAAGCTCGGCCTCCGCCACGGAAATGCCCTCGAAGAGCCTTGCGTTTTCGATCGCCGCGGCCATCTGGTTCGAAAAGGTGTTCAGGAATTTCATGTCCTCCTCGGTGATCGGGCGTCCGTTGAAGAGGTTGTCGACCCAGAGGACGCCAACCACCCTGTTTCTGGATATGAGGGGCACCCCGGCATAGGCGCTCGTCCTGAGCCTTTGGACGATGGGAGGGTCGGCAACCGGTTCGGCCCCCACCTGGGCCACGTTGAAGGGCTTCATCTCCCTCACCGCCTTCGCCATGACGGTATCTCCGGCAATGTCCACCTTTATCTCCTTCGCCAGCCTGTCGAAGGGGGATTCCTCGGCCGCCCCCTTCGTTTCCTCTATCTCCCTTACGATATCGTGCAGGGTGCTGTGGGCCGTGGAGAGACGCTGCCATATCTTGCCGGCCTCATCCGGCGAGGCGGGGCCCACTCCCATTGCCCCCCTGAGGAAGTTCGAGGACTCGTCCACCCAGAAAAGGATAGCGCGGTTGAATCCAAGGCCGTCACCCATCGTGACGGCGGTCAGTATCATCCGCAAGAGCCTCTCGAGATCGAGCGTGCCCCTCATCGCGGAGCTGATGAAGAAGAGCCGGGAGAGCTCCTGGTTTCTCCTTATGAGCTCCCTTTCCACCTGCTTTTTCTTCGTGATGTCCTGCGAGATGCCGCTTATGCCGATGACCTCTCCGATGGCGTCCTTTATGGGGGAGAGCGTGAGGTTCACCTCGATGAGGGAGCCGCCCTTCGTGAGTCTCAGGGCCTCGGCCTTTATCACGTCGCCCTCCCTTATCCTCTCCATGTAGGCCCTCTCCTGCTCGCTGGCGGATTCAGGCAAAAACGGAAGGAATTTCCCCACCACCTCGGACTCCGTGTAGCCGTATATCTCCTCCGCGGCACGGTTCCAGGAGATTATGTTGCCTTTAAGATCCGTAGTGACGATCGCGTCGGCCGAGTTGTTTATGAGGCTCTCCAGGTACTCCTTGGTCTGCGCGACCTCCCGGTAAAGCCCCATTATCTCCTCCTGGTAGAGGACCCTGTCGGTTATGTCCTGTATAAATACGACCGCCTCGTCCACCCGGCCGTCTTCGCCCTTGACGGGATAGGCCGTAAGTTCGGCGTAGTTGAGCCCGTTGGACTGCGTGATGGCGCTGATGTCCCCGGTGTCGAAGGTGGAACGGGCCGCGCAGTGGGGGCATATCCCCCCCTTGGGATGGAACACGTCCTTGGCGTTGTTGCCGATGACCTCGCTCAAGGGCAGGTCCATCCAACGTTCGACGTAACGGTTGGCAGCGAGGATATTGTAATCCGAATCCAGGGAGACGATGCCGCCCTGCACGGTCTCAAACAGGAGGTCCAGCCTCTTGTTGGCCTCGAAGACCTCCCGCCTTCTGCTCTCCTGCTCCTCTTCCATCCTCGCCTTCTCTATGGTGATGGCCGACATCGACGCGAAACCCTCGGCCATGTTGAGGTCCTCCAGGTCGAAGGGTTTCGGCGCCCCGCTTTCGCCGGCCTTGTCGTAGATGCCGAGGGTGCCTATTATCCTGTTTCCTATCCTCAGGGGCACGCAGATCGCGGATTTGGCCCTGATGGTCTTCGGTTTCAGGCCCTCCGGCAGCTTCACGACATCCTCAACGAAGAGCGACCTGCCTTCCCGGACGACCCAGCCGGCTATCCCCTCCCCCACCTTCAGGCTCTTCTCCTCCGTCTCTTCCGGGGATATGCCGTAGCAGGATTTTATGTTAAGGCTTTCGCCCTCCAGCAGCCGTATTATGCAAATCCTCGCGCCGCTAAGTTTTGCGATCTCGGCCGAGATGGTGGCCAGGAGGTCCTCGGGTTTATACACCGAGGTCAGCAGCCTGTTTAGCTCATATGTGACAGAGAGCTGTTTGAGCTGTCTTTTCGTAGTGGAATAGAGCTCCGCGTTTTTTACCACGGCCCCCGTCGTATGGGCCAGTATCATCGCGGTGTTTTTTTCGTCGGGGCCGAACCCCCCGGCCGAGGGCCTGCCCAGTATCAGGATGCCCTTGCAGATATTGTCCCTCAGTATGGGCGCGGCAATGAGCGAGCCGCATTTCCCGCAGGGCCCGTCCTTGCCGGCGGCGGCGGCCGTGTCCTCAATGAGAACGGGTTTCATCGTCTCAAGGACGCCCCTGGTTATATAAGAGTCGAGGGGCAGCGAGATATTGGAAAGGGTCTCGTCGGCGTTCGAGGCCTCCAGCACGAACATCTCGATCTCGGGATAGAGCAGAAATATGGCGCAGAACTCCGTGCCGAGTTTCTTTGCGACCGTCTCGACTATCAGGGTGAGGGCCTCCTTCAGTTCGGGGGTGGCGCCCGCAATCCGCGCGACTTCCAGCAGGAGTTCCGTCTCCTTCAGTCTGGCGCTTAGCTTGTTGCTGGATTCCTCGAGCCTCTCCAGCATCCGGTTGAACCTTGCCCCTATGAGACCGAATTCGTCTTTCCTGCCCGGCGGGATCCTGTATGCCAGGTCGCCGGAGGCCACCTTCTCCGTTGCCTCCAGCATCTCGCTGAAGGGCTGGCTGAGCATCCTCCTCATGAAAAGGGCGAGGAAGATAAAGGCCAGCGAGACAAACGACACCAGCAGGACGAGATAGCCGGTCGTCGTCCTCCTAATCCTCTGTCCCAGGAGGGAGAGGCCGGCCATGGTGGTTATGGAACGCTCGTAGCGTGAATCCATCGAGCCAAACAACCTGTCCCCGGAAGACTCCAGGTCTTTCAGGTACTGCGCCACCTTCCGGTTGCCTACCGGATTTGCAGTGGTGAAAATCCGGTCGGCCGACGTCCTGGCCTCATTGAAATCCATGGACATTTCATGGACATCACTTCCCCCGGCCCCCATGAGCTGGACGTCCCCGAAATTCCTGTAAAGGCCGGGGAGGCATTTTTTATACCCGTCCAGGTATCTCCTGTTGCCGGTAATCGCCCAGCCGTTTGCGTTTTTTACAAGCTCCCGGATGGAGCCCCTGAGCGCAATGAACTGCCGGTTGGCCTCTATCTCCTGGTTCGTAAGGGAGAGGTTCCTGTTTAAGTTCGAGAATATATAGAGCGCGCCCATCCCAAGCACGGCCGCCGCCGCCAGGAAGGCGAACATGAACATTATCAGCTTTAGCCTGATGCTCATTTGTCTAAATCCCCATGGCTTCCCTGTAAACCTCGACATACCGTTCGGCCGATTTCCTCCAGGAAAAATCCTCGGCCATGGCGTTCCTGATGACGCCCCTCCAGCGGCCCGCGCCGCGGTAGACGCAGAGGGCATACCACAGGGATTGCCGAAGCGATGCAGGCGACGCCTCCGCGAACAGAAAGCCCGTGCCGGCGCCGCTTAAGGGAAGGTAGTTTCGCACGGTGTCCGTGATGCCGCCCGTATCGGTGGCTACGGGGGGGGCGCCGTAGCGAAGCGCAATCATCTGCCCCAGCCCGCACGGCTCATACCTCGATGGCATGAGGAAGATGTCGGAGCCCGCATAGACCAGATGGGAGAATTCCTCGTCAAAGCCGATCCGGACGCAAAGGTTTTTGGGGTATTTTTCGCCGAGGGCCTCGAGTTCAAGCTGATATGGCTCATCGCCCTTGCCCAGGAAGACAAGGTTCACCCCCTCCGCGACAGCCTCGCCTGCTACGGCCGCCGCCAGGTCAGAGCCCTTCTGGTGCGAGAGCCTCCCGACAAAGCAGACGAGCGGCCTGCTGGCGTCTTCGAAACCGCAGAGCGATGAGAGCTTTTTTTTGCAGACGCCCTTGCCCGTTAGGTTTTTGGGCGCGGAGTAATTTTCGGGAATATAACGGTCCCTGGCGGGGTCCCAGAGGCGATGGTCTATGCCGTTTATGATCCCGCGCAGCCGGTCCGCCCTCCTTCGAAGGACGCCGTCCAGCCCGAAACCGTATTCGGGCGTCTGTATCTGCCTGGCGTAGGTAGGGCTTACCGTCGTTACGATATCGGCCCATGTTATGCCGGCCTTCAGAAAATTCACCTTCCCGTAGAACTCGATCCCCTCGGGGTTGAAGATGTCAGGTGGCAGTCCGGAGAGCGGCAGGACCTCCGCGCGGAAAACACCCTGGTATCCCATATTGTGAATGGTAAAGACGCTCTTTGTCCCGGAGAAAAAGGGGTCCCGCCGGTAAATGTTCTCCAGGTATGCCGGCGCGAGGCCCGCCTGCCAGTCGTGGCAGTGGATGATATCGGGTTTGAAGCCGCAAACCCTTGCCGCCTCAAAGATGCCGCGTGAAAAAAAGATGAACCTGACAGCATTGTCCGGATAGTCGCCTGACGGCGTGCCGTAGAGCTCGGGCCTGTCATATAACTGGTCGCACCCGATAAACACGGCGTTTTCGTGCCGGTATAGACTGCCGATGAAAGCGTGCTCGCCGATGCTGACCTCGAAGGGGCCGCCAAAGAACCGGGCCGGGAAACGCTCCTTCACCGTCCTGTAAAAGGGCATCACCAGCAGGACGCGGTTGTTCATCTTTGCCAGCTCGGCCGCGAGCGCCCCCGCCGCGTCGGCAAGCCCGCCCGTCTTTGCGTAAGGGAATGCCTCGGGTGCGGCCATGAGCACATTCATTTCAAAAAAGTCCCTCTCATGAAACGCGCCGCCTCTTCCGGCGGGGTCGGGTTCACATAAAAACCCGTGCCCCACTCGAACCCGGCTATCTTCGTCAGTTTCGGCATTATCTCCATGTGCCAGTGGTAATAATCGCTCTGCTCCTCTGAAAAGGGAGCGGTATGCACCACGTAATTATAGGGGGGGGACTCGAGCATCAGGTCGAACTGCCTGAGTATGCGCTGAATGATCTCGGCAAGCCGTTTAAAACTCTTTTGCTGCGGGGCGAAAGAAGCCTCGTGGTTCTTGGGCAGTATCCAGGTCTCGAAAGGGGCCCTCGGCGCGAAGGGCGAGATGGCGACGTAGCTTTCGTTTTCATATATCACCCTCTTGCCGTCCGCGAGCTCCTGGTCGATAATGTCGCAGAATATGCACCGCTCCTTCATGTCGTAATGGTTCCTCGCCCCCTGCAGCTCGTCCCTCACCGTACGGGGGACGATTGGGAGCCCTATGATCTGGGAATGGCTGTGTTCGAGGGAAGCGCCCGCCGCCTCGCCCTCGTTCTTGAAGATGAGGACGTATTTTATACGCGGGTCGTTTTTCAGCTCCGTCAGCCTCAGGGAATATGCCCACAGGGTGTCTTCGACCGATTTTTCCGGCATCGTCGACAGCGACAGGAAATGGTCCGGGTTCTCCACCACCACCTCATGCACCCCGAACCCCTCCATCCTGTCGAACATCCCCTCGCCGCTTTTTTTCGGCTTGACCGAGGGCTCGAGGACAGGGAACTTGTTCGGCATCACCCGGAGCGTCCAGCCGGGCCCGTTCGGCTCGGAACCCGCGGGCCTGAAGGCCAGTATCTCCGCCGGTGTGGTATACTCGCCGCCTGGGCAGAACGGGCAAAACCCGCCCTTCTTCTTATGGATGACCGGACTGAAATCCGTCGGCCTCTTGCCCCTTTCAACCGAAATGATTACCCACCTTCCGAGTATGGGGTCTTTTCGCAACTCCGGCATGGGGAAACCTCCCTTAGGCGGCTAAAATTAACCAAATATCAGCTTTTGTTATTATACTAGAAAAACATGAAACCCACATTTCTGCACAGGGCCGTAAACGGCCCTTTCGAGGACCCATGCGTCTATGTGAGGCTGCTCAGGGAGAAAAGGGCCCTCCTTCTGGACCTGGGAGACATCGGCAGGCTGCCGGCGGGGCTCCTTTCCAAGGTGACCGGCGCGTTCGTCACACACGCCCATATCGACCATTTCATCGGCTTCGACCACCTGCTTAGAAACATGTTGGGCAATGCCTCGCCCCTCTCCATCTACGGGCCTTCCGGCATAATAGAAAAGATCGGCGGCAAGCTCAAAGGGTATTCATGGAATTTGATAAGGCAATATCCCATCCGCATCGAGGCGTTCGGCATCTCGGAAGACGAGGTGAGGCACGCGACGTTCGCGGCGGAAAACGGCTTCGAGCCTGTTCATGGCCCCGCCCTGCCCTTTACGGGCGTTGCCCTCGAGGAGACCTATTTCAAGGTAAAGGCGGTCGTCCTGAAACACGATATAGATTCCATCGGCTGGAGCATCGAGGAAGATTTTCACATCAATATAGACAAGGCAGCCCTTTCGAATGAGGGCCTTCCGGTCGGCCCCTGGCTTTCGGATTTCAAGCAAAAGCTGCGAGCGGGCGCGCCAGGCGGCACAGCCTTTAGTGTGCGCCTCCCGGAGGGCGAAAGACATTTCACCCTCGGGGAACTGAACAGGAAGATCGCAAGGACCACCCGCGGCCAGAAAATCACCTACGTGATGGACTCCTCCCCGACGGACGACAACATCGGGAAAATCGTGGATTTCGCCGCCGGCTCGGACACGCTTTACCTTGAAGCCTACTTCCTGGACGAGGACATCGAACGTGCAAGACAGAGAAATCACCTTACGGCGCGCATAGCGGGCGGCATCGCGCGCAAGGCCGGGGTCAAAGACCTCATAATCATGCATCATTCCCCAAAATACCGGCTGACGCCGGAGGCGATAATCCGAGAGGCGTCGGAGGCGTTCGGGGGCCCGGTCACTCAAGCGGCAAGGGACAGGCGGCAAGGGACAACCCCCGGATAAAAATCATTTTCCTCTTGCCACCTGCAACTCCGGTGATATAATTTCTTTGGAGGGCGGGAAAGGTTGAAATGCCTGAAAAGCTGGAGATAAAAGTGCCCAGGGAGATGTGCACGAGCTGTTCGCTTGCCCTTGAAAGATTTTTGGGCAAGATGGAGGGTGTGGGCTCCATAGATACCGAAACTGACAAGATAATAATAAATTACGACAACGGGAAGATCAGCAGGCAGGAGCTGCTGAATATCTCGAAAATGGCGCTTGAAAAGCTTGGATACCCCTTGATCTGAAACCACTCTCAGAAAGCGTGTAAATCTTCAAAAATATGAAAAGGAGGAAATTTGGCATGAGAAAGCTGTTTGCAATTATTGTTGTGGCGCTGTCGATGCTCTTCATGGCCGCGGTGGCCCAGGCGGAGGACATGCCTGCGATGGCCGGCGATCCTGGAAGCGCGTCCTGCAACTGCCCGATGATGAAAGACGGCGATATGATGGGCAAGGGTATGATGGGCGGCGGCATGCCGGGAGGCATGATGGGCAAAGGGATGATGGGCGGCGGCATGATGGAGCACCCCCAGATGCACGGCATGATCGAAGGCGGCGCCATGATGGGCGGCCTGGAAATGAACCCAATGCTCAAAAAGGCCTTCATGCGCGCCATGATGAAAAGCATGATCAGAGGCGCCCTCCAGGACCCCGAAATAAAGGGCTTCCTCGACTCGACGGCCACCCTCAGAAAAGACCTTGTCCTGAAACGGTTCGAATATTTCGAGGCGTTCAGAAATCCCAGGACAACACCCGGGGAGCTTAAAAAACTGAAATCCGAAATCAAGGACCTCAAAAAGAAGATCGATGAGAAAATGGCCCCTCCGGCTCCTTAGAAATCAAGGGTAAATTTTTTGAATAAACGGGCGTCTGGAATTTTTAATTTTTAAAAAAGTTCCAGGCGCCCTCTTTATTCGGGCGACATTTTAACTTGCAATTGCCCGCAGCTTGTTGCAGGGTGGTCCATAAAAAACAAAAAAACCTAAAATGAAATCATGAAACTAAACCTCTTCGAAAGGCTCATGACCAACAGCCGCATGCGGTATTTCGTGCAGACCCGTATCGAGGGGCCGAAGCTGAAGTCGATGGCTTCGAGGGAGCGTTATCCGGTCTGCCTTGAGCTTGGGACCGGGGCCGGCGGGGGGGCCCGCATCATAATCGGCCTCTTCGGAGCGGAAAAGGTCGTTGCAACCGATATCGACCCCGCGCAGATCGAGCGCGCAAAAAAAAGACTCGGCCCTCTCTACGGAGACAGAGTGATTTTAAAGGTGGAAGACGCCCTCGACCTCTCCGGCGAGCCCGCGGGCGGGTATGATGCCGTCTTCGCCTTCGGTGTGATACACCATACCGAGGACTGGCGCAGGGCCCTCCGGGAAATCGGCCGCGTGCTGAAACCGGGTGGAGAATACTTTTTTGACGAGCTTTTGAAAGATTTTCTGGCCTCCCCTTTAATAAAGGCCGCTACCGACCACCCCCAGACCGGGATGTTCACCGCCGGGGAGTTTACGGGCTATCTTGCTCAAATCGGTCTTAAACCAATAAGGCAATGGCGGTGGGACGGCATCTGGCTTCTGGGCTCCGCGATGAAAGAAAAAGGTTAATATAAATTTGGGTTAACCTAAGTGTTGCAAAAACTTTCGTGTTTTTTCGTCTTTAGCAATCAGGCAGCCTTTTTTAGTCCATCAAGGTAATACAGCAATTCCCTTTTTACAGCCTCATTCCCGCTCATGGTAAGAGTCAG
>JAJYJK010000100.1 GCA_021789555.1 Nitrospirota bacterium
TCTGGTAGAGACAAAAACGGAGTTTGTTTCTTTGTGAAAATGTCCGATTCGATAACTTTGTTATGTATGCGAATTTGTCACATTCCAGAAACCATACGCGAGAAGGAGGACAAATTATGCTTGAGAAACTCGCGAAAAAACATGATATGACGGTTGAGGTCCTGAAAATTCTTGTCAAAAAAGGAGTCATCCGGGAGCTGCCGACGAATAAGGATATGGTATTTCTTTCACGGATGAGACGGCTCTGGAAGGACCCGGAATGGCTGAAGATTTCTCTTCGCCAGGCGATCAGGTCAAGGATAAGGAGGGAAAAATTTGTGATGGAACTGGACCTGACCAAGCCCGAGAAGTACGCCCTCAACAGGTATCTGAACGCCAGGGGGCGGCTTTCCGTCGAGAGAGTCACCCAGGAGGTCTCATATTATTACAGGGTGCCTTTAAATACCGCCAGGGGAATCGTAAAGAAAATGCGGACCAGGGCATATAAGGCCAAAAGCAGAAAGCGCCGGGAGGGAAGATTACGATGAAAAAAACGTCTTCACAAAAGTTAAGGTCGGAGGGCAGGCGGCCGCCCCGAACGGGGCGGCCGCTATTCCGTCAATTAACGCGCTAACCAACCATCTGCCGTTTGGATGGCCGCATCGAGCGCTTCTTTAGGCGAGAATCGGGAACCAGTCTGATTTCAAGATGGCAGCCGACTGCCTGAGCATATTTTCTGAGGGTAATCAGTGAAGGCGCGTGCTTGCCAGCCGCTTCCAGACGCGAAACAGCGCTTTTTGTAGTTCCCATCAGCTCGGCAACGGCCTCCTGGGTCAAACCGGCCCTGAAACGGGCGGCAAGCATCTCGCGGGCATGCCTGTACTCTTCTTCCGACTCCTCATATGCCTTCCTGAAACCCTTCCGCTTCGAGACCTTCTTGAGAAAGGCCTCATGATCGTAAGGGACCGGTTTATACTTCAAATTGTCCATTTGGAACCTACTTCATCCTTTTCCTGGCAATACGCAATTCGCGCTCCGGCGTTTCCTGCGTCTTTTTTATGAAGGGCGAGGCTCATTATGAAGAATTCCTTCAGTGGGGGTAAAAAATTTACCTATAAACTTCTTTTCGGTGGGCTATCCGGAATATTTTGACCTGTTTGCGAGCCTCGTCAATTTCATAAAGTATTCTGTAATCGCCCACTCTGATACGCCATTTCGATCCCGAACCGGCCAGCTTTTTAGTTCTTGGAGGCCTCGGCTGGTCATATAGACCCAAAATTGCCCTTTCGAGTCTCGACAGCAAATCGCCGGACAGTGAGTTAAGATCCTTCTGCGCTGAAGGCATGAGCTGAACATCATAAGGACTCATTTGAGCGAGGACTTCTTGCGCTTCTGAAAATAATCCTTGGCAGAAACGGGCTTGCCCTTTGCTTTCTTTGCCTCTTCCATCAAGGCAATATCCATGACATCCTGTCGTAAGGCGGAATTTTGCAGCACCCTTTCAAGAAACGCCTCTTTCTCATTGCCTTTGAGAGCTTTGAAGGCAGTAAACAAAACTTCGGCGGTTGCCTGAGTCGTCGTCATTTTTTCACCTCCCTAATTTCAAAAATCATGCTTGATTAGTAGTTTACCTTCTTCCCTATGTAATCTCAACAATCTGGACTTTGATCTGGAAATAGGGCTGGCAAATTTGCAATGCCACGACATTTATCTATTCGGATACTGTAGCCAAAATGTAGCCAAAAATTTCCGAAAGGGCATAAAATGCCGGAAAATACCGTAAAGGATGGAACGGCAAAACCCCTTGAAAACAAATGTTAAACCCGAATTTTTCAGGTAGAAGGCCCACTTAGCAAAAATGCCCATTTAGCGCTCTCAAGGCTAAAACACGGGTTCGAATCCCGTTGGGACCGCCAAATCTAAAAAAGTTTCCAAAAAATCAGGTACTTACCCTGCAAATTATGTTGAAATAAATATCCCTAAAATAATGGAAATTTTTCATGAATAGAAGATTAGTTTCCTTAGGTATAAAAATTTTTGTAATAAAATAGCGTGCTTACAAAATTTCAACTCTTTGGCCATTACAAGGCTAAAACATAGTTGGCGTCGCTTCGAGATTGCCAATAAAATCAAGAACTTGAGCGAGTTCCGATTGCCTGTCCCCACTTGAGCGTGAAAAATCCATGTTCGGACCCATGCAAAACCCGTCTCCATAAATCCATAAATGGGATTTTCACTGGAACAATTAGGTAGAATATTTTGATGATTGAGGCCCTGCGCACCATAATGTGGGAGCGCTTGGATGAGCATGGACTATGCCACCCTGGACATGCTGCGTCAGAGGCACCCGGCATGGCGGATGTTGCGATCTGATCATGCGCCTCTGATTGCCAGCTTTTTCCATCGGGTGTTCATCGCCCCTAACGTAAGGATAATGGCGCAGGCCGATCTTGCTGAGGCGCTGGAAGACGAGTTGTTCGGCTTGCGCGAGAAGATGGGTGCGGACGCCTTTCCCAAGCCAGCCGCCGAGTACCTTGATGACTGGGCCGCCAACGAGAAAGGTTGGCTCCGGAAGTTCTACCCGCAGGGAAACGATGAGCCCCATTTCGATCTGACACCGGCCGCCGAGAAGGCAATCGCATGGCTTGGCACGCTTACTGAAAGGGCTTTCGTAGGCACTGAATCGAGGCTCTTGACGCTGTTTGCACTGCTCAGGCAGAGGAGCGAGGGCAGCGAAACCGATCCGCAGGCCCGCATGGCGGAGCTGAAAAAACGCCGGGACGAGATAGACGCCGAGATGGCCCGCATTATGGCCGGCGATATCCAGATGCTTTCAGACACGGCGCTCAAGGACCGGTTTCAGCAGTTCATGAGTTTGGCGCGCGAGCTGCTTACGGACTTTCGTGAGGTTGACGGACATCCTGCATGGCATTGAGGCCAATGCATTGGCGCTGCGCGACACGCAGCCTTACGGAGAGTTTATGCAAATTGACGAAACTGCCTCCGATATCGAATTGCCGATGGAGCGGCCTCTCTATACGCCCCATGTAAAACCGCTTATCTCCAATGTGGTTTTGGAGCAGGGTGATGAGGATGTGGATGCAGCCGCGCTTTTTTCCCAGGTGGTGATCGACAAGGCAGCCCTGTCAAGGCATATCCGAAACGCGCTGCAGGATCGGGCTCAGATTACCCTGCGCGAGCTTATCGAGGAACGGCCTTTACAAAATGGGCTTGCAGAACTGATTGCTTATCTTCAGTTGGCAAGCGACTCATTCAAGGCCGTGGTCGACGAAGACTCGGCCGAGATTATCATTTGGAAAAGTGACGGCAATAACGGAAATTGGCTAATGAGGAAGGCCCGGATGCCGCGCATTATCTTTATGAGGTGAATTTAAATCACGGAACAGGATTTAGAAACAGGGCCCACATCAGGCAATGACCTTTCGCGGGCAGTTGTGCTGCTCCTGAAGGGTGTGGTCTATCAGGAAAGCGATCCGGAGCTATGGAACGCGCTCATTACCCTTCAGGCGCGTGTGCGCGACTATACAGCCGTGCTTGGGTTGGAACTGGTACTGGATGAAGCTGAGGGCTATGCCTTTTTGCGCTCGCGGCCAGATAGCGAGGAGCAAAAAATTCCCCGCTTGATCGCCAGGCGACCGCTGTCTTTTCCAGTAAGTCTACTTCTGGCCCTTCTCCGAAAGAAACTGGCCGAATTCGATGCTGGCGGCGCGGATACCCGCCTCGTCCTCTCTCGCGATGAAGTGGTGGAGATGGTCCGCGTGTTCCTGCCTGAAAGCAGCAATGAGGCAAAACTGATCGACCAGGTGGAGAGTCATCTAAACAAGATAGCAGACCTGGGTTTTGTGCGCCGCCTGAAAACCCAAAGCGGAAAGGCTCAGATGTTTGAGGTGCGCCGTATCCTCAAGGCGTTCGTGGATGCGCAGTGGCTGGCGGAGTTCGATAAGAGGCTGGCCTCATACCGGGCTCTACTGGAGAAAGGCAAAGGGGGCGGACTGGATGAATGAGCCGCTCGATCTGGAATTCATGTCCGATGACTCGCTTGCGGGTTTTCGCCTTCAGCGCCTTGAGCTATATAACTGGGGGACGTTCAACGGGCGCATATGGATCTTTAATCTTGGCGGCAAAAACGTCCTACTTACCGGGGATATAGGCTCAGGCAAAACGACACTGGTAGATGCGGTAACCACCCTTCTTGTTCCCGCACAGCGGATAGCCTACAACAAGGTGGCCGGGGCCGACACGAGGGAACGAACTTTGCGCTCCTACGTCCTCGGGCATTACAAATCCGAGAGAAACGAGCTAAGCGGCGCTGCCAGACCGGTTGCCCTGCGCAATAATGACAGTTACTCCGTTATCCTCGGAGTTTTCCATAACGCCGGATATGACCAGACGGTTACACTGGCACAGGTCTTCTGGATAAAAGACCAACAGGGCCAGCCTGCGCGCTTTTATGCTTGCGAGGGGCGCGATCTTTCGATTGAGGCCGACTTTTCCAACTTCGGGCCGGAGATCGGAATACTAAAAAAACGCCTGCGCGGCGCGGGCGCGGAGGTTTTTGACAGTTTTCCGCCCTATGGGGCATGGTTTCGCCGCAGGTTCGGCATTGAAAACGAGCAGGCGTTGGAGCTGTTCCATCAGACGG
>JAJYJK010000035.1 GCA_021789555.1 Nitrospirota bacterium
TCACTTTCAGTGGCCTCCTGCATTGGTTGATTTTGCGACTGGCATCGTCAATTTTAACCAATCAGGAGGCCGTTTTTGTAGTGTTTCGGGATGAATTTTTCCTGGAATTTATGCAACTACAGAGATATTTATTTTTCGGGTTTAACGATTCGCCCATTGTCTTCTAATTAATTTGCCTCTTTCCCTAATTTGAATTGAGGGATCTTTAGCAAAAACATTGAGCATCATATCCATCCCGGACAATCGGATGATTAATATCTAAAGTCGCGTGAATTATACTCGAGACATTGATTCCGAAAGCATATAATTCGGAATTGTCCGCCCAAGAGACCCATTACTTCCGTAAATTAATTCATTTAATCTTTTTAATATTTTTTCTTCAGATTCCATCGCTCATCCCGAATAGATAATTATCGGTCGAAACCTGCACGATTATAACAAAATTTTAAATTGCATTGTAGGAAGTAGTACTTCGTGTCCGGCGGCAGAATTCGAATTTTGAAAGTTAGAAGGGTAACTTGCAACCGGCCCTCAGCCATGATACGCGTTTATTTCAAAATGAAACCTTACTCCCGTGGCGAAAATGCGGCAGGGTGCGGAGTCCGGCAGGCAGGCAAAACCCGGCCGTCGACGCCTGAGAGGGCAAGACGTGGTCTTTTACGGTCTTACGCGAAGACGGCCTTTAGAAACTGCGTGAAGGCGCTAAGCGGCGCGCCGGGCTGCATCCTGCCAAGCAGGTTGGCGACCGAGGGGTGCAGGAACCCCAGAAACGCGTTCGGGTATATCCCTATCCAGAACACGAGGACGGCCATCGGAAGGATGGCCAGCAGCTCCCGCCCGCTGATGTCCGCCAGCCCCTTTACCTTCGCGTTTACGTCCAGGAAGAAGACCCTCTGGTAGAGCCAGAGCATGTAGCCGGCGCCGATGATTATCCCGGTCGCGGCAAACACGCCGGCAAGCCTGCTTGCGGTGAAGCCGCCAAGTATTATCAGGAACTCGCCTATGAAGCCGTTGGTGCCGGGAAGCCCGATTGAGGCCAGGGTAAAGACCATGAAGAAGGCCGCGTATATGGGAAGCACGGTGGCGACCCCGCCGTAATCGGCAATCTGGCGGGTGTGCGTCCGGTCGTATATGATGCCTATGCACAAAAAGAGCGCGCCCGTCACCACGCCGTGGTTGATCATCTGGAGGATGCCCCCCTCCACGCCCTGGATGTTCAGGGCGAAGATGCCCAGCGTGACAAAGCCCATGTGGCTTACCGAGCTGTAGGCGATAAGCCTTTTGAGGTCGGTCTGGGCGAGGCAGACGACCGCCCCGTAGATTATGGCGATCACGGAGAGCACTATCATCGGGAGGGCCATCGCCCTCGATGCGTCCGGGAACATCGGGATGGAGAACCGCAGAAAGCCGTAGGCCCCCATCTTTATGAGGACCGCGGCCAGTATGACGCTGCCGGCGGTCGGCGCCTCCGTGTGGGCGTCGGGAAGCCAGGTGTGCACCGGGAACATGGGCACCTTCACCGCAAAGGCCGCAAAGAAGGCCCAGAAAAGCCACATCTGCATCCCGAGCGGCAATCTCAGGCTCTCAAGTGTCACTATGTTGAAGGTGCCGCTGTAGTTGTAGAGATAGATGATGCCCACGAGCATCAGCACGCTGCCAACGAGGGTGTAGAGGAAGAACTTTATCGAGGCGTAGAGCCTGTTGGGGCCGCCCCATACGCCGATGAGCAGGTACATCGGGATGAGCATCGCCTCCCAGAATACATAGAAGAGCAGGAAATCGAGCGAGCAGAAGACCCCTATCATGGCCCCCTCTATGAGGAGGATGGACATGTAGAACTCCTTCGTCTTGCTCTTGATGGCATTCCACGATATGAGGATGCAGAGAATGGAGACAAGGGTCGACAGCAGCACGAAGAGGGCGCTTATGCCGTCTATGCCCACCAGGTAGTCCGTATGGAAGGCGGGTATCCACTGGCGCCATTCCACAAACTGCATGTGCGCGGTGGTCTTGTCGAAATTGAAGAATATGGGCAGCGAGGCCGCGAAGTTGGCCAGGCCAAGCAGCAGCGCCAGCGCCTTTATGAGCCCCTCCCGTTTCCTCGATATGAGCGCCAGGAGAATCGCGCCCGCAACCGGCAGGAATATCACCGTGCTCAGCACCGGGTAGGGAAGCGAATTCATTATCATCTTGTCCCCGCTTTCTTATACAAAAGGCAATTTTTCATTTTTTCACTCATCTCAAATAAACCCGTTTCATGGACAATAAGCTCATTTCATGAATAATAAATTTATCTCATAAACAAGACAAGGGCCACCGCTACGAAAACAAAGAGCCCCAGCGCCATCATGTCCGCGTAGTGCTGCACAACGCCGGACTGGATTTTTCTCAGGGTTTGGCTGAAACGGCCTATGGCCGCCGGCACGCCGTTTACGATGCCCTCTATCCATTTGCCGTCGGTGACGCCCACGATGACGCTCTCCGCAACCCAGAGGGTGGGCCTCACGATCATGCGGTCATATAGCTCGTCCACGTAGTATTTGTTCAGGGATATCTTGTAGGGCCAACTGAAGGCGCGCGCGAGAGAGCCGGGCAGCTCCGGGTTCCAGAGGTACATGTAAGCGGCCAGCAGGATGCCAAGCAGGCCCATCAGGACCGACACGCCCATCAGGAGCATCTCCGTCCCCGGCGCTCCACCGGCATGCGCCGCCTCCCCAACCACCGGACTAAGGAAGGGCAGTATCTTGTCCATATGCAGGCCTAACAGGTCGCCCAGCGAAGACGGGATGCCGACCCAGCCCGCGGCCACGGCCCCCACCGCCAGCACCAGCAGCGGCACGGTCATCGACTTGGGCGATTCGTGCAGATGGTGCTGCTGCTCATGCGTGCCGCGGAACTTCCCGTGGAACGCCATGAAGATGAGCCTGAAGGAGTAGAAGGCGGTCAGGAAGGCCGTGAAGGTCCCCACTGCCCAGAGCACTTTCCCAAGCGGGCCGGAGTTGTAAGCCATCCCGAGTATCTCGTCCTTGCTGAAGAAGCCCGCGAAGGGCGGGATGCCGGAGATGCTTATGCTGGCCAGCAGGAAGGTCCAGTATGTGACGGGCATGAATTTCTTCAGCCCGCCCATCTTCCGGATGTCCAGCTCCCCGGACATGCCGTGCATGACGGAACCCGCGCCCAGGAAGAGCAGGGCCTTGAAAAAGCCGTGCGTATATAAGTGGAATATGCCCGCGCCGTATGCGCCCACGCCGCAGGCCAGGAACATGTAGCCAAGCTGGCTTACGGTGGAGTACGCGATGACGCGCTTAATGTCGTTTTGCGTAAGGGCTATGGTCGCGGCAAAAAGGGCGGTGAAGGCGCCGGTCACGGCGACCACCCCCATCGCCGTCGGCGAGAGGTCGAATATCGGGCTGCACCTGGAGACCATGAACACGCCCGCGGTCACCATCGTGGCCGCATGGATGAGGGCCGAAACAGGCGTCGGGCCCTCCATCGCGTCGGGCAGCCAGACGTGCAGCGGGAACTGGGCCGATTTGCCCATCGCGCCGCAGAAAAGAAGAAGCGCGATTAAGGTGGGCAGCCCCACGGGCGTCCCCAGGATGTTCACCGTCCGCCCGGCTATGCCGTGGACCGCCTGGAAGACCGTGCCGTATTGAAGGCTGCCGAAGGTAAGGAATATGAGCATGATGCCGAGGCCGAAGCCGAAATCCCCGAAACGGTTCACGATGAAGGCCTTTTTGCCGGCGTCGGACGCGGACTTCTTCTCGTACCAGAAACCTATGAGGAAATATGAGCAGAGGCCCACCGCCTCCCAGCCGAAGTAGAGCTGCAGGAAGTTGTTGGACATGACGAGCATGAGCATCGAAAAGACAAAGAGGCTCAAGTATGCGAAGAAGCGGTAAAAGCCCTTGTCCCCGTGCATGTAGCCCACAGAGTAGATGTTCACCAGCAGCCCCACGGTCGTGACCACTACCAGCATTACGGCCGTGAGCTGGTCTATGAGGAAGCCCACGCTGACCTTGAAGCCGCCGGAGGTGACCCATGTATAAAGGTCGCCCTCGAACCTTTTGCCGTGCATGACCTCGAAGACGGCCGATATCGCCAGCGCCCAGGATACGGCAAGGGCCGGGATGGACACCAGGTGCGCCTTGTCTTTCAGGAAACCCCTGCCAAATATGATGTTCACGAGGAAGGCGAAAAGGGGCAGAGCCGGTATGAGCAAATAGGTGTTGTCCATCATATCATCATCCCTTCATCTCCGTGATCTTGTCTATCTGGGCGGTGGCCCTGTTTCTGAAGAGCGCAACCAGTATGGCAAGCCCGATGGCCGCCTCGCTTGCGGCGACCGTTACGACAAAGAGCACGAGCACCTGCCCGCGCAGGTCGTTGAGGAAATGGGAGAACGCCACCAGCGACAGGTTCACGGCGTTCAGCATCACCTCTATGGAGAGGAACATCAGTATGATGCTCCTCCTGGTGAGAAATCCGAACATGCCCGTCATGAAGAGGGCCAGGCTAAGCCATATATACCATTGAAGAGGGACCGGGTTCATATCATCTCTCCCTTCATCTGAGTTTCTTTTTGGCGAGCACGATGGCGCCCACCACCGCCACAAGCAGTATGAGAGAGGCCAGTTCGAAGGGGAAGATGTACTGCGTGTAGAGGAGGACGCCCAGCGCCTTCGTGTCGGTCTGGCTTGCTATCACCTGCGCGGTGTAGACGCCCTGCTGCCCCGGCAGCACCTTGCCCGTCAGGATGATGAGCAGCAGGAACAAGCCGGCTGCCAGGGAGACGCCAAGGGGCCAGCCCCCCGTGAAGCGCTCCGACTCGATCTCCTCTTTTATGTTCAGCACCATGACGACAAACAGGAACAGGACCATTATGGCCCCGGCGTAGACTATGATCTGGACCGCGGCGAGAAACTCCGCCCCCAGGCCCAGGTAGAGGACCGCGAGGTGGAAGAACATGACTATCATCAGGAGGACCGCATGGACCGGGTTTTTCCGCGTCAGCGCGACCGCCGAAAGCCCGATTATCGCGGCGGCCAGGTATCCAAAGAGATAAGGGTTCACTTTTTCACCCCCGGCCCCGCATTCACCTGAGGCCTGGCCTCCGGCCCGCCGTTCGGCCTAAAGACCGCCTGGCCATCGTAGGCGCGGAAGCTCTGCTCCTTCGGGGTCCAGAACTTTTCGAAATACTCCTCGCCCTTCGGCCCCGCCATGAACTTGTCCCAGTTTTCGAGGAGTTTCTCTTTTGTCATGTAAAGGGCCTCCCGCGAGTAATCCGAATACTCATAGTTTTCGGTGAGCGCTATCGCCCCCACGGGGCAGGCCTCCACGCAGAAGGCGCAGTAAACGCACCGAAGGAGTTCTATCTCGTAGCGGTCTATGGTCTTTTTCCTCGTATCCTCGTCTTCCTTCGTATATATGTATATGCACTTCGAGGGGCAGACGGCGCCGCAGAGGCCGCAGGCTATGCACTTCTCCTTGCCCGTCTTGGGGTCCCGGACGAAGGCGTGCTGCCCGCGGAAACCGGGGAAGGGTTCCCTCTTCTCCTTCGGGTACTGTCTTGTCACAGCAGGGCTGAAGAAGGATTTCAGCGTGAGCGCCATCCCCTGGAGGATTTCGGTCATGAATATCGTCTTTACGATTTTTTTGGTGTTCATTTTTATTCCTATCTTAGGAGCACCTTTACAAGCCCCGTGCCCACTATGTTCAGGAGGGACAGGGGGATGAGCAGCTTCCAGCCCAGGGCCATGAGCTGATCGTACCTGTAGCGGGGCACCGTCGCCCTTATCCAGTAGAAGAAGAACATGAAGAGGTAGAGTTTTATGAGGAGCCAGGCGAAGGGCACGTAAGGTATCGCAAACGGGCCGTCCCAGCCGCCGAGGAAACAGGTTATCGCCACAAGCGACATCAGGATCATCCCGACGTACTCCGCCACGTAGAAGAGGGCGAAGCGCATCCCGCTGTATTCCGTGAAGTAGCCCGCCACCAGCTCGCTTTCGGCCTCCGGCAGGTCGAACGGCGTGCGGTTGGTCTCCGCGAAGGCCGCCACCACGAAGATGAAAAACCCGAGCGCCTGCGGCCAGAAAAACCCGCCGGGGAACCTTTGCTGCGCCCGCACGATCTCCGAAAGGTCCAGCGAGCCCGCCATCATCATCACGCCCACCAGCGACAGCCCCATCGCGATCTCGTAGCTGATGACCTGGGCCGACGACCTCAGGGCCCCCAGGAAGGAATATTTCGAGTTGGACGCCCAGCCGGCCAGCACCACGCCGTAGGCGTTCAGGGAGCTCATGGCCAGTATGAACAGCAGCCCGATATTTATGTCCGCGATGACGAAGCCGTTAAAAAACGGGATGACCGAGATGGCCGTGATGCCCGCGAAGATCGATATCACGGGCGCTATGAAGAATATGGGCTTGTCCGCGCCCGCGGGGATTATGTCCTCCTTGAAAAAGAGCTTTATGAAGTCCGCGATGGGCTGCAGCAGCCCGTGGGGGCCCACACGCATCGGGCCCAGCCTCACCTGCATGTGGCCGATGCTCTTCCTCTCGAAATAAGTGGCGTAGGTGACGTGGAGCATGAGCACCCCGAAGACCACGACCACCTTTATCAGTATGATGAGCATTTTTACTATTATATCCATTATCCCGGGCTGAAATACCACCTCAAAAAAGTTCATAGCCTCTCCACCTTGAGATTTTGGGCCGTCAACACCGGCGTTTTCGATTCTGGTTCAAGTTGATAGCCGAAAAGCTCGAAGGCCCCGGCCCCCCTGAAATTATTGCTTATGAAGAGGGCGTCTTCGGGCAGGCCGCTCTCAAGCCTTGCCTTCAGCGAGATATGCCCCTGCTCGGTCGAGACCTTTACGGCATCGCCGTCCGCGATACCCAGTTTGCTGCCTGTCTCGGGACACAGCCTGGCCTCGGGTCCGCCCATCAGGTCCATGAGCGCGCCCGAGTGTGTGCTTAGGGTGTCGGAATGCAGCAGCGGTTTGTCCAGCACGAGTTTGAGCCCGTTTTGGGCCTGCGGCGCGCCGCTCCAGGCCGCCTCCGCCCAGGGGCCGTAAAGTCCGCCCGCCGCCGTAGACACTGAAGAAGACTGCGCTGCCGAATATGGCGTTGCAGAATATACCAGGGGCTTGCCTTTATAGGGCCAAAGGAGCCCGCCTTCCTCAATCGACTCGAAGCTCAGGCCGGCATGGATGGGCGAGACCTGGGCGATCTCCCTGAATATGTCCGAGACGTTGCGGTAACGGGCCGGAAGCCCCGCCCGCTTGCCGATTTCCGCCAAAATCCTCCAGTCCTCTATCCCCTCCTTTACAAGCGCCTTTTTGAGCTTCTGGATCCTCTTTTCGAGGTTCGTATACGTGCCGTCCTTTTCCGACCAGCACAGGGCCGGGAAGACGACATCCGCCATGGCGGCCGTCTCGGTCATGAAGATGTCCTGCACCACCAGGAAATCGAGCCTCCCCAGGGCCTCTTTCACGCGCCCCCTGGCGGGGAGGTTGAAGGCCGGGTCTTCTCCCAAGACATAGAGGGCCTTTATGGAGGCGCCCGCCTGCTCTATCATCTCCATGAGCGTGAGGCCGGCCTCCGGGTTTATCCCGGCGCCCCACGCCTGTTCGTATTTCTCCCTGAACGTGCTCACCTCAAGCGGCCTTTCGCCCGGCAGCATGTCCGGCGAACAGCCCATCTCTATGAGGCCCTGTTCGTTCGGGTGCTCCGAGATAAGGAAGATGCGCGAGTTCAGGATATAGCCGAGGGCGGCCAGCAGCAGCATGTTTGTCCTCATGTCCATGCTGGATGCAAGCTCCCGCCCCGCGATAATGCTCGACGTGGAGACCTCCTTCAGGTCTGCGGCGGTCGCGGATATGAGCGAGGCGGCCACGCCGGCCGCCTTTTCGACCTCATCCGGCCCGGGGAGCGTCTTTTCCCATTGCCTTATCGCGTCCTCAAGCCCGGGGTTTTCCCCGGTCAGGGGTTTTACCTTCAGCAGTTCCCCGAGGAGGCCGGCCATGATAAGGGTCTCCTGCCCGGGGCCCGTCTTCGCCTCAAGCCGGTGGGTCCTGTGCCGT
Organism: Nitrospirota bacterium; assembly: GCA_021789555.1. Taxonomy (GTDB): domain Bacteria; phylum Nitrospirota; class Thermodesulfovibrionia; order Thermodesulfovibrionales; family JdFR-88; genus JAJYGJ01. The sequence continues at coordinate 8,084 of JAJYJK010000035.1, forward strand.
TTAAGTCCGTCGACATGCCCGATGGTTATGACTTTCCTGCCGGCCCTTGCCGCGGCCCTCACCTCCAGCCCCATTACGGGGTTTAGCTTCGTCGGGTCCGAGGCGACCACGAGCACGGCCTCCGAATGCGGTATGCCCGAAATCAGGTTTGCCGCGGCGCCCTGCCCGAAGACGCCCTCCAGGATTTTCTGCGCGGGCAGCAGCCCGAGCCTGGCAATGGAATCGATATTGTTCGTACCCAAACCCGCCCGCAAAAATTTCTGGAACAGATAGATTTCCTCGTTCGTGGTCCTGCCGCCCGCGATGCCCCCGATTGCGGCGCCGCCGCCTGACTTCTTTATCTCGAGGAGCCTTTCGGCCGCGTAGCCCAATGCCTCGTCCCAGGTGGCGCGTTCGAGCCTGCCGTCCCTTTTTATCAGGGGGGTTTTTAGCCTCTCCGGGCTGTCCGCATACTCGTATCCGAACCTGCCCCGGCCGCAGAGCAGGCCGTTATTCACCCCGTCTCCGTACTCCGCGCTGACCCGCTTTATGGATTCGTCCCTGACCTCCAGCCTGAGCGTGCAGCCCACCCCGCAGAAAGAGCATATGGTCTTTACCGTCTTTTCCATCTGCCACGGCCTGTAGGTGTAACGGTGGAGTTTCGACATGACCGCCCCGACCGGGCAGACGGTCAGGCAGTTGCCGCAGTACTCGCAGTTGTATCTGCCTCCCGAAAACGGTTCTATGTGGGACCCTGCGCCCCTGTCGATGACCCCTATCGCCGAGGCGCCCTGCACCCCGTCGCACATCCTTACGCAGCGCGTGCACATTATGCAGCGCTTCATGTTCCTTACTATCACCGGGTCGTCCACGACCTCGGGGAAGACCCTCTTGCCCTCCTCGAACCTTCCGGCGACCGCGCCGTATTTGACGGTGAGGTCCTGCAGCGCGCAGAGGCCGGCCTTGTCGCACGTAGGGCACTCCAGGGGGTGGTTTATGAGGAAGAATTCGAGTATGGCCTTTCTTGCCGCAACGACCCTGGGGGTCTCGGTGTGGACGGCCATCCCGTCGGCCACCCTCACGGTGCAGGCGGTCTGCAGCCTCGGCATCTTTTCCACTTCCACCAGGCACATCCTGCAGCCGCCCCAGAGTTCGAGCGCGGGGTGATGGCAAAGGGTGGGGATGTCTATCCCGTTTTTCCTTGCCGCCTCCAGTATGGTCACCGGGGCCTCAAGCTCCACCTTCCTGCCGTTTATGCTCAGTGTTACCATTGGATTGCCTTTATTCTTTAAGGGCCGACCGCCATCTTCCGGCAGTCCGTCTTGATATGGCCCTCGAACTCGCTCCGAAAATGCCTGATGAAATTCAGCGCCACACTGGCGGCGCCGTCGCCCAGGGGACAGAAAGTATTGCCAGCGATATTGCCTGCCACGTCCTCCAGAAGCCCGATGTCGCCCTCGCGGCCCTGTCCATTTTCGATGCGCTCCAGTATTGCCCTCAGCCAGCCCGTGCCTTCCCGGCACGGGGTGCATTTGCCGCAGGATTCGCGCTCGAAGAATTTCAGGCTGCGCCAGGCCACCTTCACCAGGCATGTGCCTTCGGCAAAAACGATCACGGCCCCGGAGCCGAGCATGCTGCCCCATTTCGGGACCGAGACGAAATCCATCGGGCAGTCGATCTTGTCGGGCGGCAGCACCGGGGTGGATATCCCCCCGGGGATGACGGCCTTCAACGCCAGGCCGCCTTTGACGCCCCCGGCGTGCTCATATATGATTTCCCTCAGGGTGGTCCCCATGGGCAACTCGAATACGCCCGGCCTCTCCACGTGGCCGCTTACCGGGAAGAGCTTGTTCCCGGGGCACTCGGGGTTTCCTATCTTCAGGTATTCCTCCGCCCCGTTTTTGATGATGAAGGGCAGGTTGGCGAAGGTCTCCACGTTATTGACGACCGTCGGCTTGCCGAAAAGACCCTCGCTGACGGGAAACGGCGGTTTGAGCCGGGGCTGGCCCCTCTTGCCCCCGAGCGAATCTATGAGGGCCGTCTCCTCACCGCAGATATAGGCGCCCGCGCCCTGATGGATATGGAGGGGAAATTTCAGGCAGCCCCTGCGTTGGGCCTGATTTATCGCCGTCTCAAGGACTTTTTTTGCCGCCGGGTATTCGCCCCTCAGATAGATATAGCCGTGCTCGGCCTTTAACGCGTGCGCGGCTATCGCCATGCCCTCTATCAGGACATGGGGGTTTTTCTCCAGTATGATCCTGTCCTTGAAGGTGCCCGGCTCGCCCTCGTCGGCGTTGCAGACAATGTATTTGGGGAATTTCGGGTCCCGGTCGGCGAACATCCACTTCATCCCGGTGGGGAAACCGGCGCCGCCCCTGCCTCTGAGGCCGGATTTCTTTACTTCTTCGATGACCATTGCCGACTCCATCGACAGGGCCTTTCCGAGCGCCTGATACCCGCCAGCCTTCTCGTACTCTTCAATGTCCGCGGAGTTGGGGTTATCTATATTGCCCAGAAGATATTTTACCTTTACCCCCGTCATTTACCCGCAGCTTTCCAGTTTCATTTACTCGTAGGTCTCCAGGACTTCTATTATCTTTTCAGCGGACAAATCCGTATGCAGGTCCTCGTTTACGAGCATGGAGGGCCCCTTGTCGCAGGCCCCTATGCATTCCATGACCTCGAGTGAGAAACGCCCGTCCGGGCTCGTCTGCCCGGGTGCGAGGCCATAGAGTCCGTTTAATACAGCAAGCAGGCCCTCGGCCCCCAGGACCATACAGGCTACATTCGTGCATATCCGGACGGCGTGCCTGCCCGTGCTTTTTCCCTGGAACATGCTGTAAAAGCTGGCCGTGCTTCTGACTGTCGCTTCGGGCAGGTTCAGGCGGCTGGCCACGGCCGCGAGCGCTTCGTGGCTGAGCCAGCCGAACTCCCTTTGGGCCGCGTGGAGGGCCGGCATGAGCGCCGCCCTTTCCGTGGGATACTGCTTCTTTATCTCCTCAAGCCCAGCCAGCGGCCCCTCAACCACCATGCCGGGTTCGCTCATCTGTCACACTCTCCGAGCACGATGTCTATGGTCCCTATGTTGGCGATCACGTCTGCGAGCAGTCCGCCCTCGCAGAGCCTTGGCAGGACCGAGGCGTGCACGAAACTGGGGGCCCTTACCCTCATCCTGTAGGGCTTCCCGGTGCCGTCGCTCACTATGTAGAAGCCCAGTTCGCCCTTGGGCACCTCGCTTCCGCAATATATCTCGCCGGCCGGCGCGGTGAGCGGCCCTTTCGTGAGGAGCACGAAATGATGAATGAGCGGCTCCATGTTCCTGAAGAGGTTTTCCTTGGGCGGCAGGACGAATTTCGCCGCGTCGGGTGCCAGTATGGGGCCTGTGGGCATCTGCTCGATGCACTGTTTTATGATGCGGTTTGACTGGCGCAGCTCCTCCATCCTGCAGCGGTATCTGTCGTAGACATCGCCTTCCGTGCCGAGGGGCACATCGAATTCCATTTTATCGTAGACTTCGTAGGGGAAGGCCTTTCTTACGTCGTAGTTCACCCCGGAGCCGCGCAGCGTTGCGCCCGTGAGGCCCCAGTTTATGGCCTCCTTCGCGGAGATGACGCCTATTCCCTTCGTCCTTTTAAGCCAGATGCGGTTCTGGTCTATGAGGGTCTCGTATTCTGATATCCTGCGGGGGAACTCCTTCACGAACTCGTAGAGGCTGTCGAGGAAATGCTGGGAGATGTCGTTTCTTACGCCGCCGATGCGCGGATAGCTCACGGTCAGCCTCGCCCCGCAGGCCATCTCGAACAGGTCCAGCAGCCATTCGCGCTCCCTGAAGGAGTAGAGAAAGACGGTCATCGCGCCTATGTCGAGGGCGTGCGTGGCGACCCATATTATGTGGCTTGATATCCTCGTCATCTCCGCCATCATGGTGCGGATGTATTTGGCCCTCTCGGGGGCCTCTATGCCGAAGAGTTTCTCGACGGCGTTTACGTAGCCAACGTTGTTTGCCATCGAGGAGATATAGTCAAGACGGTCGGTAAGGGGCAGGGCCGACAGGTAAGTCCTGTTTTCGCCCAGTTTCTCGACCCCTCTGTGGAGATAGCCTACATAAGGGGTGCATTTGGTGACGGTCTCGCCGTCCAGTTCCAGCACGAGCCTCAGGACCCCGTGGGTGGCCGGGTGCTGGGGCCCCATGTTGAGGGTGATCTCCTGGGTGCTCAGATTCTTGCCGTCGCCGTTTGAGCCCCCGTCGTAATTGCCCAGGGTGTCTTTTTCTATTTCCCCCATTCAAACTCCTTGAGTTTTTTGGACTTTTCCACGACTTCCCTGTAGCCGGACCAGTCGTCCTCTCCCGAATATCCCTGAACGGGGTAGTCTTTCCGCAGGGGATAGCCGACCCAGTCCTCTGGCAGCAATATCCGTCTAAGATCCGGGTGGCCTTCGAAGCGGATGCCCATCATGTCGAAGCACTCTCTTTCATGCCAATCCGCCCCCTTCCAGACGGCGACTACCGAGCTGACGGCGGGGTCTTCCTCCGGCACCTGGGCACGGAGCCTGATGAAATGCTTTTGCGCCATGGAATACAGGTGGTAGACGACCTCGAAGCGGGGCGTCTTTTTACCGAGGTAATCGACGCCGCAGAGGTCTACCAGGTAGTCGAAATCCATCTCCGGGGCATCGTGCAGGTAACGGCAGATATCCAGGATACGGTCTTTCCTGAGGTGCGCCGAGACCTGGTCGCGGAACTGGGAAACATCTGCGACCTCCTCCGGAAATGCCTCTTTGATCTTTTCCGCTATTTGAAGGGGCTCCACCGCAATTGCTCCTTTTTGATCTTCTCCTGAAGTTTTATTATGCCCTCTATGAGCGCCTCCGGCCTCGGGGGACAGCCGGGTATGTAGACATCGACGGGCAGGAAGCTGTCCACGCCCTGCACCGTGCTGTAGGTGTTGAAGATGCCGCCCGAGCAGGCGCAGCTCCCCATAGAGATGACGTACCTGGGCTCCGGCATCTGATCGTAGACGCGGCGCACTATGGGGGCCATCTTCTTGGTCACCGTGCCGGCGATTATGACGAAGTCCGCCTGCCTGGGGGAGCCCCTGAATATCACGCCCAGCCTGTCCAGGTCGTAGTGGGAGGACCCCGTGGTCATCATCTCTATGGCGCAGCAGGCGAGCCCGAAGGTCATGGGCCAGAGGGACGACTGCCTGCCCCAGTTCACCAGCTTGTCAAGAGAGGCAATGATAGTGTTGGCGCCAGGGATGACCCTCAGCCCCTTTTCCAGTTCCACTACACCGGCGTTGCCGGTTAGCAGCCTTGTCTCACTCCCATCGGAAGGCTTCTTTTTTCCAGGCATAGATATACCCCACTAGCAGGATGACTATAAATAGCACCATTTCCACAAATGCATAAAGGCCCAGCTTGTCAAAGGTTATGGCCCAGGGATAAATGAAAATGGCCTCGACATCGAAGATGACGAAAAGCATGGCTATGATATAGAACTTTACGGAAAACCTGTAGCGGGGTTCGCCGACCGGCGGATTGCCCGATTCATACGGCAGGAGTTTCTCGCGGTACGGGCGCCTCGGCCTCACGAGGATGCCGAAAAGAAGAGAGCCCAGGCCGAACGCCAGGGCGATGAGCATGAGTACGAATATAGGCAGATATTGGGGCAACCCGTAACCGGACATAATGTTTTTTTATACTTCAATTACCATGTTTAAGTCAAGTGAAAATTAAAACTATAGATTTAGGTCGCGCAGGCGACCCGGTGTTTCTGGACGAAAGGGAACCTTTTTTGCTAATATACTCGAAGCCCCCTTAGCTCAGTAGGATAGAGCACAGGTTTCCTAAACCTGGTGTCGCAGGTTCGATTCCTGCAGGGGGCACCAGGAATCCCTTAAAATTCCAATAATAAGCTCACTTGTTCCCAGGGGTATAAGCTGGAATTTGCGGGTCCGTTTAAGGTAGGGTAAAGAAGGCGGGATTTGGCCTGTCGTGGATTTTTTTTGATTTTTGGGGGTATTTGCCATGGCTTGCATGCTTGTGTTGTGGATAACGGTGCCGCTTCTTACGCTCGCTCTCAGTCTGGTCCCTTTGGCTGTCTATTTTTACATGACCCACCGGGTGCGGGGGACGGTCTCCCATCCCTACCGGGACGGCATGATGATAGGCCTTTTGTGCGCTGTGGCGCTGGCGTCTTACCTGATATTGCGCTCCACGGCGGAGGAAAAACTGGCGGCCTACGGCATAAGCCTCGCCACGATGGTGGGTTTCATAAACGCCGGCGCTGTGACGGCCCTGTTTTACAGGAGATCGCGTTCCAGGCTGGCCTGCAGGCTCTTCCCCGGCAGGCCCATAGCCGCGGCCGCGCCGGAGCAGCCGCGCCAGATGAACTGACATCTGCTGATCTTTCCCTGAAATAAAGCATTTTTTGGAGGACCCCCGGGCGCATAAGCGGACCCGGGAGTCCTTTTTTTATTTTTCCGCCGGTCTCAGTTGCGCCTCCATCCATTTGTTGCTAGTCTTATACAAGAATCCCTGGGCCGTTCAAAGTTCATCTCGACAAAGCAAGTAAATGGATAGTGAGCGTGTCGTTTTTGGGGGGTTCGCAGCGGGTGAATATATGAAAAAACTCCTTACATCGGCTCCCCCGCCGTCCCTGCCGCGGGGAAGGGCAATGACTCCAGGAAAAAAGCAAGCAGTTCAAAAAATGACGGACAACAGGTTTATAGGTCTTCTCGGACTGGGTTACTGGGGCAAAAACCTACTGAGGAATTTCCATGAATTGGGCGTGCTGCGCGCGGCCTGCGACCGGGACCCCGCGCTCCTGGAAAAGCACGGCCGGACGTACCCCGGGCCGGCCTATTCGCCCACTTTAGATTGCATCTTTGAAGACCCGCAGATAAAGGCGGTCGCCATTGCCACCCCGGCGGCCACCCACCACGAGTTTGCCCTGCGGGCGCTGCGGGCGGGGAAGGACATCTTTGTCGAAAAGCCGCTTTCCCTTACCGTCAAAGAAGGCACGGAGCTTGTGGAGCTTGCCCGCGGGCTGGGACGGCTCCTCATGGTGGGTCATATACTCAGGTATCATCCGGCCATCGGAAAGCTGAAGGAGCTGATCGATTCGGGCGGGCTTGGGAAGGTCCAATATATCTATTCAAACCGTCTCAATATCGGCAAATTGAGGACGGAGGAGAACATCTGGTGGAGCTTCGCCCCGCACGATATAAGCGTGATGCTCTTTCTTACCGGCATGGAGCCTTCCTCGGTGGCCGCCTTCGGCGGCGACTACCTAAACAGGGGGGTCTCCGACATAACGCTTACTACGCTCGAGTTCAAAAACGGCATCAAGGGGCATATCTTCGTGAGCTGGCTAAACCCCTTCAAGGAGCAGAAGCTTGTGGTCGTAGGATCGAAGGCCATGGCCGTCTTTGACGATGTAAGCGACGAAAAACTCTTCCTCTATCCGCATCAGATCGACTGGGAGGAGGGCAAGATACCCGTTGCCAGGCGGGCGGATTTTTCCGTCATCCCCTTTGAACGGCAGGAGCCGCTGAAGGCGGAACTCCGCCACTTCATAGAGTGCGTGAGGGACAGGCGAAGGCCGGTCACCGACGGCGAGGAGGGCCTGAGGGTGCTGCGGATACTGGAGGCCGCCGAAAAATCCCTCTCGGGGATAGCGGCTGCCCCCGCGGGCAGAGGCAGGACGAGCCCTGGGGAGGCGGCGTACTTCGCCCATGAGAGCGCCTTCATCGACAGCGGGGCCGAGATAGGCCCCGGCACGAGGATATGGCATTTCAGCCATGTGCTGTCCGGCACGAAGATCGGGGAAAACTGCACCATAGGCCAAAACGTGATGATCGGGCCGGATGTGACCGTGGGCGAGGGCTGCAAGATCCAGAACAACGTCTCCATTTACAAGGGCGTCAGGCTGGAAGAGGGCGTCTTCTGCGGCCCGTCCTGCGTCTTTACAAACGTCTATAACCCGAGGGCGTTTATCGAAAGGAAGAAGGAATTTCGGCAGACACTCGTTAAAAAAGGGGCCACGGTGGGCGCTAACGCCACTATCGTTTGCGGCGCCACGATAGGGCAATACGCGCTTATCGGGGCCGGGGCGCTCGTAAGGCAGGACGTGCCGGCTTACGCGCTTTATGCCGGGGTGCCCGCCAGGAGGATAGGCTGGGTCTGCAAGTGCGGCGCCACGCTAAAGGCCTTCGATGGAAAAAACCTGGGCGTATGCGCCCTCTGCGGCAGCACATATGAATTGCGTGGCGCTGGCGGCCCGGAGGCTGAAAAACTGGTCCCGATAGAGGAGAGGATATGAAGGCACAGACCGCGGAGAGAAAAATCCCCATGCTTGATCTCAGACTGGAGTACGAGCGTATGAAAGAGGACGTCGACCGCGCGATAGCGAGGTGCCTGGAGCATCAGAGATGGATATTCGGACCCGAGGTGCGCGAGCTGGAGGAAAAAGTGGGCGTCTACCTGGGCGCGGGGCACTGTGTCGGGGCCTCCTCCGGCACCGAGGCGCTGGTGCTGGCCCTCCGGTCGCTGGCCATAAAGCGCGGGCGGGAATACTTTGACAGGGAAGACGAGATAATAACCACGCCTTTTACCTTTACGGCCACCGGGGACGCGATACTGCGCTCGGGCGCAACGCCGGTGTTCATGGATATTGACCCCGCGACCTACAATATCGACACGGCCAAGCTTAAAAACTACCTGGAATCCGGCCCCGGCCGGACCGTGGGCCTGCTGCCCGTTCACCTCTACGGATGTCCTTGCAATATGCAGGAGATAATGGAACTGGCCAGGCGGTTTGACCTCTTCGTGGTCGAAGACGTGGCGCAGGCCTTCGGCGGGGCCTTTGCCGGACGGAAGCTCGGCTCTATCGCGGACGCGGGGGCGTTCAGCTTCTTCCCCTCCAAGAACCTCGGCGGCTTCGGGGACGGCGGGATGCTGGCCACCGATGACGCCGAGCTCGCCGGCATCGCCCGGATGCTCATAAAGCACGGCGGCAGGGACAAATACAACGTGGAGCACGTGGGCTATAACGCGAGGCTCGACACCCTGCAGGCGGCCGTCGTGCTTTCAAAACTGGGGCACATAGACGTTCTGAACGGCAGGAGGCGCGCCGTCGCCGGCATTTATTCCGGGACCCTGGCGGGGATGGAGGAGGCAATAACGCTGCCGGTTTCGCCGCCGGAGGGGCTCCACGTCTATAATCAATATACGATCCGCGTCAGGGGTGTTGCGCCGGACGGGCGCAAGACCGGGCTCAGGGACGGGGCGAGGGAAGACCTGCAGGGGCATCTCCGCCGGCGCGGCGTGGACACGATGGTCTATTATCCCGTACCCCTGCATAAGATGAAGCTCTTTTACGGCAGGTGTGTCGAGCCTTGCAGGCTTGATGAAAGCGAGCAGGCCGCAAAGGAGGTCCTGAGCCTCCCGATAGAGCCCTTCCTGCCCGAGCAGGCCGTCCGCCATGTGGCGGGGCTCGTGCGGGAGTTTTTCACATCCGAATGACTCTTTGCCTTCTGTATGAAACCTCCGGGGCCCGCCTATCTGCTATAATTGCCCTGTAGCCTATTTTTATTTGCGTTCCAATGGAAAAAGGTCTTATTCACATATATACGGGGGAGGGCAAGGGGAAGACTACCGCCAGCGTGGGTCTTGCGGTGAGGGCGAAGGGCAGGGGCATGAAGGTGCTCTTCTCGCAGTTCATGAAGTCGGTTGGCGGCAGCGAGATCCCCATGCTTGAAAAGCTCAATGTGCGGGTGGTCAAGTTCGGCCAGGTGCTGTCGCCCTATTTCCATCCGGGCGCGGACATGGGCCAGCTCCGCGAAAGCGCCCTGGGCGCGCTTGAGCAGCTAAGGCTGCTTATGCCGGGCTATGACCTCGTGGTCCTCGACGAATTCATGCACCTGGTCTCCTATGGGCTTGTCACGGAAGAGGAGGCCCTGGCCTTCCTGAGGCAGAAGCCGCCGAACGTGGAGCTGGTGCTCACTGGCAGGTGTGCGCCAAAATCCCTGATAGAGGCGGCCGATTACGTGACGGACATGAAGGCCGTAAAACACCCGCTGAAGACCGGCCTGAAGGCAAGAGAGGGAATTGAGTTTTAAAATATGCCATGAATGTCCTCATGAGGCATCCTTTTCCGTTAACGGGGGCTGGGGGCGCAGCCCCCAGCGCTAAGGGTGGTGGGCGGGTTAAGAAAAAAGCTTATTTGACAAACCCGTTTTTGCTGGTGTTAAATATAAATTCCCGGAGCGCTGGATTTTTTTAAAAAAAACCGGGCGGATAGCTCAATTGGGAGAGCGCAGCCCTTACAAGGCTGAGGTCACAGGTTCGATCCCTGTTCCGCCTACCATGCAAATTTATTTTTACCCCAAGGGGTGGTAGTTCAGTTGGTTAGAACGTCGGCCTGTCACGCCGAAGGTCGCGGGTTCGAGCCCCGTCCACCCCGCCAAATCTTTCCTTAAAAATCAATAAGTTAGCTTTTCGAATGCCCCAAAAATACTGTCTCTGGACTGTCTCTGGAACCAGATTGAAGCCTTTTCTCTGGCAGCGCAGAATCCGGGCTCAGCAAGCCTCAAAAGAAGGTAAATCTTTCTCCCTCGCCGGTCTTTATTCTTTGCCTCTTTTTGTTGGTTTGTTGGAAAACGCCGTTTGTTGCCCGGAGTGCTTGTTTGTCTGTTAAGTTTGCTCGTCTGTTCCCAGTCCCAAGCTTTGCAGCCAATCCCCCTGAACCTTCGGTCACTCTATGAAGCCGCTTATTTCCGTTAGAATTATGGCATCTGCCGCGAATTTACTACGATCAAGACTGCGTTCAACTGCGTTTGCACTAGACAGCTTAAGGTCTGTGGAGTTTGGGTAAAAATCTGCGTTGAATAGGTAACCTGCCGACTGATAATTTCCGTCTGCCAAGCATTGCTCGCTACCTCAAAATTGTGCACTTTGTACACGTTCTGTCCGCCACGATTTCTCCTCTTTTCGCCTCAGAAATCAATTTTGAGACAGGTTCCACAAGTAATGTATAATGGTTTATCGAAAAAGGAGGTTTCCCCCAGTGATTACTGAAAGGACCGGGCTCGAGGACGAGCTTATCAAAGTTTTAAAAGGCCTCAGGCTGGAGACGGGGAGGCCTCGTAAGGGGAACGTATGCTGAAAGAATTCAAGGAGTTCGCCCTGAGGGGCAATATGGTGGACATGGCCGTGGGGATAATCATCGGGGCGGCCTTCGGAACAGTAGTTAAATCTCTGGTAGATGATGTGATAATGCCCCCGATCGGACTTCTGGCGGGGCGGGTGGATTTTTCACAACTCTTTTTGATCCTTAAAAACGGAACGCCGCCCGGACCGTATGCTACCGCTGCGGACGCCGCCAAGGCTGGCGCGGTTGCCTTGAGATACGGCATGTTTATAAATGATGTGGTCGCCTTTCTGATCATAGCCTTGTCAGTGTTTTTGCTTGTGAAGGCATTGAACAGGTTAAAGAGGAAGGAAGAGGGAAAACCGGTCCCACAGGGAAAGCAATGCCCTTATTGCATGTCCTCCATCCCGGCGGGGGCGGTCCGTTGCCCTCAGTGCACTTCCACACTGGTTGAATGAGCACTTATGCGCATATAAAGTGAAAAACTGTATTCCGCAGTAATGATAAAAAAATAATTAATAAAGATAAAGAGCGGGGCGAGGAGATGCAAACGGATAGATTGCTGCGGTTAATCCGGACACCTTCTGTTAAAAAAGCTGTTGCCGCTGTATTCATATTATTTTTGCTGTATTTGATAGCCGGATTTTTTATCCTGCCTCCGGTAGTCAGGTCCGTCCTGAAAAACAGGCTCTCGCAACAGTTCCATCGTGAGGTGGTGATACAGCATGTCAGCTTAAACCCCTTTACTCTTTCCGCTACTTTAAAAGGCCTGAGCATAAAAGAGCGGGGCAACTCTGAAAACTTCCTCTCCTTTGAAGGGTTGTATATTAATTTTCAGGCCGTTTCGATAATAAAACGCGCGCTGGTAATAAAAGAGCTCAAACTTACAGGGCCGTATCTCAATATCAGGCGGGATGCGGACGGCGTTTATAATTTTTCTGACCTTCTTGTCAGAAAGCCGGAGCCAGGCAGAAGGCCGGCGGCTTCCGCAATTCTGAAATTCTCGGTCAACAACATTCAGATAATAAACGGGAGCGCAGATTTTTTGGACGGAGTAAAAAATGTGCGGCATACGGTGAGAGCGGTCAATCTTACCGTCCCCTTCATCTCCAATATCGCCTATTATGTTAATTCCTATATCAAGCCTTCGTTTACTGCCCTGATCAACAATGAGCATGTGTCATTTGAGGGCGAGACCAAGCTGTTTGCAAATTCACGGCAGACCTCGATCAACTTGCATATAAAGGACCTCGACCTTACCCATTATCTTTCCTATGTGCCTTTCAAAATGAAATTCAAGATCCCTTCAGGGTATCTGAACATGGACACCGTCATAAGTTACGTCCAGTACAAAGACAGACCGCCGCTTCTCGACATCTCCGGGGGCATCGCGCTTAAAAACCTGAAATTAGAGGACGCAAAAGGCAACCAGGTTATGAATTTGCCGCTTTTAGACACCTCCATAGTATCTTCTGACCTGTTCTCGAAAAAAATTCATGTTTCCCGCCTGGTGCTCACGTCTCCCGAGCTGGACATCGTCCGTAACCCGAACGGCAAGATGAATCTTCTGGAGCTGCTGCCGGAGACTAATGCTCAACCGCAGTTGAAAAAGAAGGGCCCGCAGCGAATGCCGCTGATAAACGCGGACTCCATCGCCATAAAGAAAGGCAGACTGGCCCTCACGGACCTGTCCCTGGGAAAAGAGTTTACAACCAGGATAGAAGGCCTGAATATGAATGTCAGCCATTTTACAACGGCCGCCGGGAAAAAATCGGCCCTGGAACTCGCCTTTAAAACAGAAGCGGATGAATCGCTTGGCATCAAAGGCAATTTTTCCGTTTCACCAGTTACTGCTGACGGCAGTTTTGAGATTAAAAATATAGTACTTAAAAAATATGCCCCGTATTACCAGAAGGTGGTGCGCTTTGATATTGAGCAAGGGAAACTGGGCCTAGCATCCGGCTTTTCCTATGACGGAGATGTAAAGCATGGAGTGGAAAATATTACGGGGATGTCGATAAACGTAAGCGGTCTTAAACTTCGAAAGAAAGGTGATAAAAGGGACTTCCTCAGCGTGCCGGTTTTAGCTGTTAACGGAGTGGATATCGATCTTCTGAACAGAAAAATAGGAGTGACCGAGATAAAAACTGAAAAAGGGGCGCTTTTGGCTTCACGCCAGAAAAACGGGACGATGGATCTCACCGGGCTTATGGCCGCCGCACCCAAAGCCCGGAGCGGAGCGCAAACAAAGAAAAAGAGCCAAAGCGCGCACCAGTGGCTTGTCAACCTGAAAAAATTTATTCTAAACAATTACAAGGTCAGTTTTGAGGACCTAGCGCCGGATGTCCCCGTGAAATATAGTGTCAGCCGAATCAATTTGCGGGGTGAAAACCTGTCCACCGCCAGGGGGAGTAAGGCAAAAATCTTTCTAAGCTGCATTCCGGGCGCGAAGGGGAGTTTCAAGTTGCGGGGAACGGCGGGCATGAATCCAACTGAGGTTTCGGCAAGGCTGGATCTGAAAGGACTGGAGATAACCCCGTTTCAGCCCTATTTCACAAACAATGTGAAAATACTTGTGACCAGCGGCAATATTTCCACAAGCGGGAGTCTAAGTCTGAGGTATGTGGGAGGCAAGCTGGCCGCATCATATAAAGGAGAGTCAGCGCTTTCGAATTTCGCGTCCCTGGACAAGGGAAACGGCGACCAGTTCCTGAAATGGGATTCCCTGCATTTTGGAGGGCTGGCCGTAAACTCCGATCCAATGAGTGTGCAGATAGACAGGATCGCCCTGTCCAATTTCTACGCGCGGGTAATCATGGAGAAAAACGGCTTTATAAATCTGCAGGGGATATTTAATGCTGCGGGTAACGGGCCCGCCGCTGCCCGGCCCTCCGCAGTACCACAGCCGGTCCAGGCCGCCTCCGCCGTGCTGGCGCGACAGCCCTCCGGTCCAGCCAGAATGGTAAAGATCAATACGGTCACGCTGCAGGGCGGCACTATAAACTTTTTGGACAGACATATAGAGCCAAACTATTCGGCTAATCTAACCGAAATAGGAGGCCGGATTTCGGGGATGTCCTCCATTGAAAACACGACGGCGGACGTCGACCTTATGGGGAAGCTGGACAGCTACGCCCCGCTTGAGATCACGGGCAAAATAAACCCGCTCCAAAAAAACCTGTTTGTGGACCTGAAGACGGATTTCAAAGACATGGACTTAAGCACTCTAACACCGTATTCGGGGCGGCATATGGGCTACACTATCCGGAAGGGAAAGCTATTTCTGTCGATGCAATACCTCATTGATAAAAACAAGCTTGACGCTCAGAACCACATATTTCTGGACCAGCTTACGCTGGGAGACAGAGTGGACAGCCCCGTTGTCACTAAGCTGCCGGTGAGGCTTGCCATCGCGCTTTTAAAAGACAGGAGCGGACGTATAAATCTGGATGTGCCGGTCTCCGGGTGTCAATAGGCGTTGAATTTTGACCCGCTATCGGCATCCAATTTTGACCCACCCCAGATAGTCAGTTTTTGTTTGTGTTCCTCGTTTTGATTCTCCAGCTCTCGTTGCCG
>JAJYJK010000101.1 GCA_021789555.1 Nitrospirota bacterium
AGGGCGGGATTAGGCGCCCTTTCTCTTAAGTAGCTGCGGAAATAGCGGCAATCCTGCGGAGATAGATATTAACGGGACTTGGTACATTTACCAGACGACAACCGGGCCGGGCGCGAGTGAACGGGTGCAGGCCGTTCCCATCTGCATTGCGCAGGGAAATACCAGCTTCACGATGACACCTCCTGACTACACAAGCTCGGGAGGCAGCGAGGATGACTCCGGCAACGTAACTTTTTCCTGGAGTGACGCCAGCGGCAACACTTACAGTTTCAGTGGAAAGATGAACAGTCCCTCCGCCATGTCCGGCACATGGAGCGGCAGTAACGGGGAATCCGGGTTTTGGAGCGCAATATATCAGGAGTCTTCGGCCGTTAACTTTGGGGCCCAATGGACGGCGAGTTATACGGGCAACGACGTTTCCGGCTTGCCCCCTGCATTCACCCTCACTCAAAGCAGCGATGGTAACAGCGTTACCTGCGCTGATCCGGTCATCAACGGCAACATCGATAGCGCAGGCGGAAATTCAAATATCGTCTTTTATCTGAATGTGGACAATGTCATTTACGTTTTTAACGGGACCCTGAATACCGCCACTTCCATGTCCGGCACATGGGAAAACTCCAATAATGTATCGGGGACGTGGAGCGCGACACACCCTTAAGTGGAAAAGGAGGATGTGGCTTGCGAAGGAAGAAAGGATTCCCGCTATAGCTCGAATTTCCTGAACAGCCAGTATTTGGGAAAATCGATCAGCAGCGTAAAGAACGCTGAAAATGCAAGGACGATGAGGGCCAGATGAAACGGGACGGAAGGGACGAGGACGCCATATATGCCAAGAAGCGCAAAACTGATTATTGTCGCGGCGCTAAGGATGAGGAGCTCCCTGCCGGGACGCGACGACCAGAAATGCCGCCGTTCCCTTACTATCAGCACCCTGAACTGACTGTTGAATATGAGGTTCAGCATGACGATGGTCCTCAGCTTCTCCCAGTCGAGCTGAAAGTACCTTGTTGCGGTAAAGATTACGATTGCGTCCCCCATAATAAACAGCATTCCCGGAATAATTGATGCCAGGGTGATATTCCTGACGTTCCATTTGTTCGGGCTTGCCGTATGCTCCACATTGTCCGTCGCCAGGGACATGGTCACAAAATCATTTGCGAAGACAAGAAGGGTCATGCCGAGCAAAGACAGCACGATTTCATGGAGCCATAGGAATCCCACGGTCAGCAGACCCACAAATTCTATGACCTTTGTGACCTTGTTTATGACCCACGTGAGCATCCGCTGGTAGATTTTCCTGCTTGTCTTCACGGCGTCGATTATTACGCTTATGCCCGGTTCGGTGAGCACGACGCTGGCCGACGCCTTTGCCGCATCGGTTGAATCCATGACCGCTATGCCCATCTCCGCCTGCTTCAGCGCGGGCGCGTCGTTCACACCGTCGCCGGTCATCCCCACCATATGCCCCCTTGACTGCAAGAGCTTCACCACCTTGTATTTGTCTTCCGGATATATCTCCGCGAACCCGTCTATTTTGTCCGCAATTCCTGCCCGTTCGCCGAGGGCGCCTATTTCCGAAACCCGGACAATATTGGCGCCGATGCCGGTCTGAAGGCCTGTCTCTTTAGCTATGGCGATATTGTCACCGGTGAGCATCATCGGCTTTATTCCCAGCCCGATCGCCTCGCCTATCATGCTTTTCGAATCCGGCCTCGGCGGGTCGGCCAGGGCCAGCAGGCCCATCAGTTTCAGTTGATTGATGTCATCCCCCTCCGAGCGCGCAACCGCCAGTGTTCTGTAGCCTTTGCGGGAGTAGTCCTCAATCGTCTGGCCGATGGCTTCCGCTGTCTGCCTGTCCATGGCGGCGCACAGCGATGCAACCACCTGGGCCGCGCCTTTAACGGCCCTGGACTTTTTGCCGTTTGCCGCCGCAATAGCCTCCGTCCGTTTTATGGATGGATCGAAGGGCGTATATGATATCTGCCTGTAACTGCTCAAGTCGGTTTTCTCTTTCCGGGCATATTTAATGACTGCAAGGTCAATTGAGTCCATGCCTTCTTCCCGGGACGCCAGCGCCGCCGTAACCAGGACATCTTTTTTCCCATACCCCGGCAGCGGATAACTCTCTACGACCGAAAGCCTGTTTTCCGTTATCGTACCGGTCTTGTCGAGACAAAGAATGTCTATCGACGCGGCGTCTTCGATCGACTCCAGCCTGGTCACCAGTGCCCCCTTCCGGGCAAGTTCCATTGCTCCCGCGGCCTGGACGATGGTCAGCACGGCAGGAAGGGCCACCGGCACCGCCCCCATAAGAAAGATCACCATGAAGGTCAGAATAGAAAAAATCCCCGTTTTCATATAAAACGCATATGCGGCGACCAGGACCGATGCGGCTATGCCAAAATACATCATGTATCTGACTATGGCCATCATCACTTCTTCCTGGTGGGATTTCGGCTTCGCTATCTTGACCAGTTCGGCCGTCCTGCCAAAAAGCGTGTTTACTCCGGTATTGACCACCGCGCACCTGGCTTCTCCCCTTTTCACCATGCTCCCGGAGTAAATAACGGATGCCGGATTGGCCTCGACCGGGAGGGATTCCCCCGTCAGGGCAGACTCATCCATGGAAAGCGCCCCCTCCAGGACCTTCGCGTCCGCCGGAATTACGTCTCCGATCCTCACGGAGATCACATCTCCCGGCACAATCAATCTGGAGTCTTTCACCGCCCAGATACCGTCGCGAAGCGCCCTTGCCTTGACGGCAAGCTTCTTCTTCAGAAGCTCCACCGCCTTTTGCGAACTGCGGGAATGCATGTGGCCTATAACGGCGTTTAGCGTAAGGAGCGCAAAAATAATGGTTGCTTCGAGGCGGTGCTTCAGCATGAAAGAGAGGCCCATTGCCAGCTCCAGAAGCCACGGCATGGGCCCCCAGTAGCGGCGCGCGAATTCCAGGAAAGGGTTCTCCCTTTTTTCCGCTATTTCGTTGGGGCCGAATATTTTAAGGCGGTCCCCGGCCTCGGAATCCGCTAGGCCTCCCGCCGATGTCCCAAGCAGGCTGAGCGCATCTTCAACGGAGAGTTTTTTATATTCGTCGGTCCCTAATATTTTCGAAATTGCAGGGGCCACGCTCTCTTAGGATGTCTCCTTCCTGACGATTACAACAGTGCAGTGCGCCATCGAGGCAACCGTTCTCGACACGGACCCAAGAAGCATGCCCTCCAGCCTGGATCTGCCCTTGTGGCCGACTATTATCATGGGACAATCCTTTTCCATGGCGAAATGTACGATCATTTCAGCCGGGTGTCCAACAGCGATTTCGGTGCTGATCTTGAGATTTTTTGCCCTTGCCTTTTCTTCGAGGCTTTTTAAAAGGGCCTGATATTGTTTGGTGGTTTCATCCAGGAGGTTGTCCGCTTCAACGAGATACACGCCCTCCGGGGGCTGGACCACTGTAAGCACAAAAATTTCGGAAACGGGTCTGCATGAGGCCGCCATATCAACGGCAAAATCAAACGCCTTATATGATTCCTCGGATGCGTCAAAACCAACAAGCATTTTCCCGGTCATTTTTTAAAACCCCCTTTCATTCGCATCGGTTTTTTTAGCTTGAGCTTGTCCCGGGTTTTAGATCTTCCCCATATGGTAAGTTTATTCCATTTCGGACACTTTGCAAAAATTTAAGCTTATTTTTCTAACGCCTTGAATTTCAAGGCATTTTCCTTAAGATTTTTCTAAAAAACCATATTTATAATTAAAAGACAGTCAATGGGCGGCGGATTTTTTTCCGCCTCCCGTTTTCGTTTTAACCATGTTTTGGCATTGGAGGGGTGGGCGCGGGTCCGGCTTAGGCATCGGCATCACCCGTCGGGATGGACGACCCGGCAGCCTTCAGGCTTTCAATGCCCCTCAACTCCGCTTCCATGAGAGGCACCCGGAGGACGGGCAACCCGAACCTGCTGGCGATCTCTTTCAAATATTTTATCTGCATCCGCCTTCTTCCCGCGAAGAAATCATTGGCGCATACGGCCCCGGGCAAAATCATGTTGGCCACTACGAGCTGCGTTTCTATGCCAGCCTGCTTCAGATCGAGCATCGCCCTGTAGGACTCCAGCATCGGAGTAAACTCAGGGTAGAGGACAAGGCTGAAGACGGTCCGCTTCCTGTCCCTCAGGCTGTCTATGATCTCCCGGAATCTGTTTCGTGCCGCCTCTTTCGCCTCGTCTCCGCCTATCATCATCTCCACCTGCTTCGCGTAATCGAAGGGAAGGTCCAGCAATCGAAGCGTGTGGCCCGTGGGGGCGGTGTCAAATACGACAACATCATAGTCCCTGCCCTCCATGAACCGGATGAATTTATCAAAGGCGGCCATCTCTTCCGTGCAGGGGGAGTTCAACTCCTCTTCCATCGCGGCAATCATGTCATCGGAATATTTCCCTGCCGCA